>JAZDOS010000057.1:0-6866 GCA_043798375.1 Candidatus Omnitrophota bacterium | reverse complement strand
CGAGTGCAAACAGGCCGTAGCATCGCTTATCATTATAGACTCGGCGTTTCTGCTTTCAAAGAACAAAGATATAGCTGCTTCACTTTACAAGATTAAGTCAAATCGATTTAAGGAACGGCTCAAAAATTAACAAAGTCCTGTCAATAAAATAGGGGACAGGCCTGGGATTGTAACGGGAACCGTCCTCTTACGTGGAAATGAATAAGGTAACTTTTACTCCATGCTTTGCGGAAATAGCCCGGATAGTGCTTCGTCCTCCGCGCCCGCCAATGTCCTCTGGATAGTAACTTCGCACGAGAATTGGGCGCAGATCTTGTTCTCCACGTCTTTTCTCTGGAGGAGTTCGTTCAGATTTATGTCAACCAAAAGAGGAGGCTCTTCGCGAAAGCTTCTTTCAAACAAATCCATGACCTGATGATCCGCAATCTTTGCAATTTCTGGCCCAATCTCCATCCCGATTTGCGGCTCAATCACCGCGGCGGGATCCATTAATTGGAGCGACGTGGGCAATTTGACTACTTCAGGCCCGATAAGACTTTCCTTATCTACCATCTTTGCATAGGTTAAATCCTGCGGATCGTTGAGCAATTCAGCGGGCATCGTGGCGCCGCACTCGGATACCGCGCCGCCATCCCCTATTTTGCCTGTCTTCGGGTCAATGTAACCTAAATCTCCGACCATTCCTGTCGCGGGGTCAAATCCGAATATTTTCATCCCCCTATCTGGTTTTTCATCGGAAGATTGCGCAAGAGGTGTAAACGGTTCCGGCTCTTCGGGCACTTTGACGATCTCCTCTTGTCCATCGCGTATCGCGGGAACCTTATGCACTGCTACTATCCTATTGGCTTCGTCGTAACGCTGCCCCGCCAATACTCTCTCTATCCATTCCTTGTGCCTTTTGACA
This sequence comes from Candidatus Omnitrophota bacterium, assembly GCA_043798375.1. Lineage (GTDB taxonomy): Bacteria > Omnitrophota > Gorgyraeia > 2-01-FULL-45-10 > 2-01-FULL-45-10 > JAPLMI01. The sequence continues at coordinate 5,962 of JAZDOS010000057.1, read as the reverse complement.
ATATCGTTTTCATCCTCGTCGAGAATGGAAGCAAAACTTATACCCGTTATTCCTAACGCCAGTAAACACGCGCAAGCTAAAATCAGTAATTTCTTCATTTTATTTTCCTACCTTTCCCTTATACTTTTTTAACACCTCTAAATTCCCCTCAAAAAAAATAACCATTACTTTAATCTTATTTTCCCAATACTTCTGCTCCTATATTATAGTATACACCACAAACAAGATAAATTCAAGGGATTTTTTCTATCTTTTTTCTATCCTAACATTTTTGAATTGTGTTAATAGGTGTTTATTAATAGGGGACGGTTCTGACGGCAATCCCAGACCCGTCCCTCATAGTGTAATACCCCCTCATCGTCTTTACCTATGATACGCGCCCTATAGCTACTCCGCCTGTAATCTTCAGGCCTCAGCACAATCTTTGTGTGTTGCAAATTATTTTAAAAAAGTGACATGTCTAGGATTGAATATGGGACAGATCTGGGATTGCAGCGGGAACCGTCCCCTTACGTCCTCCCCTTATGTCCTCGGACTGCGGCGGCTCCCTGTGGCATGTGGAAGGCTGCATGGTATGCAAGTCCTGCGGCTATTCCAAGTGCGGCTGACTTTTTAACTCCCGACTTTTTAACTCCTAACCCTTGCCAAAATCGTATTTTGTGGTAAACTTACTTAATAATCACCACAAAGGAGGTGCTGTATGGATTGGCTGACGTTCGTTGTAGTTGATCCTGTGAAGGCCATGCTGATCAAAGTCTGGGGTTATGTCCCGGCCATTGCGGGCGCGATTGTCATCCTGATTATCGGATGGTTAGCGGCAAAATTGATCGAGGCCGTAATCGTAAGGGTGTTGAAAGCACTGCGCCTTGACGTAGCAAGCGATAAGGCGGGCCTGACAAATATATTGGCCCATGGCGAGATCAAGCTTACGTTATCCGAAGTAATAGGTGCCGTAATATATTGGGTCGTGATCCTTGTCGTAATAGCGACCGCGATGGGGGCGCTGAACCTGACCGTTGCCGCGGATCTGATGGCGCGGCTTATTGAATACGTCCCCAGTATAATCGGCGCGCTCTTCATCCTGATAGTCGGAACGTTCCTGGCCGATTTCATCTCGAAGATAGTCCTTACCACCGCCAGCAATGCGGGCATATCGAAGGCGAGGCTTTTGGCTAAGATCGCGAAATTTGTGCTGGTTACTTTCGCGGTGGTTATCGCTATCGAACAGCTCAAGATCGCATCGGCATTGATAGTCCTGGCCATAAATATTATTCTCATATCGATCGGGCTGGGCATCGCGCTCGCGTTCGGATTAGGGTGCAAAGACATAGCCGGGAAGTTTATGTCCGAAGTGGTCGATAACCTGAAGAAGTAGAAAGCGTTTTTACTGCATAGCTATCTAACCAGGTTAGATCTAGGAGTAACCGTAAGATCTAACCTGGTTAGAACTATCTAATGAACCCATCGCTATATATCCACATCCCTTTCTGCGGGAGAAAGTGCGTCTACTGCAATTTTTACAGCTCGATATATGACAAGGATGCCGCCTCTTCCTATATAGATGTTTTGAGCGCTCAAGCAGAAAAGATCGAAATACAGCCTTCTACTATATATGCAGGGGGAGGAACGCCCACCGTCCTGGATATCGCCTTGTTCGAAAAGCTGTTGAAAAGCCTTGAGCGGTTTTCGAAATCGGCCGCGGAGTTTACGGTAGAAGTAAATCCCGAAAGCCTGGATGCCGGCAAATTAAGGATGCTCTCGGATTACGGCGTAGGGCGCTTAAGCATAGGCGTGCAATCGCTGGATGAGAAAAAACTGAAGAAACTGGGCAGGCTCCATACCGCGGCTAAGGCGAGGGAGTCCATATCCTTAGCGGTAAAGGCCGGTTTTAAAAATATAAGCGTGGATCTGATCTTCGGCGTATGGGGCGAAGACATTGAATCATGGAATAGCCAGCTCGGCGAAGCCGCGAGGCTTCCGGTGACACACGTATCGTGTTATGAGCTTACCTACGAGAAAGGGACGCCCCTGTTTGCCGCGCTCGCAAATAAGTCGGTAACGCCCCTGGAGGACGATGTGACGGCCGGGATGTATGAGGCGGCTATCGACAGGTTGTCGCCGGGCGGTTTCAAGCAGTACGAAGTGTCGAATTTCGCGAAACCCGGTTTCGAATGTAAACATAATTTGAATTATTGGGATAATAATCCTTACATCGGATTGGGCGCCTCGGCCGTTTCGTATATAGGCGGGGTAAGGAGTAAGTTTGTTTCCGATGTGAAAGAATATACACGCAGATTTCAGAAAGGTAAATCGCTTATTGAATCAAGCGAGAAGCTGTCCCCCGCAAGAAGGGCGAAAGAGACCGCTGCCATTAAGATTCGGACCAGGACAGGGATAGATTTCGGATGGTTCAGAGACAGGACCGGATACGATTTCTGTGAACTCGAAAAAAGAGCCCTGCCAAACCTGATCGAGAACGGTTTTATCAAGTACAAGAAAGACGGCGATATCCCCACCGGCGTTGTCCTGAAACGTAAAGGCTTCCTATTCTGCGATACCGTATCCAGCTTACTACTTTAATTCATGCAGAATAACCGGTACAACCTCTAAGGTAACCTCTAAGGTAACCTTAGAGGTTACATTAGAGGTTGCGTAGTTGAGTGAGGTAAAATTCTTTATTCGAGAAGCAATTCTTTAATTTTGGCCAATTCCCGCTGATAAGAAATTCTGCTTTCTACAAATTCTTTATAAGCGGATGGCGTGATATTGAATAAATCAGTATGATCACAGATGATCTCGCTTGGCTTAATGCCTATTTTTAAATATTCCTTATAAGAAGAATATGGCCACTCTTCAGGTTTGTTAACGAGATAGGCTGTAACGGGATTTAAATGAATATATCTAGTCAAGTGGAGCAGCTGCTCATCGCTGGTGATCAACACCTTCTTGTATGTCCCTTCCCAGAGGTGGCCTTTTCTGTTATGCCTAATATTAAAGTAACGCGCATAGCTATTGAGCATTTTGCTCATAAATGTCGGCACGCAATTTTCTTTTATTTCCTTTAATATTAGATGAAAATGAGTAGGCATTACGCAATAGGATATTATTGCTACAGATTTGCCGCCTTCTTTTAGCAACGGCAGCTCTATTTTGCGATTTTCAATTTTGGATTTTTGAAGTTCTGTAAATTTTGAAAAACTATAATAAGATTTTTCGTATTTATAGTATTGAAATAATTTAAGCATCCTATTGAATTCAGATTCGTTATTAAAAATTACAAAACCAGCTATGCTTTTATTAAACACATGATAGACCATAGTCTCCTCCTTTGCCAGTAACAACCTTAAAGGTAACCTTTAAGGTTGTATCGGTCCCTATATATAAAGACGCTAAAATCGCAAAAATTGTTGCAAATATTTTAAAATATTTTGTTTCTTTGAAATTTTGACCTAAATCCTGGCCTCCAAACTTGAACCGAGATCGGGGAGGTTTGCGTTTGGAAGGATTTTATGCTACAATAATTTCTCTAAAGTAAGATAGGAGACGCGCGATGAAGAAACTGGTGCTGTTAAGACACGGCGAAAGCACATGGAATAAGGAAAACCGCTTTACCGGATGGACCGACGTCGACCTGTCCAAAAAAGGCATAGAGGAAGCTCACCGGGCGGGACAGGTGTTAAAGAAAGAAGGGTTCGTATTCGATATTGCTTTCACCTCCGTCCTGAAAAGGGCTGTAAGGACATTGTGGATTACGCTGGACGAGATGGATCTCATGTGGATACCGGTCTACAATTCCTGGAGGTTGAACGAACGCCATTACGGCGCCCTGCAGGGATTGAACAAGTCGGAGATGGCCGCAAAGTATGGCGAGGAACAGGTTCTCATATGGCGCCGGAGCTATGACGTTCCGCCGCCGGCCCTCGAGAAGAATGACCCGAGAAGCCCCGCAAGCGACCCGCGGTATAAGGACCTGAAGAATAACGAAATTCCTTTGACGGAATGCCTGAAAGACACGGTTGCGAGATTCCTGCCGTACTGGCATGAGACGGTCGCGCCGGTTGTAAAATCGGGTAAACGCGTTATTATCGCGGCGCACGGAAATAGTTTAAGGGCGCTCGTGAAATATCTCGATAACGTCTCGGACAAGGACATAGTGAGCCTGAATATTCCGACGGGCCTGCCGCTTGTCTATGAACTCGAAGACAATCTCAAGGTAATCAAGAGTTATTACCTTGGCGATCCGGAAGAGGTTAAAAAAGCGATGGAGGCCGTCGCAAACCAGGGAAAGGCGAAAAAGGGATAAAGAGGGAAAATAAGGAAAAAGGAAGGGAAATGGAGGGAGAAAAAGGGTGAAGATAAGAAGGGCGCTTGTAAGCGTATCAGACAAAACCGGCCTGGAGGAAATGGCCAAAGTTTTGGATAAATTCGGCGTCGAGATCCTGTCGACCGGCGGGACGGCCAAAGCAATAAGGGCGCTCGGGATTTCGGTGAAAGATGTTTCGGAGCAGACAGGATTCCCCGAGATGCTGGACGGCAGGGTGAAGACGCTTCATCCGAAAGTTCACGGCGGGTTACTTGCCCTGAGAGACAATAAAGAGCATATGGATACCGTAAAGAAGCACGATATCGGGCTCATAGATATGGTGGTGGTCAATCTTTACCCGTTTGAAAAGACCGTCGCGAAGCCCTGTGTGAAACTCGAGGAAGCGATAGAGAATATCGATATAGGCGGGCCGTCGATGTTGAGGAGCGCGGCGAAGAACCACAGGTCTGTCTGTGTAGTATGCGACCCTGCCGATTATGAGAGGGTCATTGTGGATATGGTCAAGAATAACGGCGGCGTCTCGGAGGAGCTTTTGGTGGAACTGGGGGTGAAAGTTTTTCAGAAGACGTCGAGTTATGACGCGGCGATTTATGAATACTTGAAAAAGGAAAGAAAAGGAAAGAAGGGGAAAGAAGGGGATGCGGAGAATTGCCGGGAAAGAGAAGGATGGCTCCCCGCGGTTTTAAGCTTAAATTTCAAGAAAATCCAGGATCTGAGGTACGGGGAAAATCCTCACCAGAAGGCGGCATTCTACAAGGATGAATCCTGTGATGAGCCGAGCGTGTCAGGCGCGGTTCAACTGCACGGTAAAGAGCTCTCATTCAATAATATAATCGACCTTAACGCGGCGCTCGAGATAGTGAAAGAGTTCGATCATCCGGCGGCGACTATCGTAAAGCATACCAATCCGTGCGGCACCGCGACGGCGAAGACGCTTAAACAGGCTTACATCGACGCGCTCGATTGTGACCGGTTAAGCGCGTTCGGCTCTATCGTCGGTTTTAACAAACCCGTCGATCTCGATGTCGCGAAAACGATACTTGCGGAGGCCGATTTTGTCGAATGTATCATCGCCCCGTCATATGAACCGGCAGCGCTCGAGGCCTTGAAGACGAAGAAGAACCTGCGGCTTATCGAGGTGAAGAATTTCGGAGCCAAGGTTGCGAGGGCCGACAGCGATATGAAGAAGGTTGTCGGCGGAATACTTGTCCAGGACAGGGATATCGTCCGCCTCAAAGAGACGGACCTGAAATTTGTTACCAAGGTCAAACCGGCAAAGGAGGAGCTTGCTTCGCTTCTTTTTGGCTGGGTTGTCGCCAAACACGTTAAGTCCAATTCCGTCGTTTTGTGCCAGGGGACGAAAACTGTCGGAGTCGGCGCAGGCCAGATGTCACGCGTCGATTCGGTGATGATCGCGTGCAAGAAAGCGGGCGACAGGGCTAAATTTGCCACGCTTGCCAGCGACGCGTTCTTCCCGAAAGAGGACGGTATCGTTCAGGCCCACATAGGCGGCATAAGAGCCATAATTCAGCCGGGCGGATCGATCCGCGACGAAGAAGTCGTCAAGATGGCGGACAAGCTGGGCATGGCGATGGTCTTTACCGGCGTGAGGCACTTCAAACATTAAAAATAGTAATT
>JAZDOS010000047.1:0-13852 GCA_043798375.1 Candidatus Omnitrophota bacterium | reverse complement strand
AAGTATCGAGGTGTCTATATAGCCTGAAGAGCCTTCTATGGCTACAAGCTTCAGGTCATAGTTAGTTACAAGGCTGTCTAATATTGAAGATATGGACTCCTGGGCTGTTAATGAGGCGTGGGCGTCCTGGATGTTTATTATCGTCTTCCGTCGTCCGTCTTCCGTCGTCCGTTGGGAAGAGTTATAGACCTCTTTGGTTACGGCTACGTCTTTGGGAATGGTTATCCTGGCAATTCTAACCTGGTTAGATTGAGGGGGGTTAGAAGACGGGGCAGGTTTTGACCAAGCGGGAGTGCCACCCTGTGCCCAGACGATGTCCTGGTTGATAAAAGCCACGATGAGGGCCAGCGCGATAATGCGAATCCATCGCTTATTTCTTGAACCGGTTAGATCCAAGAATATGTTTGGTTTTATTTCGGATTCCTGCATCATAGCATATCCCTTTATTGTTAGCAACAATAAATCCTAGCTTATATTATGGAACTATAGTATAGCAAATATCTAAATGTTGTCAAGACTAAATATCTAAATTTTTTATAACCTAACCGTTCAACCTCATAGGTTGAACGAAGGTTAAGTTTATGCCGCGCTCGCGAGTAGCACTATCGCGTCTCTATACGCGCCGATCTCCTTGTTGTAGTCGTGAGGCACTATCGGAGAAAGATATATGTAGACGCCTTTTTCATCTCTCGATAGGCCAGGAATTATTTTGCCATCGAGACAAGCGCCATTCACCACCTCCAACAGCACCTGATACGTATTTATCGCGACGTACGTATCCATACCGTTGATCTTTACGGGTTTAATCTCGAGAAGCTTGCCGATGGTCGGCCTTTCATCGCCTGCCCTGACCTCTTTTTCGATAGCTCTTATACCGATCCTGTCGAAGCTAATTGAACTTCCGAATTTATTGCGGATCTCGGCCCTTATCGCGAATACAAGGCCCTCTATCGTCCTCTTTATTTGATTTTCATCGTATTTATCGACGAAGACGATCGACTTAAAGGCTTTATTGATTCTGTCTTCGGAGAAACCTGTAGTTTTCAGCCCCGCCCTCGCGAATTCTTCGGCCTGTTTTCTGTCCTTTAAGGTAGATCCGTAGATGATCGGGCTCACGATTCCCTGCTCGGAAGCCTTTACCACATTATCGAAGAAGAAGATGTCGGATTCGGCCACTTCGTCTGTTGTGGCGACGGCGACGGAGTTATCGAACGGGCTTTCGGATAGAATCATGTTATTGTAAGCCTGCGCCAGGAGTTCTTTCTGTTTAATCAGACGGCCTGTCAGGGCTTTACGCATTCTGGCTACGAAGATATCTTTATCGTCTAATTGGTCAAGGGCTTTTCTCGCTTTATCAATATTGAATTTATCCATCAATTGTAATTTATTCTTCAGGAAGTTTAGGAATCTTCTTAGCCTCTCGCCGTTCTTGTCAGCCGCTATCGTCTTTATTGCTTCGACGTATAGAGTAAAGTCAGGGCTCTTTATATCTCCTATGCTAATGCCTTCGTTCACGATAATCCCCGGGACGCCTTTCCGGGTCTCCGCCTTAAACGCGTCTTCGCTCCTTACGACTCTGGCGCCGGCGCCTAAAGTTTCGGCGATCGCCCGTTCGAGCTCATCCGCCTTCCGCGAGGCTCCGTAGACCGCTATAACAAGGTCTGTTTTCTGCAATAGAAGCCTGCATGTGTATATCGGAAATAGCCGGGTATGGAGCCAGCTAAACAGCATGTTTGCCGCAAACCATATATGCCTGGCGCCCGCTATCAAAAATACCGCCGCGATGAGCCATAACATGGAAGAACCTATCGAGGCATGCATGACATTCGAAACTTCCGCGTCCGGCCATGCCGCGCCCATCTGCGTTGCGAGGAGGCTCAAGCCCGCCGCCGCGAACGCGAGCACCTTCGCCGGCGGAAATTCTGCCGACGACTTTAAATTGACTGCATCGGAAAGTTGTGGTATCCTTGTGCTTAAGATGCGTAACTTTTGGAGCGAAAAAAGACTATAGGCATTGAGTAAAACGTCGCTTACCCTCTTCCAGGGTTTTATACTGGCAGGTTTACTTGGAGGAGTTTTTGGGAAAATTGCCTCCGTCTGGCTTAAAATCTTATTCACAATTGTTACTATCGGATTTTTTATAATGGGTATTACCTTCGCGGATAAGATTAAGGAGGAATAAAATGTTCGCCCTGCTGACCGCATTAGCCATATTGATAGCTGTGTCTGTTTGGATTGGTCTCGAGCGCCATTTTTCCCATAGACATCCTCGTAAGCATCTTCCTCATTAGATCGTCTTTCGGATGAAAGAGGTGATTGAGACGTTTGGGGACGCGCGCCGCCCTTAATAATTCTTACCGATATACCCACAATAAAAATAAGCGCGGTGATTATGCCTGTCATTGTAACGGCGCCGCCGAGTGAGAATTCGCCGCTTGCGAATCCAGCGCCCATTTGCGTTGCGAGGAGGCTCAAGCCCGCCGCCGCGAAGAGAAGCGCTTTCGCCGCAGGTCCGAACTTACCGCCCTCACCAAGATTTGGCCCTGATACCGCCGTTTCCGTATTGACATCGGCGCGCATGTCGTATTCGCCGTCATCAATTTTTTCAACGGTTACGTTTCGGAGAATCCCTTTTTCCTCAAGTTGACGTATGAAGCCGGAGCCGTCCGGCACTGTGATATCTTTATACACGACTTTCTTCACGCCTGTAATGGTGAAGAGGCATGACTGGAGCAATGTCATTATGCCTTCGCTCGGAAGATAACCGGCTACCTTTTGGCCTAATATCTCTATACGGGTTTCCTCCCCGTCGTCCCTCATCAACATGAAGGTGATATTAGCGATTACGTGGTCATTGACGTATATCTGGAAGTAGGCTCGCGCGCCGTTATGGCTGTAGAGCCGCGCGTCTATTTTTTTCCAGGGAATCCCGCGGCTATCAAGAATACTGCCGATCGCGCTTTTTATCGCTTCGCGCGAGGCCTCCGGCAGGGAAGGAATTTCCGTCTTCATTCCGGCCTTTTTAATATCCGGGGAAAGGGCAGCTGTCGCGGGCGTCTTGGGGCATGCGAATAAATCCTTTACCGCTAAATTATAGTTTGGATCCGGCATAGTGTTAAGATCAAGGATCTCGATCCTCTCATGGCCTCTGCTATCCCTGTGGATAGCAAACTCCGCAAGTATAGGGCGCCCTATCTTATCCGCCAAATAGTGCAATATGCCGGACAAATTTTTCGCGGAAGCGTCGGTTAAAGAATGGACTTTGTTATTTTCGCTTAAAGGTATGCTTTCAAAGTCAAGCTTACCGGGCAATATTGTAAGTATATGAGTTTTTTCCTTTGTTGTCTTTGCTATATTTCCTGTCCCATCTATAGTCGTTACGTCAAACGGTTTGTCGGTGTCCCTTGTTATGGCTGACGGCCCGTAATTATGCTGCGCTTCTACCCGTCCCTGCGCGTTATGGGATAGGGCCACGCCGCCTGATTCGACAGGATAGATCCATTGCGCCAAAAACGTAAGGCCGATCTCTTCCTGGGGAAGCATATTATCCGTATGTTCAAGCCTTAAGAGAATATCGTTTCCGAATTGGCCTGCCCATGCTTCGATAAACACCCGGCGCGGCTCAACATCGTAACCTACCGGAGAAGTAAGCACCCCTCTGAACTGGGACGGTTTTTCGCCTTCCTTGGTCGTGCTGGAACGCAGGATATACGCCTGGCATCCTTCCGGCTTCGCGGCCACCCAGCTGTAAAGAGCGCCCTCTAATTCCGCCGGAAGTTCCCACTCATCCATATGCTCGTTGATAAAAACCCTTATCCTTTGTGTCTTTTCTTCGATCCTCAGATCCCGATCCCTGAGAATATCGCGTATCCGGTTTATCGGCTGTGAATTTAAAAAAGCGAATTGGTCAAGAGCCGTCGGGGTAATATAAAACACGGATTCGTTAAGGAAAATGTTTTTCTTAGCGGCCGGTTTTCCGGGAATACGTTTAAGCTCTCTGCGCAGCCACGCTAGCCATGCCGCCTTCTCGCCTATACGGCCTCTTAAAATCAGCGGCTGTCTATCGATAGGCACAAACTGATTCCTGGAAACCTCGCTTAAATCATAAGCGGTTTTCCTGATCGATTCATATTTGTCCCTAACTTCGGAAGGAATGCCGCCATAACGACCCCACTCTTCATACGCAAGCGTAAGGGCGTCCAATTTTTCGATATCGGACAGCGGGTTACCGACGTCAACTTCTTCCAATAGATTATACGCTTCGTCCATAAGCTCGCTAAATCGCGGCAGCAGTTGAGCCGTAACTTTATCGGAAATTTCCGGCTCATCGGCTTTTCTAAAAGGAGCGAACCCGAATTTATCGGAAAGTATCTTCACTTTCTCATAATATTCCACGTATCTGCCGTATTTTGACAATATGACATAAAGCGGCCTTCGCTCGCTAAACGCCGAGAGGACATCTTCGGCCAGGATAAGAAGCCGTATCCTGGCTTTCAATTCCATGGGCCTTACAAACGGCTGTATGCGATCTCCGAAATTTTCCGCCATATATTGCATAACATTCGAAGCGGAGTTTAGATCGAGAGACAATGTCATATAGAGAATCACCCTTAAAATATCGTTGGATACGGGCCGGTTTTTCATCAGCCCTATAAGCTTCTCCTCGTTTTTGAACGCGTCCGAACCTTCCGCTGCCGCAAGATCAAACAGGGGCCTCAGTTCTTCGCTCTCTGTCAGCACCAGTATTTCCCCGTTCAGCTCGTTAATCGTCAATAAAAGATGCTCCAGAGAGACATCGCCTTTACCCGGTATATTTATCGATTTTCCGTCAGCCGCAAGCGGCAGTTGCGGGACGATGCCAAGGGCGCGGCCCGATCCGCGTATATTAATTCCTTCATGCTGAAATCCGCCGAAGTTAAGAAAAACGGCTCCGCCGACACTTCTGTCATAAAGGTCGTTTCTGAATTCCGGATTATATTCAGAAGCTATCAGAATATCGCCGGCCGGAGGTTTGCCGGGTTGCGGATAAAAAGGAATTCCGGTGACGACCCTTCCGGACTGGCCCGGCGACTGGAAAAAAAGGCGCCATCCCGGATGCAGTGGAATGTCAGCCTCGGCTTCTAACAGGTGCGGTATCCACGACTTTAAGAAATTCGCGCCCATACCGTCGCGCGGCTCTTCGGGAACATCGCTCTCATTGATACCCAGAACGTAGAGCGCCTGCTCTAAATTCAATCTGTTGGCCAATTCGCCATGGATTACCAGCGGCAGATCGCCCGGTATGGCCCAGGCAAAAGATATGACGGAAGCGCCCGGTACGCGAATCCCAAAAAATCGTATACCTTTATATTCTTTGGAAAGAACCTCAAATGCGCCGGCGTAACCATAATGCTCAAAAACGCCTCTTGCAACCAGGGCTGCCGCGGCCATCTTCCTGATATTGCCAAATTCATTTTTATCTGACACAAGGAGGCGCGATACTTGCGTCGCTATGCCTATCCGGCCGCGGGCGCGTATTTCTCCGCCTTTAATCTCATCTATCCTGCTTTTTAGCCTTACCCTCTGCGCAAGTTCCAGCCCGGGGAAAGTGTTGGACGGAGCAATGTCCCTTTCCCGCATGCGGTCCCCCATGCTGTTAATAAACCTATTGACGGTATCTACAGGCATACGCATATTAACGAAAGAATACGACGGATAATTATTCGGATAGCCTGCGGCATCAAACCATTTTGCCACATTATCGGCATTCCAATACGGCAAAATAACCGTGTTGCGATAAAAATCGCCGAACGTAAGATGATGTGTATATAAAGCCGCGCGCAAAAGTTCGGCTTCGGACGGAAAAGAGCAGGAATACGCGACGCTGTATTTCACTCGTTCCAGCACTTCATCTTCATGCGAATAGTAATCGAAATCATAGGGATGCCCGGCCGATATTTTTTCAAAAGCGGTATTATACGTCTCTCTTTTTGGCCTGCCGATAGCGTGAAGAGGCCCTTCTTTAAGGCAAAATGTTATTCTGCCGCCCTCCACGCCTTCGGTTAACCGGATCGAGTAGGTATTGAAGCTTAACGTATTTTCCGAAAATCTGATCGTTCTTGCGACCGGATGAGTCCTCTCGTTCATGCCCTGTCTTGTTTCGGTTATCCAGCCGATCCTTGGATCCAGATAATACGATTCGCGGATTACAGCGAGGAAATAGCTTATGAGCGGGTTTGTGAAAAGCTCTTCCTTTGAGTGAATTCCTTCCAGGGCCAGGCGGTCAAATCTCCCTCCGGCCGCGGCTCCTTGCAGAGGATCCGACAGCATGAACCGGCCATTATCGTCAAAAAGGACTACGGACAATTCCCATTCGGATCCTTCTTCGGCAACGATGCCGCTGTCGGCGCCGGACAGATAGTTGGAATGTAAGAGGCTCATGATGCCGTTAAGCGAAATATTGTCGCTGGTCTCTTCAAGAGCTTCGCAAAGAAGCTGCCGCCTGGTCTTGCCGGGTTCATCCTTTGTCGCGGGCAGCCACGTCATGTATCTTTTAAAGAAATTTCCATAATCCCCGGATACGGAGCCAAGGAGTTCTTCATCTTTGGCATTCTGCGGGCATATATTTTCCCGGATAACATCTATATCGCGGCTGATCTTTTCGTATAAATCCGGATTCAGGTATTTCCGGCGTAAGCGAAGGATTTTTAGGGCATTATCCTCACCCAGCAATTGGCGAATACTGCCGATCGTTACTTCAGCCGGGTTACCGGCCATCTCTCCCGTCTTATGCATTATAGCGCCATGGCGCCGGTCAAAATCTTCTCTATTCTTCTTGACCTCCAGGTATTCGGGATCTTTTTCCATGGAATAGGCTGTCTTTTCTTTCCTGTTCAGCGCGAGTATCATGTGATTCGGCCTGGCGGGGCCCAGGAAATTTTTGCGCTCATCGTCGGTCAGGCTGTTGTCCGATACGACATAACGGCCCTTTGGATGGCCGTAAGCGTCCATTGCCTCCAAAACATAGGAAGAATCGGCAAGCACCACCGTATTGTCGCGCAATATCCCCAACTCGCGCAGTTTGTCGGACATGGCCGCGGCGGTCTCCGTGTCAAGCTGCCTGTTAAGCCACGATTCCGTGTTGAGCATGCCTTCATAGTAGGTAAAAGGAAAAACCCGGGACTGGTTTAAGGCCTGCAGGACCTGCGGGCCGTCCGCTCCGGCATGCAGCAAATCACGTATATCTTTAAGCGCCGTGGATATCCTCGCCTCTTCGTCTCCGGCCTGGCCGGACATTATCTTCGGCGTTCTGGCTAACAGGACGAATACCTTGCCGGGGCGCCCTTCAAGATTGAACCGGAACATGAACGCCTGGTCGACGCTTATCCTGTGGTCTCCCAATTCATGCGTCAGGATGCCGAGGATTCCCGGCCTGTCTTCACACGCTATTAATATCTCCGGCCTTCCGGCTCCGGGCCCGCCGGGAGAATAATTGATCGGATCATCCAAAATAAAAATATCGTCCGGATTTTTTACGACGTGCTCTAATGCCGCGTAAGTAATTTCCGCAAGCCGGCACATATAATCATAGTCGCTGTAAATATGCCGTCCGTCGGGAATATGTTCATCGAACTTGCATTGCGCCAGGAAAAATCCGGCAAAACGCTTATAGTCGGTAATCCGGCCTCCGTAAACGGATTTCAGGTGTTTCATTATCGGATCCAGCAATTTATACCGCCTGTCTCTTTGCGGTATATCGGGTGAGTCTTTCACGAATTTAACCGGCGCCCTTTCTTCTCCGCGGCCTGCAGACATCATAGCGGGATAAATCAGCCGGTGGGTCTTCAGTTCACCCCTACCTATGACTTCATAAACTCTATATATACCGTTGAGGATGGTTGCGCCGACATTGATGCCTATATGGGCCAGGATGCTGTTCCGGAGGGCGGTTTCGGCGTCACCGAAGTACATGAAGCCGAGGCCGGCGATTGTCGCCAGTAGAGGGGCTATCAGCAGGAAAAAAGCTTCTTTAAACGAAAGCGATTTCGCGGTCAGATATAATCTTACACATATATTTTTCCCTATCGCTTCGGGCGGGGCTTCTTTATTCAGGATGTGCAGTATAAAGAATATGACGCCGAGGATAACGGCGGCCGCGCCTGCCGATACAAAACTATGCGTCAGGTTATATATAACTAGCGGCGGCCCCACTTTAATAAACGGCTCTTCGATAAACGGCGCGGTAAACCGGTTGTAGAGCCATCCGAACGGGCCGAGGGATTTTTTGACGATGCGGAGCATGCCGAATTCCAAACCGAAAGATTCATCCGCGGGAACCTCTTCGAATGCCTGCTTCTTCGTTGAATCCCGGATACTTCTATCCTGGTCGTAGACTTCATTTACATCGCATAATCCGCGGAAAAAGGCCTCCGTGGCCTCCGGCGCAGGCCCGCCCGCCATAATCGTAAGATAACTTCCCGTCGGCAAAAGATTCTGCATAAGATCTACGACCCTTGTTGCTTTCATCGGCTGCTGTATGCCTTGAGCGCTGAGGTATTTTACATATTGAGCCTCATTCGCTTCTCTATGTCCTATGAGATAGGGCTGTACCCCTGTCTTCTTCGCAAGCTCCATTATCTTTTTAGCGATGAAAGGATGAAGGCCAAAGTAGCAGGTAAGCTTAAAGTGGCGCAGTTCCCTGTGATTCTCCTCCACCGCGGGGTCGGGCTGCGCGGGGCCTTGCTCTTCGGCCGGCGCTTCAGTTTTCGGGCCGGACTGGCCGCGATTTCGCGTCTTGTTCAATCCCGCGGCGGCAGGAAGTTTGGCAATGGCTCCCCTTGTATCCAGGATCAGGGAAAGAGTGTAAAGCGTCCTGTTCTCCTCGGAAGGATTTAATTTCGTGTCGGGGCCAATCTCGGCAAGCCTTTTCCTTATATCTTCCTTCTTTTGCCGGAAACGCGGCTTCTCATATATCTTCCGCATCACCCCGGCCGTCACTCTCCTTGCCTTATCTTCGACCGGAACCGCGCCGGCCTCGTCAGCGCCGTCGCGGAGGAAAGTCGTTACGCGGCTGTCGGCATAATGATTCTTTGATATATTCCTCAGGAATATGTTGGCTGGCCTTATCGTATATCCGGCCATACTTAACGATATCGGCAGGTCTTCTTCCGCTATGCCGAGCTTGTGCATCTGCCATGCGAGATATACGAGAAAGTTCTCGTGGCTTGCGAGTTCGCCGCAGAAAGAGAGCTCTTTTGCCGGCCGGCCTTGCCTGCGGTTTTCGTCCCTCACGGCTGCGATTACTTTGGTAATGGCCTTCGTGCATTCCGGGTGGAGGCGCGATAAGAGGGCCTGATCCCTGTGATTATCCCTGTTAAGCTTTCTTTCCACGACCCGCGATAAAACGTAGCACCACAGGTCATTCGTTCCTATCGAAAATCCGGTTACCCAGTCAAGCCGGACAAAGGCTTCTATATTGTCGACGGCGTCTGGATGCTCTATCATGAATTCCACGGGCATCAAATCAAGTTCGGCGCGAACATCCTCCTCCGCCGTTTTCGACTGCCTGCCGATCCCTTTGGCCATACCGTCCTTTGCTTCTTCGAATATTTCACGCAAGAACCCGGCATCGTCGAGAGTCCTCACCATCGGGAATATTATTTTTATGTTCTTCTTCGCGCTGTAGTAATATGACCTGAGCGCCGCCTCAAGTTCAATAAGAAGGATGGCCCTGCCAAGCTTAGTTCTATAAAAATCCATACCGAATTTCTTTGTATCGATTTTCCTGTCGGCGAGTTGACAATGTATCTCGGTTATCTTATCAGATTCAAAGTCTATCATCCTTATCTTAACCGGATCCTCGCCTGCCGCCTGAGCCATCTCGTCAAAATAGATATTCAGGCCTTTCCTTAGCATATTGGTTGCCATCTTAAGCCTATTCTCGCTTTCTTCGCTAGCCCTGGATTCGGCTTCGAAATAGGCGTTAAGATAATTTTTTATCCTGATCATATTTTCCGCGCCGGAAAACAAATACTCTGTCCTGAAAAGGCCGACGCCGGCCGCGCTGTATTCTCTCTTCGCCTTCTTGATTTCCTCGACACTATCCGCGTTGGCACGCAGGCTCGTCACGCATCCCGTATTTCCCACGGGCACCGCGGCGCATTTTTCCGGCGCGTCTTCCGCTTCAATCTGATTCAACGCTGTCTCGGTAATTAACCTCTCGAGATATTGCTCTACGGTTGTCAGGTGCGGGCCGATAACCACTTCGCCGCTGCCGCCGATTAGGGCCATCCTTCTATTGATGTCCTTGTGCAGATATCTTCCGCTTTGCATGGCGCGTTTAATGCTTTCCATCGCCGAGGAAACCTCTTTCTGATAATCTCTGTTCTCATCGCCGCCGATTATGGCCACAGGTATACCTCTATCGCCGGCATAGACGACCCAGTGCGAAGTCATGGTCGCGCCATGGGTAGCTATGGCCTGCACGTTGTATCTTTCCAAAATGAAATTGAGATCGCGCGGGGTAAGCGTATCGGTGAAAAGTATAAGCGGATCCCGGGCTCCGGGCGGCATATCGTTAAGGATATCCCTGGTAAGGGCGCTGACCTTAAGGGTTTCTTCCATAAAATTGCCGTTCGGGTTTACTATGTAAAACCATAGTTCCCTTAATGCCCTGCCGCGTATTCTCCAGTTGTCCCTGTCCTGTTTTGCGCAATCGATAAGATCGTGCGATGTTTCCTTTTTTATACGCTCGGTATCCGACCAGATGTGCTGATCGTAATCCATAACCAGGCTTCTTATTATGCGCGCCAGACAGACAATCCCATCTTCCTTATCGGGCGAGTTTCCATAATCGCTTACAGCCTGTTCTATGGCTTCTATAGCCGGCTGTACGAGCGAGTCATCCGTCATTCCTTCGACGTTCTCTTCTTTTACTCTCTGTGCCGCCGACTTAAGGCTATCTATGAATTCGGGCAGGGTGTACATCTGCTCAAGCATGACCCGCTCCGCAGGCCTGTCCGGATTATTTATCTCGAAATTTTTTTCGATGAGCTGGGCGCAGTAACCTGATGTCGAATAGTTGGACACCGTAATCTCGGAAGAGAATATCGTGTCATTCAGGCTCAACACTTTTATCGCCTCGTCGATAACCCTATCCCTGTCTTCCGCGTTTTTTATATTGAAATATGCCGCAAGGACGGGGACTCTGTTTCCCTCGCAGTCCCACGCTTCTTCGCCTTCGATCTTACCCGCAAAAATTAATCCTTCCACGTCCGCCATAATTCCTTTTATCCTGGCAAGAGCGCCTTCTCTATTGCGCGTGATTATCCCTATTCCTTCGTCAGTATCGAATAGCGTAAATCCGTCCGGATCGCGCTGTATATAAGCGCGCACCGGTTCTCGCTGATCTTCGGGTATGCCTGAAAGTCCGGGTTCCTCTCCTTCCTGATCGGCGCCGTCTTCATCCATGCCTTCGCCCGCGGAACTAACCATCGCTACCAGGCTCGTTATTCCGGCCGCGAGCGCCGCGCCGCGGACGCCAAAACAGTATTCGGCGATAGCGGCGGCGATGTTGGCACCCGCCAGGAAGAAGACGATCGATATGATCTTGTTTTTGCCCGGATGTTCGGGCAGGCCGGTTTGGTTCGAGATCGGGCGCGCATGTAATTTTTCATATTTTGGTTTACCCCATATAAGGCTCTTAAATATTAGGCCTACAACGAGTAAGGCAAGCGGTAAATTAACTAAAACCGTCGGAGGCGTCCGGCCGGGCACGATATTCTGCGAACAGCCGGACAATGCCATAACCGCCAAGGCCGCTAATGCCGCGAGAATTACTACGAATTTTCCGGGGATGAGTCTATCCCATCCAAGCTCCTTCATGGCGCGCTCGATTTCCGCTTTAAATTCCGCGTTCGCTGTTTTGTCGCGCAATATCCCGCGCATAGCCCATTTCACGGCCCCTCGCGTATATTTATTTGCCCGCCATAAAGTTCTTGTCGCCTCTTTTCTTACGGCTTTGTTCTCTTCGGCCATTCTGATGGTTATAAGGCTTTTTATTGCCAACCGCGCTCCGCTTAGGCTGTCGATTTTCCCCTGCCGTATCTGATATAGCGTTTTCCAAACAGCGTCAATCTCTTTCATGTTCGTATTTTTGAAAATTATCGCGTCTATGGGAAATAACGCCCGCAGCATAACGCCTACGCAGGCTACAAATATTAAACCTGTCCCGATCCAGGCCGCCTGATCCACCGGCAATGGGCCGTATCTGAAATAATACGTTACCGCATAGGATATCAAGAATACCGCCGCCAGAGACAAGAGATAGAAGGGATGGACGGAACCTGTCCTTTCCATGCCTTTATGCGGCTTTGATTCCTCGATTTCGGGCGCGACCGCTTCTTCCATATCTCCCGCAGTTCCGGCCGGAGCTTCATGGTTATCTACCATCTGATTGAACTTGTCCGGCGTAACAAGCTCATCGGCGGAGAAGTTCGTGCCGAGAGCGATCGTATCGTCACCGCTTGTACCGGGTACAGGGGCCATCGGCAGCCTGTCCCCGTGAGTGGATTTACCTATACCGTAGGAGACGTTTAAACGTCCCCTACCGCTATAGGCAACATCCTCTTTTACAAGCTTCTCATAGCTTGTCCGGTACTCTTCCTTCCAGAGCTTCTTAATCAAGGCTATATCCTTACCGTCGTTATACGCTTTATCGAGGGTGGTCTTCACTATCTCTTTGAAGAAGGCGTTTACCCTTTCGGAGTAGTTGTCGTTCTTATTGGTCAGTATGGCCACGTAGGGCCTCTGGCCTTTGGAAGCGTCGAACTTAGGAAGGATTACAAGGTATGAGGTCTCTTTCCGCTTAAGTATATCTGACAGGCCTTTGGTATGGTAGCCGCCTGTTATGAGGGCGGCGACCTCGGTTCCTTCGGCGTCCATCCGTTTAATGGTATTGGCGAGTATTGCCCGGTTTCTTTGTTCGGCGGTGCGGTAGAACTCCATGGCGGTATCAAGGTTATCGAATACCGTATCAAGATTGTAACCTTCTCTGACCGGGCCGGTCAGATTATGGTTAAGGAAGGTTAAAATATAGTCTTTATTGCAGGCTTTTATGGCTTTTTCCAGGTATTCGAAGTCGGTATTGGTAAGCTTAAGGTTAAAGAGGCCTTTAATGCAGCTCAGGCATTTTGATACATCATGGAGCTTCCTCTGTTCTTCTGTTGTGTAGAGTTTCTCTATGATTTGATCTTCATAGGCTTTTACCTCGTTAAATATCTCTAAGAGGTCGATAGATTCGTATATTGTGATGTATTCGGTGTAGTTTATGAGGTTCCTGTAGGGGACGGGGTCGATATTGGCCTTATCGGCTAAACCCTGCAGATAGGTATAGTATTCGGATTGGGTTATCTTATTGGTCTTAAAGGCCAATGATTTTAATACGAGGCCTTCCAATTGTTCCTTATCGAGTTTCTTACTTAATTCGTCTATAAGCTGGTCGCGTTCCTTGTTGGCCGTATTGAAATTGATGTCTTTCTCAAGCTTTAAGCTTTCTACAAGCTTCTGAAGGTTGGAATATTGTTTATAGCCGATATTGTATCTATAGGCGAGGTTTGAGACGAGCTTCCACCTGTCGGTGAATGTTATCCTGCCATCCTCATGAAGGACCGAGTTTGATTCTATCTCTTTCAGTTCAGGGGTATAGAGCTTATCTTTCAGCTCGTCTAAGGTATTTATGAGGCTGTCGAGGTCTTTTTTGGTGGATTGGTTCAGCTCATAAACCTTGCGGAACTGGTCCACGTTCTCCAGGTATAAGTCCTTATCCTCAATACCGTAGAGTTTAACGGGTTTATTCGATGTAATCGAGAAGAAC
>JAZDOS010000037.1:0-2412 GCA_043798375.1 Candidatus Omnitrophota bacterium | reverse complement strand
ATCATCCCGTTCCTGCCGCCTATCAGGCTCCCGACGAAAATAAGCAGGAGCGTCAATAAGGTCAGGAAAAATACCGTTTTAAATACGTTCATTACAGTCCTCCTTTATTTTGTTTTTGTCAGCGCTAAAGGGTCGTATCCGGACAGGCCCAGGATAGCGTAGCTTACTCCGATAGCGCTCAAGTTTCCCTCGCAGGGCGTGACGATCCCATGGCCGATAGGGGCATCGGCCAGCGTGGCGTAGGGATACGCTAACCCGCCGCTATCTTTGACCGCCAAATTTAACATATTTTCTATCAATTTGACCCTTTTTTGGTTATATCTGTCCGCTTTTGCCCGTTCACCGCGCTTAATAAAATCATCGGATAACCTCTTATACGCGTTTATCAGTTCGAATGTCCATTCCGGAGAGACCATAGGCCCCCGGTGCAGCGTTCCGGCTGTATTATGGTCGGTGTAGTCGGCCCCTTCGACCGTGACTTTCTCGCCGCCGGGCTTAGTGTAACTTGCTTTAACCAGGCAATTTTTCTCCACAAACGCCATCATTTTTTCAGCTAGACCCGGTTCGATCCCATCGAGCGTTTCTACTCCTAATGCCGAGATGCCCCAGGAATGGACATCGGTAGCTACCGCGCGATCGATCTCTTTTCTGCCGCCGCGATTAAGCCTGCCTTCCTTTTTATTATAGGCGACCCTTTTAAGCCAGGCCAGGATCTTATCTTTCGCCTCCCTGTATTTTTCGTATTTTGTCTCTTGATAGAGCATATTAAACAAAGCGTAAGCGTCGATATTATGTTCCGTGGCGAATACCTCCGAAAAACCCGGCATCCCGGCGTCATAATTTATATGCTGGTCGCCGGCTACCATACCATCGCTTTCCGGCCCCAGGGGAACGCCTCCGTAATTCAGATCTGCCTTATTTTCATTTTGTAAGCTGGCTATGAAATCCGCTATTTTTTTGGCAAGGTCCAAATATTCCTTTTGCGATGTCGCTTTGTACAGATGAAAGGAAGCGATAGCCAACCACGCGTCTTCTCCGACCCAGACCGCCCAGCTCTCTCCCGACCCGCCGGGATCGGGGGCGTATACCGCCCCGATTATCCCTCCCAATCTCCAGACGCTCTCATTTTTTCTGTAAAAATCAATTATCTTTTTCGCTCTTTCCGGTTCGCCCGAAGCTATATAGGCCAGCGAAGCTACCGCCGCGTCATAAGTAATGCACCATTTCTCGAATCTTTTATCGCCGACATGGCTATAAGGCAGGCCCGTTATTTCATCGGAGTTTTTTTCCAGCCACGTAAGGAATTCTTTGCGATATTGGCCATAGGGCTCTTCTCCGCGGGCGGGCGCGCAAAAAATAAATGGCATAAACAGCGCAAATGCCAGCGCGCTTATTTTATTTACCGTTTTTATCATTCTCACAGGTTCTTTATTTCCGAGACTTCCCTGTCTATCAGATGCGCTACTTCGGAGATCTCCTTGATCGCGTGATCGACCGCCTTCTTGAAGTAGATGGCTCCGGGATGCCTCTCCCCGAGCTCGACTAAGCGCGCGCCCATGTCTATCAGGGTCAAATACATCTTCTTGAGTTCCTGCGCGTCCTTATAATTCCTGAACTTCCTGCCGAGAAACTTTGCCAGTTCTTTCTTTTCGTCCGGGTCGATCTTCACAAACCTGACGCCGATCCCCGGATAAAACGTCGGGTTTTTGTCCTTATCGGCTATCCAGGCGACCCGCCCCAACACATCTATCGGGTGGGAGACCGTAGGAAGCGCGAATTCCAGGACCATCTCCATCCCCATCCTGAATTTTTTGGCTGTCTTAAGAAAAAGCCCGTGCTGCGCGAAATTTTTCGTCCTGAAAAGATACGCCTTGCTGCTCGAGGACTTATCCTTCTTCCTGTGCCATTTGACCTCAACGTCCAGCGCCAGGCGGCGATGCAACCTTTTATTAGAAGCCATATGATGTCCTTTCGCTAATTTATCTTCCTGATTTTTTCGATAAACTTTTTCACGAGGCCGTGGTCTTTCCTGCCCGGAGAGGATTCAAGCCCGGTCGAGGCGTCCACCGCGTACGGCCTTACTCTCCTTATGGCCTCCTCTATATTAGCGGGATCAAGCCCCCCCGCGAGGATTACGGGAATGCGGCCGCGCCTTCCTGATTTTTTCGCTTCGGCGGCCAAATCCCAATCAAATTTTACGCCGGTGCCGCCTATTTTTCCTTTTACGTAAGAATCGAGCAGGAAAGCGTCCACGTCATATCCCTTTAGCCTTTTAAGGCTCTCCCTGCCGCTTACGCGGACAGCCTTGATTATCCTATAATATTTTTTGAGTCCTTTGCAATAGCCGGGCGACTCGTTACCGTGCAACTGAAGACAGTCAAGCCGGCAGTCGCGGGCTATCTCCAGGACCTT
>JAZDOS010000025.1:0-16414 GCA_043798375.1 Candidatus Omnitrophota bacterium | reverse complement strand
GACGACATGGTCCACCCGCAGTATATCGTAAAAATTTTCCGCGAAGGCGAACTTCTCTTTGAGATACCGGTAGCCATCCCCGGCAATCTTTTCCCAATTGTAGGTGGGCACTCCCCACCTCTGGCCTTTAGCGCAATACATATCCGGCGGCGCGCCGGCGGCGAAGTCTAACTTAAAATATTCGGGGTGGGCCCAGACATCGGCAGAGTCCCTTGAAATAAGGATGGGAAGATCGCCGCATATCTTTATATTTTTGGATGCGGCGTAAGCTTTGGCCTTTTTGAACTGATTGAAGGCTACCCACTGCAGCCACGCCTGGAATGATATCCTGCCGCTATGCTTTTTTTTAAAATCTTTTAATCGTTCGGGATCACGGTTTTTATAGCAATCATCCCATTCATACCAGGGCCGCCCGCCGTGATGCTTTCTCAACACCTTGAATAACGCGAAATCTTCTATCCAGTAACTGTTGGATTTAATGAACTCTTTAAAATCCTTCGATTCGCTTTGCTTGTCTTTCAGATAAAGGTTCCAAAGCTCGTCGAGCTTTTCTTCTTTTACCGCATAATCGACACGCCCGCCTTTGGGAGGATGGCCTTTCTTTGAATCGATAGAAATATAGGCCTGTTCCAGGGCAAATGAGCTTAACGCATCGTAAGGGCAAAAGGTAGGGCCGACTTCGTTCATAGGAAGAAGCTGCAATATTGAAAGGCCGGCGCTACCGCACCAGTCTATGAGGAGCTTGAGGTCGCGGAAATCACCTATGCCGAAGCTATTTTTCGAATAGACCGAGAAGAGCGGCGCAAGCACCCCCGCCCTTCTGGCGGAACCGATACCTTTCCAATTATTATAAGGCATAGCGTATATATTATATAATAATAAGCCTAAAATCAACATATTTTAAAATTTTAAAATTTCTGTTGACAAGAGGCGGCCTTGATGGTATATTTTTTGTTGTGGTAAAGAAGGATTGGAAGTCTGGGCCGTAAGGTAGCCTGCGCAAGCGGGCATGGATGACTGACCTTGCGGTTTTTTTGTTTGCTGCGGCTAACTTCCGGCAAACAATCCGCCGAAGCATCTACCCTATCACAAGTTGATTGCGAAGGCGGATACCATAATATATTCGAAAGGAGGTTCCGAAAATAAATGGTAAAAGGGAAAGTAAAGTGGTTCTCAAACCAAAAAGGTTATGGGTTTATTACTCCTGAAGACGGCAAGGATGTATTTGTTCATCACAGCGCGATTCAGGGTGATGGCTATAAGTCTTTAGAGGAAGGCCAGGAGGTTGAGTTTGATATCAACCAGGGCCCTAAAGGCGAACAGGCGGCAAACGTAACAAAGTTATAACCGAAAGAGAAATAAAAGGGTCGCACCCGTTTATCTATTGTTAGACGACAGATAAATGGGTGTGACCCTTTTATTTTTTTATGGTATAATATCCCCCATGACCGAATCAGTCTTAGCAATCGCAAAAAATCTCGTAAATCTCGTCTACCCGCTCCGCTGCGCCTCATGCGGAAAAGGGCTGAGCCCAATGGATGAGTCCGGCGTATGCGCACTTTGCATAGGACAGGTAAGGCGTAATCCGAAACCGCATTTAGCCGGACAAGGCTTTGATAGGGCGTATTCCGCTCTTCTGTATGAAGGCGTCCTGAAGGAACTCGTCCACGCTTTCAAGTATAAAAGGCGGATATCGCTGTCAAAATTATTCGCGCGCCTTTTGACGGAATTCATAAATAATAATCCGGAAATAACCGATAATGTCGATCTTGTAACATTCGTCCCGCTCCACAACAGCCGGTTAAGAAAAAGGGAGTTCAACCAGTCGAAACTCCTGGCGTCGAGGATATCCGATGAATTTAAAATACCGCTTGCCGATACGCTCGATAAGGTCAAAGCGACAAGAAGCCAGTTTGAACTCTCCAGAACCGAAAGGCTCGTTAACCTGGGCGGCGCTTTCAGGATACGGCGCGGGGGTGATACGGTAAGGGGTAAATCTGTCCTTCTTGTGGATGATGTCCTGACAACAGGCGCAACTCTGGACCGGTGCGCCAGAGTGCTGAAGGCGGCCGGCGCGGTTGAAGTGAGATGCCTCACGCTTGCAAGGGGAGCATAAGGGTGAACCCCGTTAGACCTTTCGGTTTAGCGGGGAGTAAGCAGGAGGTCTAACGGGGTGAAGATAATAGATAGGTATATGGTAAGAGGTTTCCTGGGGCCGTTCCTATGGTGCCTGATTCTATTCACCGTCATGGCCATAATCATCGATATATTCTCTTTTATAGACAATATCGTAAAGTACAAAATACCACTCTTTTCGATTATCGCTTTTTATGTATACTACACGCCCACGATAATACTGCAGGTGACGCCGATGGCGGTCCTCCTCTCGACGATATTCACGCTCTCCAACCTTAACAAACATAACGAGATAATCGCGATGAAATCGAGCGGCATAAGCCTGTGGAGGATACTGGCGCCGATGCTTATATTGGGCGCGATCATATCGCTCGGCGTATTTATCATCAATGACAGGATCATACCGATAAGTTCCAAGGTGTCGAGCGTCATAAGGCGTGATGAGCTCGAAAAAGAAAAACGAAAAAACTCGCTGTCGAGGGTCATCGAGAACGTCGCGGTATACGGGGCGGGAAACAGGATCATATTCGCCAGAAATTACGATACCGAAAAGAAGACGCTCGGGGACATCATAATCCACGAGCATGATAAACAGGAAAATCTCGTCTCAAAAATCACCGCCCAGAGCGGCGCATGGACCGGCCGGGGCTGGAAGTTTTATAAAGTAATAATGTGGAAGATAGATAATGCCGGAAGGATATTGGGCGAGCCGCAATTCTTCGAGGAAAAGGAAATTCCATTAAGAGAAAAACCCGGCGATTTCGCGAACAGGGAATGGCATTCGGATTATTTAAGCTATAAACAGCTGAATAAATATATAGGGAATTTCAGGGGGACGAGCGCCAGGCTAGTCAAGAGCCTTCTCGTGGACCTGCACTACAAGGTGGCGTTTCCGCTGATAAGCCTTATCATAATATTGATAGGGGCGCCGTTCGCGATTGTAACGACACGCGGCGGAGTCCTGATAGGCATGGGTATGTCTATCGCCATAGGGCTTGGGTACTACGCCTTCATAGCGATAAGTATAGCGTTCGGTAAAGCCGGAATGCTTCCGCCGATAGTCGCGGCGTGGCTGGGGAATGTGTTATTTGCGGCTATCGGGATATACTTGGTAAATAAGAGGGCTTAAAAATTCTAACCAGGTTAGATCTTAGAGCAACCGCAAGGTCTAACCTGGTTAGAATTTTTAACTTTAATCCGCGCCTTCCGCGCTTATCTCGATCGATTTCGCATCTTCGCGCTTTCTGGAAATCACTCTTTTAAGCACGGTGTGCTTCGACACGAGTTCCCCGGTATCCTTCACGTTCAACTTTTCGAAGAGGAATTCGAACTTCGCTTCTATCTCTTTGGCAATTTCGCCTCTCGCCTGGGCGGATAACCCCATAATATCTTTCTTGAACGGGCCGAGCGCTTTCTTTCTGGCGCTATAGATGAACTGCTCTTCCGTCTGGCCGGCCTTTAACTCAGCGGCCAGGTTCTTTTTTATCCAATCGTACATCCTGTCTTTCAATTCTTTCGGAAAGTGCTTCGATTCGTAGACCATATTCTGGAATTCGGTCGCCAGATGCACCTCTGCCGTTTCGACTTCCGGGAATTTGCCGAATGCCTCGGACGGAAGGGTCGACGCGCCGTGTTGGACCGCGCCGGCGAGGCCGTAGGTCTCGCGCGCCATTTTTGACAGG
The DNA here is from genome assembly GCA_043798375.1 of Candidatus Omnitrophota bacterium. Lineage (GTDB taxonomy): Bacteria > Omnitrophota > Gorgyraeia > 2-01-FULL-45-10 > 2-01-FULL-45-10 > JAPLMI01. The sequence continues at coordinate 12,596 of JAZDOS010000025.1, read as the reverse complement.
TTCTTCAGCGTATCGAAATCCAATTTCACCTTGGCGATCGTCCCGTCCGGAAGCACCACGCCTCCGTGGGACGTGCCTGTCTGGATGCTTATCTTGGATATCCCGCACCGCCCCTTGCGTAAGGAGCCGGCATAGCCGTCCATAAACGCCTTCAGGTCTTCCGGCGTCGAGTTCTGATGCCCGACCTCGCCTATCTCCCCGCCGACCGAAACCTCTATCCCGCGCGGCTGTATCTTCCGGATGAAATTCGTAAGTTTCGCGCAAACCTCATAATTGGCTTCCTGCTGTTTTCTGATGGTGGGCTTCGACAGGTCAACGAGCGTCGAAGAGTCGATGTCTATATTATAAAACCCGGCCTCGATAGCATGGACTATCAGGTCCTTCAGGTTATTTAACTCTTTCTCCGGGTTCTCTTTATAGGCCTTAGCGTTCGCCTGAAAATGGTCGCCCTGAATGAAGACCGGCCCGAGCCAACCCTCTTTCACGGCCGCCGCAAGAACAACAGCCGTATATTCGCAAGCCGGCTGGTTCGTGTAGGCCATCTCCGATTTTGCGATCTCGAAAATAAACGCGCCGGCATTATTAATCTTGGCGCATCTGAATATCGCCTTCGCGAGATCATACGTCAATACCCTCAGGTTTATCGCGGGTACCGTGAAATTCGCGGGGGTAAGCCCTTTCCCGCGCGCGAGATAAAATCCGTTTATGCTTGAAGGATATATTCCCTTCTTATACGCGATGTCGGTTATTTTTTTCGCAATTTTCTTTTTATCATCGATATTATCGTTCAAAACCAGGTCCAGAACCAATTTATCCATGTCAACCGGACGCCTTCCCATCTTATTGCCGCTCCTTTCCGCTATCTAGTAAAAAAAATTTTACTTTATCTTACGTTCCTAATTCCCAGCTTTCCAGGTAAATCTTTTGCTCTTCCGTGAGAGCGTCGATCTTTATTCCGAGGGATTCCAGTTTCAACTTTGCGATGTTTTTGTCTATGAACTCCGGCACCTTGTACACCTTACGCTCAAGTAACTTGTAATTCTTCGCGATGTACTCGCAGGCAAGGGCCTGGTTCGCGAAGCTCATGTCCATGACGCTCGCGGGATGGCCTTCAGCCGCGGCGAGATTTATCAGCCTGCCCTCGCCCAGGAGGTTTACACGCCGTCCGTCTTTCAGCGTATATTCGTCGACAAACTCCCTCACCCTTCTCTTCTTTTTCGATAACACTTCCAGGGCAGGAATATCTATCTCGACGTTGAAATGGCCGGAGTTCGCGATTATGACGCCGTCTTTCATGATAAGGAAATGTTCTTTCCTTATCACGGACGCGTCTCCGGTGAGGGTAACCAATATATCGGCCTTTTTGCATGCCTCTTTAAGAGTCAGGACATTGTAACCGTCCATGACCGCCTCCAGGGCCTTCAGGGGATCGGTCTCCACTATAATCACATTTGAGCCCATGCCGCGCGCGCGCATGGCGACACCGCGGCCGCACCAGCCGTAACCGCATACCGCGAAATTGGCGCCCGATAAAAGGACATTCGTCGCGCGGACTATCCCATCGATCGTTGACTGGCCCGTGCCGTACCTGTTATCAAAGAGGTGCTTTGTGCTCGCGTCGTTCACGGCTATAATCGGATATAGCAATACGCCGTTCTTCTCCATGCTCCTCAGGCGGATAACGCCCGTCGTCGTCTCTTCCGTCCCGCCCAATATCCGGGCGACCAGCTGTTTTTTTGTCTTGTGGATCGTTGAAACGAGATCCGCTCCGTCGTCCATCGTAATATTGGCCCCGGCATCCAGCACGCTATTTATATGCGCGTAATATGTCTTATTGTCCTCGCCCTTGATCGCGAATGTCGGGATCTTCATATCTTTTACCATCGATGCCGCGACATCATCCTGCGTGCTCAAAGGATTTGAGGCGCATACCAGGACATCGGCGCCGCCTTCTTTCAAAGTCCATGCGAGGTTCGCAGTCTCTGTCGTAACGTGGAGGCAAGAGGCAACCGTAAGGCCTTTCAGGGGCTTATCTTTCCTGAAGTGTTTTCGGACAAGCTCAAGGACCTTCATGTATTCGTTGGCCCACTCTATGCGCAGCTTGCCTTTCTTTGCAAGGCTTAAATCTTTAACATCGTATCGCATTACCCTCTCCTATGTTACGTACTTTTTAAGCTCCTTCGCCTGGTCAGTCTTCTCCCATGTGAAGCTTTCCTCGTCGCGGCCGAAATGGCCGTAGGCGGCGGTCTTTCTGAATCTCATCCCGTCCGATTCGCGTAATTTCAATTCCGCGATGATGCCATGCGGGGTCAGCTCAAAGTGTTCGCGTATGATTTTGACTATCCTGTCGTCGCTGAGTTTACCCGTGCCGTATGTGTTTACCATCATCGATACCGGGTCGGAGCGGCCGATGACATAAGCAAGCTGGATCATAAGTTTATCGGCAATCCCCGCGGCGACAAGGTTCTTCGCGATGTATCTTCCCATGTACGCGGCCGAGCGGTCCACCTTTGTGGGGTCCTTCCCCGAAAAGGCGCCTCCGCCGTGCGGCACCGTTCCGCCGTAGGTATCGACTACGATCTTGCGGCCCGTCATACCCGTATCCGACTGCGGGCCGCCTATTAAGAAGAGGCCCGTTTGGTTAACGTAGAATTTCGTCTCGCGATCCAGATAATCTTTCAGGACAGGATTTGCGACCTTCTCGATAATTTCTTTGCGCGCCTTATCCGAAAATAGCCTGGTCTTTTTATCCACGGCCTCTTCGGTATGCTGAGACGCGATGACCACCGATGTGACCCTGGCCGGCTTCCCGCCGTGGTATTCCACCGTTACCTGCGATTTGCCGTCCGGGCCCAGGTATTTCAGAATGTTCTTTTTCCTCGCCTCGGCAAGTTTCCCGCAAAGCTTGTGCGCGAGCATTATCGGAAGCGGCATCAGCTCCGGCGTCTCTCTGCAGGCATATCCCATCATCATGCCCTGGTCGCCGGCTCCGCCCTTGTCAACGCCGAGCGCTATATCCGGCGACTGCGTGTGTATCGCGTTCAGTATCGCGCAGGTATGATAATCGAATCCGTACTTCGGATGTGTATAGCCGATATCTTTCAATAGATTACGGCATAGCTTATGAATATCGACGTAAGCGGTCGTCGTGATCTCGCCGCCGATAATTATGAGCCCCATCGTAACGTATGTCTCGCACGCCACCCGGCCCGCGGGATCCTGTTTCAGCACCTCGTCAAGAACGCCATCCGAGACCTGGTCGCACACCTTGTCGGGGTGCCCTTCCGTAACGCTCTCGGAGGTAAACAGATACTTATGCTTCGTCATCTATTCTTCTCCTTTTTTAAATACTCCTCGTCCGCTTTTTTATATGATTCGATATTACCTATATCGTACCAGGTTTGCGTAAATTTGAAACCGTAGATCTTATCGCGTTTGGCGAGCCACGCGATATAGTAACCGGGCGCGTCAAGCTTATTGCGCATTTTAACGTATTCCCGGATATGGGAAAGTTTATTTTTGGGAAAATAATATATGCCTGTGGAAACAAGCGTCGATTTCGGTTTTTCGGGCTTCTCTTCGAAATCTATCACCAAATTATCCTTATCGACGCCGACCACGCCGAAATTTTTCGCCGACCCGATATCGGCGATATCATATAACGCCACCGATACGCTGTCGGGGTGGCCCCCGGCAAACTTCACAAACCGGTTCAAATCAAAATCGAAGAGGTTGTCGCCGGCGACGACTATCGTATCGTCGGCGATCGACTTCTCTTTTATGGCAAAGGCGATATCCTGAATCGCGCCGAGCCTCGTCTCGTTCGTCAGCGTGCCGTCATTCAATATAGCCGCGGCCGCCCCAAAGGCCTTCGAGGCTTTCTGCCACTCCAAAAAATTTTCAAAGAACCTGCCGTTCGTTATTATATATATGGAAGAGATCTCTTTTACAGTCAGGACCTTCTCCATGATCCTGTCCAATATTTTCTTCCCGCCTATCTCTAGAAGCGATTTTGAGGTATTTAAGGTAAGGGGCTGTAACCTCACCGCGTATCCCGCCGCCAGTATTACGAGCGTCATCTCTTCGCCAATTCCTTTTTCAAATACGCTATCCGTTCGACCGGTGTCGGATCGCGTTTATTCAATATCGCGAGGTAGAAACTTACGAAATCGCCGATATATATAAGAGAAAATATCCTGGCAAGAAGCGAGCCGCCGAAGGAATTCACTTCGATCGCTTTTATGCCGGCTTTGGCCAGTATTTTTTTCGTAATGTCCATACGCTTCGCTATCCGCGGAAAATCGGCCGAGTCCCTCAATATCACCGCGATAAAATCTTTCAGAAGTTTCTCCGGATGTTCCCACCCCACGATCTCATTATGATTCATTTCAGGAATTACATGGCCTGACGAAAGAACCTTCGCGTTTTCGCTCAAGCTCCCGCGCCATCTGGTCACGACACAGTCTATATGGTCTTGCCCGGCATAAACTACGGGAAATTTATTGTAGAGCAACCGCGCGGTCCGTTTTGCGATATTCTTCTTCTCCGGTACATTGGCGCCGAGCGACTTAACTTTAAGGCTATTCAGGTTTTCTATCGCTTCGTCGATATCTTCCGCCCGGTCTTTCACCACGCCGATCTTTGAGAGAACTGCCAATAACGGAAAGAATGAATATCCGAGCGCGCACCGCGGTTGAAGGCCGCCGGGTATGATGAGGACCGGATATCCGTCATCCGATGCCAGCTTCCGCAATTCTCCGCCTGATGTGATGGCTATTATCTTCGCGCCCTTAGCCTTCGCGTCTTTGTAGGCCGAGATCGTCTCTTCCGTATTACCGGAATAGCTCGACGCTATGACAAGAGTCTCTCCGTCTACGAAACCCGGAAGCCGGTAATTTCTGTTAACAAAGACAGGCGTCTTCGAGTCGTCGGCGATGTATGACCTCGCTATGTCCGAGCCTATGGCGGAACCGCCGAGGCCGGTCGAAACGATATTCTTATATCGGATTTTAAAAGACGCGGGTATGTCAAATCCATAACCGATCTTTTTCGCGCTGCGGCATTGCGCGGGAAAACTTTCGATCGTTCCAAGCATATCGGAACGGTCATATTTTTTTATTTCTTTCAGATCATCCAAATTTGTCATAATTAACCTCGTTTAACCTGCGAGGCGCAACCTCGTAGGTTGTATGGGTTGCGGCTACTCCACCTCGATCGCCAGGTCCGGTATTATATCTTTCAGCTTTTTCTTCGCGAATTTTTCGACTTCCTTGCCGGTGGGAAGGCTTATCGCGCCTTGCGCTATCTCTTTCGCCTGTCTCACGTTCACGGACCTTATTATCCGTTTGATCTCGGGAATCGCGATAGGCGATGTGCTGAATTCGTCGAGGCCGAGCCCGAGAAGTATTATCGTCATAACTATATCACCGGCCATCTCTCCGCACATACCCACCCATATACCCGCGTTGTGGCCGTTCTCTATAACGCTTTTTACAAGCCGGAGCACTGCCGGATGGGCAGGTTCATAGAGATAGGCGATCTTTTCGTTAACTCTGTCAACGGCCAGAGAATACTGGATAAGGTCGTTCGTTCCGATGGAAAAGAAGTCGACTTCTTTGGCGAGTATGTCGCTTATCAGCGCCGCGGAGGGAACTTCTATCATGGCGCCCACTTCCATCTCCTCGTCGAACGGGACCGATTCTCTTTTAAGCTCTTTCTTCACTTCTTCCAATATACCGTTGGCCTGTTTCAATTCCTCCAGGCCGGATATCATCGGATACATGATCTTAAGTTTTCCATGCGTTGAGGCCCTCAGGATCGCCCTCAGCTGGGCCTTGAATATATCCGGCCTTGCCAGGCAGAATCTTATGGCGCGCCAGCCTAAAAACGGGTTCATCTGCTGGGGAACATCCAGCTGTGACAGGAATTTGTCGCCTCCGAGATCGAGCGTCCTTATAATAACGGAATTCGGCCTGATCTTTTTCGCGACAGACGAGTATGCCTTAAATTGCTCCTCTTCGTTGGGGAGGTCTTTCCTGTTCATATAGAAATACTCTGTCCTGTACAGGCCTATACCTGCGGCGCCGTGGGATATAACGGACGCTACGTCTTCGGGGACTTCGATGTTGGCGGCAAGCTCAACCGCCTTTCCGTCGAGCGTAACGCAGGGGAGGCTGCGCATATCCAGGAGATGCTTTTCGAATACGGCAAACCTTTCCTTATCGATCTCATATTTATTAAGCGTCTTTTGGGTAGGATTTATTATGACGACGCCGTGTGTGCCGTCTATTATTATGACGTCGCCGGATTCGACCTTCTTCGTCAGCACTTCGAGGCCGACCACAGCCGGTATCTCCAGGGATTTCGCCATGATAGCCGTATGCGACGTCCTGCCGCCGATGTCGGTGGCAAAAGCGGTAACGTTCTTCTTGTGCATCGTGGCCGTATCGGACGGTGAAAGGTCGTAGGCGACAACAACCACCTTCTCCTTGAGGTTGGATAATATGTCTTCCTTGGCGCCTATGAGGTTTTTAAGAATCCTTCTTCCTACGTCATTTATGTCGCTTATTCTCTCCTTAAGATATTCGTCGTCCATCTCGGAGAAGACCTTTATGTACCTTCTCAGGACGTCCTGGAATATATATTCGATCGATAACTTCTCTTTCTTCAGCCTCACCACGACTTCTTCGATAAGCATGCTGTCGTCTATGACGAGCAGGTGCGCGCTGAAGATCTGGCCGTGCTCCGCCCCCATCTCTTCCGATATATGCTTCTTTATCTCGACTATCTCATTCTTCGTCTGGATGAGCGCTTCCTTGAACCGCCTTATCTCGCTTTGTATATGCTCATCCTTAATGCCGCGCCTCGGGATTGCATACTGCTCTCTTCCGAAAAGAAACGCTTTGCCTATGGTTATGCCGGGTGAAGCCGGAATTCCTTTCAGCGCGATCTCTTTCTTTTTCGTCATAGTCTTTGTCCTTTTGGCGTTACATCACAAAATTATCTATGTCCTCGTTCGACAGGATACCGGCAAGGGAGGATGTGGCTTTTTCAGCGTCCTCGCCCGACGCCGTTATGGTGACCTTTGAGCCCACCCCCGCCTCCAGCATCATTATGCCCATGATAGACTTGCCGTTCACCTTCTGCTTTCCCTTGGAAACGGTGATCTCGGAATTGAATTTATTGGCTATCTGCACGAATAGCGCCGCGGGCCTGGCATGCAGACCCTGTTTATTTTTTATCGTGATCGTTTTTTCCGATGTCATATTCGAATGAGTTTCAGTCTCTGGCCTTCTTAAGGCTTGTGACCAGGTCTACCAGCATCTTCGCAAGTTTATCCGGATCGTGCCTGACATAGCCCTGAGTATTTATTATGTGGGCCTCGATGACCTTGCACTTCATTCTCTTCAGGTTCTCCGTATCCGGAACCACGGGATAAGAATCTTCCGCCTTATATTTATCCAACATATCCTCTTTTATCCTGGCGGTATTTACAATGCAGTAATTGATGAGCCCCGGCGCCGTATGTCCTATTATAGCCTTAAGGTGATCGCTCGCCTTATAGTCATCCGACTCGCCTTTCTGGGTCATCACGTTGCAGACATACACCTTGATTGCCTTTGAATTTATTATCTCCTGGTAGATCCTGCCGACCAGAAGATTCGGCATTATGCTCGTGTATAAGCTTCCGGGCCCGAGGGCAATCAGGTCCGCTCTTCTTATGGCATCCACGGCCTCATCCGTGGGCCTGCAGTTCACCGGCCTCAAACGTATCTTCTTTATCGGGCTTGAGGCTTTCGGTATCTGGCTCTCCCCGGCCGTTTCGCTGCCGTCGGCATGTTCCGCCACAAGGCTGACCTTGTCGAGCGTTGAGGGCAGCACCCTCCCTCTTATGGCGAGAACCTTGCTCGACTCTTTTATGGCCGCGTCAAAATCGCCGGTTACCTTGGAGAGCGCTGTTATGAAAATATTGCCGAAGTTGTGGCCGGCAAATTCCGTTCCCTCCTCGAACCTGAATTGAAAGAGCTTCCCGACAAGCGGTTCCGCGTCCGCGAGCGCGACAAGGCAGTTGCGTATATCGCCGGGCGGCAGGACATCGAACTCTTTCCTTAACCTGCCGCTTGAGCCGCCATCATCGGCAACAGTGACTATGGCGGTGATGTTGCTCGTATATTCCTTGAGGCCGTGCAGAAGAGTCGACAGGCCGGTCCCCCCGCCTATCACGACGATCTTCGGGCCCCTTTCAAGCACTCTCTTCTTATAGATTTTATCTACAAGCTCATCCTCGCTCTGCGGCAGAAATACGATCAATAGCGATTTTATTATCCTCTTTATGCCGGTAACAACGGCGAGTATTCCTACTATTATTACTATGCTGGCGTAAATCTTATTCTTAGGGTTCGGTTCCAGAAGCACCATCACGAATCCCATCGATATCATGATGATGCCGAATACCGTCAGGAGTATCCAGCGTTTCACCCACATGCCGGGGTAAAGCCATTTGAACGCTTTTAATATCTTCACTTAAAATCCGCCTCGCCTAGTATTTCTTGGAATCCTCATCCTGAATGATACGCAAAACCTCTTTCTCGTCTTTCGCCGCCTTGAGCATCTCCCTGAAAAATTTGTCCTTCAACATCCTTGATATCCTGGCGAGCGCCTTGAGGTGGGGCCCTGCGGATTCCTCGGGAGCTATCAGAAGGAAGAATATGTAGACAGGCTCTCCGTCAAGCGAATCGAAGTTAACGCCTTTCTGCGACAACCCGAACGCGGCAACAAGGGTTTTTGCGTTTGCTGACTTTGCGTGGGGTATCCCTATGCCCTGGCCTATACCGGTCGAGCCGAGAGATTCCCTCGTCATGAGCGCCTTAACGAGCTCCTCCTTGCCCTTTATCTCATCGGCCTTGGCCAGCAGATCGACAAGCTCTCTTATCACGCCCTCCTTGTCATCCGACTTGAGATTCACCGTAACCGCCTTCTTGCTCAAAAATTCCATGATCTTCATTGGGAATACTCCTCTGGTTAATTGCATTATCTAATAAACTGGCCCGCCTTCGCATTTAACGATTGGAAGACTCGGTGCTTCGGCAGGTTCATCCGCCGAAGCCTTCTACCATCCAATCGCTGATGGCGAAGGCGGCTGGAGCGAGGGACGGGAGTTGAACCCGCGTCATCTTGCTTGGCAAGCAAGCATTCTACCGCTGAATTACCCTCGCATATAATTCGATATGTTATTTATCCAACTTTCCATTATATAACAATAATCTTTGCTATTCAAATATACACAACAAATTCCATAAGGCAACTTCTTTTTACCGGGCATTCTTCTACTTGGAAGTATTTGAGTCTTTATAAACTGGCTTAATGAGATTTTTAGCCGGCTGGACCAAAATGACTTGGCGCCTGAATCATCGATATCGGAGTAAATAAATAAAGCGCCCCTGATATTCGGTTCAACATTTCCGAAGTACCTTCGTAGAAACTTACAATATAACTCTACTAATTCGGGATTGGAATTTGTCAGCGCCAATTGATATTTACGATTAGTGGCGATCGCTGGTAAGCGTGTCCCCTCAGCCCAATAAAGCATTATTCCCGCGACAAACAATGGTTCATCCTTGTAACGCTTAAACAATGTCTCTGCCTGATGCTTTATCTCTATGTCATGCCGCAGCCTATATCTAGCACGTGCTTCATTCATAACAGCAATTTTATCCATCCGTGCCTATCCTGTCCAGCATTAACTGCTTCTTTTTAGAAAAGAAGCTTTGGGCGCAAGCCCTGGCATAGTTTACTTGTTGGCAGGGCGAAGGGCAAAAGCCGGACTACACTTTTGCCCGAAGCCCGAACGTTCATTAAACAAGCCTTGGCTATTGGCTTCCCACTTCCTTTTAAGGAAGGGATACATTAAAGGGAAACGTAGTTTCCCTTTAAAAACGTTCGGACGCCAGTCCTGCTGTCTATCGCTTGGCGGCAGGGCGGAGGGCAAAAGCCGGACTACACTTTTGCCCGAAGCCCGAACGTTCATTGGTGCCCGCACCAAGAATCGAACTTGGAACCTTGACATTAAGAGTGTCCTGCTCTGCCAATTGAGCTATGCGGGCGTGACACATAAAGTGTCCTGCTCTAATTCCCTAAATAGCATTTTCCCGTCGGAAAGCTGGCGAGAATTCATTATAAATTCGATAATTTTTAACTATTTTTGTCATCAAAAATTATGGCAAAAAGTGATACAAATGGTAATACAACTTCTTAGGCCATTTGCATATGTTTATACAACGGTTTTGCCACTGATTTTAAAAAATTAGAGGCATTTAAAATCTCGATACCTATAACCTTGCCGTTCTCGTCAAGTTCTGCATTAAGACCGGGCGCAATCTCAACAAATTCTTCTTCCTTGCCTTTTTTAGCAACGATATAAAGTATATCCGCCTTAGGGTCATAGTTTACCTTGGCCTTATTTCTCATATTTTCCTCCATCTCCCCGAACTTATCCGGCTATGCTTCTGATACTGTCTTATGGGATGAACTGTTATTAACTCTATTGCGTAGTTCTTCTTATCATAACTAACTGCCATTTCCCTTATCTTACCAGCAAATTCAATCTTTTTGAGCGCTACACAGTGCTTAGTTATTGTATCATAATAATGCTCTTTGGCTTTATTAAAAATATCCTTCGGTAAATCATATGGAATATTTCGTATTTTGAGCCTAAATTCCAAATGTTCTGTGTAAATAACTTTCTTCATATCAACACATACTGGAAAGACTTAGAAAAGCATTATTAGGAACAATGTATAACGCCTGTCATGTGCCCATGTTTTTTCAAAATGCTCTCAATTTCAACTTTCATAATATCGAACTTGCCAGAAGACAAGGTTATTCTTGAAAAGAAATTTTTGATCAATGGTATTCTCACGCCACTATTGCCAAAGAAGTTTCTATGCAAATCTTCCCATGCTTGACTGCCATTTTGTCACAATATCCTGCCCCAGCACACCAACAACTAATGTAGAAATAGCTTTTCATTATCTCTATATTTTTTAAGTCACTCCTCTTAATATCCGGGAACGTGCTTTTTATCGCCGCATGCCCTTCTTGCTTATCCTCAAATAAAGTGGCATTTGCAAGAAAAAGCCCGCTGACACACATATCCTTAAATTTTTCAAGATTAAGGTATCGCGTTAATTTATCAGGTTCGCCATTATTCATTTGCAATCAATATAGTCGGCTAACGTCCAGTTGAAACTCGAATTTTAATCTAAAAAAGTGATACAAATAGTGATACACGCCGTCGGAGACTGCCTGTATTAAGAGTGTCCTGCTCTGCCAATTGAGCTATGCGGGCCTATTACTTATCTATTTAGCACAAAAATTGTTGAGCCTAAACCCGACTCTACACAACGCATGGCGAAATCCCCCGAAGCACCTGCTTCATCCCGCGTTGATTGCGGAGGGGGAAGCTATGCGGGCGCTGGGTAGTAATTATATCAAAGTACTATTATTAAAGCAATAGCGGTGCAAGCAGGCCAAATTTGCATTGGTGCGGGCGGAGGGACTTGAACCCCCAAGCCTTGCGGCATACGGTCCTAAGCCGTACACGTCTGCCAGTTCCGTCACGCCCGCACAGGCGTTTATTATACTTTACCCGCCAATCCTATTCAAGAAATTTGCTTCGCAAAGTTGGCGCGCCCGGGGTGAATCGAACACCCAACCTGCTGGTTCGAAGCCAGCTGCTCTATCCAATTGAGCTACAGGCGCTACTACATTAGCATTTCTAACCTGGTTAGAAACTAGAATTAATATCTTTCGGCCAGCTCTACCGCTACGGCCCGGGCGCTAGCAAGCTTCTCTTCCATAACTTTCGCTCCGAGAGCATCCATCGGCTGCGCGTTAATGAATGTTATGTCGGTCAATCCTACAAATCCCAGGACGGTCCTTAAGTATGGCTCCTGCAGATCATACGCCCGGGACGGGCTGCCCTCACTGTAGTCGCCGCCGCGGCTTGTCACAATAAGCATCTTCTTATCTTTCAGGAGCCCTTCCGGGCCCTTATCGGTGTAACGGAAGAGATATTTGGGCTGGACTATTATATCCAGGTACTGTTTTAAAAGATAGGGTATGCCGAAATTCCACATCGGAGCGCTGATCACGTATGTGTCGGAAGCTCTAAACCGATCGATATGGGCCACTATCTCTTTCCATGCGCGAACCTGGTCTTCCGAAAGATCCTTGCCCCCCAAAAGTGTGTACTTCCCATCCACGCGCTTTACCGTGAGTTCAGGCAGCTTCGTTTTGAATAAGTTCAGCTCATCTATCACGCAATCCGGATATCTCTCCCTGAAACGATCGAGAAACGACCTTGTCACTCTCAGCGTCCTCGACTCATCCCCCCTGGGAGTAGCTATTATATGAAGTAGCCTTCTCACATAGCCTCCTTTTTTAATATCGGCTTATTATCACTAGTGTCCAGATTATACCATAGCTGCCGTCGGTAAATGTATTTTGAGATTCGATTTCAAGTCGTCATTGCGAGAAGGATGTCGTATAACTGTCTTCCGACGAAGCAATCCCAAAAACGAGATTGCTTCGCTTCG
>JAZDOS010000019.1:0-2508 GCA_043798375.1 Candidatus Omnitrophota bacterium | reverse complement strand
GCTATCTATCGACGCCGCTTACAAGACTGGACTTGGTAGCAGGCACGATAATAGCGGGGTGTTCATCACGACCATCATGTCGATAATAGTCATGATCGGCGGCCTTCTCATAACCGGCATAAAGCTCTCGGGAGGGGCGGTCACTTTTTTACTTCTTCTCATTACGATTGTGCTTACCGCCCTGGGGCTCTTGAGCATGATATTCATGGTCCTCGGAAGAGCGGACCACCCGAGGATAGTCGGCGTCATGGTCGGGTTCCTTAACGTCATACTCTATTTCCCGAGCGGCGCGGTCTATCCTGTCGAAAGCCTGCCGGGATGGCTCAGGGCATTTTCAAAGGTGAATCCTGAAGCATACGCGGTCCACGCCCTTAAGGAGCTCATACTTAAAGGCTCCGGTTTTGTGGCGGTGCGGGGCGACCTCATGTTTCTCATAATATTTACGGCGGTAATGCTCTTCTTCGCGACGATGACTTTTAAGAGGACGATGTGATGAAAGGTCTGCGCAGATCCCTGATAATAATTTTGATTTGCCTTACGGGGCCGGTATTTGCCGAAGAGGCCCGCATCCTTGTCCTCGATGACTGCGTTAAAGCCGCGCTTGCCAATAACCCAAAACTCCGGCAAATGGCAAGCAAGGTAGAGTTGAACAAGGCGAAGGCCGGGATCTCGAAATCCGGTTATCTTCCCCAGGCCTCGACGACCGGCGGATACACGCATTACGATACCTCGAAGATCGCCTTTGAGTCATTCTCGATAGCCGGTCCGGATAAGCGGTATAACGTCTTGTCCGAGAACACCGGAGTAAGCCAGCTTATCTGGGATTTCGGAAAGACCCTTAATCAGATCAGGGCGGCGAACGAGACGCTCTCGGCCGCGCAATATGAGTTTCTCGAGACACAGGAGAACACGATACTTAACGCCGAGAAGGCGTACTTTAGCGTTATGCGCGCGCAACTGCTTCTTGAAGCGGCGAAAGATAAACTCGGTATGACGAAGGTCCATCTTGAGCGCGCGGAAGGTTTTTGCGAAGTGGGATTCCAGCAGCCATATGACGTCACAAAAGCGGAGCTTTCCGTCGCAAACGCGAATCTCGATCTCGTGACTGCTAATAAGGATTTTCAACTCGCAAAGGCCTCGCTCAATAGCATAATGGGCAACGCCGGCGGTACGGACTACAGAGTGACCGAGATAAAAGATTTCAGACCGGCCGAAGCGAATCTCGAGGAAGCGCTGAAGCAGGCCGCAGCGAACCGCGTTGAATTGCAGAAGATGCAGGCGCAGGCGCGCGCCGCGCAGGCGGACCTCGAGGCTAAGAAGAAAAGCAATTGGCCGACGGTCTCTGCCGGAGGGAATCATCAGGTAAGCGATACCGATACCCCGGGCGTCGGGAATGTCAGGAACTGGAACGCGGGCGCCCAGGTCAGCTGGCCGTGGTTCGATGGTTTTAGGACCAAATCCGAGATAGAAGCCGCGCAGGCGAGCCTGAAGATGGCGCAACTCGGCATCCAGGATGAGACTTTGAATATAGGCCTGGAGGTCCAAAAAGCGGTCCTCTCGCTCGATGAGGCGAGAGAGCGCATTACCGCCATCCAAAAACTCCTTCAGCAGGCCACCGAAAACCTTGAGATATTACAGGCGCGCTATAAAGAGGGCCTTAGCTCTACTATAGAGGTCGCCGACGCCGAGACTTCGTTTGTTTCGGCCAGGCAGAATCACGCCTCATCTATCGCGGAGTACCTGGCCTCATACGCGGCCTATCAAAAATCCATTGGCATCATCTCGCAGGGCATGGTTAAATAATTATATTGCACTTGACATAATGTACATAATCATGTATATTATCTCCGGAGGTAGAAGATGAGTACAGTTACGATCTCACTGACCGAACTTCGGCCGAAACTGCCGGAGATACTTGATGAGCTCAAGAAAAGTTTCGACCGCTGCGTCATAACAAGGCGCGGAAGGCCGGAGGCTGTAGTCCTTTCCGAAGAGGATTACGAGAGCCTTCTTGAGACCTTAGACATTCTTTCCGACAAAAAACTATTAAGGGAAATCAAAAAAGCTCAGGACGAGCTACGGACAGGGAAGGGCATTTCATGGAATAAGGCTAAGACAAAATTAGGTTATGTATAACCTTGAGATCTCACCATCAGCCTTTAAATATCTCGAACAACTCACAAAAAAACATAAAAACGTCGCCGACCGCGTAGTCTATTCCTTAGATAGGCTCCGAAAAGAACCTTTGCTGGGCAAAAAACTTATGGGCGAACTTAAAGGGTTGAGGTCTCTGCGGGTAGGCGATTACCGGGTAATTTACTGCGTGGTCGCGAGCAAGATATTAATACAGGTGATAAAAATAGGCCACCGACGCGAAATATATAGTTAAATCGTCCTTTCGCCGGCGTAAAGCTTATCCAGCGGGCTCTGCGGGACGTTTGTAATATCGCGTATTACGTGAGTATATATCATAGTTGTTTCCACATGGTTATGCCCGAGCAGTTCCTG
>JAZDOS010000023.1:0-30203 GCA_043798375.1 Candidatus Omnitrophota bacterium | reverse complement strand
CAAAAAGAATCAAAAGTAAAAGAATCGGAGACTGCGGAGGTCTCTATGGTCGGGGTGAACGGAGATCGTTCAATATGAACGATTTTAGGGGGTAAATATTTTGGGAGAGCCCGGAGTTTCAACTAAGAAAAGCATTGACCCCCATACACCAGTTCGTCCTGTTATCCTTCCTCTATTTACTAACACTAAAAACAAAAAAAGCGTGTTAAAAGATCATTCCGAAGCAATGATTATACCAAAATGAATAGTTAAAAGCAACGATTAGTCCATAGAGGTCGTGTGTCAATAACTTAGTGGGGCCTTTTCTCAATGTAAAGGGGACATGTTTCTTTGGGACACTCCACTAATTCGTTAAATTGCGTATCTCTGTCTACCTACCGGTAAGCAGGCCTTTTTGACACGTCCCTTATTCCTGGAGTCGCCATAGCGATTCTTTAGAAATCCACCCCACTTTGCCATCCGGACGTTTTATCTTATGCCACTTTTTGGTCGTCTTGAGCACCTGGACCTCCATCCCCTCATAGAGAGATGATCCCGAGAGAGAATCCTTAAAAGGCTCAAGCATCGCATCAGCTGTCGGGGTTACGATAACTCCTGTTCTTTTCTCGTATGCTATCTTTGCCCGGAGAGGTATGAGCATACCTATAAGCATGCACAGGAACAAGACAGCGACGGCTCGCGATAATCCTTTAAACCGCTTTATGAATAATGAGAGCACGAAAAAGATAGCGCATCCGAAATAGCATATATTCCATACCGCAAATGCTTCTTTTAGCGTGAAACGATCGAACGCCTTGCGTAAAATGCTAAGCATAAAAGGTTCGGCGAAGACTGCGTTGGCCTGTTTTACAAGTGACTTCGCGTATCTAAGGTTGATCAGAAGAGCTGTATCTCTCGGAATAAGGCGCCGCGCCATCTCATAAAAATATATCGCTTTACCTGTGCTATCGCCTTTTTGCAAACAACAGTTTCCGGCATTAAAATAAAGAGGTCCGCTTTCGATACCAGTCTTGAGCTGATCGATATAGACCGTGAGCGCTTTGTCATATTCATGGCGCGCATAGTACTGCTGAGCTCCTCTTAATGATCTTTCTGTCTCTGTGATGGCACCCGCCCCGGCGGCGGCCGTCATTAATGCGAAGATACAAATAGTTACAGCGTTCCATGATCGGCGTTTCATAATTTCACTTCTCTGTTAAGATGGTCAACCGCATACGCCAGCGCATTCAATGTTTTTCTCATCTCATCGCTGTCAGAAACCTCTTGCGTGTATCGGGCAATGTAGCATTCATAAAATACTTCCCTGATCCTGTCGATAACATCCTGCTCTATTCCTCGGGTATCAAGCTCGTCTATGATATGTCCGGTAATCCCCGCGGCGACTTTCAAACGCCTTGTGCCAAGATACTCCTGGAGCATCCTGAAGATATGTTCATAAAATTCTTGGGATTTTTTTTCTTCAATCAGCGATTCAGCTTTTATCATCCCTCTCCGCGCCCTGCGGGAGGCGACAAACGAGGCTACATATAGCGGATGCGTCTTCAGATAGCGTGCGATACCGCAAGCGGCCAAACCTATAAGCGTTATCAAAATAGGAAAGGCCTCGAATATCAAAAATGCCCTCTTCAGATAAAATGGGGGGCCACGGTGACGCAAGGGCTGTATCGCGTCGTTCAGGTCATCAACCCACTCTTTCCTCATATCTGTTTCCTGCCTCTCCTCCCTCAGGAATGCCGCGGCGGTAACGCGGATCGGGATCGGGCCCTTTGTGAACGACATATATTTTTTAGCTATCGGATTGAAGAAAGTAAATACTATCTCGGGCATTTCCTGCACATCGGCCGATTGAATGCGGATCGCCTGTTCATATACGACCGAATTATCTCCCTTTATGGCCCGCGGCTCATACAGCTTAATTCCGGCCGCTTTTTTCATGCGCGGGACGGATACCGTACTGTAGTTGCCGTTGCCTCTTATAGTCATCGTCAATGTGATTTGACCCCCAAGCCTGACTTCTGCGGCGCTCATAGAAAAATCGAATGAGAAATCTCCAATCGCGCCGGCGAAATTCTCAGGCTGGCCTTCTTCGGGTAATGGCAGAACGGTTATGTTTACGGGACCCGTGCTCAATTTGAGCTCCCTCTTTCCGGAGGGGCCAATAAATTTTTTGTAAAACCCCGCGTTATCGTTGAGAGCGGCGAATTCACCGGCTATATCATATTCATCAGGTATGGTTATATTCCCAAATACGGTTATTGAGCTGTCCTTTTTGTAATCAATGATATCCATCGACATCGTCACGGGTTTTATAATATACTGCCCAGCCATGGGAGCGCTAAAATCCGAGATACGCCGGGTCATTATAAACTGCTTATTATTCTGTTCAATCATCTTATCTTCTTCGCGGTATTTGTCAATTATGAGGTCATCGCTCTGTATTTCGCCTCCCGCGATATTGCTGACACTGAACCAGTCTTTATAGATGCTTAATGTAATCAGCGAGCGCTCATTGACAAATATTGTAGTTTTCGGTACCTCAAGCACCAAATAAATATGCTTCGAGATATCATCGTCCACACTCCCCGTCTCGGTGTCTTTATCGAGCGACGGAGAAGGGCCCTTTTCAACTTTTAAGACCACCGTATTTGACCTGTAGGTATCACCTTTATATTCAAAAATAACAGGGCCTATCGTAAAAGACCCCTGCTTTTGACCGATGACCCTGTATATATGCATCTGCATAACCGATTCTTGATCATCCGCGGGCGTTTTCCTTGTGTCGTGCCGTGCATGTTTGATGTTAAGGCCTTTGATAAAAGGAGCTTCGGGAGCCGGAACATCGTCATGAAATACCATTTCGCAATACGTTTGCCTGCCGGGTGATATCCGGCTTTCTCTTAGCCTAAGTTCGAAAGCTACATCACGGGCATCCGCGGTATTATAGAATATCCAGCAGATCCCTACAGACAAAATGATCACCCGCATCATCTTTACCATTGTCCCATCACCAATCTTTCTTAACATCATCGTAAGAATTCGGCAATTCCTGCCTAATAACAGTTCGTGGGGCCTCGGCATCCTGATAATCAATGAGAATGATTTTCGCCATTTCTTCTGATATGGGGGTTTCAACCTTCGGCCCATCTTCTTTGGGCTGATCCGGCGGCTCCCGGGATTTTTCAGGGATTTTTTGCATCTGATCTTCTTCTTGGGGCTCGTCCGACAGCAACTTTTTTTCTTGCGTTGAGAAATCTTCTCCCTTCCCTTCGGGAGGAGCTTGCATTTCTTCAGCCTGGCGCTGGGCGTCTTTGATGCCTTCTTTAAGCGACTCTTCCTTTTTAGAGGCTTCGTCGCGGGCTTCCTGAAGGTCGCTCTCTTTTTGCAATACGTCGCGGATGAGTTCCTCTATTAACTCCTGAGGCATTGACTCGGAGGCCTCCCGGCGCTTCCGGGCCTGATCGAGGGATTGCCCTTTCCGGGCGATATCCTGCAATGACTGCCGGCGTTGTTTCTGAAGCGCGTCCTCAAGCGATGAGGCTTTATCTTCGGCTTTCTGTCGAGCCTGAGAGAGCTGTTCCTTGCGAGATTCTTCGGATGGTTGGCTTTGCCGTTCACCGGCCTGCCGGGATTGTTGTTGACCGGGCCTCTCCGATGGCCGGTCTTGCTGCTGTTGTTTGCCAGGCACTCCTGACGCCTGGGCCTGGCGCGGTTGTTTACGATCTCCCCCAGACGGCCGCCTTTGTTGCCGGTTTGAACTACTAAGCGGCTTTTTTATATCCTGTTCAGCGACAGGTTCGGAGGAGGCGCCGCCACTACCCTCCCCTCCAGAACGCGTAAGAATCTCCAGCATATTCTTTTTCGTTTTAAGCGCTTTGATCCGTCGCTCTGCCGCCTCACAGTTATGCTTAAACTTCCGGCCGGCATCGTAATTCTCCACAACAAACGTATAGTATTGAAGCGCTTTTTCGCACAACGCTATCGACGCGTCTATATCTCCTCTCTCGGCTTGCTCGCTTAACCTGTAGTACGAGTTACCAAGGGAGAAAAACGAATCCATCTCAAACGAGCTGTTCTCGGTTGAGGCCGATTTTCTGAAATAATCAATGGCCTTTTCATAGGTACCACCCTCGTAAAGAGCGGCTCCCATATTATAATTCACGATATCGGAATCGGGCTCCTCTGCGAGAAGTTCGCGATAAACGGCGGCCGCGCCATCACGATCCCCTTTTATTAAAAGCGCGTTCGCGTATTTTATCTTCTCGCTTTTCGCGATCCCAAACGAAAAATCAAAACCGGCGCACTCCGTTCGCGCGGCCATAATCGTCAATATGAGCACGGCAACAATGCTAGTCTTTCTCATAGCCTCCCGTCATGCCGATCAATGTTGATAGAAAGAGTGCCAGAAAAGCCAATGCGAGCGGGTATTGAAAACGCTCCTGATACGATCGTGAAAGCGATTCCTCTGCCTGGTGCTTCTTCATTTTTGAGAGCCGTTCTTCGTATATCTTCTCAAGGCCGAAGCTTTCGGGCTGGGCGCGGACATAGATGCCCCCCGTATCTTTGGCAATCGCGGCGAGAACCGTTTCATTCAGCTTTGATATCACGATCCGACCGTTTTCATCCTTTATAGTGCCGGCTACCCCACTTCCGCCGCCATAGCTAATGTTGCTTCCTTCAAGCGTGCCAACACCTATACAACTGATCTCCATATTCGCTTTCTTCGCGGCCTCGGCGGATCCAACGGCATCGCCTTCAGTCTCGTCTCCGTCACTTATCAGGATAAGCGCCTTCTGCTCCGATGGCGCCGACGAGAACGCCCTCAGAGCTTCGTTGATCGCGGTGGCAATCGAAGTACCTCCGCGCGAAACACTATCAACGCCGGTATTATCCAGGGCCAGTAAGAATCCGCCGTAATCCGTGGTCAAAGGACTGAACAAAAAAGCATTCCCCGAAAATCCGATCAGGCCAACCCTGTCGCCTTTCAGGCGTTCAACAAAATCCCTGATCTCCTGCCTGGCGTATGACAGCCTGTCAGGCTGCATATCACGGGCGAGCATGCTCTTCGATACATCAACCGCAAACAGAATATCAAGGCCCTCGGCCGTTTTTTGTTTCCATGCGAGCCCCCACTGCGGCCTCGCAATGGCTATGCCGATAAGCAGGATAGCGATGATATCTAAAAATGCCTTCAGAGCGCGCCTCCTGCCAACAAACGATGATGTCAGCCGTGCGATCATCGTTTTATCGGCAAACCTCTCGTTAAGTTTTCTATAGACCCGCGCCGCCCGGTATAAAAAGATCGTAACCGCCAGCGTCACCCACAGAGAGTACGCGATCGCTGCAGGATCATGGAACCTCATGCTATGGTATCCTTCTCAAGTATGTGTTGCTCAATGCGATATCCGCTAATAAAGCAAAAAGGGCCCAGTACAGGAACGCAGGGAATACGTCTTCGGCATCCTCCATCTCCCGCTGTTCCAGAAGCGTTTTCTCAAGCTTGTCAATATCAGCATAGCTTTCTTTAAGGGATTTAAGACTTGTCACGCGGTAGTACGTGCCGCCGGTTAACTCGGCGATCTTGCGCAACATAGCCCCATCCAACGCTATGCTGACATACTCATACGCCTTGCGCCCCTGTTCGTCTTTAGTCGGATACAATGTTTGGCCTTCGCTAACAATACCAATGGTGTATATCTTAACGCCGAGCGATTTCGCGGTCTTCGCCGCGACTATCGGAGGAATTTTTCCGTAATTGTTGTTTCCGTCCGTGAGGAGGATGATAACCTTGCTTTTCGCTTTTACCGTCGACAGGGAATTTACGCCGGCGAGTATTCCCGAACCTATGGCCGTCGCATCCTTTATTATACCTACTTTGATCCGATCTATGGATGAGAGTACCCATTCCTGATCAAACGTGAGAGGGCATATAACATAAGCATACGCGGCGAACGCTACGACGCCATTCATGTTGTTAGGCCCCGCCCTCACAAATTCCCGGGCCACCTCTTTCACAGCATCGATCCTGTTAAGACGTTTTACTTTTTTGGCCGCGGGATCCTCAAAAAACGCGACAAGGCCCGAGGGGCCAAGCTGGAGGTCTTCGGCGAGCATAGTGCTGGAACAATCGATAGAGAGCATCACAGCAATGCCATCCCTGCGTTTCATCAATTCATCGTTCGCCTGCGGACGCGCAAGCGCTATAAGGATGAGGATAAGAGCGGCGAGCCTGAGGTATGCGACTTTGCCTGCTGCCCACGTCCTGGGGGATCCTCTTAGCAGCCTGATGGCATCATCTGTCGGAAATATAAATGCCGGTTCGGAGCGCTTTATTCTTAGCCACATGTACCATATGGCCATAAGCGGTATGGCCGCCAAAACGAGAGGATGCTTGAACATCATGACTTTTCCGGCCCCTTGTCTTCTATTTCCCGGATATGGAGCGATTCAACAATAATACCCGCGCTTTCAATGTTTGCTTCAACCTCTCCCTGAGAAAGGTCATATCCGGAAAATTTTACGAGGTCACAGAGCGATAAAAGGTCACTCACTGTTTTTAATATGTCATCGGACGCAACGCTGAGAGCCCGGATCGCTTTTAAAAAATCCGCTGTTGTAAATTCAGATGACCCCATTCTAAGCGCTTCTTTTATATACTGCTTGAGCATTATTGAGGTCCTGGCACAACATTCCTGAGGAGTTATTGTTTTTTTTGCCGCAGCTGTTTTAATTGCATCGAGTTCCTTACGCACCACTTCGTACGGGGTGACACGCCGCGCCCTCCTGATCCTTCTTCGCACAAATCCGATGGCCCAGTCGGCAATGAACACTAAAAGAACGATCTCGGCGCCCAGCAAAATGATGTCTATAATGGTAAGGATATTGATCGGCCCTTTTATATCGACGATCTTGATAATTACGGACTCTTTCGCTTTTCGGGTAGCGAGCGCGCGGCGCTCTTCGCCATACATCCCTCCGGCAAGGTCTCCCTCAACCCGCATAACGGACTGCGCACTCGCGTTATCGGCGAGGGTGCTTTTAACAGTCACTCTGACCTTTTCGCTTTCCAGCTTTGTTAATTGCGCGTCAGGCGCACGGCATGTCACAGTCACAGGTCCGATAGTATAGTCACCCGGTGTATATTGGGCGATAATATACCATGCCGTAGTCCGCAATCGTCCTATGGATTCCTCTCTCGACACTCCTGAGTCGATGATACTGAACTGTGAGAGCCTGTCTGTGAGGTCAGGAATATTTACCGCTACGGTACTTTTAGACATAACACGTATCGCGTATGTGATCTTGTCCCCAACGAGAACCGAGCGCCTGCTCAGGCTGGCTGTGCAACGGATCGGATAACGGGCGAAAGAGATAAAGTGTGCGATGACAAGCGCGGTGAGAAAAAAAGCTGCTATAAGCGGCACCTGACCAAAACGCGGCCTCATGTCCTAATGGCCTTTCGCATTCTTCGCCTGCTGAAGAATTGTATAAGGGATTCCACATAGGGGAAAGCGGTACTGATATTGATAACGTCAATACCTGTCGACGTGAACAGGGTGTTGAGCTCTTTCGTCGTCTGGCCGGCTCTTTGTTTGTATGCTTCGCGCAACGAGCGCTTTGAGCTGTCCACGATATAACGCCGTCCCGACTCCGCATCGTTAAGCGCGAGCATTCCCGCGTCAGGCAATTCGAAATCCCTCGGATCGGTAACCCGTACCGCGACCACGTCATGCCGCTTATTGGCGAGCGTGAATGATCTCTTTAAATCGGTCGTATAAAAATCGGAAATGACAAACGCGACGCAGCTGCGCGTGGTGACCTTATCGAGGTATCCGAGGCAAAATGACACGTCAGTCCCGCGCCCCTGCGGCTTATAGTACAGGGCTTCACGGATGATCCTCAGGATATGGTGCGTCCCCTTGCGGGGCGGAATGAACTTCTCTACTCTATCAGTAAATATAATCAGGCCAACTCTGTCATTATTCCTGCTGGCGGACGACGCCAGGACAGCGGATACTTCTGCCGCTATTTCTTTCTTGAGGCCGCGCGTGCTTCCGAACCAGCCGGACCGCGAGGCATCGAGAAGCAGCATGATGGTGAGTTCCCGCTCTTCTATATACTTCTTAATGTGAGGCGTCCCCGTACGGGCGGTAATATTCCAGTCTATGGACCGTATATCATCTCCGACGAGGTATTCCCTCACCTCGTGAAACTCCAGCCCCCTGCCCTTGAAGACGCTTTTATACTGGCCGGCAAAGACGTTCGCCGCCAGGCGCGAGGTCTTAATGTGTACCCTTTTGATATTCTTGAGTACCTCGGGGGTTATCATAGCCTGCGCATTAAGGTATCCTGATCTTGTCAAATATGATCTTTATGAGATCTACCGAGCTCTTCTCTTCGGCCTCGGCCTCATAACTCGGTATAACGCGGTGGCGCAGGACATCGTATCCTATTGCCCTTATGTCCTCCGGGGTGACATAACCCCTGCCCTGTATGAAAGCGTACGCCTTCGAGGCGATAATGAGATTAATAGTTGCTCTCGGCGAGGCCGCCCACTCGATAAGATTTTTAAGCTCCGGAATATTGTACTTCTCGGGGAAGCGCGTGGCGAATACAATGTCGATAATATAGCTTTTCAGTTTTTCATCGAGATAGATCTGGTCGACAACGTTGCGGGCGCGTATGACATCCTCGGCAGAGACCACTGGTTCAACGACGATCCTCTTCGATGGATGGGCCATACGGGTGGCGATCACCGCTTCTTCCTCCGGGGTCGGATAAGTAACGTTAACCTTCAACATGAAGCGATCGACCTGGGCCTCGGGGAGCGGATATGTCCCCTCCTGCTCTATCGGGTTTTGTGTCGCCATTACGAGGAAAGGATCGTCCAGCTTGAATGTGGTGTCACCGATCGTTACCTGCCGCTCCTGCATCGCCTCGAGGAGTGCGCTCTGGACTTTGGCCGGCGCACGGTTTATTTCATCGGCAAGTATGATATTTGCGAATATCGGCCCTTTCTTGGTCGTGAATGTCCCTTCTTTGGGGTTGTAAACAAGCGTTCCTACGAGGTCTGCCGGTAACAAATCCGGGGTGAACTGTATGCGCTGGAATTTCGCATTGACCGAGTCGGAGAGCGTCTTGATCGAAAGAGTCTTCGCAAGCCCCGGCACACCCTCCACAAGGATGTGCCCATTGCCTAAAAGCCCTATTAGAAGCCGTTCTACAAGATATCTCTGCCCTACGATGACCGTCTGTATGCGCTCCATGAGCGTATTTATAAAAACGCTTTCACTTTTCGCCATGTCATTGATCCTATCCTTATCCGGGCCCATAATCTCCTCCTCTTTATCCTTATTAGACGTTTCTTTGCCTCTGAAGTTATTGGGGGCGTGTCACTTTACGTCCCCTTATGGTGCGGGCGGAGGGACTTGAACCCCCATGGTTGCCCATACGGTCCTAAGCCGTACGCGTCTGCCAGTTCCGCCACGCCCGCAAGAAAATTTCTCCGAAATTTTCAGTCCCGAGGACTACAACAGCGTTTTCATATCGCCTCTGGCGAGATGAAAACATTAAGCATGTCCGAGGGGCATCGTCTTATCGATCCTGAACATAATGGTCTACTTCGCCGCTACCCTCAAAATAACCGGAGCTTCGTAGGACCATTCCTACGAAGCTTCATTACGGTTTGACTGCTGTAGCGAAGTAGAATGGCGCGCCCGGGGTGAATCGAACACCCAACCTGCTGGTTCGAAGCCAGCCACTCTATCCGATTGAGCTACGGGCGCGTCGTTACGGCCTCGCTGCAACCAACTAGCTATAGGTTCAGGTAAGTCTTGCTCGGCCTTCACTCCTTAAGGAAAAACCCTGATGGTTTTTCCTTAACGCTCGCCTACCGTATATAGCCAGCTCGCTGTTCCTTTTCCTTCCGCGAGACGATGTTAATTACGCCGAAAGGGAAAAATGCTTTTTTCCCTTAAAAACCCTTTTTTGCGCCCTTTACGGGCGCGCATGACGGAGTTTCAGAAAAACGCTGAAGGCGTTCCGGCGTTTGAAATTTTTTATCAGCCTGACCGTTTCAATAAGGGCCCATGCCCCGTAAACCCATGTTATCTCTTCGCGTATGCCGGGCATGAGAAATTGCAGAAGCCATAATATAAATAAGGCGGCGGCTTCGAAGAGCCCGAAGTCCATGCCTGCCAGGAATAAAAATCCCAGATAAGACTGGACTATGGTCAAAAGTATCTCGAGCTTCTGGTGGTCATCGAAAACAACGTAAGAGATCCTGCCGACCCCGAAAGAATAAATAAAAGGGATCATCGCCACAAGGATCGTCCATTGATTGATGCTTGAGGAGACGAAATTGATAAGCGCCATGGGCGCCCTGGTAACCTTCTTCGCCCAATAAAAGGCCGAGAGTTTTTCCGGAAATTCGCTTAAGAACGGCGCCACCCACTGCACAAAAACGAATTGCGAAATACCGATAGCCCCGGCAAGCGCGAGCATGGAATTAAGAAAAGGGTGCGCCGCGAAATATAGGATAACGGCTCCTGCCGCAAAAAGTAACGCGATCCCTATTACATTAGCGGGATATTCCATCCGCATCACGCGCTTCGGGATCCTGCCCATGTCCTCCATCTCTTCCTTGTCGCGGGGCGGAACCCTGGTCAGCATATAAAGATAGGCAAAATAGACGGCGCCCAATATCATTCCGTCGAAAATTGTCAGCGTCCCCTTGAAATAGATGGCCAGAAAATATACGAGCGCCGGAAGGAGCGCTAACACGCTTACGGCGTGTTCGTCGTCCAGCGCTATGGCCCAGGCGCCGGGTTTTCCGGTATTTTTCTTCCTGAAGACGAGAGATACGAAATAGACCATGGGCCACCCCAAACCCACGAATAGCCTCAAAGAACCGGTAAAATTGGCGGTGATGAGGTGCATTCTGGAGGGATCCCCGGCGGCGTCGAGCGCGATTACCGCTTCAACCGCGAATTCGGGAAGTGTCTGCACCCATGCCAGGATAGCCAGCGCCAGGCCCTGGGAAATAAAGAACTGGCCGCTCTCGGCCGCCCAGGCGATGAGCATCGCGGCCAGAATAATCGCCGGAAACGTCCATAACGCGCTCAGGGCTTCCATAACACCCGATCTTTCTTGCGTTTTTCGTGTTTCAATACTTCGATAACGCCGGGAAGGATGGAAATTATCACTATCGCGAGGATAACGAAAGAGAAATTCCCCCTGACGAACGGCAGATTGCCGAAGAAAAATCCGCCGAAGACGAATATCGCCACCCACAGAATGCCGCCGACAACATTATAGGTAAAGAAATACGGGTAGCTCATCTTGCCCACACCGGCCACGAACGGCGCAAACGTCCTTATAATCGGCACGAACCTCGCCAGCACTATAGTCTTCCCGCCGTATTTTTCGAAAAATTTGTGGGTCCGGCCGATATATTCCTTCTTCAGAAATCTGGAACCGGTCTTCTCTATCAGCGCCGTACCAAAGAATTTTCCTACCGCGTAATTGGCGCTGTCCCCTATGATTGCGGCTGAGGCGAGAATGAAGAACACCCAGGTCGCGTCGAGTGACCCGGCCGCGGCGAGCGCGCCCACCGCGAAGAGGAGCGAATCGCCGGGTAGAAACGGCGTTATCACAAGCCCCGTCTCCGCGAAAATAATGGCGAAGAGTATCGCGTAAGACCACAACCCGCAATTCTGGATAATGACGTTGAGGTGCTTATCGATATGGAAAAAAAATTCCACGACGTTTATTATAATATCCACAGGCCCTTTCGCGCTCGTTATATACAGGTATCAATTATATCCGGAATACGGGTATTATCAAGGAAATTCGGCCGCCGAAATTCGGCTGCCGGCGATTTGTAATTTCCGGATTATATGATATACGAGGAGGCTCCTGATATGAAGGGCAGCACCAGGGCTTTTTTATACCTTACCGCGGGCATAGCGGCGCTTGCCGGGCTTCTATTCGGATATGATACCGGCGTTATATCGGGAGCGATACTATTCATAAAGGATCAATTCAAATTATCGTCCGGCGCGGAACAGGGGGTAGTAAGCGCCGTATTGATGGGCGCCGTGATCGGCGTGGCCTCATATACGGCGCCGCTCTATATTTCGGAAATATCGCCGCCCGAGGCGCGCGGAGCGCTCGTTTCATTAAACCAGCTTATGATAACGTGCGGGATAGTGGTTTCATATTTGATAGATTACGCGCTGTCCATGGGCCGGCACCAATGGCCCTGGTCATAGGCGCGCAATTCGGGCTGGTCTTCTAATGAATTCTAAATAACGCTGTAATGCAATAGAAAAGCGCGGCAAAAAGTACGATGGTAGCGCCTGAAGCCGTCCCCCAGTAATAAGAAACGATTAACCCGGTTATGCCGGATATAAGGCTGATCACTATCGCCCACATTGTGTAGCTATGCATATTTCCTGAAATATTCCGGGCCGCGGCGGCGGGTAATATCAGTAAAGAATTGATTATTAAAATACCTACCAGACGTATTGATAGCGCAACTATAACCGCCACGAGAACGGCAAAGCTTATTTCCATCAGTAACACATTGACACCGCGACTCCCGGCCAAAGAAGAGTTGACGCTCACCAGAGTAATCCTGTTCCCAAAGATAACCCAATACAGTAAAACACCCGCTGTTATTACCGCTAATATGACGATCTCTTTCCGCGAAACCGCGAGTATGTCGCCTATAAGATAAGATGTATATTTAGCGAAACCTCCTCCGCGGCTTAAAATAACTATGCCCAGCGCTACCACCATGGCGAAGAAAACACCAAGCACCGTATCGGACGCGGCTTGAGTGGTTCCTTTGAAAATCACGACGGTAACTGCCAATAACATACCCAATGCCACCATTGAAAGAGTGGGATTACGCAACCCCAAGATAACTCCTATCGCCACGCCGGTAAGCGCAGAATGTCCCAATACGTCCGAGAAGAAAGCCATGTGTTTACTAATAACCATTGTTCCTATAAGAGCAAACAGGGGAGTAATTAAAATAACCGCTAACAGGGCATTCTTCATAAATTCATATTTTACCCAGGTAAAAGGCAATATAGACTCGATAATTTTATATAGGATTTCTATCATGATCGCCCATTTTTAGTCGTTAATTCCGGTAATTTTGAAATATTCCAAAGGCTGGGGCCGAGTGTCTTAATTAATCTCTCATCGGAAAGAACATCCTGCGGCTTGCCGCTTGCTATAATCGAATTATTAAGAAGCACCATTCGATCGGCGTGAGGCGCCACACCTATCAAATCGTGGGTAACGAGTAAAATGGTAACGTCTTTTACTTTTCTTAAAGAACTCGCGATCTTGTAAAAAAGCGAAAGCCCTTTAGCATCTACCCCGGACATCGGCTCATCCAGCAATAGCAAGCTGGGTTCAGGCGTAATAGCCATAGCAAGAAGAGCCCTTTGTAATTCGCCCCCGGATAGCTCCCCTATTCTTTTATCTAAAAGATGTTCGGCGGAAACGCTCGTTAAGGAAGATTTGATTTTTTTTCTTAAGGACGGCTTGACGCCCAACCAAATCGGGTCCCTGCTAATAGCGGCCGCTATAAGATCCAGCACGCTGATTGGTGAGTCAAGATCGTAATTTAACTTCTGGGGGACATATCCAATGCGGGGCTTTTTACGCGGCAACCCCTTAACTTGATAATCTATGTTACCGCTGTAAGGGATCTCTCCGAGCATGGCGCGTAATAGCGTTGTCTTCCCCGCGCCGTTAGGGCCCACTATGGCTACCAGCTCGCCGCAGTCAACATGAAGATTGATATTTTTCAATATCGAGATGGTGCCGAAATTTACGTTTAAATTTTCTATCCTTGTACAGCAATGAACGCAAGCCCGGGTCATGCCAAAGCCTTTTTAAGAACAATGAGATTCTTTTCCATAATATTAAGATAAGCATCCGGATCATCGGGCCCTGTTACCGCCGGGTCCAATATATAAACGGTTGCGCCCGTTTCTCTGGAGATAGTATCCGCGGCGGTTACCGGATACTGCGGTTCACTAAATAGCGACTTTATACCGTTATTTTTGATTAAATCCACCGTCTCGGCCAGTTCTTTTGCGCTTGGTTCGCTTCCGGGTTCCCGTTCCACTACCGCGGCTATCTCCAATCCGAACTCCCTGGCAAAATACGAAAATGCTTCATGAAACGTAATTATCTTTTTACCTTTAAATCCGGCGAGTTCCGACTGCATGCGGGATCTCAATGCCTCCAGCCTGGCAACATAAGCATCGGTATTTTTACGATATAGATTTTTGTGCTCTGCGTCGAACGTCTCTATAGCCTTACCGAGGTTTTTAACCTGAAGTACGGCGTCAGAAATACTTACCCATACATGCGGGTTATCGCCTTCGCCGCCTTCTCCTTTGATAAGCGGTATGCCGTCAGCCAGAGTCGCAATTTTAATAGCCGGATACTGTTCTACGATTTTATTTAAAAATGACTCCATGCCGGCGCCGTTGGCAATAAACACATTAGCTCCGACCAGCTTTTTCATACCGTTTGCCGTGATCGAATAATCGTGCAAACAACCGGACATCGGCGGGGTAAGGTTCGTTACGGTTACTCCGGGGACATCCTTGCAAACATTGATGGCCATGATGTACATAGGATAAAACGATGCCACTGCCCTGAAGCTCTTTGCATCAGAGGCTGTTAACTCGCCCGGCATTACGACAAAACATGAAGCGGCTAACATAACGATGATTAAAAAAACCAAGCGCTTCACATTCTTCATATCCATAGTATGTCTTTATATAAATAGAGATTATTTCTATTTATGATAACACGAAGGAAGGAATTGTCAATCGTTTCCGCTGTTAGTTCGGCCGGAGAGCCTATTTTTTAAAACGTATTCTTACGGGGACCCCTTCGAAATCGTAACTCTTCCTGAAGAAGTTTTCTACGTATCTCTTTAAATTTTCACTTACGTCTTTTGTATCCTTGACGCCCAAAATAAATCCGGGCGGCATTACGCCTTCCTGTATCAGGAATTTAAACTTTATCCTTTTACCGCTTATCCCGAGGGCGTCATTCAATGATTTGAGGATATCCGCAAGTTTATCGGGGGCAATGACAGTTTTAGACCTCCCGTATACCGACCATATAATATCAAGGCTGGCCTTGATATTCATTCCGGTCTTACACGATGTGAATACGACAGGAAGATATCTTACCGCGTTCATATTCATTATCAGCCTGTCTATGTATTTCGACGCCTCAACGCCTTTTACGAGATCCCATTTATTTACCGCTATGACAAGCCCCTTGCCCTCCTCGAGACACAGGCCTATTATCCGGATGCTGTCTTTCGTCAGCCCCTCAAAGCCGTCGATAAGGACTATCGCTACGTCGC
This sequence comes from Candidatus Omnitrophota bacterium, assembly GCA_043798375.1. GTDB lineage: Bacteria > Omnitrophota > Gorgyraeia > 2-01-FULL-45-10 > 2-01-FULL-45-10 > JAPLMI01. The sequence continues at coordinate 14,794 of JAZDOS010000023.1, read as the reverse complement.
AGCGCTTTACGGCTTCTTTCGAACGGACGCTTCCGTAGAAGTCCGACGGCGCGCTTATCTTCGCGTTATGCCTTATGCCCGCGGTATCTATGAGTACGTAGTCTCTGTCTTTATACCTGAAATCGATATCGACGGCATCCCTTGTGGTGCCGGCAACAGAATGGACGATGACCCTTTCCTCGTTTAGTATCGAATTCAAATATGAGGATTTACCGACATTCGGGCGCCCAACGATAGCGACATGAACGGATTTGACGCCGGTAAAAGCATCGCTCTTCTCTACGCCCTTTGCCAGGTCATTGCACAATTTCTCGATGCCCCTGCCGTGCATCGCTGAAACGGCATAGGGCTCTCCGAGGCCGAGTTCAAAAAATTCCATCGCCCTGACCGTATCGGATTCGTTATCGACCTTATTTACTACAAGATACACCTTCTTCGAGGTTTTTCTGAGCATCGACGAAAGTTCCCTGTCCTGCGGCATCATACCGGTGATGCCGTCCGTAACAAATAATATGATATCCGCCTCTTTCACCCCGAGGCGGATCTGTTTTAAGACAAGTTCGGCCATATCGCCGCAAGCGGCCGCTTCGAATCCGGCCGTATCTATAATGGTGAATTTCTTTCCCTTCCACCTGATCTCCGCATGAAGCCTGTCGCGCGTAGTGCCGGAGGAAGATTCCACTATGGCCTTTCTCGCGCCCGCGATCCTGTTAAAAAGGGACGACTTACCGACATTCGGCCTGCCGACTATGGCTATTTTAGGCAAACTGGTCTTATTCATCTTAAGATATCTTACCATAATTCCGCGGATAGAAGCATTTAATATCTTCGAAATTATTTACAAATAGTAGTAGCCAATTACGTAAATAAACGGTATAATACCGTGCGATAGCAAATGAGGATTATTTGCTATTAATTCAAAATGGAAGGAGGCAGCAGGCAATGGTAAAAGGAAAAGTAAAATGGTTCAACGATGCTAAAGGATACGGCTTCATCACTCCTGAGAATGGCAAAGATGTATTCGTTCATCACAGCGTTATCCAGGGTGATGGTTTTAAGTCTTTGAAGGAAGGCGAAGAAGTTGAATTCGATATCACGCAGGGACCTAAAGGCGAACAGGCCGCTAACGTAAAGAAGCTGTAAAAAGTAAGCGGTAATATGACAATGAGGCCCGGCTTTATGCCGGGCCTCGTGTTTTATCCGGGGCCTCTCCCGTCCGGGCCCATGACAGGATAAATAAATCGCATATCGCCGAAAGGTTTTCTGAATTCATGGTGGTCGATCTCAAGTATGGATTTCGCCGTTTTGAATACCGGGATATTCTTACCCAGAAGATTTATAGCGCCGCAGTAGATGCCTTGACCCTCCCGTCCGGATTGATATGGCCGGAAATGGCGATACTGCGCGCTTTCAGTATAGCCTGCCGGATCTTTTTAAACTCTTTAACGCGCTTATCCATTCGGCTTTTCTTTCTTTTCGGCTTCAATGATCACTTTCAAGTCGGGGATTTTATCCTGCGGAAAACGGATATCGGGCGTGACTATAAGTTTGGGAGTAATTGTCGTTGTTTCTGTTATCGACGCCAGGTCTACGGGTTCCGTGCTGACGCTGATTTTATCGCGAGACATCGTGCTCGGGGCCATGATTGAAACAGCTTCCGGTTCGATTTTCATACCGCGCACCGCGACTCCCGACGGCGGCTTTCCTCCGGTCTTCAATTCAACCGGAACGACAAGCGGCACAAGCCGATATGAATGTAAAATAATCCGCCCGGGATCGATATTGACGACTGAAAAGCCGGAAGAATTCCGCACCAGGTCATTAGAGAAGGTGATCTTGTTCTCTCCGTCTTTAATCCCGGACATATCCAGAGATATTTTCAGTTCATTTGGTTTAAGAAGGTTAAATTTCTGTTCGGTTCCGCTCAATGTTACAGCCACTTCTTTTGCCTTTGGTTCGTTAATAATCCTGTTTGCGGCGAGGTTCCGGTATTCGATAGGGACGACAAAGTCCCGCCGGACGTTCTCTGTGCGGTGGCCGAACGCCGCCCACAGGCCGCAGGCGATCAGAACGGCGAGTATCTTTTCCGGATAATGTTCCGTCAAAAAACGCTTTAAACCCACGCTCTTTTTTTCCGGAAATTTTTTGTGGTAAAAATCCTGCAATCTATTATTAAGCTGGGCGACATCGGCGAGAGGCCTGATCCTGCCCTCTTCCGCTACCGAGATACCCCCTCCCTCTTCTGAAACGACAAGGGCGAGGGCATCCGCGCGCTCGGTTATGCCCAGGGCCGCGGCATGGCGCGTGCCCAGCCGTCCGACTTCCATGATATTCGTGGAAAGCGGCAGATGGCACCCCAATTTGGTTATGCGGCCGGCATCGATAATTACGGCGCCGTCGTGGCTCGGCACATGCCGGTCAAAAATGCTCTCGATAAGGACCTGGCTTATCACCGCGTCCAGGACAACCCCCGCCTCCAGGTGCCGATCGAGAGGATCGGTCCCCCGCACGACGATCAGGGCCCCCATTCTTTTACGCGATAGATTTGCCAGGGCGCTTGATAGAATTTCGATATTCTGCGTGAAAGGCCTTGCGGTCCGATGCCTGCGCGCGACGCCAAAAATGGCTATTCTTTCAAAAAAATGGCGCAGGTCGTCCTGAAATATTATGGCTATCATGATAAGGGCGACCGCGAAAAATGTCTGAAGAGCCACTGTGGTCAGGTAAAACCCGAACGCGCGCGCCAATATATACAGGACGCCCATCATTATCATGCCGATAAATATGAACCGCGCCCGGGCCTTTTTGAGCCAGACCAAAATCAGATAAATAAATACCGCGATAATTCCAACATCGGCAATGTCCGTAATTTTTACATACTGGAAAAAGGCCGGAATGCGCTCAAGCATAATCTCCTCCGTTACAGATAAATGGTATCTTCCTGATAATACAGCGAAAGGAACAGGAGTATGTAATCTCTGATGTGGCGCGTAATCAGAAAATTATTTTTTATGTGCTCCCGGCCGTTCTCTCCGAGTTTTTTCGCGTATTTCGGGCTGTTCAGCAGTTGTTTTATCGAAAAGGCGGCTCCGTCGATGGAATGGCAAAGAAGCCCCGAATACTTATGAGCTATCTGCAGAGGAATGCCTCCGACGTTTGACGCGACAACCGGCTTAGCCTTCCATAGGGCTTCCGCGACCGTCAACCCGAAACCCTCTTTAAGGGATTTTTGCACTATTACCGTAGAGGCGCGCTGGAGGGCGTTAACCTCTATATCATCCTGAGGGAGTAATAATACGTGAATGTCGGTATCGTGCCCGGCCTTTTCCCGGACCTCTTCCAGGACTTTTAATCCTTCCGGATCATCGCCGGCGCTTCCTCCGGCAAGAATGAGCTGACAATCAACGTACTTTTTGACGCTTTCATACGCTTTTATGACGCCTATCGGATCCTTCAGCCTGTCAAACCTGGAAATTTGAGTTACTATCGGCTTATCATTACTGATATTATATTTCTTTAAAACCCCGTCTATCACATCCTGCGGCAGATCCTTATTCTTATCGCTCAAAGGATCTATGGATGGCGATATAAGAAATTGCCTGTTCGGGAGTTCTTGCGAAAAACCGGGCGCGGAAAATACCGCCGCGTCATACTTGACCACAAAGCTCTTGAGAAAGTTCCAAACCTTGCGATTGGGATTAGAGATATCTATGTGGCAGCGCCAGATCCATCTGTTGTCTTTTTTCTTGTCGACCAGGGCTATCGGCTGCGGGTCATGGACATAAACTATGTCGCCATACGCGTCGATCTCGTTGATGTTTTCCCTGCTCGTCTCCATAAAAACATCGAAATCCTCGCTCTTTATATCTTCCGCCTTGCCGTGAAGCGCGTTGTGAAATTTCTTTGTCACCTCAAAAAACCGGGCGCCGCCCTTAATCACGTCCCACCGCGTATCAACCCCCAGTTCCTTCAATAACGGCACCATGCGGTTAAGGATCTCGGCAACGCCTCCCCCCACCGAGGTCGAATTGATGTTTTGCACTACCTTTCCTGTCAGCTTATCGCCGATGCGCCGGAGGTCATCGATCGTCGCCTGCCCTGCTATGGGGATATATTCTTCGATTTTCGTCATATCGTGATTATATATATTTTAACACTTTTTCGATGATCGTCTTCCTGAGATCTTCCAGGGTATAGGTGTAAGGATCCAGCCTCGATATCAGATCGGCCAGCTTTTTATTACCAAGCGAGCCTTCTATCCAATATGAAAAATCGTTGGTTTTCTTTCCGATCCTGAGCCGCGCTTCAAATATATGGAAATATATCGCGTCTATCGAAATGCTTTCGAGCAGACGGCAAAATTCCGACAGGTCGTTGGCTTCATATCCTGTGGGAAGGATAAAGCTTACGGATTTTATAAAATAAAACGCGTTTGCCCCGTGTGTCGATTTTGTCCTGGCATCGGGGTTGGATTGCAGATAGGCTCCGATAACCGAGACAAAAGCCTGGCGTAAGTCGCTGATGGCATTGAACTGTATCGTATCTATGCTGGCCAGGTCTTCACCCAGCTCTTTCTCTCCGAGCGAACTTGTGACCCAGTATGCAAAATCATTCGGCGGCTCGGGCGACAGATACTGATGCTGCTGTAAAAACCTGTGTGTGTGATGATATATGCTGGATTCCGGCACTTCTTTTATGCGTTCCAGCAAATCTTCCAGGTTGGACGCTTTTAACCCCGTGAGTTCGGAAAGATTTAAACGTGTATAAAACCGAAAAGGCTCCGCCGCTTTTTTTATCTCTTTTTCCGCCATAAAATTCCCAAAAATTCCGCCACTTCTTTGGTGTCTTTTAAATAAAACCGCGCTTTTGTATTTTTAGGTTTACCCACAGATATCGTTATGCCTTTATTTTTCAAAGATTCGAAGGCGTCTTCATCCGTCACATCGTCGCCGATATAGATCGGAAAACGGCGCCCTAAAAGCCGCAGGACAACCTTTCCCTTGTCCCAGGATATCGGCGGCCTGACTTCCAGCACCATCTTTCCCGGCTTGACCCTGACGCTATTCTTTAACTCATATAAAAGCACGACGGTGTAAAATTCGGCCTTTACCGCCGGCACTCTTTTTTTATCCGCCAGCCTATAATGCACGCTTAATGAAAATCCTTTGTCCTCTATGAATACGCCCCCGATCGAAGAAAGGCTTTTTTCTAATTTTGCCCTGATCTCTTCGAGCGTCTTTCTGTATTGTACCGGCACAGGGCTTTTAAAATCTATTTTAGGCCCTTTTATTTCGAAACCGTGATTGCCGACATACACGATATTTTTTAACCCGACGCGCCGCGAGATATCGCCAAGCGTCCTGCCGCTCACAATGGCTATTTTGCAATCCGGCATTTCCGACAACCGCCGCAATAATTCTTTCGTTCTCTTAGGCAAAATAGCCCTGTCGGGTGTCCGGGCAATAGGCGCCAGCGTCCCGTCGTAATCAAGAAATAAGTATATGAATTTATCTTTTAAGTCTTTCTCTATTTTTCCCAAACCTGAAAACAGGTATTTCATATCTTTTTTATCGTAGTCAGGTCCGTAATAAGATTGCCGGCCCATTTGTAAATATTATTATCCGTAATGATTTTACGCATATTTTTCATGCGCCTCTCCTTTTCCGGCCGGGGCATGTCCGCCGCCAATTTGATGCTATTGGCGAATTCCTCTATCGAATACGGATTGATCTGTATCGCGTCGGCCAGTTCTCTCGAAGCGCCCGTAAAACAGCTCAATATCAGGCTGCCGTCGAGGTCATTCTTAGCCGAAATATACTCTTTGGCGACAAGGTTCATCCCGTCGTGGAGCGAGCTCACGATGCAGATATCGGCGATCCTGTAGAAAGGCTTTATCTCCTCGGGGGAAAAGTGGCGCTTAAGATATATGATAGGCTTCCAGTCTTCATTCATGTGCTTCCAGTTGATCTTCTCCGCCAATTCATCGAGCTCGCCCATGAGGTCGTGATACCTTTTTATATGCGTCCTGCTCGGGGCGCCTAATTGGATAAACACAAATTTCCCTTTATAACCCGGATACTTTTCCAGGAAGCGGTCTACCGCCATCATGCGCTCTGCCAGGCCTTTTGTGTAATCGATCCTATCGACTCCAAGCGCTACTATCTTGTCGTTAAGTTCGAATTCCTTACGGATCCTGGCTATCTCTTCTTTTTCACCGTTGGCAACGCTTGAGTTAATGTCGATATCAACGCTTATTGGAAACGACCGGACCAATGTCTCTTTCGACGCCCGGACTATACTGAATTTTTCGGTGTCGACACGGCATTCCAACAGCCTGTTTGCCGTATCGATGAAGTTATTGCAGTGATATTGGACATGAAAACCTATCAGATCGCATCCCAGCATGCCGTCCAATATCTCTACCTGATAAGGACATATCGAAAATACTTCGGGATTCGGCCACGGTATATGCCAGAAAAGGGCGATGGTCGCGTCGGGCCTTTTCTCCTTTATCATCTGAGCGAGAAGCGTAAAATGGTAATCCTGGATAAAGATAAAAGGATTCTTCGCCGGGAGCTCTTCCAGTATGTTATCGGCGAATTTCCGGTTAACTTTTTTATAGATATTCCAATCCGACTCCCTGAACATCGGCCTCGTGTAAGTTATATGGCACAGCGGCCACAGGCCTTCGTTCGAAAATCCGTAGTAATAGCCGTCCTCCTCTTCCTTTGTCAGCCATACTCTTTTCAGTATATAACGATCGTCGCCGGGCGGAACTCCGAGCTTACTCTTCGAATTGACGAATTTCTTGTCGGCATTCGCGCTGCCGTGAGCGATCCATGTCCCGCCGCATGCGCGCATTATAGGATCGAGCGCGGTTACGACACCGCTGGCCGGCCTGACGCATTCGGCGCGTCCGGTGGCCTCACTCATAACATGCATATATGGCTCTCTGTTCGACACGACAAACAGGGCATTTTCACCCAGCTTCGACTTCACCACATCTTTTAATTTCGCGTCGGTCCAGAGATCTTCTTTCTGTATCCTCTCGGTAGCCTCTTCGCTCGCCGCCTTCCGGGCCACTCTCAGGCTGAGCGCCGCCTGTTCCACTTCGCTGGCCAATTTGCCGAGCTCGCTTTTCTCTTTGATGGGATGGCTGGAATCGATTTCGCCTTTCTGGAACCGCTTGAACCATTCGGTAAGCTGCTCTACCGGAGCGGTGAATATCTGCCTCTGGACCAGGAGTGAAATTAATACAATGAATACGACAAGGGCTATCAGGATCGTGCTCAGCCGTTTCCACAACTCCGCCATCTGCGTAAAAACATAGGACGTGTCATATAAGACCTCTTCGGCTCCTACGACATTTCCTTCGTCATCCGTTATGGGCAGCACGTAACTGTAAAAGCTGTAATCTTTGAATTGTTCGATCGCTCCCCGCGCGTCTTTATTCGCGATCGCGTCTTTTATATACGGCCTTGGCCTATTCTTCCACTCTGAAAACCTGTTTGTAATGGCTATTACGCTGGCGTCTTTATCATAAATAATGCACCCCTGGGACCTTTCCCTCCTCTGGAATTTTTCGACAAGCCATCCGGCGTCGCGTATGTTGTTGCTCACGAGCGCGTGTTTCATGGATAGTTCCATGCTTTCGGCTACCGCCCTGGCTTTACGCATAAGCTCGTCCAAAAGCCTCGCCTCTTCGGACCTTACCTGAAAGATGCCGAATCCGATAAACGCTATGGTTACGACAATAAGGATCGGCAGTATGAATAAAAGCACTCTTCTCATTTTTTTACCTCTTGCTCCCGGCTGTAAATCGTCCTTATGGGGTAAGGGATGACGGCGATCCGGGCTGCCGTTTTTTTTTACGGTATCGAGTCCCGTTTACCGCGGCCTCCTTACTATTACCAGAATTATATCATGTGAAAAAAAATAATTCAATAAGAGGGGAAAGCATATACGGGAAAAGCATATACCCTTATCCCGCTTTTATTATAGCAAGCCTTGCCAAAAGGTACGACGTAATAGATTCAGCCCCCTGATTAAGATTAATATTTCTTTCTCCTATGCCGTCATAACATCCACCCGTAAGCCTGTCGTAAACAACCTGTTTCAGGCTGTTATCGCCTAAAAACCAGTTAAAGGCTTCATGCATAAGTTTTTTATAAGAATCCTTTCCGGTTATTGAATACGCCGTAGTAAGAGCGCAAACCATCGCCGACACGTCCTCCGGTTGTTGATCAAAATAGCGGCGCTCTCCATCCTTATGATGCCAGCCGTCCTGGCCTATCGGCGCATATATCCCGTCGATAAAAGTCTTGCCTATAAGAAAATCCAGAGTCTTAACGCCTGTATCCAGGTATTCCCTGTTACCGGTATACTCATGCCCCAGAATAAGAGCCTCCGGTAAAACAGCGTTCGAGTAAGTCAGGTAATTTTCAAACCACTGCCATTCTCCGGAAGATACAGCCCGATAAAGCGACACCAGCCTGTCGCAGCGGGAGGCCAACAGCTTTTTCAAGTCTTCGCCTTCGATCTCCCGCATTTTTTTTAAAAGGAGGCTTACCCCCTTTACGTAAAAGGCGATTGCCCGCGGGGATTCAAACATCCCGTGTCTTTCTATCCTTTTCTTTAATAAAGATAAGGCTTTATTCCTTGCGCTCTCCGGCAGGTGATCGGCCGCGGCAACAGCCGCCAATGCCCAGAGAGCCCGGCCGTTAGCGTCGTCAAGATTGTCCTTTTTGTTAAGCTCGATATCTATTGACCTGTCGGATCTTACATAATTACAAAACACGCGATCCTCGCGTAAAACAAACTCGATGAAGCGTAAATATGCCTCTATGAGCTTGAGCAATTCGCTCTTCTGCTTATCGGGATAAACCGCCTTAAACGCTCTTCCCAGTTCGCCGTAACATAAACACGCGGCTATCATGGCGCGCGCGTTGTCATCGAGCGTATAACCGGATGAGATATCCGGCAGGGACAGCCTGGCGAACTGTATGATCCCAAAGTCGTCCGTCAGGCGAAAAAGGTGACTAATGTTGATGCGGGGAATTTTCTTGCGCTCGCTTACTTCGGCGATCTCGCCGGAATATTTTGAGAATAACTTTGAATACTCAACGGCGATATTTTCCCATGTCATATTGCGGGTCCTGAAATACGCGTTCTTTCCAAGCTGCTCTCTCAAAGAAGAATCTTTCAAAAGCCTCATGATGGCTTCGGCGTAAGAATCCGGGTCCTTAAAATTAACTAATATCCCCGCCTCCGGGGTAACGAGTTCCCTGGCTTGCGCAAAAGGAGTGGAAATTACCGGCCTTCCCGAACCCAACGCGTAAGAGAATGTCCCCGAAACGGCCTGATTCGGGTCGAGAGAACTTGAGATGTAGATATCCGCGGCCCTTAAAAAATGAAGGAGCTTATCCACGGAAACATACTCATTATAAAAATTCACGTAGGGAGAAAGCCCGAGATCGTGGACCTTCTGGATCAGGAATTTACGGTACTTTTCCCCTTCTTTTTTCAGGACATTCGGATGAGTAACCCCCAGGACTATATACAAAATATCCGGGTAGGCGCTAACGACTTCGGGCAGCGCCTCTATTACATGTTCGATCCCTTTCCCCCTGCTTAACAATCCGAATGTCAAAAGGCTTACCTTCTTTGAAAGGCCCAAGGCGGACTTGGGTTTTGCGCTGGAGGTATAGGGCATGGAATGGATGCCGTGAGGAATCACCGAAATTTTTTCTTCAGCTATTCCGTATTCGCGGATAAGAATCTCTCTTGAGAGATTGGTCATCGCCACCAATCCGCCTGCTTTTTCGGCTATCGAACGGACTACTGTTTTAAGCCTGGCTTCAGGCGAAGGCAGGACGCTGTGAAAAGTAACAACCGAGGGTTTCTCAAGCTCCTCCAGGAAAGAAATGATGTATGAGCCGTATCTGCCCGCGAAGATGCCGAATTCATGCTGAATATTGACGAGCTTGACCTCGTCCATTTTGTTTATATTTTCAGCGGTTTTAACGTATTCCTGCTCGGAATACTGGTTTATTTGAAAAATAACCTTTTTTGAATAGTGGTAACGCGATATATCGTCAATATTAACCGCGGCCACCCTTGACTCGACGGCAGGTTCAAGCAAATTATCCATCGCGGCCGTAAGGTCCGCGGTAAAGGTGGCTATGCCGCACTCCCTGGGGGGGGAAAAGTGGATAAATAAATAATTTTAAAGGTTTTCATTCATTTTTTGAGTTCTGCCAGAAGCTCCTTCATGTCGACGGATTTAGCCGCTATGAGCTTATCGGCCGCGCCGTAATAGATATATAACCTGCCGTCTTTCACTACGGTTCCCGTGGGAAAAACAACATTGTCGACATCTCCGTGCTTTTCCCATTTCTCGGCCGGAGAAAACAAGGGCCGCTTAATGCGCCCTATAACTTTAGCCGGATCGTCGAGGTCCAGCAATGCGGCCGCCGCATGATAAATTCTGCCTTGAGGCGAGTCCTCCACGCCATGATATATCAAAAGCCATCCCTCATTAGTCTCGATGGGAGGGCATCCGCCGCCAATATTCCTGCTTTCAAACCTGTATTTGGGTTCGAGCAAAATGCGGCTGCCCAAATTCCCGATATACTCTCTCCAATAATCATCGGTAAGATCTTTAAAATCGTCAAAATAAATCACCTGAATCCCCGGGAGGATACGGTGAACCAGCGCGAATTTATTGTTAAATTTCTTAGGAAAGATAAAGGCATCCTTCTCCCACAACAGAATGTCAGCGCCCTGCCTGTCTCTTATATATGATTCAAAGATAAAATATTTCTCCCTTACCCTTATCTTTGACGAGCCAAGGAGTTTGCCTGCTTCAGCATAAGTAATACGCGGAGATATTACCCCGTGTTTTACGAAAGTGATAAGGTCGGTGCTTGTGGCGTAAGCGAAAACGGCGTTTTTACCGTCATAAGCGGTATAAAAAAGATAATATATCCCGCCCAAAAAAACGATCCGGGGGTCCTCTACGCCTTTTTTCTCGTAATCATATTCCGGAAAAAGGACGGGCCGGTCGAGCCTCTTTACGACCTTGTTAGCGGCTAACTGACAGTAGCCTATCGAAGAAACCATGTCGCCCTGCCTCACGCCCCTGTAAAACATGTGAGTTACACCGTCTATCTCGACGCAGGCGGGATTTAAGACCGCCTGACTATCGAATGTATTGTGTGAACTCTCGAGTATTATGCCTTCGTTCCTGACTTCAATCATTTGGCCTCCTATATTCGTATTATAGGCTCAATAGCACGCCTTATCAAGGGTTTTAAAAATTGCGGGGAAGAACCGGATAATTTTCTCGTGATATCTCAGGATTGCCTGCGGCATGGGCTGGGCTGCGCCAGCCAAGTCATATTGCAATTATGCTTTATCCATTCCCTGATAGTAAAATGGCCTATGACGCGGAACATGGCATTTCTGAAATGCAGCTGAATAAGCGAAGCGAATGCCCTGCGCAGAGAATAAAATTTTGTATACGCCTGAAGGGCATTTATCTGCAGCTCTCTTGCCGATAACAACTTCGGATTAAATACAACATGCTGGCCGTCATAAAGGCTCCAGTCTTTCGTGAAGATCCTCCTCTCGGCGTCGAGAGATTCATAGACTTTTGTGCCCGGGAACGGAGTGAGTATCGCCATCTGTATAGTGTCGATCTTATGTTTTATGGTGAACTTCAAGGTCTCCCATATGGCGCTTTTACCGTCATCTTCCCCTCCCAGGATAAACATGCCGTGGATCTTTATCTTTCTTCTGTGAAAGGAGCGGATAGCGCTTACGATCTCATCGAGGGTCTGCCTCTTCCGGTAGGCCTTTAATGTCACGGGATTTATGGACTCAAATCCGACACAGACTGCCCTGCATCCCGCATCGGCCATGAGCCTTAAGAGCGCTTTATCTTTGGCGGCATCACAGCGCACCTGGCAGTTCCAGTGATTTATCTTATTCTTTAACAGAAGTTCCAATAGATTTCTTGTGCGTTTCGGATCGGCTGTAAAGTTGTCGTCCACGAAGAAGAACGAGCTCGTGCGCCTGGACTTCATCTCTTCGATGATATTTTCCGCGCTGCGGAAACGGTATTTGCGGCCGAAGATCTTTGTGACCGAGCAGAAACTGCAGTCAAAAGGGCATCCTCTTGACGTAGAGATGGGCATGGTAAGAAACGAAGGCCAAAAGCCTTTGATCAATGTGAAGTCGGGATTGGGCAAAGTATCCAGATCCTGAACCGGCGTGCCGTAAACGATAGGCTCGATTCTCCTGCCTTCAACCACATCGACAATGACATCGTCGGCCTCTCCCACCACGACCTGCCTGCAGAACGGAATAGCCTCATCCGGAAGCAGGCTTGCGTGAACGCCGCCGATAATCACCTTCTCTTTGGGGAATTGCCCGGCTATCTCATAACCCCGCCTGGCCGTTGAAGTCAGGATGGAGATGCCGATGAGATCCGCGTCGAGCTTCGAATAATCGGGCTTCTGGATATCTTCGTTGTAGATCTCGACCTCATGCCCCCTCTTTTTTAAGATGGTCCCGAGGTAGACCGGGCCCAATAGAGGCATGGACGACTTGCTGTAGACGTTTCCCTCTGAAGCGGTAGGCTCTATGAAAACTATTTTCATTTAGCTTTATTATACTCCCGCCCCGGCCATTTGTCCATCGGTAAGTTAATTAGAAAGCGGGAATGGGAAGAGACATCGTACCCCCACCCTTACCAGCTTGTTACAGGCGGGGAACTTCCACAAACTTAGAATACCATATATCTACATTATAGATGTCGAAAAATCTATTCTTGTGCACCAGCCATGCGTTGTAACCATCGATGTCATGGATATCGGGACCTCCTCCGTAATAGATTATTCGCACCTGCCTCGGATTCACTATCAGAGAATTCTTGATGTGCTCCATTACACATTTATGGGTGTAGACCCCGAAAGGATTGTACATGAAAAAGATGGTTCCTTCCCTCATATCGAACGTCGCAACATCCGCGTTCACGATCTCCACCGGCGTATTCTTCACATTGCTTCTTTTTAAATTCTCGATGGCTATATCAAACATATCTTTACGCGCTTCGATGCCTATGACCTTCTTTAAATTCTTCATAGCAACAGTTAATAGTACCCTTCCCTTGCCGCAGCCAAGGTCTATAAACACATCGTCACGGCTAAACTGCAATCGGTTAAGTATCAATTCAATAACGTGATATGGCGTAGGCGCATACATGAGGCTGTCTTTAAACATAGTGGCATCATCTTGAACTTGTGAATTATCAGCCGTTTTTATGCCTAATTTTTTCTCCCAAAAATGGTCAATAGCCGCGATTTTTATTCTATTGGCAAGATTTATTAAAGGCCATATAAAATAATCGTATGACCAGCGATATATCTCTCTTAGAATTTTATAAACGAGCAGTTCTTTTATAGTTGCCATGTCAATTTTCGCTTTGCAAACTTTGGGATTCATCATCGTTAAGCCGAGGAGGAACCTCTCGGTTTTTTTATATATATATTATAGTCGGATTATTAGCATAAACAAGCGAATTCTGGACTTTATGCGGGAATGGGAAAATAGTCAAAACAAAAATTGGGGTGGATGGCTTCGCCAAGTTCGGACACTTATGATCAGCGAGCCAGCGCCTTTTAATCCGTTATTTTACCAGACAGCTTAACCGCAATAAAAAAAGATCGCCACAGATAGCGACCCTATTATTTGACACAATCGGATGAAAAGATTAAAGTTTTAGCTGACGCTATAATAAAAAGATTCTTCCGGGGCAGATTCAACAAATTCACTCTTTTCACGAAAACGAACAAAAGAAAGCGAACTTTGTTCGATCTTAGCATATTTGCCCTCTTTTGTCTTCTGCAAGAACCTCAAGAGGCTATTTTCGTCAGGTCTATTCAAATTCTTATCTTTTTTCATATTCTCACCCTACATAAGTTTACCCTATTTCATGTCAGGAATCAAGCACTTTTAATCCCGTCTTAACTTCTATCTCATTGCGTACCCCACCTAAGTCCATTTCAAACCCACAGTCGCATACCAGCTTGTTATCTTTAGGAAATGGAGCAACCCCGTTAGATTTGAAATCCTTATCAATCTGAGGATTATCGGCAAGTTTAGCATAAATCTTATGGACTTTCCCGCACTGCTGGCACTTCTGCGCTAATTCTACGACTTCAGGTCGTTGTAAATTCTTGGGAATTCGAGACATCTCTTGCACCGGAACCGCCGATTTGAATATTTTTTCCTTCTCCGTAGCAAATATCTTATACGTATTCGTAGTCGCAAACAATAACCGACATATAACTTGGATACGATAGACAATGTCTTTAAGTTCCGCATCGTTCTCAATTTCTGTGATTCTCAAACCAAGCTTTTCTAAATCCATGATTTTAATTGACCGCCCATGTGAACGCCATGTGCTATGATCAATCAGTTTTTGAGCGATCTCCTTTGCGCGGTTTGCTTTCATTTCCTCAGTAACAGTTTTCTTTTGAGTCTCCGTTACCTTCCAGTGCTTAAACTTATACTGTTTAAGCCATTTGCCTACTAAATCTTCAGCGAACTTCAGCGCATGATTAACGCCTTTTAATTCGCCGGGGCTTATTTGAGCGACCATAGTCGCGTCAAAAGGATTAAGACGGTCCTTCGCTTCAGCTTCCTTTAATTTCTCCTCAACCCACTCCATGTAATCATAAGCTGATATCGTAGTCCGGCCTATTCGTACTTGAGCATCGATAGGCCCTAA
>JAZDOS010000016.1:0-54232 GCA_043798375.1 Candidatus Omnitrophota bacterium | reverse complement strand
ATCAAAAAATCGAAAAAATAACTGCCTATTTTTTCATCTTTATATTTTAGAGGAGAATAAATTTCTCTCTTAAAATTAATACCAACTTTATTCAACGCCACCTCAATAACTTTCTGATAATACTTTTCTTGATAACCGGGGCCCAATTCATTGAAAACATCATAAAGAATACCAATTGTCTTATAACTTAAGTCCTTATGGATAATTTCTTGATTTTTTGCATCCATCTGTATATCTGTATTTTATCTGTAAATCTGTAATTTAGTGTGTAGCGCAAGTCAAACACGGATCATACGCCCTAACCAGCATCTTAATTAAATCCTGACAGTCAGCCGCGCAAACTTTTTTCCCTTTGGTAATTTGGGGCAAATATTCAACCAAATCCTGTTCCAGACGAGCCAGATTTTGCGAAGCAAAACCTGGGTGAGACTACTAATCTCTACGCGGAGTAAGACCAAATAGGTTCCGATCAAGGTGTTGCTCGCACCTACTCCAACATCATGAGTATCGGAACGGGTAAGGTCGCTCGACCCCGCCAGTAATGGCGGGGCTAGATAGATGAGCGCCTCCCCTGCACTGGAGGCACGCAGTGCCGACCGGTACAGGGAAGACAGAACCCGGCTTACAGATCTGCTAAAATAAAAGGGTCACACCCATTTATTTGTTGTCTAACAATAGATAAATGGGTGTGACCCTTTTATTTTCTTCACCGATACAACCTGCGAGGTTTGCCGGCAGCTATCTACCTGTTAACCTCGCAGGTTGTATCGGTTTTATTTTGCAGATACTTGACAAAGAGGGGAGCATAATGTATACTTAATACCACATAGTGGTGCAAAGTGGAGCAGAATGGAGGATATGCTGAATGTTTTATGGGGAGCATGAACACACCATAGATAAGAAGGGGCGGCTCATCATCCCCTCGAAATTTCGGGAAGCCTTTAAAGAATACGACATCGAAAAGTTCTACATAACAAGAGGCCTCGATAAATGCCTGTTTCTATTCACCGAGAACGAATGGAAGTCGCAGGAATCAAAATTCAAATCCGTATCGTTCACAAAGAGGGAATCGAGGAAGTTCAACAGGCTTTATTTTTCCGGCGCGAGCGAAATCGAATGCGATAAGCAGGGAAGGATCCTCATTCCGAAGTACCTGAAGGATTTTGCGGGAATTAAAAGAGACGTTATGATAATCGGCGTCTCCAACAGGATCGAGGTCTGGTCAAAGGATGCGTGGGGGGAATATTATAACGGCTCGAAAGAATCTTTCGAGGAGATAGCCGAGAAGCTGATGACCGAAGATGGGTAGAAGGGGGTGTTTTTATGATTCCCAGGAATGCAAGAGCTGTCAAAAGGTCCGGGTTGTGCGGCGCGGATATAAACACGTCTTTAGAAAGGCTTAAAAAAGCGCGGGCGGTGGGCTGTAATCCTTCATATATCGGCATAGATGATTACATTTGCAGAAAACTCTTTTCCATCAGGACTAATTTATTAGAGAAATTCTTATAGATCTTTCGGGGTAGTTGTGCACCAACCGGTAATGCTTAAAGAAACAATCGGCTCTTTGAATTTAAAGCCGGGCGATATTGTGCTCGATGCCACTGTCGGCGGCGGCGGACATGCCAGGGAGATCCTTAAAAGTATCATTCCGGGCGGCAAGTTGATAGGGTTGGACCGGGATCCCATAGCCGCGCGGATGGCGGAAGAAACCCTCAAAGACTTTAAAAATTTCAAGCTGATAAACGATAATTTCAGAAATCTGGACAGAGTTCTTTCTAATGAGTTTGTAAAAAGCCTGGACGCGGCCCTGTTCGATGCAGGGGTTTCCTCATTCCAGCTGGACGATAAGTCAAGAGGCTTCAGCCTGAAGATCGAGGCGCCTCTCGACATGAGAATGAATCCCGCCCAAAAGCTAAGCGCGTACGATGTCGTCAACAGATACAAGGAAAAAGATATTGCCGATATTATATATAAATTCGGAGAGGAAAGGTTTTCCGCAAAAATTGCCAGGTTTATCGCCCGAAGCCGGAGAGTCAAGCCGATAGAGACGACGAAAGAACTTGCCGATATTGTCCATAAAGCAATAGGCTTTAAATATAAGAGCGGCCGGATCGATTCGGCTACAAGGACATTTCAGGCGATAAGGATCGCCGTCAACGATGAATTAAGCGCTCTGGAGGAAGGGTTAAAAAAAGCGGTTTCGTGGCTCAATATCGGCGGCAGGATCGCGGTGATCTCGTTTCATTCTCTTGAAGACCGCATAGCGAAGAACCTGTTCAGAGGTTATTCCGATTTGGGTATAGTAAGAATCGTAACAAAGAAGCCGATAAGGCCCAAGGACGAAGAGACGCTCAATAATCCTCGTTCGCGGAGCGGGCGGCTACGGGTGGCTGAAAGGATATAGGATTAGATGAAACTTTTGAAATCTTTAACATTGATATCGGTAGTTACTATGGTTGCATTGATATATGTGCACCAACAGGTAGAGCTGGTGAAACTGAGCTATTCCATAGAACACAAAGAGAAGAAGGTAAAGGATATGCTTGACCGCAGGGAGAGGCTGGGTTATAATATTAACAATCTGGAGGCGCCTTACAGGTTAGAGCAGGCTCTTCTTTCCGGGAACGTCGACATAGCTTTTCCCATGAGAGCCAATGTCGTAAAGATCGCCGGATTAAGGCATAACCCAAGAAATGATGAGCGGATACGTTCGAGCGGCCTTGAAAGAAAATTTAACTTATTCGGGATAATAGAATTCCTTAGCCCGAGGGCAGAGGCCCAGGCCAGGGAAAGATAGACCCACCCCGTTAGAAATAATAATTTCTAACGGGGACTACCCAAGTTTGGCTTTAAGGACTTCTTAAATTCGTGCATAGCGGAACCTTTCGTACGCGGCAGATTGCCGTTTTTCTTTTTTTTCTACTCGCCCTTTCCATTCTCCTTGCGCAACTTTTCTACATCCAGGTTTTAAGGCACTCTTTTTACCGCAACCTCGCCGATGAACAGCATACCGTTTCCGTAGAAATTCCGCCTCTCCGCGGCACCGTGTTTGACAGAAACATGCGGATTCTTGCCGTGAATATTAACACCGATTCCGTATTCGCAAACGCGCGCGAGATCAAGGATAAAAAACGCGTTTCAGCCGTTCTTTCCTCTATTCTTAAGATGGATGAGGCTTTTATCTTTGAACGGCTATCCAAAGATAAGGCTTTCGTCTGGATAAAGAGAAAGGCGGCGCCTCAGGAATCAGATCAAATCAAGAAACTGAAGATCCGGGGGATAGAAGTTATAAAGGAATCCAAGAGGGTCTATCCGGATAAGAGCCTCGCCTGCCATCTGCTGGGCACGGTCGACATAGACAATGTCGGGCTCGAGGGGCTTGAGCTCGCTTACGATAAATATTTAAAAGGCGAGCCAGGCTGGCTCGTATCTACGCGCGACGCGAAGAAGAAACTTCTGGAGTCCTATCAGTACGAATTCATCCCGCCGAAGAACGGATTTAACCTGGTGCTGACGATAGACGAGGTCATACAGAACATAGCCGAGAGAGAACTGCTGAAAATGTATGAGAAATACAACGCCAGGGGCGCCTCGATTATCGTTATGGATCCGAGGACCGGGGATGTGCTCGCCCTCGCGAACCTTCCGAACTATGACCTGAATAATTTCAACAGGCGGCCGGTTGAATCCATAAGAAACCGGGCGATAAACGATTTCTTTGAACCGGGAAGCGTCTTTAAGATAGTCACCGCCTCGGCTCTTTTGGAGGAAAACGCCATAAAACTTACCGACAAAATATTTTGCGAGAACGGCCAGTGGCATATAGGTAAAAGGATATTGCATGACCACACGCCTCATGGTATCCTTACATTTAAGGAGATCATCGAAAAGTCATCCAACATCGGCACGGTCAAGGCCGCCGGCCTCCTGGGCGCCGAGAAGATGTACAAGTATATAAAATTGTTCGGCTTCCTTGCTAAAACAGGGATAGGCCTTCCGGGCGAAGTCGTCGGTATCAACAGGCCGGTATCCAGGTGGTCGGGTTTAAGTATGCGCGCCATACCGATGGGCCAGGAGGTGACGACTACGGCCATCCAGCTTGCATGCGCGATATCGGTGATTGCCGACAACGGTTTTTCGGTCAGGCCCAGGATCGTCAAGGAGATATTGGACGCGGATGGCCGCGTCATAAAGGAATTTCCGCCGGTGGTGACGAGGAAGGTCATTTCGCCGCAAACGGCCCTGAAGATGAGAAGGCTGCTGATGGGCGTGGTTCAGACAGGGACCGGAAAGAAGGCCGGGGTGGAAGAGTACAATGTGGGAGGGAAGACCGGGACAGCGCAGAAGGTAGAGCCCGGAGGCGTTTATTCGCACGACAGGTTCATCGCCTCGTTTATAGGATTCGCTCCCGTAGAAAAGCCTGTTCTCTCCGTGGTGGTGTGCGTCGATGAGCCGCATCCGGTATATTACGGCGGCGATGTGGCCGCTCCTGTATTTAAGAATGTCGTGGACGAATCGCTTAAATATATCAATGCAAAAGGGGCCTATTGACGGATGAAACTGGATGCGATTTTAGACGGGATTGATTTTAGAGCAGACGGCGATATTTCAAACATCGAAGTATCCGGTCTTGCCTGTGATTCCAGGGCCGTCCAGGCCGGCGACATGTTCGTTGCGTTCAGGGGATACGCCGAAGACGGTTACAGTTATATATCTGACGCGGCCGCTAAAGGAGCCCGCGTTATACTTGCGGAAAAAGATTTCGAAGCGGGCCGTTCGATAACAAAAATAATAGTAAAAGAGACGAGAACCGCCCTTCCGGCGATAGCGGCCAATTTTTACGGCCATCCGGAAAGATCATTGAAAATTATAGGCGTAACCGGCACGAACGGCAAGACGACGGTCACCTATATAATAGAAAATATTTTGAAGGCCAAAGGCTCCGGCGCGGGCGTTATAGGCACGATCAACTACAGGCTGAAGGAGAAGGTTACGCCGGCAAAGAACACGACCCCGGGCCCGATCGAGCTTGAGTCTATATTCCGGGATATGGTTCAGGATGGGCTCGAATACGCGGTGATGGAAGTTTCGAGCCACTCTTTAGATCAGCACAGGGTGGATGGCGTATCGTTCGATGCCGCCATATTTACGAATATAACAAACGAGCACCTCGACTATCACAAGACTCCTGGTGAGTATCTCAAGGCGAAGACAAAAATATTCGAGAGGTTAAAAGAGGACGGGTTTGCCATACTTAATAAAGATGACATGAAGATCGCGTCTCTAAGAGCCTCTATTAAAAGAAAAATCATAAGTTACGGCATAAAAGAAGATGCCCTGATAATGGCCCGGGATATCAGGCTAACGCTTGATGGAACCGGGTTTGTGATCACAACGCCGGAAGGGCCGATCGAAATAAATACGAAACTCATCGGTATGCATAACGTTTCCAACATTCTCGCCGCGGTTGCGGCCGCTTTTATATTAAATATAGATCTCGATGTGATAAAGAACGGTGTCGAGACGACGAAAAGCGTCCCCGGAAGATTGGAGCCGCTCGATGCGGGCCAGCCTTACAAAATCTTCGTGGACTACGCCCATACGGAAGACGCCCTGAATAAAATATTGAGTCTGTTGAAAGGCATCGCCGGAAATAAGATAATAACCGTATTCGGGTGCGGCGGAAACAGGGATAAAACGAAAAGGCCGCTTATGGGCAAGGCCGCCTGCAGATTTTCCGATCACGTAATAATAACGTCCGATAACCCGAGATTCGAGGATCCGCTCGAGATCATAAGCGAGATCGAGCGAGGGGTTAAATGGTCCTTCTCAAATTACGGCATAATTCCGGATAGGCGCGATGCGATAGCCAAGGCGCTTGCAACCGCGTCAAAAGGCGACATAGTCGTTATTGCCGGCAAGGGCCACGAGAATTATCAGATAATAGGGGATAAGGTCATGCCGTTCAATGACCGCGAGGCGGCCTTGGATATATTGCGAAAGAAGGGGTATGGGCCCCGCGCATTATTAAAGGCGGGGGCCGTAGAGGAAGGTGCGGGGTGACAGTAAAAGAGATAGTAAGGATTACGCAAGGGGAGTTGTTGTCGGGCGGCCTTAATACCGATATTGACCTCTCGAAGATATCGACCGATTCGAGGACCATCAAAAAGGGCGATTTTTTTATCGCGTTAAAAGGGCCCAATTTTGACGGGAACGAATTTGTCGAAGACGTCTTCAGAAAGGGGGCAACAGGGGCAATTGTCTCGGTTTGCGGTTTGCGGTTTTCGGTTTTCGGAAAGACTATCATAAGAGTTAAGGACACCGCGAAGGCGATGCGGGATATCGCCGCCTGTCATCGCGGAAAATTTAAGATTCCGGTAATCGCGGTAACCGGAACAAACGGAAAGACGACCGCAAAAGAGATGATAGCCGCCGTATTGTCGAAAAAATTTAATGTCCTGAAGAACACGGGGACCGAAAATAACCACATAGGCCTTCCTGCCGCGCTGCTTAAGCTTAAGCCAAACCATGAGATATGCGTCCTGGAGCTTGGCACAAATCACAAAGGCGAGATAAGATTATTGGCCGGTATCGCGAGGCCTACCATAGCCGTTATTACCAATATCGGGCCGTCGCATCTTGAGTTTTTGAGCGATCTGGAGGGCGTCTATGAAGAGAAGAAAGATGTCCTGGAATTCCTGGATAAAAAGACCGGATCGGCAGTCATAAACGGAGATGATAAATACCTCTCAAAGATAAAAAACGAAGGGATCGACATATTGAGATATGGCTTTAAAACTTCAAACGATTTTTACGCAAAGGCGCTTAAACCGAAAAAAGATAACCTTGTCTTCGTCGTAAACAATAAGATGGTCTACGAACTTAATTTATGCGGCATGCATAACATTTATAACGCCCTGGCCGCGATCGCCCTGGCAGGCCGTTTCGGAATAAGCTACAAACTGGCAAGAGAGGCCCTTTTTGATTTCGCCCCGGCAAAGATGCGGCTGGATATCAATAAGATAAAAGGCTTTGACGTAATAAACGATTCATACAATTCGAATCCGCTGTCGATGGACTCGGCGCTTGAAGCGCTGAAATATTATCCGGCAAAAGCGAAATGGGTGGTGAGCGCCGATATGCTGGAGCTGGGCAGGCATAGCGTGCGGTTTCATAAGCTTATCGGCGAACGGATAGCGAAGGCCGGCGCGAGCGGATTATTGACTTTCGGCGCGTTGTCGCGGCATACATCGCAAGAGGCGATGCGGTCCGGTATGAGGCGCGACAGTCTCTGGCACTGTTCGAGCCATGACGAGATCGCGGATATATTGAGGAAGATGGTCCGGCCCGGAGACGCGGTTCTTTTGAAGGGCTCGCGCGGCATGAAGATGGAAGAAGTGTTAAGGAAGCTGGAGTAAAAATGTTATATTATCTGTTTTACCCCCTGAGAGATTTCTGGTTCGGGTTCAACGTATTCAAATACATAACTTTCCGCGCGGCGATGGCGAGCCTCACCGCATTTTTAATCTGTCTCGTATTCGGGCCTTTCATAATAAATTGGCTTAAAATGTTGAACTTCGGCCAGAATATAAGAAGAGAACACGTCGAGAGCCTTTACGATCTGCACAAACACAAACAGGGGACGCCCACGATGGGCGGCGTCCTGATAATATTGGCTATAGCCTTATCTACTTTGCTTTGGGCGGATATCGGGAATCAGTATATACTGCTTACGCTGGCGTCGTTCCTGTGGCTGGGCTTAGTCGGATTTACGGATGATTACATAAAGATCGTAAAGAAGAGAAATCTCGGGCTTACCGCGAAGATGAAGCTCGCCAGCCAGGCCGGCCTGGGAATATTCATCGCGCTTTATATTATGTTCCTGACGCCGATTCCTACCGCGTTATCCGTGCCTTTTATAAAACATTTTGCCCTGAACTTTGGGGCTTTTTATATCCTGTTCGTGATATTGGTTATAACGAGCGCGAGCAACGCCGTGAACCTCACAGACGGCCTGGATGGGCTTGCCATAGGATGCACGATAATAGCCGCCATAACGTATTCGATATTAAGTTATACCGCCGGCAACTTCAAAATGAGCAATTACCTGAACATATTCTATCTTCCCGGCTCGGGTGAGCTATCGGTATTCTGCGCCTCGATGGTCGGCGCGGGGCTCGGATTTTTGTGGTTCAACTCATATCCGGCGAATATATTCATGGGGGATACGGGGTCGCTTGCGCTGGGCGGCGCGATAGGAGTTGTGGCGGTATTTATAAAGAAGGAACTGCTGTTATTCATCGTAGGCGGCATATTTGTGATCGAAGCGCTTTCCGTGGTAATGCAGGTGATATGGTTTAAGGCGGCGAAAAAGAGGCTGTTTCTCATGGCTCCGATACATCACCATTTCCAGCTGCTGGGTTGGGCGGAATCGAAAATAACGATAAGGTTCTGGATAATAGCGATCGTGCTGGCGCTATTGAGCTTGTCGACGCTGAAATTGCAGTAAAAAAAGTGATATGCTTATGGATTTACGCGGTAAAACTGTTGCGGTAGCAGGTTTGGGAAACAGCGGCTTCAATGCCGCTAGGCTGCTGCGCGATCTCGGCGCTATAGTCAAGGCAACCGATTCAAGCGATACTCCCGCGGTGAGGAATAACGCTAAAGTACTGCAGGATTTGGGCATCGAGGTCGAAACGGGTAAGCATACAGAAGGATTTATAAAAAATAGCTCTCTTGTCGTAGTCAGCCCCGGCATAGAACCTCGCTCCAGGGCTTTTGTATGGGCGAAAGAGTTCCGGATACCGGTAATAGGCGAGACGGAGCTCGGTTACAGGTTTTGCAAGGGCAGGATCATCGCCATAACGGGAACTAACGGTAAGTCTACCGTCACGACACTCGTTGGAGAAATCCTGAAAGCCGGCGGCCTCGACGCCGTCGTCTGCGGAAATATAGGAAATTCCCTCTGCGGAGAAATACCGGGAATAAAAAACGATACGTGGGTGGTTTTAGAGACGAGCTCCTTTCAGCTTGAGACGATAAGATCGTTCAAGCCGTATATCGCGCTTGTATTGAATATAACCGATGACCATATGGATAGATACGATAATTTCGAAGAATATTTTAACGAAAAGTTGAAAATTTTTTCCAATCAGGACGAGCGCGATATCTTGATATTGAATTACGACGCCGAGAACCTGCGGCCCCTGAAAGACGAGGCGGCCTCGAAAACCCTTTTTTACAGCAGGCTCAAACGAACGGACGGCGCATACGTCAAAGACGGAAGTATTTATTGCGTTTCCGGCGGCGCGGCAAGCGAGATCATGCCCATAGGCGACATAGGCCTTAAGGGCGCGCATAACATAGAGAATGTTTTGGCGTCAGCCCTTGTCGGGACTCTTGCCGGTGTTGAGGAAGGCCGCATAAGGGGCGCCGTAAAGGCATTCGGGGGGCTTCCGCACAGGGTCGAGGCTGTGGCTGTTATGGACGGAGTCGAATATATCGATGATTCCAAGGGAACTACGGTCGATTCGACCTATCGGGCGCTTGAGGCGTGCGATCGTCCCGTTATTCTTATCGCCGGAGGCAAGGATAAGCACAGCGATTATTCGTATGTTTTAGATATCGTTAAGAAGAAAGTTAAAGCGCTCGTCCTGATCGGCGAGGCGAAAGATGCTATAAAAAAAGCGCTTCGAGGGGCAGCGGAAACGTTCGAAGCGAAAGATATGGGTGAGGCGGTTTCGATAGCTCACGATATGGCAAGGAAGGGTTGGATAGTACTTCTTTCGCCGATGTGCTCAAGTTTCGATATGTATAAAGATTACAAAGAGCGGGGAGATGCCTTCAGGGAGGCCGTTGATATGATCAAGGATTCTTCCCGCGGGGTCAAGGTATAAAAGATGAGTCCCGTTAGACCTCATAAAAACAGGATGTTATACAGTACAAAATTGTATATCAGACATATATTCTTAAAATTGTTATATCGGTTTGGGTTGGAGGTCTAACGGGATGAGGAGTACCCGGAGTTCTATATTTCTGATAGTGGCCGTGCTTATATCGATCGGCATCGTGATGATATATTCCGCGAGCTCCATATGCGCCTACTCGTCGATGGGCGACAGCCTGTATTTTCTGAAAAGGCACATCATCTATCTTACCATCGGCTTGGTGATGATGTTCGCGGCGATGACCATCGATATAAACAGGCTGAAGGCCCTCTCGAAGCCGATAATTCTAGCAGCCGTCTTTTTACTTCTTTTTGTTCTCGTCCCTCATATAGGAAGGGAGATCGGCGGGGCGAAAAGATGGTTTAAGGCCGGGCCCATTAATTTTCAACCTTCCGAGTTCGCTAAAATAGCCGTTATCATATACATGGCGGAGTTTACTTCCCGGAAAGGGCCGCTCATGAAAAGCTTCCTCCACGGCTTTCTTCCCGCCGTCATGGTGCTTGGGGTGATTGTAGGCCTTATTCTGCTGGAGCCGGACCTGGGGACGGCTATAACTATTTCGGCTATTGCCATTATAATGATGTTTACGGCGAACGCCAGAATTTATCACATAGCCGCGGCAATTCTCGCAAGTTTGCCGGTCTTATATCTGGCTCTATTCAGGGTTCCGTACAGGAGGAAGCGTATGCTGACATTCCTGAACCCGTGGGCGGATAAACAGGGCGCCGGATTCCAGATTATACAATCTTTTGTCGCGCTCGGTTCGGGCGGGCCGTTCGGCGTCGGGTTGGGGCAATCGAGGCAAAAGCTCTTCTACCTGCCGGCGTCCCATACGGATTTCATATTTTCGATAATCGGGGAAGAACTCGGTTTTATCGGCTCGGCGTCGATCGTGATACTTTTTACGGCATTCGTATGGCAGGGGATGAAGGTTGCGTTCAGGGCGCTTGGTGTGTTCGAAAGGCAGATGGCTTTAGGGATAGTCTCGTTAATAGGTTTGGAGGCCATAATTAATATAGGCGTGACGGCCGGCGCGCTCCCCACCAAGGGGCTGCCTCTTCCTTTCATAAGTTACGGCGGAAGCGGGCTCATATTCCACCTTGCGGCAGTGGGGCTGCTGCTTAATATAACCAGGTCCTGCGAGACATGCCGATGAGAAAGGGCGGGGCGAAGAGATTAAAGATTCTTATAGCCGCGGGCGGATCCGGAGGGCATATATTTCCGGCGATCGCGCTTGCCAGGACGCTTAAAGAAGAGAGGCGCGATATAGAGATAAGATTTCTCGGCAGCCGTAAGGAGCTGGATAAAAGGATATTCGAGAAAGAGCGCTTCCGGTTTTCGTTGATCTCGGCGAATAAGCTGCCATACGGAGCATCGGCGCGCGTCCTGCCGTTCCTGGCAAGCCTCTTCTTCGATCTCGTAAAGACATTTTTCATAACCGCCGCATACAGGCCCGGAGTGGTCGTCGGATTCGGAGGCTACGTATCTTTCCCGGCGATATTGACAGCCCGTATATTCGGCATTCCGAGATTGGTTCATGAGCAGAATGTTGTGCCCGGAAGGGCAAACAAAGCCCTTTTCAGATTGGCGGATAAAGCGGCCCTGAGCTTTGAGCATACGAAGAAATACCTCGAAAAAGGTACCGAAAAAAAGGCTGTATTGACGGGAAACCCGATAAGGCGGGAGATGCTGAAAGGCGACAGATTGTTCGGGATAAGAAGATTCGGGCTTCTCGCCTCGAAATTCACCATCCTTGTAATCGGCGGAAGCCAGGGCGCGCATGTTCTAAACGAGAAATTTATCGAAGCGATTTCTCTTATCGATGAGGGCGCGAGATCGTCGATGCAGGTTATTCACATAACCGGCATTAAAGATTACGAGTGGGCGACGAAAGAGTATTCCATGATAGGTAAACCGGACCACAGGGTCTATTCTTTCATAGACCGGATCGAGGAGGCGTACAGCGCCGCGGATCTCATCGTGACAAGGGCAGGCGCCTCCGCCATATTCGAGATCGCGGCATTCGGGAAGGCCATGATACTCGTGCCTTATCCTTTTGCGATGAGCCATCAATCGGAAAATGCGCGTGAATTTTCCGCAAATAACGCAGCCATAGAAATCGAAGAAAAGGGCTTGTCCGGGGAAGTTTTTAAAGATAATATATTAAGCCTGATCAACAACCGCGCGCGGCTCGAAGATATCGGCGAGTCGGCGGGACGGCTTGCCGTTCCGGAGGCGTCGAATAATTTGGCGAAAGAGGTCATGAGTTTAGGTGAAAAATAATATACACTTCGTCGGCATAGGCGGTATCGGGATGAGCGGGATCGCGCGCGTCATGCTTGATATGGGGTACAGGGTATCCGGTTCGGACCTGGCGGCTAATTCCCTGACCAGGGGCCTGGAGTCAATAGGCGCTACCATATTCGAGGGGCACAGGCCTTCCAATCTCCCGAAAGATACAGGGGTTCTGGTCTATTCATCATCGGTCCCCAAAGAAAATCCGGAACTTACGGAAGCGCGGAAGAGAAAGATAAGGATCGCCCATAGGGCGGAGATATTGGGCGAGATATTTAACGCTAAAAAAGGCATAGCAGTGGCCGGAACCCATGGGAAGACCACTACCACGTCGCTTATTTCGGTTATGCTGGAAAGGGCGGGCCTTGACCCGACGGTCATCATAGGCGGTGAAGTCGACGATTTTGAGGGTAATGCGAAGCTCGGCAGCCTTGCCTACGCGGTTGTTGAAGCGGATGAGAGCGACAGTTCATTTCTTCACCTCAAACCGTTTTACGCCGTAATAACGAATATCGACCTGGAACATCTCGACCATTTCAAGGACCTCGATCACATCAAGAAATCTTACCGCGCGTTCATAGATAATACGAAGAGCGGAGGCGTTGTTTTCTATAACCATGACGATCCGAACTGCCGCAAGATTTTAAAAGGTTATAAAGGCGATGCTTCAAGCTTTGGTTTCTTTAAAGGAGCCGATATATATCCTGTAGATATCGAGATGGACCGTTTCAATACCTCTTTTATCTGTGTATACAAAAAAAGAATATTGGGAAGAGTTGAATTGAACATTCCCGGGGCCCATAACGCGCTTAACGCGCTGGCCGCGATACTCGTCGGCCTCAATACCGGCCTGAAATTCGACCAGATTTTGAAAGCCATAAAGGATTTCAGCGGCGCGAAGAGAAGGTTCGAGCTCAGGGCCGATGTGAACGGCGTGATGCTCATAGATGATTACGCCCATCATCCCACGGAGATAAGGGCGGTTCTTGACGCCTGCCGTAATTGGAAGAATAAGAGGCTGGTCGCGGTATTCCAGCCCCACCGTTATACGAGGACTAAATTTTTGGCGGACGAATTCGGCAGATGTTTTAAAGGCGTCGACAAGCTGATATTGACGGATATCTACGCGGCGAGCGAAAAGCCGATAAGGGGAGTTTCGATCAAAAATATTTATGACAGGGCAAAAGCCAGCGGCATAAACGATGTCACGATCGTGAAGAAGGAAAGAATAGCGGATTTTGTGTTGGCGATTAAAAAGCGCGGCGACATGATCGTGATGCTGGGCGCCGGCAATATAAAGAAGGTTTGTGATGATATATGCGATTCTATGAAGAAGGAGCGTTTGTCGGATAAGGCTATGATAAAAGAACTCAAGGCCTCGGTCGGCGGAAAGGTCATGACCAAAGAACACCTGAGATCCCATACCTCGTTCAGGATAGGCGGGCCGGCGGCAATCTGGATCGAACCTCGCGACTACAAAGACCTGAAGGCCGTTCTCGGTTTCGCGAAAAAGAAGAAGATTCCCCTGTTTGTCATAGGTAACGGCACCAATATCCTCGCCAAAGACGAAGGGTTTAAAGGGATAGCGGCGCGCCTCGGCTCGCCGTATTTTAAACGCATTTTCCTGAAGGGCCAAAGGGTAAGGGTGGGCGCGGGCTGCAGCCTCGCCGGCCTCGTGCGTATGGCTTGCGATAAAGGGCTGGGCGGGATCGAGTCCCTTGTCGGCATTCCCGGGACAGTGGGCGGCGCGATATATATGAACGCGGGCGGCTATTCAAATCCGGTATTCAAAAATATAGGCGATGTTGTGGAATCATTAAAAGTGATGGACTATAGCGGGAATATAAAGACTCTCAGGAAAGAAAAGATAGCCTTTGGCTACAGGTCTTCGGGCCTTCGGCATTGCGTAATATTGGAAGCGACTTTGAAATTAAATAAGGCGGACAGGCGTGATCTTGTCGCCAGTTGTTCGCGGTTTCTGAAGATCAAGCAGGAGAAACAGGTGCTGGATGCGCCGAGCGCCGGCTGCGTGTTTAAGAATCCTGAAAATGTCCAGTTCACATGCGGGCAGATGATAGATATGCTGGGCCTTAAAGGTAAAAGGATCGGAGGAGCTGAAATATCGGCGAAACACGCCAACTTCATAGTCAACAAAGGTAACTCAACGTGCCGGGATGTGGCGGCGCTTATCGATTTTATCAGGAATAAAGTAAGGGAAAGTTACGATATACCGTTGGAATTGGAAATCAAGATAATATGACAGGATCCAAATTCGGGAAAGTCGGGGTATTGGCCGGAGGGCCGTCGAATGAGCGCCAGATCAGCCTGAAATCGGGCGAGGCCGTATATAACGCGCTCATCAAAAACGGGATCGACGCGATTTTCCTCGACGTTTATGAGGATGTTTGTGATATAATAAAAAAGAGCAGGATCGATGCCGCGTTCATCGCTCTCCACGGAAGGTTCGGCGAGGACGGGACGATACAGAAGATTTTAGAGGATCGCGGAATTCCATATACGGGATCCGGGCCCGAAGCATCGAAGCTTGCGCTCGATAAGATCGCGTCGAAGAATATTTTTGTCAATAACCGCATACCGGTTCCGAAATATACGGTCTTTGAAAAAGAGAATTTCAGCATAGATGATGCTGAGGCCATGGGGTTTCCGCTTGTGGTCAAGCCCCAGATGGAAGGCTCGAGCATCGGCCTATCCGTAGTGCGCGAGAATAAAGATTTAGCGGGCGCTTTAGACAGGGCCTTCCGATACGGTGAAAAGATTATTCTAGAGGAATACATAGACGGCAGGGAGTTTACCGTAGGGATTCTGGACGACGAGCCGCTTCCCGTAATAGAGATAGTTCCGAAGCGCCGCGTCTATGATTATAATGCCAAATACACCGCCCCGGACACAAAGTACCTGGTGCCTGCGCCGATAGGCGATAAATTATCCGATCATGCGAAACGGCTTGGGAAGTTAGCGCATACCTCTTTAGGGTGCAGATCGTTTTCGCGTGCCGATATGATGATGGATAGTTCGGGGAATATATTCGTTTTGGAAGTCAATACGATCCCCGGGATGACCGAGCGCAGCCTTCTTCCCAAGGCCGCCGAGGCCTTGGGATTGAATTTTGGCAAACTTTGCGTTAAGTTGATCGAAAACGCGTTAACGGCGAAAGGAATTACGAAATGAAGCGGCGTAAGAAATTTAAAAAATCAAAACCATCGGTACTTTCCGGATTGAAGACAACGGTACTGGAGAAATCCGCGGGCCTCGCGGTCCTGATCATATCTGTTCTTGTGATATTTATGCTTGCCAGGGCCTTTCTTGCCAGGTCGGATTATTTCAGGTTGAGGACGATAGAGGCAAGGCCTTTAGCCTCCGAAACGGGGATTATGCCTTCGATAAACTATGATCAGCTTTTAAACCTCTATAAAGGAAGAAACATATTCACCGTCAATCTTAATAGTGTCGTCAGGTTTTTCAAAGATGCAATACCGGACGCGAAAGAGATAAAGGCGTATATAGTGCTTCCGGATAAGATCGACGTAAGCTTGAGGTGCAGGCACCCGGCCGCGTTCCTGAAAGGCGAAAGGGCATACGTAATAGATGACGAGGGCTGTATTCTTTCGGGGATGTACACGGGTTCATTAAAGAGCCTTCCTGTCATTGAGGGGGTCAGCACGCGGCAGGGGGAGAGGATTGGTAGAAAATTTACATCCGGCAATCTGAAGATAGCCCTTGAGTTATTAAAAGAGATAAAAAGAGC
Source organism: Candidatus Omnitrophota bacterium (assembly GCA_043798375.1). GTDB lineage: Bacteria > Omnitrophota > Gorgyraeia > 2-01-FULL-45-10 > 2-01-FULL-45-10 > JAPLMI01. Next base: position 38,224 of record JAZDOS010000016.1, on the reverse strand, counting down.
CGGGCTTTTTACGAAATACGGAGTCGCGGGGATCAGCGCGCAGGACCCCCAAAATCTGTCGTTTACCCTGGCAAACGGCATCGAAGTTAGGATCGGATCCGAGCATTTTTTGGACAGGCTCAGGGTTCTCGAAAAGACGATCAAAGATCCGCGGATGGTATTGGATAGGATTGATTACATCGACGTGCGTTTCGAAGACGCGGTGATAGGGCCGAAATGACCCCGCACCTTCTCAAATCATGTATTATATTATGTGAATTTTTTAAATAAGAGGACGGCGAGTTCAAAAAAGAATAATGTTTTGTTAATAGTATAAAATTAAGAAGGTGCGGGGTGAAAAAAGAGGCCATAGTTACGGGTCTGGATATCGGTTCCTCGAGGATTTCGGCTGTCGCCGCGCTCATCGGCTCGGGCGGCGCTTTGGACGTCTTAGCGCAATCCTCTCAAGGCTCGAGGGGAATATCGCGGGGCGCTGTCGTCTCCCTTTCCGAAGCCGTGAAGTCAGTATCCGGCGTTATGAATAAAATCTGCGCTAAGATCCCGCGAAAGCCGGGCGATATTTACGTAAACATAAGCGGAGAATCGATAAAAGGCGGCGTCTCCAGGGGCATGATACCCCTGTCCTCCAGAGGCCGCGAGATCACGGGGCCTGACATGGCCAGATGCGTCAACGCGGCCGGCACCATACGCCTTTCTTTTGACAGAGAGATAGTCCACAAAATAGTCCAGAGATTTTCCGTAGATGACGAGCCGCCGATAAAAAATCCGCTGGGCCTTTACGCGTCAAGGCTTGCCTGCGAGGCCTATATCATAACCGCCAACGCCAATCATATACAGAACATTTATAAGTGTGTCAACAATGCCGGTTATGACATAAAAGAGATCGTCTTTACCGGAATAGCGGACGGTTCGAGCCTGTTGACGGGAGAGGAGCGCGAAGAAGGCGCGCTCCTTCTGGATATGGGCGCGTCTTTGACCGAGGCCTCGGTTTTTGCCGATGGAACGCTCGCGGACCTGGAGGTAATTTTGATCGGAGGAGAAGATATTAAAGGCGGATTCAAAGACAGCCCGGAATTTTCCGATATAATCGCCCGCGTAAAGTCGAAGCTGGAAAATCTTTCGGCATCCGGTAAAAAGATAAGGGCCATTACTATAACAGGGGGAATTTCGTTCAACGACGGTATAGTGGAATTCCTGGAGGAGAAACTGGCCTATCCGGTCAGGATGGGCGTCGCCAAAGAAGTGAGAGGCGAGGTTTCGGGCCTCGACAGCGTGAGGCTCTCCACCGCGATCGGCCTTGCCAGGTATGCCCGGGAGAAATGCTTCAAGAAAACGCGCGAAGAGGAGAACCTGATCGGCCGCCTTTCCGCCGCAGTCACGGATATCTTCAATAATTACTTCTGAAATTTTCCGGGTCCGAAAGAACAATACAACCTGCGAGGTTAACAGGTAGATAGCTGCCGTCAAACCTCGCAGGTTGTATTGGTAACAAAAGAGGTGCCAGGCACCTTGGGTAAAAAAAATTGACTTTAACCGATTTATATGCTATTTTAGCCACTCGAATGATTGCCGAGAACCTTAAATCCGTAACGCAAAGAATAGCAAGGCGTTGCGAAAAATCAGGGCGTAATCCGGAAGACGTTACGCTAATATGCGTTACTAAAGAAGCGTCGGCTGATCAGGCCGGCGGGGTTTTGGGATCAGGCGCGCGGGACCTGGGTGAAAACAGGGTCCAGGAGCTGGCCGCGAAGCACAAGGTTTTAGGTGATAAGGCAGTCTGGCATCTCGTAGGGCACCTTCAAACTAATAAAGTCCGCGATGCCGTTAAAATAGCCTCGCTTATTCATTCGGTAGACAGCGTAAAGCTCGCAAGCCAGATCGACAAAGAAGCCGAAAAAATTAATAAGGTCCAGGACATATTGATCCAGGTAAATACATCGGGCGAGACGACCAAGTTCGGCGTGTCTCCGGACGATATCTTTGACTTGTTAAAGGAAGTCGTTCTATACCACAATATTAATATAAAGGGTTTGATGACCATCGCGCCGGAAGTCGATGATCCCGAACAGGCGAGGCCGTTTTTCCGAAAATTAAAAGAGCTGTTAGGCAGGATTAACGCAATACGCAATACGCGGTACGCAGTACTCTCTATGGGAATGACCGGTGACTTCGAGATTGCCATAGAAGAAGGCTCGACGATGGTGAGAATCGGCAGGGCGATATTCGGGGACAGGATATGATCGACAAAAAAATAGGAATAATCGGCTGCGGTAATATGGGCGAGGCCATCCTGAGCCGCCTGTCCGGCATTCCGGAGAAATCCACCTCTATAATGGCCGGTGAGCTTGACAGCGCAAGGCGCGACTATATCCGGAATAAATATAAGATCATAGTAGAGATCGACAATAATGCTATAGTGAAATATTCGGATGTCATTATACTTGCCGTAAAACCTAAAGATTTTGATAATATCCTGAAAAATGAAATATGCTGCGGCGTATCGAAGAAGAAGCTGTTGGTATCGATCGCGGCGGGTATTACCACGAAATATATTGAATCTATTGTCGGAAAGGATATTCCGGTTGTTCGTGTAATGCCCAACATGCCTGCCATAATAGGCGAAGGGATATCATGCGTAGCGCCGGGCAGCGCGGCAACCCGGGACGACATAAAGCTCGCGAAGGAGATTTTTTCAGCTATCGGAGATGTGGTCGAGGTAGATGAAAAGCACATCGACGCGGTTACCGCGATAAGCGGGAGCGGGCCGGCTTACTTCTTCTATCTTATCGAGGCGCTGATAGAAGCGGCCGAGAAGCTCGGACTCGACGAGAAGACCGCGAAGAAGCTTGTGCTAAAAACGGCTGTCGGCAGCGCTAAGCTGTTGGAAGCGCTCAAAGAGGAGCCGCGGGAATTGCGTAAAAGGGTAACGTCAAAAGGAGGGACTACCGAGGCCGCTTTAAAGGTGTTTGAGAAGAAGATAGTCAAATCCATAATCCATGACGCCGTCCAGGCGGCGCATAAACGCTCGAAAGAACTTACGGGAGGTTAAGATATGTTCGTATTCGGTAATTTCCTGCTAGCGGCAACAACGATTTTGGACTACATCCTTACGATAGCAAACTGGCTTATAATCACGAGGGCGCTCATAAGCTGGGTGAATCCGGACCCGTACAATCCGATAGTCCAGTTCTTATATAAGACTACGGAACCTCTTCTTGCGCCGTTCAGAAGGCTTATGCCGGCGTATAGGATAGGGCTGGATATCTCGCCTATATTCGCGCTGCTATTCATATGGTTTCTGAAATTATTTCTGATAAGAACTCTTTATGGCATCGCTTTGAGGATGGGATAAAATTATGGCTGGAAAGATAGGGATAATCGGCGGAAGCGGTTTTTATAATATAGAAGGTATAAAGAATATTAAAAGCGTTAAGGTTAAGACGCCGTTTGGAGATCCGTCCGATAAATTCGTATGCGGCGAACTGGAAGGCATGGAGGTGGCATTTCTGGCAAGGCATGGTATCGGGCACAAAGTCCTGCCGGGCGAGATAAATTACCGCGCGAATATTTACGGCATGAAGAAACTCGGCGTTGAGCGCATCATATCGGTCTCGGCCTGCGGCAGCCTGAAGGAAGAGCTGAAGCCTCTGGACATCGTGATACCGGACCAGTTTCTGGATAGGACAAATTACGGAAGGCGCATGACCTTTTTTGGCGGCGGGATAGTCGCCCATATACAATTTGCCGAACCGGTCTGCCCGCACCTGTCAAAGGCGCTCTATGAAGCCGGATGTAAGGTCGGCGCCAGTATGCACCTTGGCGGCGTTTACGTTAATATGGAAGGGCCGCAATTTTCAACGAAGGCGGAGTCGAACCTGTACAGGTCATGGGGCATGGATATCATAGGCATGACAAATCTTGCTGAGGCGAAACTCGCCAGGGAAGCCGAGATCTGTTACGCGACATTGGCGTGCATCACCGATTATGACTGCTGGAGGATGGATACTGTTTGCGAGACTGTCTCGCTGGAGATGATTATACAGAATCTTTTGAAGAACGTAGATGTCTCAAAGAATATATTGAAGGCCGTCCTCCCGAAACTGTCAGGCTCCAGAACCTGCGGCTGCGGTTCGGCGCTGAAAGACGCGATAGTAACGCAGGCGAAGCTCATTCCGGCCGATACGAAGAGAAGGCTGGAGCTGATAATTGGGAAGTATAAAAGTTAGGATAATCATGGATTATAAGTCAACTCTCAATCTGCCGAGGACGGATTTTCCGATGAAGGCGGACCTGCCGAACCGGGAGCCCGAGATGCTGAAGACATGGCAGGATTCGGGCCTGTACGCGAAGATACGCAAAGCTATGAAGGGTAAGAAGAAGTTTATTCTGCATGACGGCCCTCCTTACGCAAACGGCTCTATCCACATGGGCCATGCCCTGAATAAGATCCTGAAGGACATAGTCGTGAAATATAAGACGATGAGGGGGTGCGATTCGCCCTACGTCCCGGGTTGGGACTGCCACGGCCTTCCCGTCGAGCACCAGCTATTTAAAGAATTGAAGATCACAAAGTACGACATCGACCAGGTGAAGTTCAGGAAGAAGGCGTACGACTACGCGATGAAATACGTCGATATCCAGAAAGAGGAGTTCAAGCGCCTCGGGATAATGGGCGATTGGGACAGGCCCTACCTGACGCTGGCGACAAGTTACGAAGCTGAGATCATCAGGTCATTCGGAAAACTGGTTGAAAAAGGCTATATCTATAAAGATTTAAAACCGGTGAACTGGTGCGCTGCCTGCGAAACGGCGCTCGCCGAGGCGGAGGTCGAGTACGAGGATAAAATCTCGCCATCGATCTACGTAAAATTTGAATTATCCGGCAATAAGCCCAATACCCGATATCCAATACCCAATACTAATTTTATAATCTGGACCACAACACCATGGACATTGCTCGCAAATGCCGCTATTGCCGTACACCCGGAATCGGATTACGCGTTGGTGGCCGTTGAAGGGCGTGGGGAAAAATATATACTGGCGAAGGCGCGTCTCGAGGCAGTCATGGAAAAATTCGGGATAAAAGCTTATGAAACGACAAAAATATTCAAAGGAAGAGAGCTCGAAGGCCTTGAGGCGCGCCACCCGTTCATTGATAGAATTTCGAAAGTAGTCCTCGCCGAATATGTTTCCATGGAAGACGGGACGGGATGCGTTCACACGGCCCCGGGCCACGGCCAGGAAGACTACATGACCGGGAAAAGGTACAATCTCCCAACGATAATGCCGGTAGATCCAAGAGGGAAATTTGACGATACTGCCGGGGAATTCAGCGGCATGGAAGTGTATAAAGCAAATAGGCCGATCCTGGAAAGGCTGAAGAACCTCGGAAAGCTGATCCACGAGGAAGAGCTCGCGCACTCCTATCCGCACTGCTGGCGCTGCAAGAAGCCGATTATATTCCGGGCGACAGAGCAATATTTTCTGAAGATCGACCACAAGAATCTGAGGCGGGAGATGCTGGGCGCAATCGCGTCAAAGATAAGATGGATACCGGAGGCCGGACAGGCGAGGATCTCCTCTATGGTCGAGAACAGGCCTGATTGGTGCCTCTCGCGCCAGAGGTACTGGGGGGTTCCGATCATCGCTTTTTATTGCGGGGGATGTAAAGACGTCCTGTTGGATCCAAAAGTCATAGATCATGTCGCCTCTCTTGTCGAGAAAGAAGGGGCGGATGTATGGTTTTCAAAGAAAGAATCCGAGCTTCTTCCCGCAGGGACGCGATGCCCGAAATGTAAGAATGAAAATTTCAGAAAAGAGACCGATATAGTAGATGTCTGGTTTGACTCAGGTATAAGCCATCAGGCCGTCTTGAAGAAGAATAAGGACCTGGATTATCCGTGCGAACTTTACCTCGAAGGCTCGGATCAGCACAGGGGATGGTTCCAATCGGCCCTGATAACCGCGATGGCTATCGATAAGACAGCCCCTTATAAATTTGTCCTGACGCACGGATTCGTCGTTGACGGCGCCGGCAAAAAGATGTCGAAGTCGCTCGGCAATGTCATCACACCGGCTCAAGTGATGAAGAAGTACGGCGCCGATATCCTGAGGCTTTGGGTCGCGTCGAGCGATTACAGCGAAGACGTGAGGCTTTCGGAAGAGATCCTGATGCGGCTATCGGACGCGTATAGAAAAATACGGAATACCTGCAAGTATCTCCTGTCAAATCTTTACGATTTCGATCCGGCGAAAGACAGGGTGCCTTATGACCGGATGCTTGAGATCGACAGGTGGATATTGTCGAGATTCGCGGGCCTTACGAAAGAATCGGAGCGTAATTACGAGGCGTTCGCATTCCATAAGGTCTACAGGGATATCTACAATGTCTGCGTTTACGAAATATCTTCGGTTTATCTGGACATTTCGAAGGATAGAATGTATACTTTTAAAACTAATTCACGCGAGCGGAAGAGCGGACAGGCGGCGATGTTCGACCTCCTGACAGGCCTTCTTAAAATAATGGCGCCGATTCTGCCGATCACCGCTGACGAAGTCTGGAGTTATCTTAAATTCGGCAATAAATCGGAATCGATACACCTCGAACCGTGGCCTGAGGATAATTACGAAAAACTTTACAATAAGGCTTTGGATGACAAATGGGCAAAGCTTGTTGCCGTAAGGGAGGTTGTTTTAAAGAAGCTGGAGGAAAAACGCCAGGCGAACATTATCGGTTCAAGCCTTGAGGCGAAGCTGATATTTTCTACGAACGACAGCGGTTACAAAAAACTTTTAAGCGACAATAAGGATCTCTTAAGATATCTTTTTATCGTGTCGGAAGTGGAATTGAAAGATTCAGTAACCGATAAAAACGATCTGGACACAGGCCTTCCGATCGCGATCAGCGTGGAAAAGGCTAAAGGCGAAAAATGCCAGAGGTGCTGGAATTACAGCGAAATGGTCGGCAGGGATGAATCCCATCCGGCTTTATGCGAAAGGTGCGTCAAGGCTATTTAAAAAAAAGGAGTAATAAAAATGGCGAAGGCAAAAAAGGCAAAATCGATGAAAAGAGTAAAAAGAAGCGTGAAAAAGGCGGTAAAACCGAAGATGAAAAAGATGCCGAAGGCCGAACTGAAAATCTACCGGACCCTGCTGGTCAAGGAGAGAGAGAAAGTCGGCGGCGGGTTGTCTCATATAGCGGAAACGACGCTCAATAAATCCCAGAGAGACGCCTCAGGCGACCTTTCCGGATATTCGTTCCACATGGCCGATCAGGCGAGCGACGACTACGAAAGAGACTTCGCGCTCGGCAGGGCCACCGACGAGCAGAAGATATTGTACGCGATCGATGAGGCGATGAAACGGATAGGGGACGGCTCGTACGGCAATTGCCTTCAATGCGGTAAGGTCATACCCAAGAAACGGCTTAAAGCCCTGCCTTACACGGAGCTTTGCATAGAGTGCCAGAAGACAAGAGAAAATAAATGATATTTGCGGCGGCATTTCTTGTATTCGTTCTCGATAGAATCACAAAGGTTTTGGCGTTAAATTTTTTGTCCGGCGCGGGGTCGGTCAAGGTTCTGCCGGGCATCTTCCACCTGACGCTCGTCTTCAATAACGGCACGGCCTTCGGCCTCTTAAAGGGCCGGAATAATTTTTTCATTTTAATTTCGATCCTGATCGTATGCGCGATCCTCTTCTGTATCTGGAAATACAGGATCAAAGATACCGCGCTCGAGCTTGCGGCGGGCCTCGTCCTTGGCGGCGCGGCGGGCAACCTATTCGACAGGATAAGGTTCGCGAACGTCATAGATTTCCTGGATTTTCGAATATGGCCTGTCTTTAATTTTGCCGATTCGTGTATAACTACAGGAATAACGATATTAGCAGTGGTATTTTTAAGGAAAAATGCAAAAGTAAAAAGGTAAAAGTTCAATTCAAAAGTAAAAATTTTACATTTACTCATAGTATAAGCGGAACATGCATCCAATTCTACTGAAGATAGGGCCGATCACCATATATTCCTACGGTGTCATGGTAGCGCTTGGATTTGCCGTATTTACTTTCCTTGTCTGGCGCCGCGCCGAAAAATTCAATATCAACCGGGATAAAATTATCGATCTGGCTATTATTATGCTGGTCTCGGGGATAATAGGCGCAAGGCTCTTATATGTTCTTCTCAACCTCTCGTTTTATATCGCGAATCCGCTCGATATTATAAAACTATCGAAAGGAGGGCTGGTCTGGTACGGCGGTTTTGCGGCGGCCCTTTTTGCGGTTATGATTTACCTGAAAAATAACGCCCTTAACTTTTGGGAGGCCGCGGATCTTATCGCCCCGTATATCGCGCTGGCTCAAGCCTTCGGGAGGATCGGATGTTACATGAACGGCTGTTGTTACGGAATAAACGGTTTTCCCATCCAGCTGGCCGCCTCCGCAAGTTTGTTTATAATTTTTATAATTCTCCTGGTAATGCAGGAGATGAGGCATTTTCCGGGCGAGATATTCCTGAGTTACTGCGTTCTTTATTCACTGAAGAGATTTGTCATAGAATTTTTCAGGGGGGATAACCCGAAGGTTCTGTCGGTTTTTACGATCTCCCAGATCGCGAGCGTCATAATATTCATGGCGGCGCTCGCGTTATTCACCTACAGGGCATCCGCATGGAAAAAGAGGCATTCGAATTCGAAGTAACCGAACCCGACAAAGGCAAGCGGCTTGATAAATTCCTTGTCGAGAACCTGCCCAGGCTTTATTCCCGCACCTTCATACAGAAACTCATTTCCGGCGATAAGGTTACAGTGGACGGCAAATCCGCGAAGCCGCATCACAGCCTTTCCGCCGGAGAGGTTATAGCTGTAGAGATACCGGAACCGTCGCCGTCTAAAATTGAGGCGGAGGATATTCCGCTCGATATCGTCTATGAAGACAAGGATCTTCTGGTTGTAAATAAACCGGTCGATATGGTCGTGCATCCCGCGCCCGGAAACTACACCAGGACGCTCGTCAACGCCCTCCTCGCTCACTGCAAAGACCTCTCGGGGATAGGCGGTGTTGCCAAGCCCGGCATAGTTCATAGACTCGATAGAGATACGTCAGGGCTTCTGGTCGTCGCAAAGAACGACGAGACGCATAACGGGCTTTCGAAACAATTCAAGGATAAGACGACGAAGAGAATCTACATAGCCCTCGTCAGGGGAGTCGTCGAGCTGGACAACGGTATCGTCGAACTGCCGATAGCGAGATCACATCACGATAGAAAAAAGATGGCGGTCGATTTCGAGAATTCTAAAGAGGCCGTTACGAGATATAAGGTTCTCGAGAGATTCAAGGATTTCACGCAATTGGAGGTGACTTTAGGGACGGGCAGGACACATCAGATAAGGGTCCACATGTCGTATATCGGCCATCCGATACTGGGCGATGCCAAATACGGTTCCAGGGGGAATTTGAAACGGCCCGCCCTTCACGCGAAAGTGCTGGGATTTGTTCATCCGAAAACAGGTAAATTTATGGAATTTACAAGCGAACTGCCGGAGGATATGAAAGAATTGATAGCGGCCGGCCGCTTGTGATATCATATACCATATGGGATCGATGAAAATAAAACCGGTAAAAAAGCTTTCAGGAAAATTGCGGCTTCCGGGCGACAAGTCGATATCGCACAGGGCTGTCATGTGTGGTGCGATAGCCAATGGCGTTACACGCGTAAAGAACCTTCTCGATTGCGACGACTGCAATTACACCATCGGAGCCTTCAGGCAGATGGGCGTTTCTATCAGGAAGGTAAAGGACGAAACGATCATTACCGGAAGGGGGCTAAAAGGCCTTAAAAAGCCGAAGGATACGAAAATATTTGTAGGAAATTCAGGCACTACGATGCGTATTCTGGCGGGTATACTAGCCGGACAGGATTTCGAAACGTCGCTGGAAGGCGACACATCATTATCGAACCGGCCTATGATGAGGGTCGTGGAGCCGCTTACCGGTATGAGTGTCGATATAAGGGCGTCCACAGGCGGATATCCGCCGCTCAAGATTAAGGGCGGCATGGTGAAGCCGATAGACTACAGGATGCCCATACCGAGCGCCCAGGTAAAATCGGCGATCCTTTTCGCGGGCCTGTATGCGAAAGGAACGACGAGCGTCGAAGAAGCGTTTAAAAGCCGCGACCACACCGAGCGCATGCTTAAACTATTCGGCTCCAGGATAAAAACGGATGGTTTGAAGATTTCCGTAGAAGGCGGAGTTGAGCTCGAAGGAAGGCCTTTTGATATCCCGGGCGATATTTCGAGCGCCGGCTTCCTTCTTGCCGGGGCTGTTTTATTGAATGATTCAAAGATCACGATAGAAAAGGTTTCTATGAATCCGACGCGGGCGGGAATATTAAAGATAATGTCCGGCATGGGGGCAAATATTAAAGTCCTTAATAAAACCGATCTCTTTGAACCGACCGGCGACGTTGAAGCCGAAACGAGCCGGACAAAAGGTATCGTTATAGATGAGAGCGAAATACCGGGTATAATCGACGAGCTTCCCATAATATTCGTGCTCGCGGCATTGTCGAAAGGGCGGACCGTCATAAAGGGCGCCGAGGAATTACGCGTGAAAGAGACCGACAGAATAAATTCGATGAAGACGAATCTCGAGAAGATGGGCGCCGATATCGAAATCACGAAAAATGAGATCGTCATAAACGGCGTTGAAGGGCTTAAGGGCTCCAGGCATTTAAGGAGTTTCGGCGACCACAGGACATGTATGGCGATGACGATCGCGGCCCTTGCCGCAAAAGGCGAAAGCGAGATCGACGACATCGAGTGCGTCACCAAATCCTTTCCCGGGTTCTTCAAGTATTTGAAAAAGTTGGAAGGATAAATTTTTTCTTCTTCAGCGATAGGCGGTTACTTTTGTGGCCGCCTTCCGCGGACGCAAATTTACATTAGGCATGTAAATTTGCTCTGTAAAATTTCGATGGCCGTCCAACCTGCCAATATTTAAAGCTATTGTGCAGTTTGTCCGGCCTTTCTATATCGCCATAAGGTATCGAAATTTTAAACGCCGCTTCAGGCGGCGCACAAAAATAACCGCCATCTCAAGAGGCGAAAAAATTTCTATTTGACATTATTATTATTTTCTGTTAATATCCGAGATACTACATTTTAGGAGACGATATGAATTTACGCCGCACTTTCAGTAAAGCCGCCAAAGTATACAACGACATCCTCGGATTATTCTCAAACGACATGGGTATCGACCTCGGGACCGCAACGACGCTCATCTACCTTAAGAATCAAGGCATAGTTCTCTGCGAACCTTCCGTAGTAGCCGTCCAGGCAGGCACATCCAATGTTTTAGCCGTAGGCGAAGAGGCCAAGCGGATGCTCGGAAGGACCCCCGGAAACATTGTGGCGATAAGGCCGATGAGGCACGGCGTTATAACGGACTTCGAAATCTCCGAAGCGATGCTCAGGTATTTTATCAAGAAGGTCAACTCCGCCAAGCCGCTCGTTCGTCCGAGGATCGTCATAGCGATACCTTCCGGAATAACGGAGGTCGAGAAGAGGGCGGTGAAGGATTCGGCGCTTCACGCCGGCGCCAGGGAAGTCTTCATGATAGAAGAGCCGATGGCCGCGGCGATAGGTGTCGGGCTTCCGATCCAGGAGCCGTCAGGCAACATGATAATCGATGTGGGCGGCGGCACGACCGAGATGGCCGTCATATCATTGGCCGGCGTCGTCTTCTCAAAATCCGTAAGGGTCGGCGGCGACGAACTCGACGAGGCGATTATCAATTATTTAAAAAAGAACTATAATCTTATGATCGGCGAACGGACAGCGGAAGAGATAAAGATAAAGATCGGTTCCGTATATCCGCTGGAAGAAGAGCTTAAGATGGAAGTGAGGGGCCGCGACCTCGTGGCCGGGCTTCCCAAGACCGTTACCGTAACGAGTGAGGAGATAAGGGAGGCGATGTCCGAGCCGATCGCCCAGATTCTCGAGGCGGTGAGGATAACGCTCGAGAGGACACCGCCTGAATTATCGGCGGACCTGATCGAGAAAGGCATCGTGCTCGCCGGCGGCGGGTCGCTATTAAGGGGTATCGACAAACTTATATCGGAAGAGACGGGGCTGCCGGCCCATCTGTCGGAAGATCCGATGACCGCTGTCGCGCTCGGAACGGGAAAAGTCTTAAGCGAGATAAAATACCTCAGGAAAGTAACGGTAACGCCGAGGCTCGAGAGATAACCCCCTTTTTTTCTATGAGTATTATTTTAGAAGGAAGGGCGGGGCAAAATAAATGTGCGCGCAAAAACCAGTGACATATTCAAAGCCCTTGTCATAATATCGGTCATCGCCCTCCTTATCGTCAATTCCAAAAGTATAGCAAGCCACGCAAGAGTAAAGTTCGTAGATTTCATTTCCCCGGCGTTGAAAACCGTCCATAAAGCGGCCTCCTCGGTCAGGACGATCGTCCCTTTCGCTTCGCTTCGGAGAGAGAATAGAATTTTACGCGAGCGCATCAATCTATTAAACAGGCGTATAGGCGAATTAAAGGTGCTTTCCGCGGAGAACGACCGCCTGAAGACGCTTCTTGCGTTCAGGAAGAGCATTCCTTATTCGACGATACCCGCCCAGGTTATAGGCAGAGACCCGACGAACTGGTCGAATTCCATCATAATAGATAAAGGCAGCCTTAACGGCCTGAGAGATAACAGGGCGGTCCTTTTCACTAAAGGCCTTGTCGGTAGAACCATCGAAATCGGGAGGACTTCGGCGAAGGTGCTTCTCATCACCGATCCCAACTCGAAAGTCGGCGTTCTGATCGAGAGGAACAGGCAGGGCGGTATTCTTGTCGGCAGGCCTGACGGCCTCTGCAAGGTCGTTTACATCGCCCTCGATTCCGATGTGGCGCCGGGCGACAAAGTCATCACCGCAAGTTTTGGCAGCGTCTTTCCGAAAGATATAATGGTCGGCGTCGTGATAAAGGTAGGCAAGGAACCGGGAAGGCTGTATAAATACGCTATAGTCCAGACCGCGGAAGACCTTTCCAGGCTGGAGGAAGTCCTGTGTATAAGATAAAAAGGCTCCAGATCTATTTGATCATTCTGGCGGCCATAATCCTGCAGGCAGGCGTCTTAAATTCTGTGAAGGTATTCGGAGTGAAGCCGGATCTCGCGCTGGCGTCTGTCGTATTCTTCGCCATTTTTTTCGGTCCGGGAGCCGGCCTGGAATCGGGGCTTGCCGCGGGCTTCCTTCAGGATATCTTTGCCTTCGACTTTTTCTTCGCGAATACCTTAACTCTGGGATTAACGGGGCTTATAGCCGGGTCGGCGAGCGATAAATTTTTTAAAGAATCAAAAAGGGCTGAATTTTTGGCAGTCGTATTTTTTGCTGTTTTATCCATGTCGCTTCATTATATCTTTGTATCCTTTTTTTCGAAGTCGCTCGCCGCGAGTTACCCGGAATTTTTTATGTCCGCTGTCGTTCCCGCAAGCCTTTACACGGGCCTTGTTTCAATACCGCTGTATAAGATCTTCATGAATATATACAATCTGAAAGAGGCGGACGATTATCTATGAGTCCCGTTAGAACCTTTAACCCCGTTAGAAATTACATTTCTAACGGGGTTAACAGAATATGCATTTATTATATAAATGGGTTTTATTGCAAAAAATGCGTTATTTTTTTATTTTCAAAATTGAGGTTCTAACGGGATGAGAGATAGGCTCGTAGCGGCTGCGATAACGTTATTATTCCTGTTGATATGCCTCGGACTTTTCTATACCCAGATCATAAGATATCCCTATTACGCCAGGCTCTCCAGGAATAATTCGATAAGGGTCATTCCGATAGACGGCCCGCGCGGCAGCATATTCGACAGGAATGGAATTCCTATCGTAACGAACAGGCTTTCCTTCGATGTCGCCATTGTCTATCAGGAGCTTCGCGATAGGGCCGGCCTCATCCGCCTCCTGAAAGATACATTGGGAATGTCCGGAAGCCAAATAGCCGAGTCTTTGGAAAAAGCAAGTCTCCGGCCCTATGCGCCTTTTGTTATAGCCGAAGATATAGACAAGGATAAGGCCATCGCTTTTGAGGAGGAGAGTTTCCTCCTTGACGGTGTAACGGTCCAGACGAGATCCAGGCGCGATTACATATATAATAATACGGGGAGTCATCTCATCGGATATTTGAGCGAGATCGGCGATGAAGAGCTGGAAAATCTCAGGGATTCCGGATACCGCTTGAAAGATAACATCGGTAGATCCGGACTTGAAAAATATTATGAGGCATATCTTAGAGGTACGGACGGCGGAACCCAGATAGAAGTCGATAGCCGCGGCCGGCAGATCAGGCTGTTGGGTGTAAAAGAGCCGTCCGGCGGTAAGGATCTGTATCTGACGATCGATCTTTCTATCCAGGCAATGTGCGATAAACTGCTGGGTAATCACATCGGCGCTATAGTGGCGGTGAATCCGAATAGCGGCGAGGTTTTGGCGGTCGCAAGCCATCCGTCCTTCGACCCGAATATTTTTGTAAAACCCAATACCTCAGGCCAGAGGCTTAAGTATCTTTTTGACAGAATAGGACGGCCCATGTCAAACAGGGCAATATCGGGATTATACGCGCCGGGGTCTGTTTTTAAGATCGTAACGGCATCAGCCGCGCTTGAAACGGGGAAGATCAATCATAATACACGCTTCCTCTGCACGGGAAGCTTCAGGCTTGGCCGCGGAAAATTTGATTGCTGGAAAGAGGAAGGGCACGGATCTCAAGACTTACAGGGCGGGCTCATGAATTCATGCAACGTCTTTTTCTATAATACAGGCAGGCTTGCGGGCGTGGACGCGATAGAAACCTACGCGAAACTATTCGGATACGGAAGCCTTACGGGTATAGACCTTCCGGACGAGGTTAAGGGCGTGGTCCCGGGCAGGGCCTGGAAGCGCAAGCATCGAAAGGATAATTGGTATGAAGGAGAGACGATCAATTACGCGATAGGACAAGGGTATCTCATGGTTACACCGATACAGGTAATGAGGATGATGGCAGCCATGGCAAACGCCGGATTTCTTATTAAGCCTTATATAGTTAAACAGATCGACGCGGCCCCGATAGTGCCTGAAAAACCAAAGAAGATAGCGATAAAAGATGAAACGATCAATGAGATACGGCAGGGATTGTATGAGGTTGTCAATAATGCGTTAGGGACCGGTAAGCGCGCCAAAGTTGAGGGCCTGACAGTTGCCGGAAAGACCGGTACCGCCCAGAATCCCCAGGGACGCACGCATGCCTGGTTTGCGGGATTCGCGCCGTACAACAATCCTAATATATGCCTGGTAGTCTTTCTGGAACATGGCGGTAAGGGCGGATTGGAGCCGGCGGCAATAGCCCGCGGCATATTCGAAGAGGCTAAGCGGATAGGTTATATATGATGTTGAAGAGGAGCGGTTTCAGGGATTTCGATATAATGCTGATCGGGCTGGCGTTATTGATATTTACAATAGGGATTTTGACGATTCATAGCGCGACGATGGCCAAGGGGCTGTCTTTCAGCGAAGGTTTTGTCTTCAGGCAGCTGAACTGGCTCATCATAGGGGTCATCCTTTTATTTATCGCGATCCTTCTCTCATACCAAAGATTTATCGACCTTGCGTATCTTATCTATGCGATAAATATCGCGCTTCTGGCGCTCGTATTATTTCTCGGCCATGTCCGGCTCGGCGCGCAGAGATGGTTTTCTATAGCCGGTTTCGCGTTTCAACCGTCGGAGCTTACGAAGCTCGGCCTGGTGCTGGTGCTGGCGAATTATGTCGGATCCAGAAAAGGCGCTATGTCGGATATCAGAAGCCTTATTGTGCCGTGTATTCTATTGGCGGTACCTTTTCTTCTTGTGCTGCTTCAGCCGGACCTGGGAACGGCGCTCCTCCTTATCCCGGTATTCTTTTCCATACTTATCATCGGCGGGGCGGAACTGAAATATCTCGGAGGGATGGCGCTTATCGGCCTTGCGGGGCTTCCGTTTTTCTGGCACTTTCTCCGCGATTATCAGAAACAGAGGCTTCTGGTATTCATAAATCCGAACGTAGATCCTCTGGGCGCGGGCTACACGATAATACAATCAAAGATCGCGGTGGGATCGGGAGGCCTGTTCGGCAAGGGGTGGCTGGCCGGTACGCAGAATCAATTGAATTTCCTCCCCGAACGGCATACCGACTTCATATTCTCCGTAATAGGCGAGGAGTGGGGCCTCGTGGGCGCGCTGGCGGTGGTGTTTCTTTACTTTATGATAGTGAGAAAGGCTTTTACGATAGCCTCTCTTACGAGTGACCTGTACGGCAGGGCGATCGCTGTCGGCATCGGCACATTAATCGCTTTTCAGGCGATAATAAATATTTCGATGACGATAGGCCTCATGCCGGTTGTCGGCATTCCGCTTCCGCTGGTGAGTTACGGCGGCTCGAGCCTCATCGCGACACTTATCGCTATAGGCCTCCTCATCAACGTCGGCCTTCGCCGTTCAACGTTTTGAGGGAAAATTTTTCTTTACACCAGTCGAATGTGCTGTGTCGAGTGGTTCGCAGGGACGCTCGGCCTGCTCCAGCGGCAGGCCTCGCTCGGTAAAATAAACGGTTTTCTAACCTGGTTAGATTTGTCAGGTTAACATTAAAATATTGGGTGCCGCCCAGTAGCTTAACGATAGCATTGGCACCAGAGTATTTAAAAAAGGTTGAACGGAGCGCGTAGGTGTAAATGGCCTGGCGGCCATTTATGGAGTATATCTGATGGAGAGACTGGAAGAGCTGTTGCTGATGGTGCAAAAACCCGGACGCTATGCCGGCGGGGAGTGGAATGCCGTCAAAAAAGAGTGGACTGACGGTCTGGTCAAGGTCTGCCTCGCGTTTCCGGACGTTTATGAAGTCGGGATGAGCTATCTCGGCATCAAGATACTATACGGAATTCTGAACGAACGCAAGGACTCGCTTTGCGAAAGGGTCTTCGCGCCATGGAAAGATTTCGAAAATATTTTGCGCGGCAATAATATCAAGCTTTTCAGCCTCGAGTCGCGTAAGCCCCTGAATGAATTCGACATCATCGGCTTCAGCTTTGCCTACGAGCTTACCTATACCAACGTCCTGAATATCCTTGACCTCGGCGGGATACCGCTTCGTTCTTCCGAAAGAGGCGACAACGATCCTCTGGTGATCGCCGGCGGATCGTCATGCTACAATCCGGAGCCGATGGCCGAGTTCATCGACGCGTTCGTGATAGGCGATGGGGAGGAGGCGATCGTTGAAATAATCGACGCGTACCGAAAACCGAAAACCGAAAACCGAAAACCGAGACATGAATTGCTAATAGAACTTGCCAAGATCGAAGGGGTCTATGTGCCGTCGCTGTACAAGGTCGAGTATAATCCGGACGGCACGATAAGCAAATTCTGTCCGGCCGAGAAGAACGTGCCGGAAAGAATAAAAAAGCGAGTCGTAAAAAATCTGGATACGGCGTTCTACCCGACGAAACAGATCGTCCCGAATATTCAAATCGTTCATGACAGGATTGCGCTGGAGATAATGCGGGGATGCAAGCATGCCTGCAAGTTCTGCCAGGCGGCCGCGACATACAGGCCGGCCCGCGAAAGGTCAAAAGATAATATTGTGAAACTGGCGAGAGAGTCTTATCTTAATACGGGATACGATGAGATCTCGTGTCTTTCGCTTTCAAGCGTTGACCACTCGAAACTCATTGAGATAATAGAGTGCCTTAATGACGAGTTCAGCGCAAGAGCCGTTTCGATATCCGTGCCGTCGTTAAGGATAGAAGATAAATTAAGCGACCTTCCGGTATTGATATCGAAGGTAAAAAAATCCGGGCTGACATTCGCGCCGGAAGCCGCGAGCCCGCGCTTAAGAAAAATCTTGAATAAAAATATAGATATCGAAAAATTGTTTAAAGCGCTCGAGGAATCTTTTAAGGCCGGATGGCGGCATGTAAAACTCTATTTTATGATAGGCTCCCCCGGCGAAGAAGATGAAGACGTTCTGGATATAGCCGGGCTCGTCCATAAGATATCAGATTTAAAAAAGCTGGTTGACGGGCATCCGGCCCATATCACCGTAAGCGTAAATCCCTTCGTCCCCAAGCCGCACACGCCTTTTGAGCTGGAGGCGATGGATCCGGTAGGCGAGCTGGAAAGAAAAAGGGGGATTTTAAAAAACGCGGTCAGGTCAAAGATAATAGAGCTCGATTTTCATCCCTTCAGGATGAGCCGTCTCGAGGCTATGTTCTCCAGGGGGGACAGGAGGCTGGCAGGCGCAATCTATGAAGCATGGAAACGCGGCTCGCGTTTCGACGCCTGGCAGGACATTCTCGATATGGGGGCGTGGAATGACGCTTTCCGGGATTCAGGGGTCGATCAGGATTTTTATGTGAAAAGAAAGATCTCTAAAAGCGAAGTCTTACCATGGGGTTTCATAGATGTTTGAAGGGCCTACCCACTTTTCCCTGCCGCCCTATTTGACAATTGCCGATATATATAGTATACTTTCGTTAAAATTATAACTCTTAAGGAGGCACGCATGAATTTCTTCGAAAAATTTACGGTTGTCAACAGGGGCCTGAGATATAAGCTTATGATCGCGTTTTCTCTCATGTCGACAATACCGCTTCTTTCCTGCGTCTATGTCATTAATGCCTATCTTTTTCCGCAGCTGGATAATCCGCTCGCCGTAAGCATTATCATATTCGCCGCAATAATAATATCGCTCCTGGGGCTGTTTTTGGCCAAGAGCCTGATCGAGCCCGTTATCGACATGGCCATCGAGGCCAAGCTGATCTCCAGCGGAGATTACGGCAGGAAGGTCGCCGCTCCATTCGAAGACGAGGTCGGCAATCTCGCCAACTCCATCAACTTCATGACGCAGAAGATAAGGTCCAATATGGATGAGATCAAGGGCTACGGCCGGAAGATGGGCGAGGTGAACCAGGAGATACAGAAGAAGGTCCTGGCGTTATCAAGCCTTTTGCAGATAGGGGATATCATAGCCGCCGGATCTTCGCAGATCGACACTATTCTGGAAGTCGCGGTGGAAAAGGCCTCAACGGTTTTTGAAGGCGGCTTCGGCATACTTTACATGCCGAAGGAGGAAGGCGGCGATTTTGTTATGAAAACATCCTATAACCTGGAAAATGAAAACTTGAAAGATTTGATTATCAGGAAAGACGGGCCGGGAATCCTGGAAAAGGCAATCGCAAATAGATCTGTCATAGTTTTCGATAAGACGACAAAGGATTCAAAAGAACTTACGGATTTTAAAGCGGCGGCAAAGATCAATAATATGGTCATACTGCCCCTATGCTCTGCCAAGAGAAGCCTGGGCCTTTTCATGGTGGGCAACAGGCTCGATGATTTCAGGTATAAAAACGAAGACGTGGAGATGGCGCGCGTATTCGGAAAACAGATAACGATAGCGATAGAGAGCGATATCTTGAGCAAAAAAACAGGCGAATTATTGATAACGGACGACCTGACAAATCTTTATAATAAGCGTTTCATTCTGAACAGGGTGGAGGAGGAGATAAAGCGCGCCGTATTTTACCAAAGGCCGTGCTCATTTATCGTATTCAGCCTGGACCAGTTCGATCTCTTCCGCCAGTCGCACGGCGAGCTTGCCGCGGAAGAAGCGCTGAGAAGAATCGCCAGGGTTATGAGGGAGAACATGATGCCTGTCGGTAAGGCCGCCAGGATTTCCGGTTTTGAATTCGCGATTCTTCTGCCGGAAAAGAATAAGAAAGAGGCTTCCCACGCTGCGGAGGAGATGAAAAAAATAATCGAGGCCACGAATTTGCTGAGAGAGGGAAAGGCAACGGCAAAAGTAACCGTAGGCGTAAGCGAAAACCCTATCGACGGCGCGACGAGCGACGAACTGCTCAAGAAGGCCGAAGAGGCGGTAAGGCAGGCGAAAGGGAATTCATATGCAAAATGACATGAATAAACTGCTTAAGCTGATGGTTGAGAAAAACGCGTCGGACATCCATATTACTGCAGATTCGCCGGTCCGGTTAAGGATCGATGAAAACCTTGTGCCGGTGGACGCGAATGTCCTGTCTCCGGAAGATTCCCAGGAGCTTATCTACAGCATGCTGACGGGCGCTCAGAAGGAGAAGTTCGAACAGGACATGGAACTCGACCTGGCATTCGGAGTCAAGGCGCTCGGCCGCTTCAGGGTCAATGTATTTAAGCAGAGAGGCACTGTCGCCTCTTCGATAAGGCTCATTCCGCATGAAATATGGTCTTTTGAACAATGCGGATTACCGGTTAAAGTCGCCACGGATCTCGTCCAGAGGCCGAAAGGCCTGATCCTCCTTACGGGCGCGACGGGCAGCGGTAAATCCACAAGCCTTGCCTCTATGGTGGATTGGATAAATACGAACAGGCCATGTCATATAGTTACGATAGAGGACCCGATAGAATTTGTCCATACCAATAAAAAGGCCATTGTCAATCAGCGCGAGGTCTACAGCGATACGCACTCTTTCGCCGCGTCATTGAAACACGTATTGAGGCAGGACCCCGATGTGATACTGATAGGAGAGATGAGAGACCTGGAAACCATAGAATCCGCCCTGATCGTCGCGGAGACGGGGCATCTGGTATTTGCCACCCTTCATACGTCGGATTGCGTCCAGACGATAAATAGAATCATAGATGTCTTCCCGGCTTATCAGCAGCAGCAGATAAGAACGCAGCTCTCTTTCGTGATGATAGCCGCGTTGTCGCAGCAGCTGATACCTAAAATGAAAGGCTCGGGCCGCGTCCTCGCGACGGAAGTATTGATAGCGACGCCGGCCGTAAGAAGCCTCATCAGGGAATCGAAAGCGCACCAGATATATTCGGTCATGCAGACGTCCCAGAAGGACGGCATGAATACGATGAATCAGAGTTTATACGATCTTTATCAAAAGCAGCTTATATCTTACAATGAAGCTTTTGACAGGACTACGGACCAGGAAGATTTACAAAGAATTTTCAAAAGGTAAGGAAAGGAATATGCCTCCGATCAAAAGAATAGTCACCAAACAATTGGGCGAACTTCTTATCGAAAGGGGTATAATAAACGAAGCCCAGCTGGAAAAGGCGCTGAAGCTCCAGAAGGAAAAGGGCGGCCTCATAGGACAGATGCTCGTCCTGTTGGGATTTGTCAAAGAAGAGGAGATAGCCCAGGCCCTCACAGTTCAGTACGGTTTCCCGTATCTTCCGCTGGAGTGTTATGATATAAATGCCGAGGCCATAAAGACGATACCCGATAACGTGGCCGCGCAGTATAACCTCATAGCGATAGATAAAATAGGAGACCTGCTTACCATAGCCATGTCGAATCCGCTCAATTTCCAGGCCGTCGAGGATATAGAGCTCCTGACAAAATGCAAAGTCCAGGTCTTTGTCAGCACCATGACCGATATAACCAACGCGATAAAAAAATATTATAAAAAATGAGCGTTGAACTCAAAGATAAGCTCACCAGGATACTAATAGATAAAAAACTCTTAAAATCCGGCGACCTTGAGAAGGCGTTGTCGGTACAGAAAGAGAAGGGCGGGTCCTTAAGCAATATCCTCGTTGACCTCGGCTTCGTGTCTAAGAGCGACCTTATGATCTCCCTGAGCCAGGAACTCGGCATACCGCCCATAAATCTCTCCCGCTATAAAATCGATCCCAGCGTCATAAGGTTGATCCCCAAAAAAATGACGAAAAATTATAAGATTCTGCCTATCGCGAAGATGGGCGATACGCTTACGATAGCGATGGCCGATCCTATGAATATTTTCGCGATCGACGATATAGGGGCGCTCACGGGGTTAAAGATCAACCCTGTCATAACGACGGAGAAGGAGATCCGGGAGGCGATCAGCCAGTATTATGACGAGAATACGTATCTTGCCATAGAGAAGATCGTTGACGGGATGGAGGCCGAACAGGACGGCGTGAGGCTGATGGATGAGGTTTCGCGGGAGGCCGCGCAAAGCTCATCCGACATCCTGAAGATGACCCAGGACGCGCCGGTCGTAAAGATTACGAACCTACTTCTTGCCGAGGCCGTTAACATAAGGGCGAGCGACATACTGATCGAACCCATGGATGACAGGCTTCGCATACGGTACAGGGTCGACGGCATATTGAAGGAGGGGAGAAACCCTCCGGTAGCGCTTCATAACGCGATTGTGTCCAGATTGAAAGTAATGTCGGATCTGGACATAGCCGAGAGGCGCCTTCCGCAGGACGGCAGGTTCAAGGCCAGGCTCCACGGAAGAGAGGTCGATTTCAGAATATCGGTCCTGCCGACAAGCATGGGCGAGAAGGTCGCGTTAAGAATTCTAGATAAATCCCAGGCGACGCTTGACATAGATAGGCTCGGTTTTGACCAGGCCTCGATAGACGGGGTAAAAAAAGCGGCGGCGCGTCCCCACGGAATGATGCTCATCTGCGGCCCTACGGGATGCGGTAAGACGACAACGCTCTATTCGATACTGGAACACGTTAACTCTCCGGAAAAGAATGTTGTTACCGTTGAAGATCCGGTGGAGTATCTGATAGAAGGGATCAATCAGGTCACCGCGCGGCCCGATATCGGGCTTACTTTCGCGGCGAGCTTGCGGTCTATATTGAGGCAGGACCCGAACGTGATAATGATAGGCGAGATACGGGATTTCGAGACGGTAGATATAGCGATAAAATCGGCGCTGACAGGGCACCTCGTATTGAGCACCCTACACACCACAACGGCGACCGGCTCCATCATACGCCTGGTCAATATGGGCGTCGAGCCGTTTCTCATCACATCATCCCTGGTGCTTGTCGGGGCCCAGAGGCTCGTCCGGAAGATCTGCCAGAGCTGCAAAGAACCATACGAATTGAGTAGAGATGCGGCGGAAAGATTAAAGATAAAATACGAAAAGGGAAAAAACGTCTTTTATCGCGGCAAGGGCTGTGACGCGTGCTTGAAGACCGGTTATAAAGGCCGTATAGGCCTGTTGGAGGTTATGACGCTCAGCCCTAAAATCAAATCGCTCATACTCGAAAACGCTCAGGAGTATGCGATAAGGGACGAGGCCCGCCGCGAAGGCATGAAGACCTTAAGAGAGAACGGAATGCAGAATGTGTTAGACGGGATCACGACGATCGACGAAGTGCTTCGGGTCACGGTCGGCGATCAGGATATCGATACGGTGTAGACCCCGTTAGAAAGAACGGGGTCTACATATCGTTTCATCCCGTTAGAAATCCGATTTCTAACGGGATTCATCTCCGCCATAAATGGCGGGTCCCGTTACAAAGCTTCTTTGTAACGGGACGGAGCTTTCTAACGGGGTAGATATGGTGGAATCATTCAGAGATAAATTGATCGAAGTGCTTATCAAGGGAAACCTTTTAAAAGAGAGGGACCTTGACAAGGCGCTGGAAATCCAGAAGAAATCCGGCGGAAGCCTCGGCAGGATACTTGTCGAAAGGGGGTATCTTTCCGAGAAAGACCTTATGGTGGTGATGAGCCGCCAGCTTAACATCCCTCCGATAGATCTTTCCAAATATAAGATCGCGCCAAACGTCATCCAGGTCATTCCCGAGAAGGTCGCGAAGAAATATTTCCTCATACCCGTGTCGAAGATAGGGAACGTCGTTACGCTGGCGATGTCGGATCCTCTCAATATCCTGGCCATCGACGAGATAAAAATCCTCACAAATTATGACATAGATCCCGTGATAGCGACGGAAAACGACATAAAGGAAGCGATAGCGAATTATTACGGCACGCATTCGCAGGAGATATCGAAACTGCTGGACGAAGTGCCTCAGGAAGAAGTCGAGATAGAATCGGGCGAGGAAGAAGAGATCGACGTAAGCGAAATGGCCGAGGAGAGCCAGAAAGCGCCGATAGTGAAGGTGGTAAGCCTCATACTGAACGAGGCCATGAAGAGGCGCGCCAGCGATATACATATCGAGCCGTGCGAAAAGTTCCTGAGGGTAAGATACAGGATTGACGGCAGCCTGCGCGAGGCCCTGACGCTTCCCAAAAAGAACCAGAATGCCGTAATAGCCAGGCTCAAGATAATGTCCAAGCTCGATATAACCGAGACAAGGATTCCGCAGGACGGCCGTTTCAAGATCAGTTTTGAGGGAAAGGAGATAGACTTCAGGGTGTCGGTCCTGCCGATAACGTTCGGCGGGAAGGTCGTCATGAGGGCGCTCGACAAATCCAGCCTGAGCATAGGGCTGGAGAAGTTGGGATTTCTAGCCAAGCCCCTGGAAACGTTTAAGACGGCGCTCGCGCGCCCCTATGGCATGATACTCGTCACAGGGCCTACGGGCAGCGGCAAATCCACCACGTTATATTCGATAATAAACCAGCTCAATACGTTGGAGCGCAATATCGTTACATTGGAGGATCCTGTCGAGTATGAGCTGGCCGGTATTACCCAAATCCCGGCCAGGCCTGAAATAGGACTGACATTCGCGAGCGCCCTGAAATCCGTATTAAGGCAAAGCCCGGACATAGTGATGATCGGAGAAATAAGGGACTTCGAGACGGCCGATATAGCCATAAAGGCGTCTCTCACAGGACAGCTTATCTTTAGCACGCTCCACACCAACGACGCGGCGGGCGCTTTGACGCGCCTTATAGATATGGGCGTGGAGCCGTTCCTGACGGCCTCAAGCCTTGTCCTTTCCTCCGCCCAACGCCTCATGAGGAAGATCTGCCCGAATTGCAAAGAGGAGGCCGAGATACCCGGGAGCGTTCTCGAGAGGATCGGGGTGAATATGGCCGAGGTTGCCAAAAGGGGCGTAAAAGCATTTTATAAAGGTAAAGGGTGCGCGAAATGCAACTCGACGGGTTATTATGGAAGGATCGGAATTCTGGAGGCCATGCTCCTTGATGATAAGATAAGGGATATGATAATGAAAAAGGCGTCGAGCGACGAGATAAAGAATTACGCGATAAAAGAGCTCGGCATGATGACATTGAGGGATAACGCGCTGGAAAATTTTATGAACGGCGCTACCTCGCTTGAGGAAGTGTTAAGGGTAACCGCGGAGGATTAAATTGCCAAACTTTAAGTACGTCGCGAAAGACCAGGAAGGTAAAACCCTGACAGGCGTCCTGGAATCGGCCGACCGGCAGTGCGCTATCGCAGAGCTCAGGAAAAAGGATTTAATAATTGTCTCTGTCAGCGAATCCCTGCCGGGCTTCAAGCTCTCGTCGTTATCTTTCGGCGGCAAGAAGAAGGTAAAGCTGGAGGACCTTGTCATATTCTCGAGGCAGCTCGCCACTATGGTCGACGCAGGCATACCATTAGTCAGCGCTCTTGACATATTGGGTGAGCAGATGGACAACAGGACCTTCGGCGCCGTCATAATAAATATCCGAAATGACGTCGAAACCGGCTCAAGCCTCTCGGACGCGATCGCGAAACACAAAGACGTATTTTCTGCCCTCTTCGTCAATATGGTGAAGGCGGGAGAATCAAGCGGCATGCTCGATGAGATTTTAGACAGGCTCGCGGCGTATCTCGAGAAGACGAACGCGCTCCAGCATAAAGTAAAGTCGGCGCTTGTGTATCCCGGGGTCGTAAGCGGCATGGCTTTGGGCATAACACTCCTTATGCTTCTGAAAGTTATCCCAGTTTTTAAGGGTATATTCGAGGGGCTTGGCTCAAAGCTTCCCACCCCGACGATGGTTCTTATTAAAATAAGCGATTTTATGCAGCACTATTTCATTTTAGGAGTAATAATAATCGTAAGTATCATCGTATTCGTCGCACGGTATATTAAGACTGAAAAAGGGAGGCTCAAAGTCGATTCAATTCTATTGAATATGCCGATATTCGGCATTCTCTTCAGAAAGGTCGCAATAAGTAAATTCACCAGGACGCTCTCCACGCTTATCAAGTCGGGCGTTCCGATACTTCAAGCCCTGGAGATAGTGGGAAAGACTGCCGGCAATAAGGTGGTTGAGGCGGCCATAGACAATGTCCGCTCCAATGTCCGCGAGGGCGAGAATATAGCCGAACCGTTGGCCAGATCCAAAATATTCCCTCCCATGGTCACAAGGATGGTCTCTGTCGGAGAACAGTCCGGCGAGCTTGAGAAGATGCTCTCCAAGATCGCGGACTTTTACGACGAACAGGTCGATACCGCAGTAAGTTCGCTTACGAGCATGATGGAGCCCCTTATCATAGCGTTCCTGGGCATAGTCATAGGCTCGATCGTCATATGTATGTTTCTGCCAATATTCAAGCTAAGCTCCCTCGTCAGCGGCTAAAGGAAGCGTGCGCAACCTGATAAAAATCCTGGCCGTTTTTGCGATCGTCCTCTTTTCGCTGCAGGTTTTTTCCGATAACAAGGCGGAGGTGGACCTTTGGGGCAATGTCGGGTTTGTAAAGGCCCTGCCCTGGAGTAACGATTTTAATTACGTCAACACCTACTCTTTTACCGAGCCCGGCCGTCAATGGATTAACCACGAATGGCTCGCCGAATATATATTAAACCGTATTTACGCCCGCTTCGGAAATACGGGGCTCATCTTATATAAAATACTGATCGGGGCGTGCGTAACAGGCATCCTATGTCTAGGCATAAATTCCGCGGGCATTTTCGGCGGTCTCGGATTTCTATGGCTCGTCCTTATAATATCGGTAATGGGATACGGGTTCTCGACTCGGCCGCATCTGGCAACATATTTTCTATACGCGCTCTTCCTTCTAATTTTACAGCGGCACAAAACAGCAGGCTCTAAAACCATTTACATCCTGCCGGTACTCGGAATTTTATGGGCGAACCTTCACGGCGCATTCTTCATCGGCGCCGTTCTTCTGGGGATTTTTTTAATCACCGAAATCATTAAAAGAGGCCGCCGCGCAGCGCCGTTGGCATTAGTGATGGCTTTGTTTATCGCGGCGACTTTTATTAATCCTTACGGGATCAGGTTATGGCAATTCATCTTTTACTCCGCCGGAATACCGCGGCCTTTTTTAAGCGAATGGGCGAGCCTCCTTAATATAGAATTTATAATGGTGCACATCGACTTTGTCTTTTTATCGCTGGTATCGGTATTTGCGGTATTCTTTTCGCGCAAACCAAAAGATATGACAGGCCTAACGGTTCTTTTTGTAACGTTGCTGGCGGCGATCGCGATGCGCAGGAACATACCGCTTTTCGCGGTAACCGCGGCGTTTGTCGTACCCGGATACCTTGAAGATACGGCGGGAGGGCCTGTTAAAAAAATATTCGAGAGAATTCCGGCGTCAATAGCCGCCGCGGCGCTGATTTTGTTTTGTACCGTATCGTTAGCTTATACGTTTTTCTTTAACAAGACGGATTTTCGCCGGATAGAGGTTGATCAAAAATCCTTCCCTGTAACCGCAGTCTCTTTTATGAAGGAAAATGGGATATCCGGCAACGCCATAATCTTTTTCAACTGGGCCGAATATTGCATATGGAAACTGGCCCCCGGCTGCAGGGTATTTTTAGACGGCAGGTTATGCTCGGCTTATAGCGTAAAGACGATAAACGATTTCTTCAACTTTTTATATCTTGGAGAAGATTGGGAGAGGGCCCTTTCGGATTACCCCGCGGATATAGCGCTGATTCACAGGGGAAACCCCGTATACGCCAGGATGCTTTCAGAGCCCGGCTGGGCCAATGTCTATAATGATAGGATCGCCGGGCTATTCCTGAAGAAGTCCGGGCACGAGGCGTTCCTTTTAAGGTTTAAAAGAGGGGGTATTCGATATCCGCAGGTAAGAAAGTACGAGTATTTTCCGTAAAAGCTGTCTGTCGGGACTTGACAATACGCATTTTGTAGGGTATACTTACAATAGAAGGTCTAAAGGAGAGATACGCGAAGGAAAGGCGTATAGCTATAATATATTGTTAAAGAAATAAAAAGCCTCCAAATAGACCGGTGTTAGATTTAAGCCATATGGTCTTTTGGGGATTTTTTATAGAAAAACATACCCAATCCTGGGGGAAAGGAAGGTGACTTAATATGATGATCAGGATGAATAGGAAAGGCTTTACGCTCGTTGAAATTATGATAGTGGTTGCAATTATTGGTTTATTGGCGGCGATAGCCATTCCGAACTTCGTCAAAGCAAGGACGAGGGCGCAGCAGGAAGCCTGTATAGCCAACTTGAAACAGATCGAAGGCGCGGTCCAGGTTTGGGCTATAGATAATAATAAAGGCTCGACTGATACGCCCGGGACGACCGATCTCGTGGATGAGTACATAAGGACATGGCCCACTTGTCCCGGCGGCGGTGCAGCGTATGCGCCTCCAGCTGTTAGCGGAAGGCCGACATGTAATATAGCAGGCCACTCTCTGCAATAAGACGAAGTCAGGAATGACTCCATAATTTCAGGAGTAGCCCCGCCCTTCTTTAGGAAGGGTGGGGCTTTTTAATGAGGCCGCCTGGAGTTCTATTGACAAATTGCCGTATTTGTGATAAATTTGTATAAATATCGGTTATATATTATATATAATAAGCCAAAGGAGTCATGATAAGATCCACGCGCAGCGGTTTTACTTTAGTGGAAACAATGATTGTCGTTGCCATCATCGCGATCGCCCTCTCTATAGCCATTCCCAATTACTTAACCATAAGCAAAATATCCAAGAAGACGGTATGCGTAAATAATCTTAAAAAGATCCTGGCGGCCGTCGAACAATACTCTATGGAGCATAATATGGATGTTGGGGCGAGGCTCAGCTCTCAGCAGGAAGACGATATCTACGTTAATTATTTAAGAGGCGGCGAACCTGTCTGTCCGTCCGGAGGCGAATATATCATCGAAACAATAGGCTCCAATCCGCAGGTCAGGTGCACAAAAGAGGATGACGGCCATGTCCTGCAATAAAATCATCGCGAAAGGTAAATCGGGGCTGACGCTGGTTGAAAGCGTGGTAAGCATCTTCATACTGACAATTCTATTGATCGGTTTATTGAGCACGTTCTATACCGCAAAATCGAGCGCCCTCCACGCTAAACACAGAATGGCCGCGATGAATATATTAAAGCTGTACATGGAGCAGGAGGTGCGCGATATAAACCAGGCTTATGACAGAGGAAGCGATTTACCCGACGCGGACTACTATACCACGGTTACCTCGGCCGATCCTGTTCCGGTCGTTATCGATGACAGAGGCACTCCGGAACTTTCCGACGACCTTATGGGTACGATAACGCCGGATCCCTATCTACCGGATAATATTGAAAATCCGGACGGAACTCCGATAACATACAGGGGGATTCCTTACAAGATAGTGGGTTTTGTCGCGGCATGGACGGAGGATCGCGCGGGGCAGGTGTGCACCGAAAGGGCGGTTGCTTATGTATCGTTTCATTCCGGCGCCTAGATCCGAAGGGCGTAGGGCCTTTACGCTGGTCGAGATCATGATAGCCATGTTCATAGCCCTGTATACCATATCGGCGGCGGTAGGGGCTTACGTGATGTTCTGGACATGGTGGCACGAAACGAATCCGGAGATAGAGGCCGCGAGGATAGCAAGAATCGCCCTGTCGACGGTCGTGCGCGGCAGATCCGACCCCACAGCCGGCACTTATACTGTGGGAACAACGGTTTACACGAGGAGAAACGGCATAGCCGGGGCAATAAGGGCGCCGACTTTTCCGATGCCCGCGCCGTCTCAACAAATCGATTTTGGCCTGGAGACTGACGCGGCAAATTCAAGAAGCTATTTCCTTGGACCGGATGGGCCTAGCGGGTTTAACGCCGTATACTGCATGAATAACGACGGGGTTATAAGCATAATTCCTTCGACGCTCGGAATAACGGATTTAAGGTTTCAATACTATACGGATCCTGCCGGTATAGTGTACGATAATATGATTGTGGTGACCGCCACTGTTGAGAAGGATATAGTCGGGGGGCTTGCGCCGCACAGGGTGCACGTGGTTTATAGCGAGCTCGTGTCCTTAATAAATGTTTCGTAAAATCATGAGGACTATGAACAAAAAAGGTTTCGTGATCATAATAGCCGCAACTTTTGCCGCGTCGCTTCTTGTGCTCGCCGTAGCGATCATAAGTATGAGCTCGGGCGAAATCTCGCAGACAAAAATCGCCAATGATACGGAAAAAGCTTATTATGTGGCGCTATCCGGCGCCGAGAAGATGTATGAATATTTAAAATCGAAAGAAGGAGAGGAACTGAGTTGGCCGCAGGCGATGCCCGGCGCGGATTGCGTTGTCGGGACCCGCGCCAGCGGAGGCGCTACGATAGGCGCGTTTACGGCGACCGCGGATAGAGTCGCGGGAACTACGGATCGGTTTGGAATTGTGTCGCGGGGTACGGCAAGCGGCCGCAGCGCGACGATTACGGTCATATACGGGTGTAACGACACGGAATCCACTAAAGGCCGGCCCATCGGCAGCCGCGGAACCATGTCGCTTAATGGGAATAAATTGGGCGGCCTCCGGTCATGGGTAAGAGCGGAAGGCCCTCTGGCGAGCGGTTCAACGGTGGATACAAACAATTTCGTCAAGATTACGGGCGATGTTTATGAGAACCAGCCTTTTGCCGAGATCGATTTCTGGTGGGCTTATGATGCCGCGGCAGACAACTGGACGCCTAAGGCTGTTGGCGACGCGGACGGCAACACCGAATATTTAACGGACGCTAACGGTGACGGCAGTATAACTATTGCCGATGCGGGTGACGATCCGGCGCAGCAGGCGATATTTACTGCCGACGATCTGAACAGTGACGGAGTGGTAGACGACAAGGACGCCTTTAAGGGCTACTATACCATAGAGTTAAATAAGCTGGGATTAAATATAGGGGAAGGGGAGTCACAGCATTATGACGGCGATCAGGAATTTGACCCAACCAGTGTTCCGGCCGGCACCCCGATAATATTTGTCGAAGGGAACGTTGACATATTTTTCAGCGATACAGAATGGTGGGGCGCGGACGTTGACCATACGATAGTGGCGACAGGCGATATCACCATAACGCAGCCCACCAATAACAGCGGTGACACATTGACGCTCATCGCGTTCGGCGATGTTAATACGGGCGGCGTCAGGGCATTCGGCGGAGTCAGGGGGGACCTGGTCGTATACGCTAACAGCGATTTTAACGCCTGGTTCGGCGGAAGGACCAACGGCACGATCTTCGCTAACGGCGAAGTTGATATCGACACCCTCCTGCCGATACCGGGCCTGTTGAACCGCGATCTCAACAAAGGAACTATCGACTGGACGGATCCAAGCGCCTGGCCGCTGGGGCTGCCCCGGGATTACAGCACGATACGCGGCCCATTCGAGATTACCGATGAGACGGTGGTCATACCGGTCTGGCAAAGAGAGTAAGCGAGGCGGAATTTATCATATGACGAAGAAAAGCATAAATACCATTTTGGCCGTAATAATAATTGTAGGCGCGGCCTTCTTATTCGGCAAGCGTGGCTATCTTGTGAAACATGTTGAGGTAAAGGCGATATCGGCGCCGATACTGCCGAAGGCCAAGCCGGACGAGCGGCAGATCTATGGTATAAATAAAATTAAAACCCGGCAGCAGGATGAATATAAGGGAGACGTGAAGGATCTGGCGTCTTTGTATGAAAATTATCCCAAAGAACATGCCGGCGAGAACATGATGGAAGCCTGGGCAAGGGTTAGCCCCGAAGATAAGGCCGAATTTATGAAAGGACTGGGCGAAGAGATCGAAAAGTCAAAGGAAGCGCTCAAGGGCAGCCCCGATGACTCGAAAGCAAGATCAAAATTAATTATTTCAGAGAACCTGAAAAAGTTGGCGCTTAACAATTTTAACTATAAATTCAGGGATAATAAAAATGGCGGAAAGTAAAATTATTAAAGTAGGCCTGGACATCGGAACGAACTCCGTCAAGATCCTGCAGATAGGGGGCGAGCCCGATAAGCCTGTCCTCGAGGCGTTGGGCGTAAAAAAAATTCGCGGTATCGCGAAAAGCGAACTAGCCCAGGCCATAAAGGAGCTTGCCGCCCAATCCAAGGTATCCGCGAAAGAAGCGAATATCTCGGTCTCAGGGCAATCGGTGATAGTCAGGTTCATATCGATGCCGAAAATGGATAATAAGGCCCTGAAAGGCGCCGTAAGATTTGAGGCGGAGAAATTCGTACCGTTTGATATAAACGATTGCATCGTGGACTTCAAAACAATCAAGAGCCAAACGGCGGATAACAGGATTAGCATAGTGCTCGTCGCCGCCAAGAAAGGAGCGGTGGAGGAAAGGGTGAAGATGGCCGAAGAAGCCGGTTTTTCCGTGCGGGTCGTGGATGTTGACTGCTTTGCCCTCGCGAATTCGTTCTCAAGAAATTTTCCCGCCATCGGAGCCGATAAGACATGCGCCCTTATCGATATCGGCGGCACTTTTACGAATTTATGCATCCTGCGGGGCGACGCGGTATTTTTCGCCAGGGACATAGCCATAGGCACAGGCGACATCAGTTCTGTCATCTCCAAAAGAATGGGACTCGATTCGAAGGCCGCCGAGGAACTCATGTTCGTTCCGAAGGAAAAATCCCAGGAAGTCGCGGAGCACATGAAGACGGTTTTTAACAACCTGCTGGGAGAGGTTAAATTATCGCTTAGCTATTACGAAAACCAGGGCGGCAGGTCCATAGACGAGATATATATATCCGGCGGCGGTATGGGGCTCTTTGGTTTAAATGAGGTATTTCAGGAGACATTAGGTTCGAAGCCGATTTTATGGAAACCGCTCGGTTTTTTGGATAAAGAGAAAGCCATGATAGACAAGGCGTTTATCGACTCACAGGAACCCAGCCTTGCCA
Organism: Candidatus Omnitrophota bacterium; assembly: GCA_043798375.1. Taxonomy (GTDB): domain Bacteria; phylum Omnitrophota; class Gorgyraeia; order 2-01-FULL-45-10; family 2-01-FULL-45-10; genus JAPLMI01. The sequence goes on along the minus strand of JAZDOS010000016.1, from coordinate 5,377 downwards.
TTGCGGCCGGCCTTGCGTTAAGATAATTCCATCCGCCTTCGCAATCAACTTGCGATAGAGTAGGTGCTTCGGCGGATTTCACGCTGAATTTAACAGGAAGAGTTCAATGATAGAGATAAACCTGCTGCCGGAAGAGCTGAAGAAAAAAAATGAGCCGAAATTTAAGAAGTTCGATCTTTCCGGCCTGAATATCGACAACTTTAATATAAAGAAGATGCCGCTTGTAAAAATAGGTATCATAGCCGTAACGGCCCTCGCAGTTTTTCATCTCGCCCTATTTTTGGTTGGCACGACTTGCAAGGATTCGCTCGCAAGCCTGGCGAAAAAGAAAGACGCGCTCCTGCCCAAAAAGAACGAGGCGGATTCCCTCAGGAATGAACTTGCCCGCATAAATAAAAAAGTGACCGCTATCGACGGGCTCATGGTGAAGCGCTTCAGCTGGGCAAAGAAGCTGAATAGCATTAGCGACGCCCTTACATCCGGAATATGGCTGGCGGAACTTTCGTATGACGAGAAGGCTGGCGACAGACTTGTCGCGGTTGCGAGGACGTCGAACGACAAGTCGAAGAAGGGCTCATCCAGATCGGTTGCCGAAAAGGTAGTTTATAAATACCTTGTTTTGTCGGGATATGCGTCGAGCATGGGGGAGCAGGGTACGGCATTGATAGGAAAATTCATAAAAAGCCTGAAAGAGAATTCGCAATTTTATTCGGATTTCAGCGAGATAACGCTCGACTCCATCAAAAGCGACAAATTCCATGATCAGGAAGTCATGAACTTTAAGATCACGTGTCTATTTAAGGAAGAAGAGTAGCTCGTAAAAGGCATTACACATATTTATGATTAAACTGCCGGACATCGACATAAAGAACCCCAGGCACCAGGTTGCCATACTGGCCGCGCTTATAGCCATCCTGACGGTGATTCTTTATTTCACCCTTCTTCTCAAGCCGCAGGTGGCGAGAGTGATCGGCGCCGTTATCAAAAACCATAAGATGAAGATGGAGTTGAATTCCATGGAAAGCGAAATAGCCAATATTGCCAGATACAGGAAAGAGGCCGGCGCGTATAAGGATAAGGTGGAGCGTTATGAGCGCATGCTGCCGGCTGAACAGGAGGTACCCGCTCTTCTGGAGAACCTCTCCGGCATGGCAAAGAGTTCGGGTGTCAAGATAGCCGGCATAACGCCGATTGCCATACCCGAAGATAAAAATCGGGAAGGCCGGATTTATCAGGAGATCCCCGTCCTGATAAGCGCCAAGTCCGGCTATCATGAGCTGGGGTGTTTCATGGACAAGCTCGAAGACTCCGACAGGTTCATGAAGGTTGCCGATATAGAAATCAATGCGAATAAAGGCTCGCCCAGGAAGCACGACCTCGAGATCTTGATTCTTACTTATGTCTTATTGAAGGGCAAATAATTATGAGAATTTTTTCCATTGCGTTATTTTTTTTAATCATCGTTTCTGCGGCAGGGTCTTGCGACGATTTTAAGTACGAGCCGCGGGGAAAGCGCGATCCTTTCGTGCCGTTGATCGGCCAGGATAAAGTCGTGACTGCGGCCCTGGCGGACGTCACTTCCGTTGAAGATGTAAAGCTCGAAGGGATAGCCATCGGGTCGGATAGCAAACGGACCGCTATAATGAACGGTGAGATTGTCAGGGAGGGGTATAAGGCAGGCGAGATTGTGATAAAAAAGATCGACCATAAAAGCGTTACGCTTTTAATAAATAATAAAGAATTTAAAGTGAGTTTACCCGAAGAAGGAGGACCGAAGAGTGAGTAATAATATAAAACAAGCCATAATATTGGTTACGATTGTCGCGTTTGTATCATCCTGTATTTTTCCGGCTGTATCGCCGGGCGAGGAGAAGAAGATCGAGCCCGGGCCCCGCTCGACGGCTTCAGCCGAAGAAAGGGCCCCTTCGACGACAATAGCCGAGGCAAAATCCCGGATTGCCGGAGAAGGGGAAGTAGGGGAGGATAAGGGGAAAGAAGGGGAAAGGGAAGAAGGGATAACAGGGGAAGATAAGGGGAGAGAAGGGGAAGAAGAAGTGGCGGAGGAAGAAGCCTCTCCGCAAGCGGCCGTAGACCCCGGCAATATCACGGTCAATTTCAAAGGAGCCGACATAAAGACGGTGCTGGCGTATATATCCGAGGTCGCCGGCGTAGACATAGTGCCGTCGCCTGAAGTCAAAGGCATTATAGATCTGAAATTGACAAATAAGCCGTGGAAGGTCGCGCTCGATATTATACTTCGAAATTACGGTTTTGCCTATGAAAGGGAAGGCGACATCATAAGGGTCGTCACCGTTGACAAGTTAAAACAGGAGGAGCTTGTTACTCAGACCTTTAATCTGAATTACGGCAAATCAAAAGATGTCGTGAACTCCATAAAGGATATCGTCACCGACAGGGGCAAAGTGATGTACGACGAGCGTACAAATACGGTGCTCGTTACGGATATTCCCACGAATATTTACAGGGTCGGCCAGATTATCGACAGGCTTGATAAAAGGACCGACCAGGTCCTTATCGAAGCCAGGATCATAGAGACGGTTCTTGACGACAACGAGAAACTCGGTATCGACTGGAACGTGAAATTCAGCGCGAGCGGAGCGAGAAGGCCGATGACATTGCCGTTTGATCAGATAACGGTGCCTTTTCAGGCTACAAAATATTTTCCTCAGGTTCAGGTTAATACCGATACTACTGTCGCCGATACCGGTGGCGGAGCTACAGGCTCTTCGGTAGTGTCTGCCTCTTCTTTTCCAACCGGGTATGGGCCGGCACAGGGATTCCCGTTTGCCGGAACAGACCAATTCTCTTTCGGCAGTCTCGATTTTACGGAGTTTAAGGCCGTCCTTGAGTTTATAAAAAAGAGGTCGAATACCGATATTATATCGAACCCGAGGATCGCCACGCTCAATAATACCGAAGCCCTCATAAATGTCGGCGAAACGCTTAACCTGCCAAAATACGAGAGAAATTCCTCTACGGGAAAGATGGAGATCACCGGTTATGAGGCAAAGGACCTCGGCATCATATTGAAGGTGACGCCTCACATAAACGATAAAGGCGAGATAGTGGTCGATCTTTACCCGCAGATATCAGACCTTTTGAGATACGATACGCTGGACAAGGCGAGCGGCGTGGTGGCCCCGGTCTGGTCCTCAAGGCAGGCCAAGACCCAGATAATGATAAAAGACGGCGACACCATATTTATAGGCGGCCTTATCAAAGAGAACGACATCGATGTAAAGAACAAACTTCCATTTCTGGGCGATATGTTTGGCGATGTGCCGTATCTGGGCTTATTGTTCACCAAGAAAGAAAAGGTGAAGAAGAAGACGGAGCTTATATTCTTCATAACGGTCAATCTGATGACCGTCGGAAAAGAGATAAAAGATATGCCGACCGCGAACAAGGCCTACGTGCCGATGTACTCCCTGACTCAGACGCCCGATCCGGGCATAAAGAAAAGAATCAAGAAGAGAAATTGAAGATCAAGGCGGTGTTTGAAAAGAAACGCGATATGCGTTTCGTCTCGCATCTCGATCTCGTCCGGTTATTCCAGAGGGCTTCCCGCAGGGGCGGGCTGCCTGTAAGCATAACCAAAGGGTTTAGCCCGCGCCTGAAGATAAATATAACAAGGGCGCTGAAATTAGGCATCGAGAGCGAGGGTGAGGAGGCAATATTTTTTCTGGATAAACCGGTGGGCCTTTCGGATTTCATCAACCGCATCAATGAAAAATTACCCGAAGGCGTAAAGGTTAAAACGGCAGAGGAGATAGCATAGCCCCGTTAGAGACACTACGAAATGTTTTATACCTACATAATAAAAAGTAAAAAGGATGGAAAATATTATACGGGTTTTACCAAAGATTTAAGGAAACGCTTCAAGGAACATAATGCCAACAGGGTGTTTTCTACAAAAGGTAGAAGCCCTTTTGAATTAATATATTATGAAGCTTGTCTTGATGGACAAGATGCTGTGAGTAGAGAAAAATATTTAAAATCTGGGATGGGGAAACGTTATCTTAAGAATCGCTTGAAGCGTTTCCTGTCTCTAACGGGGTAAATCATGCAGAGAGAGATATTCATAAATGTCACGCCGCATGAAAAACGCGTCGCGATATTGGAAAATAAGCATATCGAAGAGTTTTATATCGAGCGCCCCGACAGCGCGAAGAGCCTCGTCGGCAACATTTACAAAGGAAGGGTCGATTCCGTCCTGCCCGGCATGGGCGCCGCGTTCGTCAATATCGGGCTCGGTAAGAACGGCTTCCTCTATGTGACTGACGTGGTGTCCGGCGTTGCGGGATACGATAAACTGTTCGAAGAAGGGATTACGGAGGAAGACGCTCACCCCGCGGAAAAAGGAAAACAGTTTCCTCCGATAAACGAATTATTGAAAAAGGGCGATGAGGTACTGGTGCAGGTCGTGAAGGAGCCGATCGGGACAAAAGGCCCGCGGCTTACAACGCATGTCAGTATTCCGGGAAGATTTTTAGTGATGATGCCTTTTGATAACCACATAGGCCTTTCAAAGAGGATAGAGTCGAGGGCCGAGAGGGACCGGATAAGAAAGATCATGGAGGAATTGAGGCTTCCCAAAGAGATAGGATTCATAGTGAGGACCGCCGCCCAGGGCGCGAGCCTTAAGGATTTCCAGAGAGAATCGAGGTATCTTCTGAACCTGTGGAACCACATAAAGGGAAGGGCGCGCCGCGTGAAACCCCCATACCTTGTCCATCAGGAATACGATATCATCCTGAGGGTCACCAGGGACATCTTCACGAACGACGTGTCGCGGCTTGACATAGATTCCAAAAATGAGTTCAGGCGGATCTCGCGATTCTTAAGGATACTGGCCCCGCATTTAAGGCCGCGCTTAAGATTTTATACGGAGAGGGTGCCGCTATTCGAAAAACACGATATCGAAAAACAGGTGGAAAAGATTTACGATCGGATTGTCCAGCTGAAGAGCGGTGGGTATCTTATCTTCGACCAGACGGAATCGCTCGTCGCCATAGATGTCAATTCCGGAAAATTCGTCGGGCGAAGGAACCTGGAGGATACCGTATTCAAAACAAACCTGGAGGCGGCCGAAGAGATACCGAGGCAGCTTAAGCTGCGCGATCTGGGCGGGATAATAATAATAGACTTCATAGACATGGAATATCCGGAGCACAGAAGGAATGTCTTCAAGACCCTTGAGAGAAACCTTGAGGACGACAAGGCAAAGACGAAGATCCTCAATATCTCAAGCATAGGGCTTGTGGAGATGACGCGCCAGAGGGTGCGCGAATCGATCGAGTCGAAGAGTTACCAGAAGTGCCCGTATTGTAACGGCCGCGGTATCGTGAAATCGATA
>JAZDOS010000015.1:0-52453 GCA_043798375.1 Candidatus Omnitrophota bacterium | reverse complement strand
CGTCGCCATCGACGGAGAATGTGAGTTTTCTTATACCTTGAGGCATCTGACACAATCCTAACCCAGGGTGAGCTTTGTGTCAAGCCTATTTTATCGACGGTAAATGTCATAATATTACCCGTTTTTCAGGAATTAGTAATTAGTAAAGCGTAATGAGTAAGTTGTGCCGCCTTCGGCGGCCTTGGATATCCAGGCCCGAAGGACACCTTTTACTAATTACGCATTACTCATTACTAATTACTACTTTCCCTCCATCCACGGCATCATCTTTCTTAAATCCTCGCCCACCTTTTCTATTGAGTGCCCTCTTTCCTGTTTCAGTATCGCGTTGAAATTGGCCCTGCCCGTCTCGTTCTCTTTTATCCATTCGCGGGCGAATTTGCCGCTCTTTATCTCTTTCAGCATCTTCTGCATCGCTTTTCTTGTTCTTTCGGTAATTATCTTCTTTCCCCTCGTCACATCGCCGTAACATGCGGTATTGGAAACCCTGCGCCTCATTCCGTCGATGCCCTTTTCCTGGATGAGATCCGTGATGAGCTTCAACTCATGCAGAACCTCGAAGTACGCTATCTCCGGCTGGTAACCGGCGCCGACCAGCGTATCGAATCCCGCCTTGATAAGCTCGGTGACCCCGCCGCAGAGGACGGCCTGTTCGCCGAAGAGGTCCGTCTCGGTCTCCTCGTCGAAAGTAGTCTCGATCACACCCGCTTTTGTCCCGCCGATGCCTTTGGCATACGCGAGCGCGATCTTGAGGGCATTGCCCGTCGCGTCCTGGTAAACCGCCACGAGGCACGGAACGCCTTTACCCTCTTCATACATCCTGCGCACCAGGGCGCCCGGCCCTTTCGGCGCGACCATGATGACGTCGATCTTCTTCGACGGCTTAATCTGTTTAAACCTTATGTTGAACCCGTGCGAGAACAGAAGGGCCTTACCCTTCGTCATATTCCCGGCGATCTCATCCCTGTAAACTCTGGCCTGGACATGGTCCTCGGTCAATATCTGGATAATGTCGGCGGCCGCTGACGCCTCTTTGGCCGAAACCGGGTTGAACCCGTCCTTCTTTGCCTGCTCGTAATTCGCGGTCCCGGAAAGCTCGCTTGCGACAACATCAAGCCCGGAGTCCCTCAAATTCAGGCTCTGGCCGCGGCCCTGGATACCGTATCCGATGACCGCGATCTTCCTGCCCTTCAACAAATTCAAATCCGCGTCGTTGTCATAGTAAATCTTCGCCATTGTAAGTCAATCTCCTCTCTTTAGCGTATAGCGGATAGCGTTTAGCGTATAGGAAAAAATAAAGTGAATTTTTTTGTAACAATTTTTTTGCTTTTTCTATACGCTATCCGCTAAACGCTATACGCTGAACGCGCTATTTCACTCATTAACTTCCGGTTTTCCTTCGACCTTCAACCCCTTATCCTCCGTACTCATCGCGATCCGGCCCGTGCGGACGACTTCGAGAATTCCGAACGGCCGCAAAAGCTCCAGAAGCGCCTTTATCCTGATCTCTTCGCCTGTCGCCTCGATACTGATAGACTTCGAGCCGGCGTTTTCGATTTTCGCGCCGAACGATTCTATCGCCTCAAGCGCCTCTTTTCTATTTTTCGCCGACACCGCTACTTTTATAAGGATGAGCTCCCTGTCTAAAAAAGAGCCTTCCTTAAAATCGACGACCTTGATGACATCGATAAGCTTGTTAAGCTGTTTCTTGATCTGCTCGAGCGTCTTGTCATCGCCCTCGACGCCTATCGTCATCCTCGAGATAGACGGATCCTCCGTCTCGCCGACCGCAAGCGAGTTTATATTGAATCCGCGCGCGCTGAATAGTCCTGATATCCGCGCCAGTACGCCGAATTTATTCTCTACAAGAACCGATATCGTGTGTTTCATGCCAGACCGCCGCTGATCATCTTATTGATCGCTTCTCCCGCAGGCACCATTGGAAAAACGTTCTCCTCCTGCTCGATGCGGAAATCGATGAGTACGCAATTATCTATCCCGAGCGCCCTGTCAATAGCGGGTCTCACCTCGCTCTTCTTCGTAACCCTGATGCCGACCGCGCCGTATGCCTCTGCCAACTTCACGAAGTCAGGCGTAGTCCCGCCGAGGCATGTGTAGGAATAACGCTTCTTGTAAAATAATTCCTGCCACTGTCTTACCATGCCGAGATAGCAATTGTTCAATATCGCGACTTTGACCGGAAGCTTATTTATGACGGCCGTCGCGAGTTCCTGTATATTCATCTGGATAGAGCCGTCGCCGGCAATATCAAAAACCGTCGCCCCGGGTTTACCTAACTGCGCGCCGATCGCCGCGGGAAAACCATAGCCCATCGTCCCGAGCCCGCCCGACGAGATCATCGTACGCGGCTTCATGAACGTGTAGAACTGCGCCGCCCACATCTGGTTCTGTCCGACTTCGGTCGTGATTATCGCCTCGCCCTTCGTGGCTTTACAGATCTCTTCCACGATATATTGCGGACGGACTTTGTCGTCGTCCTTATATCTTAACGGATGCTTATTCTTCCAGTCGTCGACTTTCTCGAGCCAATCTGACGTGTCGGGCTTCTTCACCGCCTTATTCAGCTGTTTTAAGACGGCCTTCGCGTCGCCGACTATCGGAATATCGACATCGACGGTCTTCGAAACGCTCGCCGGGTCGATATCGATGTGAATGACCTTCGCGTGAGGCGCGAATTCGTCGAGTTTTCCGGTGACCCTGTCGTCGAACCTCGCGCCGATCGAGATTATCAGGTCCGATTCCATAATAGAATGGTTCGCGTAGGCAGTGCCGTGCATGCCGAGCATGCCGAGCGACAATTTATTATCCTGCGGGAACGCGCCCAATCCTAACAAGGTCGTCGTAACCGGTATCTCGCACTTAACCGCAAGTTCCCGCACCTCTTCCGAGGCTTCGGAAATAATAGCCCCGCCGCCGACGTAAAGTATCGGACGCTTCGATTCGGAGATCGCCTTTGCCGCGCGCTTGATCTGGCCGGGATGGCCTTCGTGAGTAGGCTTGTATCCGCGGATATCGACCTTATCCGGATATACAAACTCCGTCTCTTTCATCTGAATATCGCTCGGCAGGTCTATCAGGACCGGCCCGGGACGTCCGGTTGACGCGATGCGGAATGCCTCTTTGATTACCCGCGCGAGGTCTTTTACGTCCTCGACCAGATAATTATGTTTCGTGATCGGCCTTGTGATGCCTGTGATATCGGCTTCCTGGAACGCGTCGTTTCCGATCAGGTGGCTCTTGACCTGGCCCGTGATAGCGACCATCGGCACCGAGTCCATGTAGGCGGTCGCAATCCCCGTGACAAGATTCGTCGCTCCCGGCCCTGACGTCGCAAGGCAGACTCCGACTTTGCCGGTCGCGCGCGCGTAACCATCCGCGGCGTGCGCCGCGCCCTGCTCGTGGCGCGTAAGAATCAGTTTTATCGGCGCGTCGTAGAGCGCGTCGAAAATGGGCAGGACCTGGCCTCCGGGATAGCCGAATATGATTTCGACCCCCTCTTTCTTCAACGATTCTATCAGTATCTTCGCGCCGGTCATTTTCATAAGCTGCCTGCTTTTGCCTTTTTACTTTTGCCTTTTAACTTTTAAGCACCGCTCCCTCGGACGCCGAGCCGACCATCCTGGCGTATCGCGCAAGGTACCCTTCGCGCTCCTTCGGCTCCGGGGCCCTCCACTTTGACATGCGGCTCTTTATCACATCGTCGGCGGCCTTCAATTCGAGCCTGCGGGCCGGAATGTCTATAGAAATTTCATCGCCGTCTTCGACGATCGCGATGAGCCCGCCGGCTTGCGCCTCGGGCGAAATGTGTCCGATGCACGGCCCCTGCGTTCCGCCCGAGAAACGGCCGTCCGTGATCAGGGCAACGTCGTCGGCGAGCCCCATCCCGACGATCGCGGCGGTCGGCGACAGCATCTCTCTCATCCCCGGCCCGCCTTTCGGCCCTTCGTAACGGATAACGATACAGTCGCCCTTCCTGATCTTGCCCGCCATGATCGTGGTCATGCAAGCCTCTTCGGAATCGAATACGCGCGCTTTTCCCTTGAATTTCATCATCGCCTCAGAAACAGCGGTCTGTTTCACGACAGCGCCCTCGGGCGAAAGATTACCTTTCAGGACGGCAATACCGCCTTCCCTGTGATAGGCATTCTTCGCGTCCCTGATAACATTCTCGTCCAGAATCTGGGCGTCATTCGCGATCTGGCTGATCATCCTGGAGCTCGCCGTCATAACGTCATTGAGCTGATTTCTCATGCGCTTTATGATCGCGGGAATTCCGCCTGCCGAATCAAGGTCTTCCATAAAATGTTCTCCGCCGGGGAGAATATTCGCTATGTGAGGCGTCGCGCGTGAAATAGAATCGAACATATCGACAGGAATATCGATGCCGAATTCCTTCGCGACCGCCATGATGTGTAAAACAGTATTCGTCGAACCGCCGAGCGCCATATCGACTTTAATGGCATTCTCAAACGCCTCGCGCCTGCAGATGGTTCTGGGCAGAATATTACGGCGAACAAGATTAACGATCCTTTCGCCCGACTCCTGCGCGATCCTATCCTTCTTCGCCGAGACGGCCAAAGCCGTCGCGCAGCCGGGAACGCTCATTCCGAGCGCCTCGGTCACGCACGCCATTGAATTCGCGGTGTAAAGCCCCTGGCACGCGCCCGCGCCCGGACACGCGCACATCTCAAGCGCGTTCAATTCGTCCTGTGAAATATCACCTTTCTTGAACCGGCCGACAGCTTCAAATGTATCTTTGACCAATGAAAGCCTGCGGCCCCTCAGGTTCCCGCTCATCATCGGCCCTGCCGTAACAACGATCGACGGAACATTCAGTCTTCCGGCAGCCATAAGCATGCCCGGCGTAATCTTGTCGCAGTTCGTAAGGCAGACCAATCCGTCAAAGCAGTGCGCTTTCATTATCGTCTCGACCATATCCGCGATAAGCTCGCGCGATGCAAGCGAATACTTCATTCCCGCGTGGCCCATAGCGATACCGTCGCATATACCGGGAATACCGAAGAAAAACGGCACCCCTCCGGCTGCTGCGATCCCGCGCTCGATAAACCGCTCGAGCCTTGCCATATGTATATGGCCCGGTATAATATCGGTTCTGGATGTGGCCACCGCTATAAAAGGCTTTGCCATATCCTCTTTGGATATGCCCGTAGCATAGAGAAGTGACCGCGCCCCCGCGCGCTCGACACCCTTTTTAATCTTGTCGCTTTTCACCCCGCACCTTCTTTCTTTATATCACTATATCTGTTTAACGTTTAAATCATCCGTTATGTTTTATTAAAATCCCCACCTTTTTAGAAGGTGCGGGGTTCATTTAGAGGTACCTCCATATAATGGACAAACATTATATAATATTAGCATATATAGTGTCAATGGATAATGTGTCATGCGAAAGTCAGCTGGCTTTTTTTAACCTAATAGAGAGGGTCTGTTAATCAAGTGAACACCGTGGTCAGGAGGGTTTGTTTTTGGTAAAGAAGCGCGTCTTATTCTCTTCCCCGCGCATGAGCCTTTTGATGTTCCCCTTATGCTTGTAAACGCTTATCACGCAAAGAATGACGCTTAATAAAGTCACGTATAAGGAGCCGCCGAATAACGCGGATATTATCGGGAAAGAGATGAGGCTGAGCATGGAGGCAAGAGAAACATAACTTGTAAGTGAAAATACGAGAAACCATATTACGGCTGACGGAAGAAGTATCCCGGGCGCGAGCGCAATCGCGACCCCGAGAGTGGTGGCAATCCCCTTCCCGCCCTTGAACCTTAAAAATACCGGCCAGATGTGGCCGCATACGACGACCAGGCCGAGGAGGCACCGGTAAAAATCGTAGATTAAATCTATATGAAAAGCGTAAAAGAAGTCGGCTGCTATTGTGACGGCGAATACGCCTTTCAGGATATCCACAACGAGCGTGATGATCGCGGGAATTTTACCTGCCGTCCTTAAGACGTTTGTCGCGCCGGCGTTCTTCGAGCCCACATCCCTTATATCTATGCCCTTCGCAATCTTCGCCATGATGAAACTGGTCGGGAACGAACCTATAAGATAGGCGGTAATAACCGAAAGCGTAAGCATCAAGACCGGTACCAAATTAGTGCCCTGCCTTTTTTAAAGAATTGTTATTCTCACCAAGAAGCCTCGAGCCCATTACCAGGTAGCCGATGCCGGATATCACGGTAAGTAAGGCCGCGATGTTCCAAACTATATGGGAATATTTGAATTGCGTAAGTATGCTCACGATCGTTATCATCTGGAAAAATGTCGTGATTTTCCCGACGGCGCTGGGGCGTACGTTAAGGTCGCCTTTCGTCACATACACTATTATAGAGCCCAGCACGATTAACACATCTCTTGAAATGATTATGATAGGGACGTACGGCGGGAGCCTGAAGTCCGCCGGAATGCTTTTTACGACAGCCAGGCATATGTAGGCGCTTATCAATAGAAGCTTATCCGCCAGCGGATCAAGGATCGTCCCGAGTTTCGTCTTCTGTTTCAATGCCCTCGCTATGAAACCGTCCGCGCCGTCGGAGATTATCGCAAGGATAAAAAAGGCCAGGGCTATATCAAGCCTGGCGTATATGATAGAGGCTATGAAGAAAGGTATCGAAATGATCCTCGCTATCGTTATCTTATTCGCTAAATTCACGCCCATTTAATTTATCACCTTCATCCTGTGGAGCGGCCAATAAATGAGTATCACCTTGCCGAGCATATTCTTCTTCGGGACGAACCCCCAATACCTGGAATCCCGGGAGCTTGCGCTGTTATCACCCAGGGCAAAATAAGAATCTTTCGGCACCACCACCGCGGCGCCCTCACGGCCGAAATCGCCGGCGTTGTAATAATAGTTAGCCCTGAGCGATGGCTCCCTGGCCTCCATGCCGTTTATAAAAATTTTACCGTCCTTTATCTCCACCCTCTCGCCGGAAACCGCTATGAGCCTTTTGACAAAATCTTTCTTCGGTGTTTCGGGAGAAATGAAAACTATAATATCGCCTCTTTTCGGCTGTCTTACTGCCGGAAGGTTAAGGCCGGTAAACGGTATCTTGGCCCCGTAGAGAAACTTATTTACGAAGATCCTGTCGCCTACCTTGAAAGTCGGTATCATCGAGCCCGACGGGATCTTGAACGCCTGGACGACAAACGTCCTGATAAAGAGCGCGAGTATTACAGCTATTATTATCGATTCCGTCCATTCGCGGACCTGAGACTTAAGATGCTTTGAGTGCCGCAAAGAATGCCTCCTGTGGTATTTCAATTTTGCCGAACTGCTTCATGCGCTTTTTACCTGCCTTCTGTTTTTCCCAGAGCTTTCTTTTTCTTGTTATATCGCCGCCGTAACATTTGGCCGTAACGTTCTTGCCGATCGCTTTTATTGTTTCGCGCGCGATGACCGTGCCGCCGATCGCGGCCTGCAAAATTATCTGGAAGAGGTGCCTGGGTATCGTCTCTTTAAGTTTTTCTATAATGGCCTTGCCCTTGGGATAGGCCCTGTCTTTGAAGACGAGCGAAGAAAACGCGTCATACACTTCGCCGTTAATAAGAATGTCCAGTTTTACAATAATTGTCGGCCGGTAATCAAGGAATTCGTAATCGAGTGAGCCATAGCCTCTTGTTACCGATTTTATCCTGTCGTAAAAATCGACTATTATCTCCGATAGCGGAATGTCGTAGACTATCTGGACCCTGTCCTCGTCGAGATATTCGGTCGATACATATGCCCCGCGCCGCGATTCGGAAAGCTCCAGGATATTTCCTATAGAGATTTTGGGCGAGATGATGTATGCCCTCACATAAGGCTCTTCGACTTCCTCTATCTCTCCGGCGCTCGGCAGTTTCATGGGATTGTCTATATCCAGAATATCGCCGTCTTTTAGCATCACCCTGTATATGACGCTCGGCGTCGTGATTACGAGATTGAGGTCGAATTCGCGCTCAAGCCTCTCCTCGATTATCTCCATATGTAGAAGCCCGAGGAATCCGCACCTGAAACCCATGCCCAGAGACGCCGATTTCTCCGGTTCGAACACGAAAGACGCGTCCGAGAGCCTCAGTTTTTCGATAGCTCCCTTAAGCGCGGGAAAGTCCGCGCTGTTCGCCGGATATATGCCGCTAAAAACCATCGGCTGGACTTTTTTGTAGCCCGGCAGGGGCGAGGCGGCGGGATTTTCGGAGTCGGTGACCGTATCGCCGACGGAAATAACCCTTGCGTCCCTCACATTGCAGGTTATATATCCGACTTCGCCGCAGGAGAGCTCCGCGATCTGCTCTTCCCTGGGATTAAATATTCCGACCTCGAGGATCTCATACGTGGTTTTGGCCGACATCATCATTATCTTCATGCCCTTACGAATAACTCCGTTCATGACCCTTAAAAGTATCACCACGCCTTTATATGTATCGAATTTTGAATCGAATATGAGGGCCTGAAGCGGATTTGTGACTTCGCCGGCCGGCGCGGGGATCCTCTCCACCACGGCCTCAAGTATATCGCTTGTTCCGATACCCTGCTTGGCGCTGGCGAGTATTATATTCGACGCGTCAAGGTTCAATATATCCGAGATCTCGTGTTTCACCTTATCGATCTCGGCATTGGCGAGGTCTATCTTATTGATCACCGGGATGATGACAAGGTTGTGCTCCATCGCGAGATAGAGGTTCGCCACGGTCTGGGCCTCGACGCCCTGGCCGGCATCGACCACGAGGAGCGCGCCTTCGCATGCCCCTATCGATTTCGATACCTCGTAGGTAAAATCGACATGCCCCGGCGTGTCGATAAGATTCAGCTCATACGTATTACCGTCTTTTGCCTTGTAATCGATACGGACGGCGCTCGCCTTTATCGTAATGCCGCGTTCGCGTTCGAGGTCCATATCGTCGAGAAGCTGGTCGTGGAATTCTCTTTCGCTTATCGCGCCGGTAAACTGGAGGATCCTGTCGGCAAGCGTCGACTTGCCGTGGTCGATGTGGGCGATTATCGAAAAGTTGCGGATCAGCGATTTGTTCATATATATCTATTGCATCTTTCGGATAACCGCGTCGAGCTCGTGCCTCACAAGAACCTGCGTCTCTTCTATAGAGCCTGTTACTTTTATCACCCTGATTCTCGAAGGCTCGTTTTTCGCAAGCTTCAAATATCCGCTTCTTACCCTTTTATGATAGGCGGTATCTTTGGCCTCCATCCTGTCGGCGCCCTTAGCCTTTGCCCGGGCCAATCCTGTCCCGGTATTTATGTCCAAAAGGATTGTGGCATCCGGCTCGAGCCCTCCGGTCGCGGCGCGGTCCAATATTTTAATCGTCTTAAGCGGAATTTTGCCGCCGTAACCCTGGTAGCTCGTCGTCGCGTCGCTGAAACGGTCGCATATCACTATCTTCTTCCCCGCGAGGCTCGGCTTAATAAGCTCGGCGACTATCTGGGAGCGCGCCGCCTCAAAAAGGAAAAGCTCGGCCAGGTCGGAGATCTCGATCCCGTCCGAATGCAGCAGGACCTGCCTTATGCCTTCACCGAGTTTTGTTCCACCCGGCTCTCTGGTGCAGACACAATCATAACCTTTGTTCTTTAAATATTCACAGGCGAGCTTCGAATGCGTGGACTTTCCGCACCCCTCGGGCCCTTCGAATGTGATAAAGATACCGCGCTTCAAATTTGCCTTCGCCATGTCGTCCCGTCTTTTGTATCTTCAAGGATCACGCCTTCGGAGGCGAGTTTTTTTCTGATATCGTCGGAAATTTTAAAATCTTTTTTAGCGCGCGCCGCGTTTCTCTCTTCTATCAATTTCAATATCGTCTTGTCGTCCACTCCGGAAACGGCCGCGCTCTTCGAAAGGTTGAGGCCGAGGACACCGCTTAAATCCAACAGCAGTTTCTTTATTGAAATTAAATCCCCATCCTCGATATGGACATTGGCGTACGTGACAAGGTCGAACAGGACAGCCAGCGCGAGAGGCGTGTTGAAATCGTCATCCATCGCCCCTTCGAGCCTGGTCCTGAATTTTTCTAATTCTTTCCCCTTTCCCCTTTCCCCTGAACCCTGAACCCTCTTCAGTTTTTCTAACAGTATAACAAATCTCTCCTTCTCGGCCTTCATCTCCGCGATCTTCTCTTCGGTATAATCGACCGGGTGCCTGTAATGCGTGTTCAGAAATAGCAGCTTGAGATAATCCGCGTCCTTGTGCTTCACCATAAAATCTTTTATTGAAATGAAATTGCCGAGCGACTTGGCCATCTTCTCGCCCTTTATCGTGAGAAGGCCGTTATGTATCCAGTATCGCGCGAATTTCGAGCCCGCGCCTTCCGACTGGGCGATCTCGTTCTCATGGTGCGGGAATATGAGGTCGATCCCGCCGCCGTGAATATCGAATTCATCGCCTAAAATGTCGGAACTCATCACAGAGCATTCGATGTGCCAGCCGGGCCTGCCGGGCCCCCATGGGCTCGGCCATGAAGGTTCATTCTCTTTTGCCGCTTTCCAGAGGGCAAAATCGAGCGGGTCTTTCTTATTATCCCCGGCCGCAACTCTCGCCCCAGATTCCATCTTGTCAAGATTCTGATTGGATAACTTTCCGTAATCCTTAGCTTTTTTTATGTCGAAGTAGACATCCCCGCCGGCAGTATAAGCATTACCTTTCTCTATGAGGCGCTCGATAAACCTGATCATCTTCGGGATATATTCGGTCGCCTTCGGCTCTTTATCGGGCTTTCCAATACCAAGAAGTTTCATGTCGTCGTGATACGCGTCGAGGTATTTCTTCGAAATTTCTTCTGTTTTTTCCTGTACCCCGTACCCCGTACCCTGTACCCTTAACTCATCTCTTGCCTTCTCAATTATCTTATCGTCCACATCGGTCACATTCCTGACGAACGTGACCTTATTTCCTTTATATTCAAGATACCGACGGATGCAATCAAATATGTAAGCGCTCCGGGCATGCCCTATATGGGGTTCGTCGTAAACGGTGGGGCCGCAGACATACATACCTATACGGCCTTCCTTGATAGGCTTGAATTCTTCTTTAATTCTAGTTAGGGAATTATATATCTTCACTTTTCCAGTTCGTCGAGCCTCTTCTTCAATTCGTCGAGGTCCTGCAGTATCGGGTCGAGGACGTGGATATGGTCGAGGGAGACATCTAGTTTCTTACCGTCCTGCTTCGTGACGCGGCCGGGCACGCCGACGACGGTCGAATCCGGCGGGACATCCTTGATGACGACCGCGTTCGAACCGATATACGAATTATCCCCGATCGTGATATTCCCGAGGACCTTGGCGCCCGCGCCGACGACGACGTTATTACCGATCGTGGGGTGGCGCTTGCCGCGGCATTTGCCGGTGCCTCCGAGCGTCACGCCCTGATACAGGAGGACGTTATCGCCTATGATCGCGGTCTCGCCTATCACGACGCCCATCCCATGATCGATGAAAAATTCTTTGCCTATTTGGGCGCCGGGATGTATCTCGATACCGGTGAAGAAACGGCCCAATTGCGAGATGTATCGCGGGAAGAACGGCACATGCATCGCGAGAAGCGCGTGCGATATCCTGTAAAAGATGATCGCGTGCAGGCCCGAATACGTAAAAAGGACTTCGAGATAACTGGTCGCGGCCGGGTCCCTGCCGAAGACAGACCTTATCTCGGCCCTGAACAGAATCGCTATCGCCATCCAGAATATAACGAAAACAAAGAAGAGATTTAATAAAATGCTCATCCCGTTAGACCTCCTGCTTATAAAACTTGCTCTTGCCTGAATATCCCGCTAGAAAGGTTTAACGGGACTCATGCAGATAGCCATATCCTTATTTTTCCTCCAGCATAACCACCGCGTACGCGGCGATGGCATCGCCCCTTCCGATTGAGCCGACGCCCTCGTTGGTGGTCGCTTTTATATTGATCCTATCCTTTTTTATTCCCAATATATCCTCCAGGGCTTCGAGCATCTTGCCCTTGAACGGAAACACCTTCGGTTCTTCGGCAAGTATAACGGTATCCACATTCTTCACGGCAAATTTCTTCTCCTCGGCCATATGGAGGACTTTCTTCAGGATCTCGCGGCTGGCTATATTCTTATACAGGGGATCGGTGTTGGGAAAATGTTGGCCTATATCGCCGGCCGCCATGGCTCCCAAAACGGCATCCGCAATAGCGTGCAAAACGACATCGCCGTCGGAATATCCGATCAATCCTTTAATGTAAGGGATCTCGACTCCGCACAAAAACAATTTTCTCTCTTCGACGAGCCTGTGGATATCGTAACCTATGCCTATTCTCATACTCATCCCGTTAGACCTCCTACTTATAAAACTTGCTCTTGCCTGAATATCCCGATAGAAAGGTCTAACGGGACTCATAAAAGTACCTCCGCTAACTTAAGATCCTCCCTTGTGGTTATCTTTATATTTCCGCGAGAACCCTCGAGGATCTTTATCTTCATGCCCAGGTTTTCCACGAGGCCGGCGTCATCGGTAAATCCGTCTAACTTCTTAAAAGCGGCGTACGCCTTCTTTATAACGTCATACCTGAACACCTGAGGCGTCTGGGCCTGATATATATTTTTCCTATCAAGAGTTTTCTTGACAAAAAGCCTTTTATCCGCGAGCTTGACCGTATCGAATTCGGGGACAGCGACAATGCATGCGCCGAACTTTTCGGCAAGACGGATAGCTTTCCTTATCATTGTCTCGTCAATAAACGGGCGCGCCGCGTCATGTATCAATACTATGTCATAAGACGGCGGAATCTTCCGGATACAATTAGCGACCGACGCCTGGCGGGTCCTGCCTCCGGCAACAACGTCTTTTATCTTTTTAAAACCGTATCTCGCTATTAGAACTTTAAAATCTTTTATGCAGGATTTTTCCGACGCCACTATTATAGCGTCGATGAGCGGGCAGCCATCCAGAACCTTTAACGCGTAGCTCGCTATCGGCTTATTTCGCAAAAGAACGAACGGTTTCTTCCTGCCGGCGCCGAGCCTCTTACCGTATCCGGCGGCCGGCACGATCGCGGCTACGCGCGGGAGGCCGCCCTTTCTCCCCGGGCGCTTTCTATTCGCAGAAAGCGCGGGGCTCATTTTCCCTTCCAGGAGGGCCCTTGAGGCCGGGACTGGTCCTCGAGCCTTGCGAATATCATCCTTCCGGCAGAGGTCTGGAGGACGCTCGTAACCACGACCTTCGCGACAGCTCCGATGATATGCTTCGAGTTATCCACTACGACCATAGTCCCGTCATCGAGATACGCGATGCCCTGGTTATACTCCTTGCCTTCCTTCGCGATCCTCACTTCCATCGTCTCGCCGGGCAGCACCACCGGACGAAGGGAATTGGCGAGCTCATTTATGTTCAGCACGCTGATTCCCTGAAACTCCGCGACCTTATTAAGGTTGAAATCGTTCGTGAAGATCTTGGCGCCCAATAGCTTCGCGAGCTTGACGAGTTTGGCGTCTACTTCCTTCACTTCCGGAAAATCCTCCTCCTGGATCTTTACGTCGAGGGCCGTATTCTTCTGGATCTTATTCAATATATCGAGGCCGCGGCGGCCGCGGTTCCTCTTCAACGCGTCCTGTGAATCCGCGATCTGCTGCAGCTCCTTGAGAACGAACCTCGGTATCACGATCCTTCCCTCGATAAAATGAGTCTGGAATATATCGGCGATCCTTCCGTCTATTATAACGGATGTATCGAGGATTACGATCTCGTCCCTCTTGTCCTGCCTGACAAATTTGACGTAAGGTATTATAAGGTTAAATTCGTCCTTGCCTCTCATCGCTATTACCATGCCCAGATAACAGAAGATAAGTATCAGAATAATCTGCAGCGACGAGAAGAGCTGAAGGCTCATCGGTATGAGGCGCATGACGCTCGTCAATACCCATGCCATGAAAAATCCGAATATTAGGCCGAAGACCGCCGCGGAAAGGTTTCTTATCGAGAACCTCCTCATGCCCATCTCCGCCAAAATAATTGCGGCGGAGCTGAAGAAACCTATTACGGCGCCGCCGACGGCCCACTTAACAGTAAAGTCCCCGAGAAGCGTCCCGATGTAATACCCTGCCACGCTTGATATGAAAATAAAAAATAATCTTACGAATATTATCGTCATAACCTACCCTTCATTAGTCTTCTCCCCGCGGCTTATTCAAAAGTTTCCACGGATGCCTCTTTATATCCGCCGTAAATTCTTCCAGATTCTCATATATGCTGTCATCCGTCAATAATTTTCCTATCGTCCCCTCGCCTTTCTTGAGGCGCTCGACTATCGCATTAACAGAGCCGGAGAGCTTCGCGAGATCCTCGGTGATCTTCTCCATCGGGACAGGATCTTTGCCCTCGATCGTTTCGCCGCTTTTTAACAGCGGGGCGCCGGATGTGCCCGGAAATATCTCGAGATATTTTTCTCCCAGAAGCCCAAGCGTATTGATAGTGACGACGGCGTCTTTCTCAATCTTGGCGCCGTCATTTATCCATGCGGTAATCTCGGCCCTGGTAGACTTGGCCTCCTCGTCGCGGATTATCCTTATGCCCTGGATCTGGCCCACGCCTACGCCCGCAAGCCTCACAGGCGCCGAAGGCCCGATGCCGGCCGCGAAGCCGAACAGGACTTTTATCTTGTAACCGGTCTTTGACAGATTGATGTCGCCTACTGAGAATACTATTAAAAATAAAATAGCTATGCCTATCAATATAAATACCCCGACCTTCAGTTCAAAAGTCCTTGTGTCGCTCATTATTACCTCCGATTTGCTGTCGTTTTGTTAGTTTGCAAATCGTCCCGAGCCGCAGGCTATCTAACGCAGCGGCGAGGGACTACCCTGAATTAAATGTTCAAAATCTATGCCTTCGGTGATCGGCCCCTTGCCTGTGCCGGTTATGAACTGGCGCACTATAGGGTCTTTTGTATTCTTTATCTCGTCGGGCGTCCCGACCGTGATTATTTTTCCGTTGTAAAGCATCGCGATCCTGTTCGCGATCTTGTAGGCGCTCGTCATGTCATGCGTCACCGCGATCGATGTGATCTTGAGCTTATTGTGCAGCTCTATGATAAGGTCGTTTATCGCGTCCCCCATGATCGGGTCGACGCCGGTCGTCGGCTCATCGTAGAGGATTATCCTGGGCCTTATGCATATCGCCCTTGCCAGCCCCACCCTCTTCCTCATTCCGCCGGATAACTCCGCCGGCTTTTTGTCCTCAATCGCTTTCAATCCGACAAGCGCCAGGCTTTCTTTCACGGCCTTATCGATTTCGTCGGGCTTTGAATTTACATGCTCGATCATGTTGAACGCGACGTTCTCGCGGACGTTCAAGGAATCGAAGAGCGCGGCCCCCTGAAAGAGCATGCCGAATTTGAGCCTCAGGGCATTCAGCTCTTTCTCATCCATCTTAGCTACGTCTTTCCCGTCAACCAATACCTGGCCGGAGTCGGGCTTAAGGATCCCTATTATATGCTTGAGAAGAACGGATTTCCCGCAGCCGGACCTGCCTATTATGACCGTCGTCTCGCCGGTGTTTATGGTGAGATTAAGGTTGTCCAGGACTATGTGCCCGTTGAACGACTTACACAGATTAATTATCTCTATCATAGTTTCGGTTTTCGGTTATCGGTGTTCGGTTCTCGGTTTTCGTAAAACCGGTAACCGAACACCGATAACCGCGCTTACCTCATCACGAAATAGAATAACGCTGTGAGGAAACAGTCCCCCGCGATTATCAGGATAAAGCTGACCACAACGCTCGACGTCGTGGAGCGGCCCACGCCTTCGGCTCCGCCTTCCGCCGTCATGCCTTCGTAGCATGCGACGATACAGATTATCATCGCGAAAAAGTAGCTCTTCACCAGGCCCGTGAAAAGGTCCTTATATTTCAACGGGTGCCAGGTATTTTCCATATACATCGCGTGCGATATGCCCAGCTTGTATACACCGATGATGTAGCCGCCCAGTATGCCGATTATATCCGCGTATAAAGTAAGAAGCGGAAGCATTATCATGAGCGCCAGGAACCTCGGGACGACAAGATATTTTATAGGATTGGTGGCGAGCGTTTCCAGGGCGTCGATCTGCTCTGTGACCTTCATCGTCCCGACTTCCGCCGTGATAGACGCGCCGACGCGGCCCGCGACGATCAATGCCGTAAGCACCGGCCCGAGTTCCCTCGTCATGGAGAAAGCGACGAGGGAGGCGATATACATCTCGGCGGAGAACTTCTGCATCTGGTACGCGCTCTGAAGCGCCAGCACCATCCCGGTGAAAAAGCTTATCAGCGAAACTATGGGAAGCGAGTCGACGCCTATTTTCGACATCTGCTCGAATATCTGGCGGCGCCTGAACGGCGGCATCGGTATCCAGAAGAGCGTCTGCCCTAAAAGTATCGCGAGGCCTCCCGTATATCTTACGAAGTCCATAAAGCGGTGCCCGAGCGCTACGATAAGATCCAATATTTTTTTCATGGTTCGACCCATTTCATTCGCTCACCATACCCTAAAATTTGTCCTTATGCTCAAAACCGAAAAAATCTTTTTCGGCGCCCACCGTCATCTTCAGGCTGTCATTAGGCTGGAGCTTATATTCCAGCTGCACCTCATCGCCGTATTTCATGCTCGCGTCAACCTTTTCGTCGGTAATGAATTTCTTGAAATCTATGTTAACATCATCGCTCAATCTCTTCCCCATCCTCACTTCCTGTATACCCTGCGCTTTCGTGACGGCGAGGCCGTCCCATGAAATCGCGCTCTCGTCAGTGGTGATCCTGATATTATCAAAAAGATTGGCCCTTCCCATCTTCCTCAAATCCATCTCTCCGGCAAGCGCGAAATACCCGCTCTCCCTGGTAATTCTCGAATCTTCTATCCTGATGATCGGGCCCTCCCCTTTCATATGAGCGCTTAAGTAATCGAAATCGAGCGTGGCGATAGTCCCATTCCGTATATCGAGCTGAATGTCGGATCTCAATCTTTCCACCGGCCCTTTGAAATCAAATTTAGCGTTCATGGTACCTGTCAATACCGAAGAGGTGTCTTTCGCGCCCAGCCTCAATAAAAGCCAGGCCAGGCTCATGTTATTTACCGTCAAAACGAAATCTGTATCATAACGCTTTGACAGGTCTACTTTACCGCAGCCTCTTACAGCGTCGGCCAATGCCAGGCTCGGTATCTCAAGGATGCCGTCCGAGATGCTGTAAGACGCTTTTAAATCTAGAAAAGGCCTGTAATTAAGAAGAAGGTTTTTGGTTTCGAGCTCTCCGGCCACGCGTAAGCCGCCCGGGCTCCCCGGACTTTTCGTAATATTATTCCTGATGACACCGTCGCAAACTATATCGAAATTTCCCAGTTTCAGGTGTGTCGCTTTAAAGTCGACCGTCAGGACGCCTCCCCCGGCAACCCGTCCCTCGGCCCTGATGGTTCCCGCGCGCGGCCTTACCTCGATGTCGAACGAATTTTCATCCGCCGATCCGTTAAAATCGATCCTGTCCCAGTATAATAAATTAACATATCCCGTAAAGCGAACGAGGCGCCGCGAATCGCTCTCCATCCTTACAAAGCCGGAGATCCCCTTGTTGACGGCGGCAAAGTTAGCGTCTACCCTGGCGACTCCCGCTAATATTTTTGAGGCGGCGGATATATCTTTTTTGACAAAGAACGCGTCCCAGATTCTATATTTGGTCCTCATACTGCTTATCGTAAGATTCGGCAGGACCGGTGAATCCGAATTATCCCTGACCCTGATATCGTTAATAGTGATCGGAGTGAGGATCCCCCCTTTCAGGCTTCCTATAGAAAATCTGATTTTGCCGTTAAGCGCCTCCTCCATCTTAACTTCAACGAAATTCCTCACACCGGGGATAAACACCCCGATCCTCTCCCCGACAAACAGTATGAAGCAAATAACGAGGAGTATGCTTAGAATTAATTTTAATCGCCGCCTCGTCCGAAAATGTTTCATGTGTTAGGTTATTGGTTTACGGTTATCGGTTGCGAACACCGAAAACCGAGAACCGAAAACCAAATTAGCTGACTTTAAATTCTAAATGATCGATCTTCGCTGTCACCTTGACCTTGCCGCCCTTTTTGAAATTTCCCTTTATGATATCTTCGGCAAGCGGATCCTCGAGAAATCTCTGGATGGTGCGCTTGAGCGGCCTCGCCCCGAAGTTCTTATCGAAACCTTTCTCTATCAGGAGATCTATCGCGCCCTTATCGAGTTCGATCTTGATATCCTGGTCTTTGAGCCTCGATTCAACATCTTTTATCTCAAGAGAAACTATCCGCTCAAGATCCTCTTTCGTCAGAGACCTGAAGACGATTATATCGTCGACCCTGTTTAAAAACTCCGGTTTAAACGTTTTCTTAACCTCTTCAAGAAGGCGTTCCTTCATCGACTGATATGTAACCTCTTCGGCCTGGGACTTGAAACCGATAGAACCCTGTTTTTTGAGCATCTCCGCGCCTATGTTGGAAGTCATTATTATTATCGTATTTTTAAAATCGACCTTCCTTCCGAATGAATCGGTAAGGCGTCCCTCTTCGAGCATCTGTAAAAGAATGTTGAAGACGTCCGGGTGGGCCTTTTCGATCTCGTCCAACAGGACTACCGAATACGGGCGCCTTCTAACCTTTTCGGTAAGCTGCCCGCCCTCCTCGTAACCCACATATCCCGGAGGCGCGCCGACGAGCCTCGAGACGTTGAACTTCTCCATGTATTCGGACATATCTATCTGGATGATCGCGTCTTCATCGCCGAACATGAACTCCGCCAGGGCTCTACCCACAAGCGTCTTCCCGACACCGGTGGGGCCGAGGAATACGAAAGAGCCTATCGGCCTCCTCGGATCCTTTATGCCGGCGCGCGAACGCCTCACCGCATGGGCGATGGCGCTTATCGCTTCGTCCTGGCCTATCACGCGATTGTGCATGGCATCTTCCATCTTAAGGAACTTATCCTGCTCTTTTTCTTCGAGCTTCAGGATAGGTATGCCCGTCCATTTCGAGACTATGACGGCAATATCGTCTTCGTTCACCTTGGGCTCAAACTTGCCCTTTGACTCTTTCCACTCTTTTTTAATCTTATTCAATTCTTCCTTTATTTTTCGTTCCTCGTCCCTGAATTTGGCGGCCTTTTCGAAGTCCTGATTCTTAACCGACTGTTCCTTCTCCTGCTTCACGACGACGACCCTCTCCTCGATGTGTTTCACGTCGGGCGGCGCCGTCATTACTGAGAGCCTCGCGCGCGAACCCGCCTCATCTATCAGGTCTATGGCCTTATCCGGCAGATATCTTCCTGATATATACCTGTCCGAGAGCTTAGCGGCCGCTGCCAAAGCCTCGTCGGTAAACTTGACCCTATGATGAGCTTCGTATCTGTCGCGCAGCCCTTTTAATATCTCTATTGTCTCATCGACACTCGGCGGTTCGACCATTATCGTCTGAAAACGCCGCTCCAGCGCGGCGTCCTTCTCGATATGCTTCCTGTATTCGTCGAGAGTCGTCGCGCCGATACACTGAATCTCGCCCCTCGACAAAGCGGGTTTGAGAATATTCGACGCGTCTATGGCGCCTTCCGCGCCGCCGGCCCCGACCAGCGTATGCAGCTCGTCGATAAAGACTATCACGTCCTCGGACCTTTTGATCTCGTCCATCACCGCCTTTATTCTTTCCTCGAATTGGCCCCTGTATTTCGTTCCCGCGACCATGAGCGCCAGATCCAGTATTATCATTTTTTTATCTCTCAGGGTCTCGGGGACATCGCCTGCGATTATCTTCTGCGCAAGGCCCTCGGCGATAGCGGTCTTTCCCACGCCGGCCTCGCCGAGAAGCACCGGATTGTTCTTCGTCCTTCTCGATAAAATCTGTATCACGCGCTCTATCTCGTTCTTTCTTCCTATAACAGGATCGAGCTTATTGTCTTTGGCTAATTTTGTCAGGTCTCTTCCGAACGCGTCGAGGGCCGGCGTCTTCGCCTGCGTTACCTTCTGCCCCATCTCATAGCCGGGAATCTCCGAGCCCAGGAGATTCATCACCTCTTCCCTTACGCGGGACAGTTCCAGCCCCAAATTCATCAGCACCTGCGAAGCGACGCCCTCGCCCTCTTTTATCAATCCTAAAAGCAGGTGCTCTGTCCCTATATAATTGTGGCCGAGGGACCTCGCCTCATCCATCGCCAGCTCTATCACTTTCTTCGCCTTCGGAGTAAACGGAAGGTCGCCCGATACGACTGTCGTCGGGCCCGGCTGGACCAGCTTTTCGACCTCAAGCCGTATTTTGTCGGGCGATAGGCCAAAGCTCGCCAGCACCGCGGCCGCGACACCTTCGCCTTCCCTCACAAGGCCGAGAAGTATATGTTCCGTCCCTATATAATCGTGGTTAAACCTTTTGGCTTCCTCTTTCGCCAAAAGGATCACCTTCCTCGCTCTTTCCGTAAACCTGTTGAACATCGGCATTTCTTACCACCCTCCATCTATAAGTTCGGTTCTCGGTTGTCGGTTATAGGTTTTCGGTTCGCGACAACCGAAAACCTATTTCAATTTTTCTCGAATAAGGTCCGATCGTTTGTTATCCCTTTCGTTCGAATTTAACGCCCTTCCTTCCAGCTTCTGCAGGTGCGCCGGCTGTGTAAGTATGAACAGCTCGTTGACCATGCGCCTGTCCATATTCTTCACAAGGCCTAAATCCACCCCGAGCCGTATCGCGGATAACAGCGTCACGGTCTCGTTAGATGTGATTATATGCGCGCTCTTCAATGTCCCGTACGCCCTCGATACCCTGTCGACCAGCGCGTCTTTATTTTTTGATAAAATCGTTTTTCTCGTGGCGTCCTCGCGCGATATTATCTGGTTTGTTATGCGTTCTATATTATCGATGATATCGTCTTCGGACATCCCCATCGACACCTGATTCGATATCTGGAATACGTTGCCCATCGCTTCCGTGCCTTCGCCGTAAAGCCCCCTTATGTTGAGGCCGAGCTTCGCTATCGCCTGCAGGATCTTTCCTATCTGGCCCGTAAATACGAGCGCAGGCAGATGCGTCATGACCGACCCCCTTAAGCCCGTCCCGGTATTCGTCGGACATGCGGTAAGATATCCCCATCTGGCGGAATACGCGAACGCTATCTTTTTGGATAGTTCCGTATCTATCCCGTCCAATATCCTCCAGCACTCCCTCATGTTAAGGCCTGACTGCAGGACCTGCATCCTTAGGTGGTCTTCTTCGTTGATCATTATACTCACGGTCTCTTTCGGGTCGACAACAAGCGCCTTGTACTCAACGTCTTTTGAATGCTCCGGGCTCATCAGGTGCCGCTCAACCAGAAAAAGCCTGTCAACCTCGCTCACATCCCGAAGCCTGATAAAAATAGAATTTTTCAGGGAATCACAACCCGCCACCGCCTCTTTCGCTATATTCAAAATATCTTCGAGCTGCTTCTTGTTCGCCCAATTCGAGAAAGGGATCTTGTCGATATTTCTCGCGAGCCTCGTCCGCGAGCTCATTACTATATTGGAGCTCGGGCCGGTGCCTTTCAGCCATTCTGTATCCTGTTTCAAGAAATCGTTTATAGTCATAGTTTTAAGTTATCCACAATGTAGCTGACGTTTAAACGTCAGCTACCGATTATTTCTTTATTCCGTTACTCTTGTCCTTCTTCTCCAATTCCCTGATCTGGTCCCTGAGGCGCGCCGCCTCCTCAAACTCTTCGAATTGTATCGCCTTCTCCATCCTAACCTTCATATCCTGGATCGTTTTCGTATCCAAAACAGTCTTGCCGACCGTCAGGGGAACCTTGCCGATATGCCTGTCCGCGCCGTGAATCCTTTTTAAAAGCGGCGCCAGCTGCTTCTTGAAAGATTCATAACACTCTCCGCAGCCAAGGCGGCCGACCTTCTTAAAATCGTGGTAGGTGAATCCGCATACGGGGCACTTTATCTTCCCGCCGACTTCCGACTCGATGCCGGGGCCGAGATCCGCAAGGCCGGCCAACAGGTCGCTCAGGCCGAAGTGCTCCTCCATCTCGGAACCCTTTTCCTTCGCGCATACCTCGCAAAGGTGAAGCTTCGTCACCTTATCGTTCACGATCTCGGTAAGGTGTACTGTCGCCTCATTCTTGCCGCATATATCACATAGCATTCGTAGAGAACTCCTATCTTAGTGTATAGCGGATAGCGTTTAGCGTATAGTAAAATTTCTCTTTTCCCTATACGCTATCCGCTAAACGCTATACGCTAATACCTCACCCCGTCCGTCTTTGTCAGTTTCCTGAACTCCGCCGTCAGGCGCTTCGTAATCCCGCCCGGTTTACCGCCTGCGATCGGCCTATCATCGATCTTAACGACCGGGATTATCTCGGCCGCCGTCCCTGTCAGAAAAACTTCGCCGGCTTTATAGACGTCTTCCATCCTTATGAGTTTTTCGTAAAACGGGATATCCAAATTTTGCGAAAGCCCGATAACCGCGCTTCTGGTGATTCCTTCGAGAGCGCCGATCTCGGCCGGCGGCGTTATGAGTTCAGAGTTACTCACGATAAAGATATTATCGCCAGTGCATTCCGCCACATTGCCGTTGTACGTAAGCATAATGGCCTCTTCCGTGCCGGATTTAATAGCATCTATCTTCGCCAAAATATTATTCAGGTAGTTTAACGATTTTATCCTCGCATCGAGCGCCTGAGGATAGTTGCGCCTGGTCGTAGCCGTTACTATTTCGAGGCCGAATCTATAGTACTTCTCCGGGTATAGCTTTATCTTGTCCGTGATTATAAATATTGTCGGCACGCCGCACTTTCTCGGGTCCAGCCCCAGGTCGCCTATGCCTCTCGTAACAACAAGCCTGATATAGGCATCTTTCAATTTGTTGGCCTTAAGCGTCTTCACTACCGCCTCGATCATCTCCAGCTTTGTCATGGGGATCTTAAGCTCAATGGCATCGGCCGATTTGTACAGCCTGTCGATATGCTCTTTCAGCCTGAAGATGAGGCTGTCATATGTCCGGATACCCTCGAAGACACCATCCCCGTATAAAAGGCCGTGGTCAAATACCGAGATATTGGCCTTTTCTTTATCCACCATTTTCCCATTCAGGTATATTTTCATATTTTAATAAGTATATACTATGAGTAATATTATGTCAAATGAATAGATGATGGAGGGTATTTTAATCGAGAGATTATCGGAATTTATTTAATTCAACTGCTATTTCTGGGTATTTCTTCAGGTGTTCGGAGGTAAGGCCCGGGGCCGCGCGGGACAGCTGCCTGTACAGGTCGATCGCTTTTCTCTTTTCGCCGCTCTTCCAATACGCCCAGGCAAGCCAGCTCTTGGCAAAGACGGAATCCGGCTTTATCGCCAGGGCCTTCTCTATATATTCACGGGCTTTCACGTAATGACGGCCGACATAACCCGCCAGCCCGAGCTCTATCTCAAATTCGGCGTCCTTGTCAAGGTTCAAACTTTTCTTCATCTCTTCGGCGGCGCGCAGCCGATCCCACCGCCAGTCGGCTTTCGGGGCCAAAAGATCGTTATCATATATGAGCCTTACGACCTCCAGCGCCATCAGCGCCTGGCCGTCTACGGTAGGATGGATCTGATCTCCTATAAGCTCGTCGTGGACAATCCCGTTGGGAGAGTTCTTTTCAAATAACTCCTGGGTTCGGACTACATAAACCTTATCTAAATTTTGCTCACGCAGGCTTTCGTAAAACCGGTTCACGTCCGAAGGGGCGCGAAGCGGAAAACGGTCAAGGTCATTGGCCTCGGAATAGAATTGATTGGCTTTACCGAATTCGCCGAGGCGCTCGCAGCATTCGGCTATTTTATAATATGTCAGGGCGTAAAGAGGGTCTATCCGGGCGCATTCATCGTATAAAGCCAGAGCTTCGGCGTATCTCTTTTCGGCAAACTCCTCTTCCGCATCAGAAAATAGCCTATCATGCAGAGCTAACGCATCTTTTGTAATCGCGGAATCATGCAGCGGCCTGATTGGTTCGTACCCTTTCCACCTGGCTATTCTTTCAAAAAATATAACGGGTATCGAATATCGGCGGGCGATATCGATCGTCTTCTTCACATTATTCTCGAAGACATCTTTCACTCTATCAAACTGCGGTGAAGGGCGATATATATAGTACGATTCGACGATATCGGGCAATCCGTTTCCTTCGACATACCAGCTCTTAATATCTTTTAACCTGGCATTATTTTTGCGGCCAATTTCTATCTTCGACCGGATCGCAATCCTATTGAGAAAATTCAAGAAAGAACTGTGCTTTGGAAACTCCGCCGTAATATCATAGAATCTTTTCATGAACGGCCTTGGAATATAGCACCTGTTCTCGGCAATGCAAAAATCATTATGCGCCATATAGAAGACGGCGAGGTCGGGCTTGTATCGGACGGTCTCGAGAAATGCCTTACTTATGAACCGGCTGTTCGAACCCATCCTGCCCAGATTCGTCGTCGTAACACGGTTCGACGCCTCTTTGGGCAGAAGGTCCGCAAGATATAACTTTATCCATTTATTGATAGTGGAATGAGGGAACATATGGCTTCCGTGCACCGTCGATTCGCCATACAGCATTATGCGAAACTCTCTTGCGGCCTTCTTCTGCTTTAGCCCCTGCTCAATGATACGCCGCTCGATATAGTCGCTGGAGCCGGGAAAGACAAAGAGCCTGGCTATCCCTTCCAATAAGGCGAAGAAAAGTATTATGCATATAACGCTGAAATATATATATTTTAATTTGTGCATGGCGATTTTCTTATACCACCCTGCCGTCCTTGATGCGGATGACATGGTCGGATTTTTTAGAGATACTATCATCGTGGGTAACGATAACCAGCGCCGCGCCCGATTCAGCCTTGGCATGGAACAATAGGTCATATATCGATTCGCTGTTCTTTGAGTCGAGGTTGCCGGTCGGCTCGTCGCAAAGCAAAATCTCAGGCTCGTTTATGAGCGCGCGGGCTATCGCGACCCTCTGCGACTCGCCGCCGGAGAGCTCGCCTGGTTTGTGACCGGCCCTGCCGCTCAATCCCACCGATTTTAACAGTTCCTTCGCTCGCCCCTGTATCGCGTATCGCGTATCGCGTATTGCGCCCGTACTGATCAACCCGGGCAGCATTACATTTTCTAATGCTGTGAATTCGGGCAACAAATGATAAAACTGAAAAACGAACCCTATCCGCGCGTTTCTTACCGCCGCCCTGTCTTTGTCGGATAGCTTATAGATATCGACACTGTCCACGAACACCTTGCCGGACGTCGGCTTATCCAGCCCGCCTAAAAGATGTAGAAGCGTCGACTTGCCCGCGCCCGAAGGGCCGATGATGGCCGTCGTCTTCGCCTTTTCGATCCCGACACTTACGCCGTCAACAGCCCGCACATCTTTCGGGCCGTTCCTGTAAGTCTTATGTAAGTTTTCCGCCCTGATCATAAATTAAAGTTATCCACAACGTAGGGGACGTTTAAACGTCCCCTACTCATACCTCAACGCCTCAACAGGATCGAGTTTAGATGCTTTATACGCCGGATAGATCGCGGCGATGAGGCTTATCAAAATACTTAAAACTACGATGATGGCGATATCCTGAACCTCCATCTTCACCGGCAGTCTGTCTATGTAGTAAATATCTTTCGGAAGCGTTATAAATTTATATTTTTTGAGGCACAGGCATGCCGCGATCCCGATGCCGCTCCCCAATAGCGTTCCGAGGATCCCGATAATACCGCCCTGCATCGCGAATATCGCCATTATGTCGGAATTGGCGGAGCCTATCGATTTCATTATGCCTATATCCTTCGTCTTCTCGAGCACCGTCATGATGAGGGAGCTTGCGATATTGAAACACGCCACCGTCACGATCAGCGTAAGGATTATGAACATCACCGTCTTTTCCAGCTTTATCGCTTCCAGTAAATTCCTGTTCAAATCCACCCATGTCCTTACGAAGTAAGGAAATCCCAGCTTTTCCTGCAGCGCCCTTTTAACACCGTCTACATTGAAAGCGTCGTCCACCTTAACGGAAACGCCTGTCGCGAGACCGCCGGCCGAAAAAAGCCTTTGCGCTTCCGTCAGGCCGGCATAAACGAGATTCGAATCGTATTCATACATGCCGGAGGAGAATATCCCGCAAATCTTGAAATCCCTGCCCTCGGCCTTCGGGATAGACGGAATGATCGATTTTTTCTGTAAGTCTTGAGCCGGCGAGATGATCGAGATCGTATCCCCCAACCCTACATTGAGTTTACCGGCAAGCTCGCTTCCTATAACGACATCGCCGCTATTGATGCCTTCGAGCGACCCTTTTTTCAAGTAAGCGCCCAGCTTGTTGACATTGACCTCGTCTTTGGGATCTATCCCCTTCACAATGACGCCTGTGACCTTTTCACTATTTCTTACGAGCGCCTGCCCATTCAGGAAGTATGCCGCCGCGACAATATGTTTGGTGGATAAAATTTTATCCGTGAATTCCCTGGAGGGTGTTATACCGTAATCCGAGATGACCTCGATGTGGGAATATGTCCCGATTATTTTATCTTTCAAATCGTCATCGAAGCCGCTCATGACAGATATCACGATTATCAGCGCCCCGACGCCGACAGCCACGCCGAGTATCGAGATAAGGCTTATTGCCGAGATGAATCGTTCTTTACGTTTCGCGGTGAGGTACCTGAAGGCTACGAAGAGTTGCCAGGGCATATCAATCTTTCTCAGCACCTTTCGGGTTTCAACTGGGGAAACAATATGACATCTCTGATGGACGCGGAATTGGTAAGTATCATGACGAGCCTGTCTATCCCTATGCCGAGGCCGCCGGCCGGCGGCATGCCGTATTCGAGCGCGGTTACGAAGTCTTCGTCGATAACCCGGTTTTCGTTTTTTGTATGCCGCAACTCTTCCTCGAACCGCAGCCTCTGCTCGATAGGGTCGTTCAGCTCGGAATAGGCGTTCGCGATCTCCATCCCGCCCATGTAAAGTTCGAACCTGTCGGTGAGCGCCGGATCCTCGGCCTTGGTCTTCGCAAGAGGGCACATCTCTTTGAACATATCCACGACAAAGACCGGATGGCCGCCGCACTTAGGCTCGACGATCTCGCCCACGATGTTTATAAGCTGAGTCCTCGAGACATCGTTACCGTCTAAATCGATGCCTTTTTTCTTTAACTTTTTCACCCACTCGTCCTGTTTATCGGCGGGTGTGATATCGAACTCTGCCTTCATCAGGTCCGCGAACGACACCTTCTCCCACTTTGACAGGTCTATCGTCTTACCCTGGTATTCCAGAACCGTATGCCCCATAACATTTTTTGCCAGGGCCGTAACCAGCTCTTCCGTGAGTTTCATCATACCGCCGCAATCTGAATAGGCTTCGTAGACTTCAAGCATCGTGAATTCCGGGTTGTGCCTTATGGATATCCCCTCATTCCTGAAACTCCTGTTTATCTCATAAACTTTATCGAGGCCTCCCACCAAAAGCCTCTTTAAATATAATTCCGGCGCGATTCTTAAATACAGGTCTATCCCGAGCGCCTCGTGGTGCGTTTTGAACGGCTTGCCTGCGGCGCCGCCGGGAACGGCCTGCATCATCGGCGTCTCGACCTCAATAAAACCCCTCTCGTCCAGAAAGTTACGTATCCCGGTCACTATTTTCGAGCGCGCTATAAAAACATTTTTGACTTCATCGTTTACGATTAAATCCACATATCGCCGGCGGTATCTCGTCTCGACGTCTTTTAAGCCGTGCCATTTTTCCGGAAGGGGCCTCAGGCTCTTGGCAAGAATTTTGAATTCCTTGACTGCAATGGTCGGTTCTCCCGAACGCGTCTTGAACGTCTCGCCTTTTACGCCGATGAAATCGCCGATATCGATATTATTTAAAAATTTAAACGGTTCCGCGCCGACCGTATCCTCTTTAAAATAAACCTGGATCCTTGCCGTCGAATCCTTTATGTCGTAAAATGAGCTTTTTCCGTGGGAGCGCGCCGCCATTATGCGCCCTGCCAGCGCCACGCACCTGCCTTCCGCGAAATCTTCTTTCAGCGCCTTTATGGTAGAGGTCGTCTCGAATTTTCCGCCGTATGGGTAAATGCCGTCCCGTATTATATTGCCGAGCTTCGCCTTCTTCTGCTTTATCAGTTCATTCTCTTCCAGAAATTCCTGCATCTATTTTGCCCTCTTCTCTTTTTTCAGTATCCTCAAAAACACCTTCACCACCATCGGATCAAACTGCGTCCCCGAGCCGTCCTTGATTATCTTGAACGCCTTAATTTTTGGATAGGCCTTACGGTAGGGCCTGTTTGAGATGAGCGCCTGGTAGACATCCGCTACCGCTATGATCCGCGCGCCGATCGGTATCTCTTCGCCGCGCAATCCGGCGGGATAGCCTTTCCCGTCCCACCGCTCGTGATGATACAGGATGAGCGGTATTATATCGTGCATGAACTGGATCGGCCTGATTATATCGGCGGCTATCTGGGGGTGTTTTTTGATCTCCGCGAATTCTTTTTTCGTCAATTTTGATTTTTTATGCAGTATCTTATCGCTTATCCCCACCTTTCCCAGGTCGTGCAGGGCCGACGCCTGCCTTATATTATCGATCTCTTCGGGAGACAAATGTAAACTCCTGGCAACCTCCGTGGAATAATGGACCGTGCTTTCGACGTGCTCGCCCGTGTAGTGGTCCTTCATCTCGAGCGTCTTGGCAAAAGCGAATATCGATTCTATAAGGCTCTGATTTCCACGCCTTGTAAGCTTCCCTATCTTCTCTTTGAGAGCCCTCGCGTCCATGGAATCGATATCCTCTTCCGCGATCTTATCTTTATCCTTTTTCAGGTCAAACGACGAAAAGACTTTATTGCCGCCTGCCTGCTTTACCTTATAGAGCAGTTTTTCGGCGAAGTTTACAAGGTCCATCCCTTTAAAAATATTACCGTCGGGATAGGATGATACGGCGAAGCTCACCTTCAGCCTGACCGCCCTTTTTTTGTCTCCAAAATTATAGAGTCCTATCGCGTCCAGAAGCCGATGAGCCACCATCATCGATCTTTGTTTGTCCACGCCCGGAGAGAGGACGACAAATTCCTCGCCGCCGAAACGCACCACCGTGTCATACCGGCGGACCATCTTTTTTAGGTAGGCGGCGAACTGTTTCAGGACGAGATCGCCGAATTTCACCCCATAGACGTCATTTATCGATTTGAAATAATCTATATCGAGCATGATGAGGGAGAGCGGATGGCCGTAGCGCCTGGCCCTGTAGAACTCCGTCTCTATGATCTCCGCGAGATAATAATGGTTATAAAGCCCGGTCTGGATATCTTTCATCGCGAGCTGTTTCAATCTCCTGTTCGATTTCAAGAGCTCCATATTTAAAAGCTCCTTCTCCCTCTCGGCGGATTTTCGTTCCGTTATATCCCTTATGACGCTCACGACAAGATTAAGCTTTTTGCCTGCCATAATAGGCGACCAGGAATGCGATACCCACCGGGTCCGGCCGTCTTTCGTCATGATACGATATTCGAAATTCACGCCGCTTCCGCCTTTCAGGGCCTCGGAAAAAACCTTCCTGACTTTCCTGATATCATCTTTGTGGACGATCCACGGCTCTTTGCCCATCAGATCTTCCGGCTCATACCCCAAAACTTTTCTGCACGCGGGGCTCAAGTATGATATTATGCCGTCGGGCCTGGTGAGCATGATGACGTCGTTGGTATTCTCGATGATGCGCCTGTATCTTTCCTCGCTCTCGATGAGCGCCTGCTCGGCCTTCTTCTCCTCGGTTATGGCGCGCGCGTTCTCGAGCGCTACGGCGGCGCCCGCCGCCAGTCCCTGGAGCATAAAGACATCCTGGGCGTCAAACGGTAATTTATCCTTTTTATTATGAATTTCAAAACAGCCTATGAGCCTGCCGCCCGAACCCAGTATCGGCACGTTGACTAAATTGTAAAGATTGAAATCCCTCTTCTTTTCCGGAAGGATTTTGGGGTCGCTTTCGGCGTTGTTGGAAATATACGGTTTCTTGGAATTCGCCAGCCAGCTGTATACGCCGTGGTCCGGTTCGAAGACATAATTCACCGGCCTTAAAGATTCCCCCGCGTTATATTCGCTGAAGACCATCTTTCCGTCATCGATCAAACCGGCTGTTCCGCCCGCGGCATCGACCAATTCCATCGCGGCGGCCACAAGCGTCCTCATGATCGCCGGCTCCTCCAATATCGCGTTCACGTGCTGGCTCGTGCGGGAGAGTATCTCCAGCTGGTAATCCCGCTTCAATATGCTGTCCGCCGCGTTCTTGCGCTCCTCCTCGTTGCCGATGGCCGAGGCGATGATGCCCATGATCTTCTTATCTTCTTCGTTCGGGACGAAATCGTATCGATAGGCAGCGCATAGCGATCCGATATAGGAGCCGCCGAAGCTGACAGGGCAGCCTATATAGGTCCGGAGGTTATATTTTGCCACATTCGGGTCGGTCTTCGCGTATTCTGTCTCCGGAAGGTTCCTCACGACAATAATTCCGGGATTATTTTTAGCCATTACGTCGTAACAGATGCGGCCTTTGGCATTATCGACGGGGATGAAGCCTTCGGGCACGTTCCACCTGCCGCAGGAAGAAAGCCTGTCTCCTTCAAGCCGGTTGTAGAAGGCGCAGTCCGCCCCGAGGAGCTTCCCTAAAAGCGCCGTCAGGCAATTGATATTCTCGAGCGGCTCAACGGTGAAATTCAGAAACGCCTCGTTTATCATGCGAAGCCGGTCTTCGGTCTGTTTGCGCTCGTCGATATCGCGGACTATGGCGAGAAGCCGGTATTTGCCTCCGATCACGGCCCGTTTCAGATTGACTTCGACCCAGAAAAGCCTGCCGGCCTTATCCTTGGCGACCCACTCAAAAAGCTGCGGCTCGCCTTCGGCCGCTTTACGGATATGCTCTAACGCGTCCTCCTGGACATACGGTTTCTCTCCGGAACTTATAGCCCCGACCTCGAGACAGAGTATCTCCTCTTTAGGATAACAGTACATTTCACAGGCCTTCTCATTAACATCCAGGATCCGGCCGGTTTCGATGTCGTGGACAAAGATCGCGTCATTGGCCGCGTTGAATATGGCGGTATAATTGACTTCTTTGGACTGCCCAAGAAGGCGGGCCTGTTCCTGCGACTTCAGCTCGGCCACTGTGCCGCGCAGCATATTCAATTCCGTCAGAATATCTTCTAATTTTCTGTCTTTATCTTCCATTTTCCTGCCTCTAATAATAAACAAATTAAAGTATACTATCTTAATAGGAATAAGTCAACCCTGTCGACCCCTGTCGACCCCTGTCGACCGCGTAGGTGGAACCTGCGCAGGTCGACAGTCTTCCCGCGTTTGATTTGATGAAAAATAAAATTGATTTGACAATTTAGCATATCTTATGCTACCCTGCCATGTATGAAAAATGGCACGGGTGATAGCGATACAAGCCTTGTCGAGGGCTGCATAGAAAGGGACCTCGTTTCGTGGTCGGTACTGGTAAAAAAGTATTCGCCTCTGATCGCGGCATCGATCGACAACCGGCTCAGGAAGTATGGCTTCAACTTGCCGCATGAGGATATTGAGGACATAAGGCAGGAGGTCCTAAAGTCATTATGGAAAGGCAAAAAGTTTAAGGGCATCAGAAACCGCCGGAATATCTCGTACTGGCTGGCCATAGTCGCGGGGAACGAAGCCATCCAATATATGCGAAAGAAGCGCGGCATGGATGAGCCGCGGCCGATATCGGTCTTTGAAAATCTCGGCGAAAACAGCGTGGAAGAGCTGATAGAATCCGGCCTGCCTTCGCCGCCCGAAGAACTTGAACGCAGGGACATCGCGAAACGCGTCGAGTCCGAAATCGATGCCCTGCCGTCGAGAGAAAAGCTGGTGATGAAACTCAATATTCTATACGATAAAAAATACGACGAGATAGCAAAAATCCTTAATATTCCGGTCGGGACGGTTTCCAGCCATATCAGGAGGGCTAAGGACAAATTGAGAAAAAAGTTGCAACAATTTTACTGATTTTAGCGTCTTTATATATGAGGGGTAAAAATAACCTGTGCCACCGCGTAGGCGGGGCCGCGCAGGTCGACAGGGTTAAGGGCTAAAAGAAAGAAGGGCGTATGACCGACACAAAGTTGAATACGAAAATTCATCCGGAAGATGCTGAATTGGCGGATTTCCTGGCAGGCGCGCCGTTACCGGCAGGAAAAAGACAAAAGCTCGAAGGCCATATCGGGGCTTGCGATGAGTGCCTGGCAAAGATCGTATCCGCTCACGAATCGGCCGCAAGTTTCAACAAAAAAACCGGATTTAAGAAAGGGAAAATGATGAAACATATCAATATTTATCTCGTCATGGCGGTCATCTCGTTTGCGCTCTCGTTCCTCGCGCCTCGATACTTCCTGCAGTTACTGGTAGCTGCTATAATTTTGGGCACAAAGTGGATAGTTGACTCCAAAACGACAAAGATGCTCGTAACGATATATGAGGCATGGAAGACAGGCGGCGAAAAAGAGGCCTCGCGGATACTCGAGAAAATAGAATCCTGCAATAAGAGATTTTAAAGAAAAACCCAAGTCTTTTCAACTTGGGCGCTCTCAAGAAGAAGCCCCTTAACCTTTCCGAAAGAAACACTCAAATACCGGCCGGAATCTTTCGATCGCCCCCCCTAATATGGGTTTTTGCCGACCGGCCTTGATGGGCCTATCTTTTCTATTTGATACGCCCCGCCATCCTTCTTCGGGAAAGATGGCCTTTCCTTTCGTAAGGTTAAGCTCTTCTTCTATTATAAAGTATACCACAAGGTAAGCTGTTTTCAATAGCCCACCACCCCCCTTTTTCATTGCTAACCCAAAATATTTTAAAATAGTTGCAACAAAATCGCCGTTTTTAGCGTCTTTATATATGGGGGTAAAAACTGCTTTTCAGAAGGGGGGTGAAAAACATGGTAACCGAGGATCTGAAGATAGGGGTTTCCCGCCTGCATAAGCTGGACGGAACAGGCGCTACAAAAGCCTTCTGCGACCTCTCGATACTCGACAGCTTTATAATAAAGGGCTTGCGGGTGGTTGAGGGCGAGAAGGGGCTGTTTGTGAGCATGCCGCAGGAAGCGGGAAAAGACGGAAAGTGGTACTCTACCGTAATACCTCTGAATCGGGAGATAAAAGACGAAATTGAAAAAATCGTCTTGGAGGCATACGGAGGATAATCATATGGGCCGGGGAAATAGGATGGCCGGTCATGCCGGAGAGCTGGCGGCGCTTAGGTTTCTTAAGAATAACGGCTACAGGATCCTGGAGACGAACGCGCGGACTCCGTTCGGCGAGATAGATATTGTGGCGGAAAAGAAAGGCGTTACTATCTTCGTCGAAGTGAAGGCCAGAACCACCTATTCCCTCGGCCCGCCGTACCTGTCGATCACAAAGGTAAAGGAAAGGCGTATCGTAAAAAACGCGCTGTGTTACCTGAAAAGGCGCGGCCTCGTCGATTCGCTGTGGAGGGTCGATGTCGTCTCGGTAAAACTGAATTACGATTATCGGGTTGAGAGTATTGAGCTTTTTGAAAACGCGGTCGAGGACAACAATTAAAGGAGATCAAATATGGTTGCGAAGATTTATTCGGCGTCTCTCATCGGGATCGACGCGTGCGAAGTCACTGTGGAGATGGATATCGCCGGCGGCCTTCCCGGAATCAATATAATAGGGCTGCCCGATCCGGCGATAAGAGAATCCCGCGAACGGATCAAGGCCGCGATAAAAAATTCCGATTTCCCGTTTCCCACAAGAAAGATCACGATCAATCTTGCTCCGGCCGACGTTAAAAAGGAAGGCGCTTCGTTCGACCTCGCCATAGCGCTTTCGGTCTTAGTGTCAGAAGGCGTTATCGAGGACGGAAATCTGGATGATTATATCTTCCTGGGCGAATTGTCGCTCGACGGAAGGCTGAAATCTATCGCCGGGGCGCTGCCGATCGCCATGGCATTAAAGAAGATGGACAAGAATAAATTTGTGCTGCCCGCGGAAAACGCCAAAGAGGCGTCTGTTGTGAAAGGCATCGAGGTATACCCTATGAAAACCCTGAGGGACGTGGTCGATTTCATCAACAAAAAAACAGACGTAAAATCTCATAAAGAAAATATTGAGCTTGCATTAAAAAGAAATTCCAGGTACAGGATCGACTTCAGCGACGTCAAGGGCCAGGAACACGTCAAACGCGGGCTTGAGATCGCCGCCGCCGGATCTCACAACGTCCTGCTGATCGGCCCGCCGGGATCGGGAAAGAGCATGCTTGCCAAGCGGCTTCCGACGATACTTTCGGAGATGACCATAGAGGAAAGCCTCGAGACCTCGAAGATCCATAGCGTTGCCGGACTTTTGTCGCCGAATAAAGGATTGACAGGGATACGGCCATTCCGCTCGCCGCACCATACGATTTCGGACGCGGCGCTCGTAGGAGGCGGGACGAATCCGGCGCCCGGCGAGATATCGCTCGCGCACAACGGCGTCCTCTTCCTGGACGAACTTCCGGAATTCAGGCGAAACGTGCTGGAGGTCCTGCGCCAGCCTCTCGAAGAAGGTTCGGTTACGATTGCGCGGGTGGCAAACCGCCTCACCTATCCGTCAAAATTCATGCTCGTCGCGGCAATGAACCCCTGCCCGTGCGGATACTTCACCGATCCGAAGAAAGAATGTCACTGCTCACCTTTCCAGATTCAGAATTATCTTTCGAAGATATCCGGGCCTCTGCTGGACAGGATCGATATACACCTGGAAGTGCCAAGGCTAAAGTTGGAACACCTGACGGATAAACGCCGCGGCGAACCGTCGGAGGAGATAAGGAAGCGGGTAGACAAGGTCAGAACTATCCAGAAAGAGCGTTTTGAGGGCGAGGCAGCGCATTTCAACGCGCACCTTGAATCGAAGGAGCTGGAAATTTACTGCGTACTTGATAAGGATAGCGAAGAACTCCTGAAACTCGCCATTCTCGAGCTCGGCATATCCGCGAGGGCCTATGACAAAATATTAAAGGTCGCCCGGACGATCGCCGACCTCGACGGTAAGGACATTATCGAAGCGCACCATATTTCGGAAGCGATCTCTTACAGGAGCCTCGATAGAAATTTGTGGAGCTAACCTGGCAATTCTAACCTGGTTAGATTTGCCAGGTTAGAATAATAAGTGTAATAGGAAAATAAATGGAGGCAAGATAATGAATACAGCTACACCTTTATCCAATCTGACTAAAGTATACGGAAAAAATGTTATGGTTTCTCGGATAAACGGTTATAACATAATCCATCTGGACAATCCAACAGACGAACAAATAAAAGAAAGGATTAAGGAAGTACTTGATGGCCAGGTTGACAATGACCTTGAAGACGATTGTCCCTTATGTCAAACAATGAAGGGCCAACCGTGTGATATTGTATATTACAAACACTAACCTGACAAATCTAACCAGATTAGAATAAGGGGGGTTATTTTATGGCTATAACCATTACTCACGGAAAGCGTGAGCGGTTCAACTTTAAAGATGCAGTGTGCCACATTACAACGCGATGTAATAATAAGGAGAATCTGATCGCTGATGACCATGCCTTTCGGCAATATCTTAACATTATTAAAAAGTGCAAAAAGGAACACGGCTTCCTGCTTTACAATTATGTAATCATGAACAATCATACACACCTACTGATCAAGCTGGCTGCTACCGAAAGTATTTCTACAATTATGCACTCTATCAACAGGTGGTATGCGCGATGGTATAATGAACACTATGAAAGAAAAGGACATTTTTGGGAAGATCGCTTCTATGGAGAATTGACAAAAGACGACATTCAATTGCTTGCCGTTATGCGTTATATAGATTTAAATCCTGTAAGGGCAGGTTTGTGCAAAGATCCTGCTGAATGGCGTTATTCAGGAGCGCGTATTTACTTAAACGGAGTAAAGGACGGCTTGATAGACATACCTGAAACATACATTAATTTAGGCGTAACCTGCGAGGAAAGACGGAAGGCTTATTCGCATATCTTCCCTTTTAACCTGGCAAATCTAACCAGGTTAGAATAGGAGAATAGGCTTTACTTCTTGTCGCGCGCGAAGAAGGAGAAGGCAAACGTCATCAAAGATACGATTATTGCCAATAAAAAAGCGTTGCGGAAACCGGCGCAAACCATTTCCGGCGACTGCCTCACCGCGGACATATCGATATGTCCGGCCGCCGCAAGGGAATGGAGTTTCCGCATAATAACCATCGGAAAAAGCGCGATGCCGAATACGCTGCCGGTATTCAGGAACATCTTGTAAACGCCTGAGGCTATCCCCTGCTTATCTGCCGGCGCATGCAGCATGACAAGTTTGTTGTTCGGCGCCATGAATATGCCCGCCGCGACACCGAGGATGAACAGCGCTATCACTACAAATATGATATTTGTCGCGGCGTCAAAGATAAAAAATGCCGCGAAGACCAGGACCAGCATGGCCGTGCCGGCAGAGCACAATACGCGCGAGCCTATCCGGTCCGAGATCCTGCCGCTCATCGGCGCAAGCACCATCATCATCAGGGACGGTATCACAAGCAGCCCTCCGACGCTGCCTATCGGCAATTTTCGGATAAACTCGAGATAAAAAGGGGCGAGGAATGTGAATCCCATGATAAGAAAAGTGGCCAGGAACGTGGAAATGACGGCCAGGGTAAAATCCATATTCTTGAACAGGCCGAAATCCAGAAGAGGATACGAAATCCTTCTCTCCTGCGTAATAAATACGAAAAACGAGGCTATCGATACCGCGAGGCACCCTATCATCACTGGATGCCCAAAGCCCAGCCTGGCGATCGAATTCATGAAAAATAGCAAAGTCGCGAGCGCTACAAAAATCGATATGGTGCCCGGAATGTCGAACCTTTTATCGGCTATCTTCGCCTGTTCTTTCGGCATTATTTTCAACGAGGCTATGATCATCGCCAGCCCTATCGGGATATTAACGAAAAATATGTAGCGCCAGATAAAATGAGCGTTGATATATCCCCCCAGCGCCGAGCCTCCCGCGAACCCCAGCCCCTGAGCAAGGGCGACGACTCCAAGCGCCCTCCCTCTCACGTTGGAAGGCAAAAATGAGGTGATCACGGCAATGGCGATGGGGCTTGACATCGCTTCTCCGATCGACTGAAACGCGCGAAAAGCAAGAAGCAGGTTCATCGTCGGAGCCAGGCCGCACAATACTGTGCCGGCCGTAAATATACCGAGCCCGATAATGAATAT
The DNA here is from genome assembly GCA_043798375.1 of Candidatus Omnitrophota bacterium. Taxonomy (GTDB): domain Bacteria; phylum Omnitrophota; class Gorgyraeia; order 2-01-FULL-45-10; family 2-01-FULL-45-10; genus JAPLMI01. Next base: position 15,159 of record JAZDOS010000015.1, on the reverse strand, counting down.
GCCCCTGTACCCGCTTATATCTCCCAGCTTACCGAAACCCAATAAGGAACTCGTGACGATCAGGAGATATATAAGCGGAAGCCACGCTATGGCGGCCAGATTGACATGAAAATATCTGGAAATTTCCGGCAGCGATATATTGAGCATGCCGTAATCGAGCGTATTCATAAAAACAGAGGCGGCCGCGATCAGGGTCACCAAAAACTGCCGTCTTTTGTCGCTTATTATGTAATTTTCCATATGCGTTTTTTCCCTTTATATTGTGGAATCAAAAATCGGAGGGCTGTTATAATCACGCAGAGACAGGCGAAGATATCGCCATATACCGTATAAAAGGTCCGTGTTTTCGTCAAGATGAGCTCATGGACCCTGTAGCCGTCAGTAAAAATTTCTTTTCCGGGCGAGCCGGCCGCGGCGGCGATCGCCCCCTTCTGGTCTATGAAACATGACAAGCCGGTATTCGCGGCCCTCACCACATTGACCCTGTTCTCGACGGCCCTGAACACGGAACTTTGCGCGTGCTGGTATGCTGCGCTCGAGCGGCCGAACCAGGCATCGTTCGTTATGTTAACAAGAAAACCGGCTCCCCTTTTGACAAATTCGCGCGCCAGATCCGGAAAGATGTCCTCAAAGCATATGAGAGCCGAGAATTTTACCTTCTTGACAAGTTTCCATTTTAATTTATAATTCCCGGTGTTTCTCTCGATTAAAAACCTGAAGACGGTGTAATTACCGCCGGCGGTGAAATCCCCTATCGGCGACGGCGCAAAATTCTCCACGAATGAAAATATATCTTTTGCCGGCACGTATTCTCCGAACGGGACAAGGTGGATCTTGTCGTACCTGTCCACGAGCCTTCCGTCATCGCCAAAAAGATAGGCGGAATTGTAATAGGCCTCTACGGGGCGAATACCTTCTCTTGGCGCGCCCACAAGAAGCGGTGTTTTTATTTCCCGGGCCAGATTCCGAATCCGCTCAAATAGATCGCGTTCCGCTTCGAGAAAACCCGGCACGGATGTCTCCGGCCAGATCACCAGATCGATTTTTTCCCGGGCGGCTTCTTTTGTCAGTTTTTCATATTTTAAGAGTATGCCTTCCCTGAAATTCGCGTCCCATTTCTTCGCCTGGGGTATATTCCCCTGAATGACGGCAACCTTTAATCTCTCCCCTGTAAATACGTTTTTCAGCCTGTAAGTTCCGTATGCGGCCGATATATACACAATAAAAACAGCTGCCGCCAAATACGCGAGCGGATAAATTTTTTTTCGGAAATTTTTTATCGTCAAAAATATGCCGGTATTCACCATGACTATAAGGAAGCTCACGCCGTAAGCGCCTGTTATATCGGCAATCTGTATCACAGGCAGGGTATAAGCCTGAGAATGAGCAAGGAGATTCCATCCGAAACCGGTCAGGAAGCGCGAGCGTATAAGTTCAAGCGTAACCCATGCGGAGGGAATAAAAATCAGAGCATAATAATCGTTCGGTTTTAGGTTTTCGGTTTTCGGTTTTCGTAAAGAAAATACCGCCGCAACACCGAAAAATCCGAAATACAACGCCAGATACAGAACGACCGCGATCATGCCCGGAAGCGTTACATGGATAAGCCAGTAGATAGTGCCGAGGAAAAACAGGGCGCCGCATAGATATGATAACGCAAATGATTTAAGCGGTTTTTGGCCGTCTATCGCGAAAAATAGCGGGACGAGCGCAAACCAGGCGAGAAATTCGTAATTGAAATTCGGAAATGATAGAACCAGCAAGCTTGCCGATAGGGCAATTAACAAAAGGCGATTTTTCATTTTCCGCAGCACTTTTTATATTTCCTGCCGCTGCCGCACGGGCACGGGTCATTCCTGCCGACCTTGGGCGTCTCCCTCTTATAGGTAGGGACGCGCTCTTCCGGCAGCCGCCCCTCGTAGTTATACGATGCTTCACCTTCGGAATCTTTCACCGGCACATCCTGAAACTGGCTCTTCTCCTCATGCAGAAGACTTTGCCTGGATACATCGAAGACCCCGGCCTCTTTCTTCTCTTCCACCGCCTTTATCTTGAAGAGATACTCTATCGTCTCTTCCTTGATCCTGTCTATCATATCCATGAACATCGCATAGGCTTCATGCTGATATTCAACCAGAGGATCGCGCTGGCCGTAAGCCCTTAAGCCTATGCCTTCCTTGAGGCTGTCCATCGCGTATAGATGATCCTTCCATCTCGTATCGACCACCTGAAGAAGTATCATCTTTTCAAGGTATCTTGTCATATCTTTGCCGAGTGAATTTTCTTTTTCCTCATACGCTTTCTTCATCATCTCGAGGACAGAGTCCTTTATATCCGGCCTTCTGGATTCCTCAAAGTTAATATCCTTAGTCTTTATGCCGAGCCTCGATTCCAGATATTGCCTTAAGCCATTGAAATCCCAGGTGTCGACGCTTGCCTTTTCATTCAAATATGTGTCGAGAGCGTAATCAAGCACTTCTTCCATGACTTCATAAATGTAATCCCGCAGGTCCTGGCCCAGCAGGATCTTCCGCCTCTCGTCATATATAACTTCCCTCTGCCTGTTCATGACGTTGTCGTATTCCAGGAGATGCTTTCTTATCTCAAAGTTATGCTGTTCAACCCTCTTCTGGGCTGTCTCTATGGCCCTCGTTATGAAAGGATGCTGGATATCCTGGCCTTCCTCCATACCCATCCTTTCCATCACGCTCTTTATCCTGTCGGAACCGAATATCCTCATCAGGTCGTCTTCGAGCGACAGATAGAACCGGCTCGAACCCGGATCGCCCTGCCTTCCGGAACGGCCGCGCAGCTGATTATCTATGCGGCGCGCCTCGTGACGCTCGGTACCGAGGACATGCAGCCCCCCTTTTTCCGCTACGCTGCCGCCAAGCACTATGTCGGTGCCGCGGCCGGCCATGTTCGTCGCGATCGTAACGCCATACTCCTGGCCCGCCTTGGAAATGATCTCGGCCTCCATCTCGTGGTATTTGGCGTTTAAGACATGGTGAGGTATCGCCATTCTGTTTAAGAGATTACTTAAATGTTCCGATTTTTCTATGGATATCGTTCCCACGAGGACGGGCCGGCCGTCTTTGTTAAGATCGGCTATCTCCCTGCACACAGCGTTAAATTTCTCCCTCTCGGTCTTATATATGATATCCGGATGATTGGTTCTCCTCATGGGTTTGTTCGTTGGAATAACGACAACGTCGAGGCCGTAGATCTTGCCGAATTCCACCGCCTCCGTCTCGGCCGTACCGGTCATACCTGCAAGTTTGCGGTACATCCTGAAATAATTCTGGAAAGTTATCGTGGCAAGCGTCTGATTCTCTCTTTCGATCTTGACGCCCTCTTTCGCCTCGACCGCCTGATGAAGGCCGTCGGACCAGCGCCTGCCCGGCATGAGGCGGCCGGTGAATTCATCTACGATTATAACCTCGCCGTCCTTCACGACGTAATCGACATCCTTCTTATACAGCGCATGCGCCCTTATGGCCTGTCTTATATGATGCTCCCATTCGGATTGTATATCTTCGTATAGATTTTTTACGCCCAAAAACTCCTGGCACCTCACGACGCCTTCTTCCGTCAGGTTCACGGTGTGGTTCTTCTCGTTTACCACATAATCGATGCCCTTCTCCAGGTCTACACCCTTGTATTTCGCCTCGACCTCTTCCTTATCCGTTATGATTTTGCCTTTCAGGCGCGGGACTATCTTATTTATAATGTAATATTTATCGGTCGATTCCTCTGCGGGACCCGATATTATGAGAGGCGTCCTTGACTCGTCGACCAATATGGAATCGACCTCATCGACTATGGCGTAGTTGAGCGGCCTCTGGACCATGTCCTCCTTCCTCACGACCATATTGTCGCGGAGGTAATCAAAGCCGAATTCATTATTCGTCCCGTAAGTCACGTCGCAGGCGTAGGCCTCCTGCCTTGCCTTCTGGTCCATATCATGCTGTATCGCGCCGACCGTAAGCCCTAAAAATTCATAGACCGGCCCCATCCAATTCCTGTCTCTCTTTGCGAGATAGTCATTCACCGTGATCACGTGCACGCCTTCGCCCGTCAGCGCGTTCAGGTATACCGGCAGTGTCGCGACAAGCGTCTTGCCTTCGCCTGTGGCCATTTCGGCAATTTTTCCCTGATGTAACGCCATCCCGCCCATGAGCTGGACATCGAAATGCCTCATCTTGATCGCGCGTTTTGCCGTTTCCCTGACGACGGCAAAGGCTTCCGGCAAGACATCCTCGAAGACTTTATTTTTTACATCACGCCTTTTTCTTTTTATCTTCTCTTTCTCCTCCGGCGAAGCGGCGGACCTGAATGTTTCTTCGAGAGCGGCTAACTCATTCTTATATTCGGCATATTTTTTAGATATCCTATCCCTGAACTCGTCCGTCTTCGCGCGCAACCGGGCATCCGATAGTTTTGACACAGCCGGTTCGAACGAATTGACGGCGTCAACGATGGGCTTCAGCTGCCTGACCACCCTTTCGTTCTGTGTCCCGATGATCTTCTTCAGTATAAAATTTATCATTAATTTTTGCCTTTTTACTTTTTACTTTTTACTTTCCTAAGGTATGCCTCTACAAATTCGTCTATCTCCCCGTCCAGCACGGCCTGAGCCCTGCCCGTCTCATATTCTGTCCTGTGGTCTTTGACCATCGAATACGGATGAAGTACGTAAGACCTGATCTGGCTTCCCCATGCGATCTCTTTCTTTGCCTCGTATGCGTCCGCGAGATTCTTCACCTTCTTCATCCTCTCCAATTCGTAAAGCCTGGCCCGGAGGATCTTAAGAGACATCTGTTTGTTTTTGAACTGCGACCGTTCGTTCTGGCATTGAACGACTATACCGCTCGGGATGTGCGTGATACGAACCGCCGAATCTGTCTTGTTGACATGTTGGCCGCCCTTACCTCCGGCGCGGTATGTATCGATCTTAAGGTCGCCTTCCTTGATATCGACCTGTATATCGTCGGAAACTTCGGGTATCACATCTACAGAGGCAAATGACGTATGGCGGCGTTTATTCGAATCAAAAGGCGATATCCTGACAAGCCGGTGAACGCCGGATTCGGATTTCAGGTAACCGTAAGCGTAATCCCCTTTTATCAGGACCGTGACGTTCTTTATCCCGGCCTCTTCTCCTGAAAGCTGGTCGAGAAGGGCGATCTGAAATCCTTTCGGCTCGGCCCATTTCACATACATCCGGAGCAGCATCGCCGCCCAATCGCAGGATTCCGTCCCGCCGGCGCCGGCATTGATAGAGAGGATCGCGTTGCTTTTATCCGTTTCTTCGCCCAGGAGCGTCCTGAATTCAAGCCCGTCAAGCTTATGTTTAATATTGGCGACGTCTTTTTTAAAATGCTCCAACGAAGCCGCGTCTTCAGGGCCGGCTATACTCAAAATATCCCGCGTATCTTTAAATTCCGTTTCCAGTTTCAGGAACGGTTCGATTGTGAGCTTAAGATCTTTCAGCTGCCTGAAGACTTCTTTGGACCTTGTCTCATCATTCCAGAACCCCTCTTTCGAGGCCTCGGCCTCAAGGGCCTCTATCCTAATTTTTTTGTTATCGACGTCAAAGATAACCTCTTAGATTTTTGAGCTTATCTTCGACAACTTTCAATTCTTCCTTAAGTTCCTCGAGCATATATCTCCTCGTATAATATGTTTATACCCGCGTTAACTGCGGTTATCAGGTGATTGGGATATTAGGATTTGGAGATTAGGATATCAGGATATTTGGTTTTAATTCCCAATCCCTAATAACCTAATCTCCGAATCCAAATTTCCTAATATCCTGATATCCACTTTAAGATTATAACAATGCTATCAATCGACGTCAACACCTTCCGACGCAAGCAGTTTTTTCTTCGATTTAATACCTTTCGAAAACCCGCCTATGGAACCGTCGGATTTTACCACGCGGTGGCATGGCACTACAGGCGCGTAAGGGTTTTTGTTGAGAGCATTTCCTACGGCCCTGGCTGCGCGGGGCCTTCCCGCGGCCTTCGCGACCCACTTATACGAGCGGACTTCTCCTTTAGGAATCCCGGAGACGGCGAGATATACCTTCTTTTCGAATTCCGTTACCATCATCTTTCCCGGATCCTTTTAGACATCAACTTTCTGTGGTACGAGATTGCGAACCTGTGCGCCTCATCCCTTATCCTTTCAAGAAGATGAAGCGTCTTAGATTCCGTCGGTAATACTATTGCGTCAGGCCTGTCCTTTACGTATATTCGTTCAAATTCTTTCGCTATCCCTATGACCGGTATCGAAGTCAGGCCGAGTTTCTCCAGCTCATCCGCCGCCGCGGCAAGATGGCCTTTTCCGCCGTCTATAAGAATCAGGCCCGGTAATGCCCTCTTTTCCGCGATGAGCCTTGAATACCTTCTTTTCACGATTTCGCGCATCATGGCATAATCATCTATCGCGGATACCGTTTTTATCTTAAATTTCCTGTATTCGCTCTTCCTCGGCCTCCCTTTATAAAAATATATCATCGAACCGACCGCCGATTTGCCCATTATATTCGAGACATCAAAAGCCTCTATGATATCGGGCCTTCTTTTTATTCCCAAAATCGCCCCGAGCTCTTCCAGTTCCCCTGTCGGAGAGTATGTGACGGCTTCCCTGACCGAGCTCAAGCCCTCAAGGCGGCTTTTATATAATGCGGCCTCTTCGAACCTTTCGTCTTTTGAAGATACGGCCATCTTTTCCGATAAATGTTTTAATAGTTCCGATCTTTTACCCTCCAAAAACATTTTTAGCTCGGATACGATTTCATTATATTCCGTTTCGTCGACCAAATTTGCGCACGGGCCGAGGCATTGTTTTATATGATAGTCCAGGCATGCCTTTTTTTTCATCTTACCGCAGCTTCGAAGCGGGAAGGCCTGTCGCAGGAATTCAAGCGCTCTCCTCAATAATTTCGCGTCGGTATAGGGGCCGTAATATATTGAGCCGTCGGCTTTCTTCTGCCTTGTTATGAGTAGGCGCGGAAATTTTTCCCCTGCGGTCAGCTTCAGCATCGGATAACTTTTGTCGTCTCTCAAGGCCACATTGTATTTAGGCATCAGCTGTTTTATCAGGCCGTTCTCATATATGAGGGCCTCGGCCTCTGTCCGGGTCGGAATATACGTTATATCCATTACATTTTTAACGAGGGTTTCAAGCCTATCCGCGAGATTCCTGCGCGGCTGAAAATAGCTCGAAACCCTTTTTTTCAGGTTTCCCGCTTTGCCCACATAAAGGGCTTCCCCTTTTTCGCCTTTCATGATATAGACCCCGGGGGCCTGCGGCAATCCCTTTATCTTTTCCTTGTAATCCATACCAGAAATTCCTTAAGCTCATTAACCTTAAAGAGATAGCAGGCTGCCATGAAGACCGCGATGCCGACCGATATATCGCCTAAAAGTACGGCTGCATTTTGATCCGGAAAATACGCGAGGGATGCTTTTAGAGCGAGCGCCATGACAAGGCCGGCCAGGCTGACTTTTAAAAACGAAATGAGGATTAAATTAGTCCCGAAATCGCCCAGCCGCTTCTTTAACATAATATAGAGCGCTGTAAAATTAAAAACCGCCGCTATCGATGTGGCCAGGGCCAGCCCCCCCACCTTGAGCGGCCCCATCAAAAACAAATTCAGCGCTATATTCAAAACAAGCGATGCCGCGGCTATCTTTACCGGCGTCAGGGTATCGTGCATGGAATAAAATGCGCTTACCAGGACTTTGATGCCGCCGCACGCGACGAGCCCTATAGCGTAAAAGAATAGCGCGCTTGAGGTAATCCCTGTGGAATATGCTGTAAACGCGCCCCTCTCGAACAAAACTCTGGTGATCGGAACGCTTAAAACCATAAGGCCTATGCTTGACGGTATCAATATAAAAAATAATATCTTCAAGGAAAAGGAGAGGGTATCTTTTAATTTGGCCATGTCGTTCAATGCTACATGCCTTGACATGGCCGGGAGCGCCGCCTGGGCGAGCGCGATCCCGAATATCGCCAGGGGAAGCTGCCAGACCCTGTTCGCGTAGTATAAAGCCGCTACAGCCCCGTCTCCTACTATACTGGACAGCGAAGCGAGGATCGTGCTTACAAAAACATTTATCTGATAGACGCACGCGCCTATCGCCCGCGGAACGAGAAGAACGCCGATTTTTTTAGCTTTCGGATGGCTGAATTCCCGCGTAAACGCGGGCCGCCATCCGCTCAAAACAAGGGGCGGGATCTGTATAAAAAGCTGCAGCGCCCCGCCCGCCAGGACGCCTGCCGCAAGGCCGAAGACGTTCTCCCCGAACCACATAGCGCATAGTATGATAGAAATATTCAACAGGCACGGCCCGAAAGCGGGGCTGGCGAATTTGCCAAGCGAATTCAATAGCCCCATCGCGTACGCCCAAAGGCCGACCAATATCAAAAACGGGAATAAGAATCTCGTCAGGGTGACCGTGATCTGGAATTTCTCCTGATCGGCCGAGAAACCCGGCGCTATCAGCCTGATTATGAGAGGAGAAAACAGTATTCCTAAAACCGTCAGGACCGCGAGAACAACGAGAAGGATATTGAGCACTACCTGGGCAAGTTTAAAAAAATCGCTCTTTCCCTTTTTCGCAAGCTCTTCCGTAAGAACCGGCACGATGGCGGCATTCGTGGCCCCCTCGCCTACGAGGTCCCTCATGAGATTCGGGATCCTGAACGCCACCACAAATGCCTGCGCGTACATCGCGGTGCCGAAAAAATTGGCTATCACAATATCCCTGATGAAGCCCAGTATCCTGCTTAAACCGGTCGCTACGCCTATAACACCCGTAGATTTTATCAGTTTGGTTTTGCTCATATAAAAACCCTTGACCGTGAATAATTTTTTTGCTATAATTGGCGCACTTCAATTAAGGAGGATTAGAATTGCCTATAAAAAAAGCCGCATATAAGGACTTAAGAAAAGCAAAAAAGAGGCATTTTGCCAATATCACCACGAAGTCTGAGCTGAAGACGCTTACAAAGACCTTCGAAAGCCTCCTGTCCAATAAGAAGACGGATGAAGCCAAAAAGGCATTATCGGAACTTGTGTCAAAAATAGATAGAGCCGCCTCAAGAGGGGTAATTAAAAATAACAGCGCTTCAAGAAAAATATCCCGCCTTATGAAGAAGCTCTCATCCCGTTAGAAATGCAATTTCTAACGGGACTCATCCGGCCCCAAGACATAATTTCATTATAACGAATTCCAGGATAAGCGTGGGATCAAGCCTGGACCTTTTAATATCGAGATCCGCTTCTAAAAGAATTTTAAGCTTTTCCCTCGCTTCTTTAATCCCTATAGCGTTTGCCTGTTTGAAGAAATTATCCTGGTAGCGCCGCCCTATCTTCAGTATATTAGCAACGCGGGAATCGGGCTCGCCTTTAGCCTGAAGCGTCTTCGCCCTTAAAATCCTTCTTAAGTGCCAGCACAATAGCCCGATTATCTCATGATGCTTCCTGCCTGCGGCCGTCAGATCAGAGGCTATAGACAAGGCAAAGTCCGGATTATTGTTCTCTATGGCGCGCGTGAGATCAAAAGCCGAAGAGAATGCGCTTCTCGCGGCTATCTTCTCTACGTCCGCGAGCGTAATTAAACTCCTTTCGCCGGTAAAAGCGATCAGCTTTTCTATCTCCCCGGAAAGGGCCGTGAGGTTATTCCCGTGCAGGTCCTTCAGCTGGCTTACGGCGTCGTCTTCTATCTTCTTCCCGGAAGCCGTTTTGACTTGAACGAACTTCTTTACCCAGCCGTGAAATTCGGCATCGGTCATCCCGTCAAATCTTTTAATACTGGCAAGGCCCGCCAGTTCTCCGTAAACGCTAACCACGGAGTCGCTTTTCGCGTCCAAAACAACCACAGTCGTTTTTAAAGATTTCTTTATGCAGGCTATGAGGCGCCCAAGGTCCGGGTCGTCTAAATCTTCTATATTCTTTATAACAACGAGCTTTTTTGCGGATAAAAACGGAATGGTGGCAACCGAGTCCAGAACTTCCCTGAAATCCGCTTCGCCGCCGCGAAACACCTTATAATCCAAATCATTGCCGGAAGAGTCTTTAAGAATGGCTGACTTTAAATCGGCTATGGCTTTCTCTTTGAGATATTCGTTATCTCCGACAAACAGGTGGACAGAAGGTCTCGGGCTTACCATGCCTCTACTGTTCTTTCGACTATCCGCCTGGCCAGGTCCGCGATCGCGGCCCTTATCGCGGCGTTTTCGCTCTTCGCGAGGCTTCCGGAGGTCCTGTATGTCGTTTCTCCGGCAAACCCGGTTTCCTTCCACACAAGCGCGCCTGTCCTGGCGTTTTCAAGCTCTATATTCACGATGAGCTCAATTCTATACTCTTCCACATTATCGTTGGCGTCATATCTTAAGGCGTTTCTTTTAAAATCCGTAAGAGCTCCTGTCAATATTATATCCGCGTTCGATTCCCTCGCTATTTTAAGGTTGCCGTCCATAAGATAAGCGTCTATCACGGCCTTTGTAAGCTCTATCTCCATTCCGGGCCTGTAGCCAACGTACATCCTCTGGTCAGACTGCTCGGCCGTTATTCTTATCTCATTCTTGAAATTATCTACGCGAATACTCTTGAAATCGGAAGGAAGAAGCGAATGGGTCGTATATCCACAGCCGGATACGAACAAAAGAATCGATATAAAAAATACAAGGCTTAGTCTCTTCATCATCCCACCCTTTGTTTTTACGGAGATTTTCGTATAACAACGTCGTCCTGTATAATAACGGTTTCCTGATCGGTAACCGCCCCCATCTCCTCTTTCGCCGGTCTTACTTCAGCCGTTTCTGTTTCTGGCGGCGTCACATCGGCCTGGATAGACATTTCTTCTACGGACCCGGTTTCTATTGACCGGGTTTCCGGCTTTGGAGCGGACGCATCCCCGGGCTTCTCTTTCTTCGCGGGCTTGGTAAAGCCGAAAGGCTTCCACCCTTTTTTTGAGGTTTTCGTTTCTTCTTTAACTACGGCTGGTTTGGATTGTTTCTGCTTTTTTGTGAAGCTTAAAGGGGCCCAGCCCTTCTTTTTCTTGGCGCCGGCGCCGGCTGGCTGGACAAATTTTTCCTCCGTGGTAACAATTTTCTGGATAGCGACGGTTTCCGTGGAAGCGGTTTCTTCCTCTTTCTGTTCAACCGTCGGCTCAGAGCTTGTTTCCTCTTCCGCCGGTTTTACTTCAGCCGTTTCTGTTTCTAACAGTGTCGCCTCAAGCCTGACAGGCGTTTCCTCTACGGACCCGGTTTCTGTTGACCGGGTTTCCGCTTCTTCCTTAACCGCTGCAGGTTCAGGTTCGGGCGGTTTTTGCTTTTTTGTGAAGCTTAAAGGGGCCCAGCCCTTCTTTTCCTTAGCGCCGGTGGCGGCTGGCTGGACAAATTTTTCCTTTTTTGGCTTACTTTTAAACTTAAGAGGATTCCACCAGTCTTTCTTCGGGGTTTCCGGCTTTGGAGCGGACGCATCCCCGGGCTTCTCTTTCTTCGCGGGCTTGGTAAATTTGAAAAACTGCCAGCTCTTCTTTTCGCCTTCTTTCCCTGCGCCGCCGGGAACGTTTTTTCTTCCTCTATCCCCCAACTCTTCTATCCTGGCCCTTGCTTTTACAGCCAGAGAACTGTCGGGAAACCTGTCCACTACATCCTTATAATATATTATAGCGCTCTCGTAATGCCTCTGGCTCTCGTAGAACTGGGCGGTTGCCAGCGACTTCTCCGCGGCCTTGTCCTTCAGGCGCTGTATCGTCTTATCGGCTTCTCCGGACAGCTTTTCGTCTCTATTTGTCTGGCTGAAATCCTCAAACGCCTTTATGGCCTTATCGGTCGACTCGATATCATACGCGGGCTTAAGGCTGGCCTTGTACGCGCAGTCGGCGACTTCGAACTTTACCTTATCGGTGAATCGTGAATTGGGATAATCGTCCAATATCTTCTGGAAGGCCGGGATCGCCTCATCGAACCGATCTGCCTTCTTGAAAGCCTGTCCCATCCGGAATTGGGATTCGTCCGCCAGCCTTCCGAACGGCGCGTTATCGACCACCTTTTTATATATCTCGACAGCTCTGTCGGTAGAAGTCATGATGTCGGTCCCGAGTATTTTCGGGCTGGCCTTATCCTCATACATATTGGCTATGTTGAATTCCCTCGCTATGATCTCTTCCATGTTCTCTATATGAGGGAAGTTATCTATCGCCTTCTGATAGTTCTGAAACGCGAAATACAGCTTATTCAGATTCTCATAGCATAACCCAACGTAATACTGCGCCTTGGAGGCATACTCGGAATATTCGTACTGTTTGGTCAATTTTTCGAATTCCTGAGCGGCTTTCTGATAATCCTTTGCCTGGTAAAAACTCATGGCCCACTCGAACTGTTCTTTCGGGCTGTCCTTCACCGCATGTTTCGGATTTACAAATTTCTTTGTTTCGGGGGTCCATATCCAATATGCCGAAGCTCTCTCGAGCGCGATGAAAGATATGAGAGCAGCCGCGGCAATTATTATTATAATTCTCTTTTGCATAATGGCGTATTATACCACGTAATAAATATACTAGTCAAAAGAAACTCTATTTTAACTCTATTTTAATTAAGACGCTTTCAGGGGGATTTGATTTTGGAATTTCAGGTGGCTGGATTTAAAACTTTGCTTATGAAATCTACGACGTGGGCCCTGTCTTCTTTGGCCATCTCGAGAAATTGATTCCCGAGCTCATACAGATCGCTTGACGGCAGGCGCCTGATCCACGCGATCTTCGATATCGCTTTTATCGGCTTGGGCACATTCGGAAGCGTTATTTCGACGACAAGACGGCAGGCAAGCGACAAGAATTCGTTCGACTGAAAACAGATTCCGCCCTCGCTGATATTTTTGGTCAGAGAACCGCGCGGAAACACGCCCGACTTTCTCAAATCCTTATATTCAACGGGGAGCCTAGACTCCGCCCTCTTGTATCTTCTCTTGTCTTCTGTCACATTAAAGTCTTCCACTTAAGATACACCACTCCTTAATATATTATTTATATCATTCAGTTCTTCAATTAGCAAAACTATATCATATAAAGAATATTTTGTCAAGGTAAGATATAAAAAAGTTAGCTTTTTCTTTCACAATAAGGCTTTACGGTATATCCGGCGCGATCAGCTGAAATTTCTATGGCCCCGTAAGATTTTGTGTCGTAACATTTTGATTTTAATTGAGCTATGATATCAATGGTTTTTTGAGACGGCATATTATAACTATTGATCCTGCCGACGCTGATGATACAAATTTCAGGAGAAACCATTTCAAAAAAATTATTTGCCGCCACTCCATCTTCTATGCGGCCGCCATGGTGAGGGACTTTCATAACACGAGACTTTAAAAAATTTCCGCAGGAAAGAAGCCTCGCTATCGCCTTATCTTCTATGTCACCGCACAGGAGGCAGGTAAAATTTTTACAAAACAACTTCAGCGCTATAGAGTTATCATTCGAATCCGCGATATCTTCATATTTTCCCGGATTCAGGACGAATATCCCGGTGTCCGGCGCGATCTCTATCGTATCGCCTTGCCTGACTATTACGCGGCGGATATTCTTTTGCCTTAAAGTCCTGATATACTCATCGTAGATCTCGTTGCCGCCGGCCCCGGCGCCGCTATCCACAACACATCCCACTTTGAAATTTTTCAATATATAGATTATGCCGCCGAGATGGTCTTCGTGGAAATGCGTTACGATCACGGCATCGATTTCGAATACGGCCGAATTCCACAGGTATGGCGCGACTACAGACCTGCCCGTATCGAACCTGTTCTCTTCGCCGCCCGGGCCTCCATCTATAAGAATATTGCCTTTTTGGGGCAATTGTACAAATATGGAATCGCCCTGCCCGACGTCCAGAAATGTGATCTTCAAATCCCGTCCGGATGAGCGATACGGGCGCGCCCATACAAAAATATTTAATAATAACAGGAGGGCGATAAAAATATGTTTTTTGTAAATCTTATATCTTTTCAATTCTATCCTCTCCGGCAATATCAGTAAAGACAGGAACGCATAGTAAATGATGAAAAAGGCTTCGGAGGGCGCTGGTATCCTGAAATTGGACAACGGTATTTGCGCCAGGAAATGATTTATCGTAAAAAGCAACTGCTCGATACCGAGAATCAATCCGGAAAGCATCGCGCCGGAAAGCGGACAGATTTGGGAAGCGACAAAAAACACGGAAGAAAAGGCCGTTAAAATAAATAAGCTCGGGATGATGACAAGGTTCGCTATTACGGCGGCCGGAGAGACGATATTGAAATATGCGGCGACTACGGGAAAGGTGGCAAGCCATGCGGCAATTGATATAGATACGCTTTTAAGAACGTACCGCCTGATTTTCCCGGAGGCATTGCCCGGAAGCGTATTTCCGACGCCGAACCATCTATCTATCACCGGACAAAAGACGACGATACCGGCGACCGAGATAAACGACAGCTGAAAACCCGGATCAAGCAGCTCTTTCGGATTCCATAATAATATCAAAAGCGCCGCCGCGGAAAGAGAATTTAAAAGGTCCGTATCCCTATTTATCAGATAACCTATGACAAATATGAAAAACATCACGACCGCTCTTACTATCGGAGGGTTGGTCCCGGCCGCGAAGGTATAAAATATCAGGAATATGAGCGTAAGGACAAGATTCCATCTCTTAGGAACTCTTAAAATCCCGAAAAAGGCGAGCATTATTCCCGCTATCAAGCCGACATGAAGGCCGCTTATGGCAAGTACGTGGACGGTCCCGGTCTTTATGAAGTCGTCTTTGATATCGTCGCCGAGGCCGGTCCTGTCGCCTATGAATATCGCCTTCAAAAAGCTCGCGTAGTATCCGTCAAAATGGCTGTCTATCGCCTTACGCAAGCCTCGGCGCAATTTGTATGCTACGGCCTTGATCGGATTACCTCCGCAACCTCTAATGTTGCCGTAGGCAACCTTAGAGGTTGGCTCTGAGGCCATCCTCTCTACGAAAAAATTTTCTTTTACTTTTAAAACGGAATATATGTTTTTTATAGCTAAATATTTTGAATAATCGAAGAGGCCTGGATTTCTTAACGCGGGCGGCCTCGACAATAGGCCTTCCAGGACAAGCTCGTCGCCAAAC
>JAZDOS010000053.1:0-11539 GCA_043798375.1 Candidatus Omnitrophota bacterium | reverse complement strand
TGCTAATCTGTGCTCTCTCGCCCACATCGCCATATTAGCGATAGCGTTGGCCGCCGCCAAGCATGATCCAGCAGACCCTAAAATCCGGTTTATCAAGTCATTCTTCACTGTTTAAAAAAGCGAGTTTCGTGACGCCCTATTACCGAATTTTAATATATTCTTCCTTGACCCTTGAGATGCTCCTAAAAATATTCGTCTTTACATGCTTACAGTCTTTTTCCATTTTTCTGATAAAATCTTTCATCTTTCGCCGTTTGGAAATTTCCGAATTCGGGCAGCGGCAGCCGGCAGCCGGAAACCCGGACTCACCGGCGAACTTCCTGATTCTATCCTCTTCAACATAGCATAAAGGCCTTATTATAACGAGCCTGCCGCCGAACAATTCCTGCCGCGGATTCATCGCCGAAAATTCGCCGTGGTACAGCATATTCAGTAAAAGCGTCTCGACGATATCGTCCTTATGATGCCCCAGGGCAACCTTATTGCATTTCAGCCTGTCGGCCGCCAAAAAGAGCGCTTTTCTCCTATTCCACGAGCACCAGAAACAGTTAACGCCGCGTTCCCTGTCGGTTATTTTGATATCTTTAAAATAATATTTTACCCTGTTCTCTTTGAAAAATTTCCTTAATCGTTTTTTCGTATGAGCGCTTTTATTGTAATCGCTTGTTACGTGCATCGCTATCAGTTCGTAACTGACCGGCGCCCACCTCTTCCTTTCGACGAGAAGCTTGAGCATCGTCAGGCTATCTTTGCCGCCGGATACAGCGACGAGGATCCTGTCCTTATCCTCGATAAGCTTATAATCCTCTATCGCCCTACCGATCCTGGTCGAAATGTAATTACCGATCCTGGAAAGCGGCCTCATGTCCCTACGCGGACGCTTGAAAGGGCGCCCTCAAGCGTCGCTATCGCCGAAAATATCGCCAGGGCGCTTGTCTTGGGATTCGTCTTCGATGGTATGTTCTCGGCCCTGGTCGTTATCCTGCCGAACTCGCCGATTATCTCAATCTCATGAACATTGTTTGAGCAATTCGGATCCGCGACTATCCGCACCCCTGTACATCTGGAGCCGATACCGGCGATGCTTAATACGGCCGCGACATTTATATTCTTGGGGAATCCTTTTACCGCGTCCGCGGCTGTTCCTTCAAAGACCACCGTCTCCTCTTTCAGCCCGGAAACATCTATGCCCTTCTCTGTCAAGTAAGGCGCCCCGATAAGCCCCCCGGGCGGTTTTCTGGTGGTTATCGTTACCGATTCTACCTTACCTATCGACGCGGATTTAAGGCCGTCTATGCCGCATACGGCGCCGCTCGGTATGTAGACCCTGACGCCTTTTGACCGCGCCGATCGCAGGAGTTTCTCATGCCCGAGAAGCCCGCCGACGCTCATCACCAGACATCCTTTACCGCCCTTAACGCATCTCTTTAAAATATCGGCAGATATTTTCGCGCTCGCGGCCTCTACCACAAAATCGCACTTATTTATCAGCTCGTTCAATTTTAAAACGCGCGCTTTTTTATTCAGCGTTTTATTGAGCGCGGCCGCCTTATTCCCGTCGGCATCGCATATGGCGGCCAATTCGGCGCTTTCCTTTAATCTATCCCGGCAGGCGCGGGCTATTTCGCTTCCTATCGTCCCGCACCCTATTATCCCGACCTTTATTTTTTTCATTTGGTCACCGCAAGCATCCTGTCGAGCGTCTTCTTGGCTTTTTCACGCACCTCACCGGAGACTTTTATCTCGTATACCATGTTTTCCAGGCTGTAGGCGACCCATCCCAGCGTGATAAGCTTCATATTGGCGCACACAAGGTGAGGCGTCGGAAGATAGAACAATTTACCCGGATTATCCTTCTGTAATTTATATAACATGCCGGATTCGGTCGATATTATGAATTCCTTCGACCCGGAGGCCTTTACATATGTGAACATCCCTCCTGTCGAGCATATATGGTCGGATAACGCGAGGACTTCGGGGTTGCATTCAGGATGGGCTATCACTTCCGCGGACAGGTGCGCGGCCTTCGCCCTTTCGATATCTTCGCCCTGCACCCTGATATGCGTCGGGCAGAAGCCTTCCCAAAGTATTATTTTTTTCTCGGGAACCTGTAACTGTACGTACCTGCCTAAATTTTTGTCGGGGACAAAGACCACTTCCTTTTTCTCGAGCGACCTCACAATCTCTACGGCGTTTGAAGATGTGCACGCGATATCACTCTCGGCCTTCACTTCGGCGCTCGAGTTGACATAGCATACGACGGCTGCGTCCGGGTGTTCCTTCTTCTTCGCCCGGAGTTTTTCCGGCGTGATCATGTCGGCAAGCGGGCATCCGGCCTCCATCACAGGCAGGAGCACGGTCTTATCCGGATTCAGTATCGAGGCCGATTCGGCCATGAACTGCACGCCGCAGAAGACTATTACGTCGGCATCGGTCCTTACCGCGGCCTGAGACAGCGCGAGCGAATCACCCGAAATATCCGCGATCTCCTGGATCTCGTCGCGCTCGTAATTGTGCGCTATTATTACGGCATTCCTCTTCACCTTCAGTTTTTCTATCTTTTTCTTGAGCGCTTCGTTATATTTTATGTCGGGCTTATCCTTTGGGCTGTTCATACGGTTTTAACCTTTCTTCGCGCTGGAGGCATCGGGGATGGTTTTCACAATAATATTGTCGACGAGCCTCGTTTTACCGATATAGGCCGCTATCGCTATCAATGCCTCCCGGGATATTTTATCCAAATCTTTCAGGCTTTTCGTATCCGTTATCGATACATAATCTATCTTTACGCCCGGCACCCCGTAAATCATTTCCGTAACGGCTGTTATGACCTTCTTCGGGTCTCTCTCTCCGCGCTTTATGAGGTTTTCCGCTTTCTCAAGCGACCTGTATAAAACGCCCGCGTCTCTTCTCTCTTCTTCCGATAGATAGGCATTCCTTGAGCTCATGGCAAGGCCGTCTTCTTCCCGGATTATCGGAAGGACTTTTATCTCTATCCCCATATTGAGGTCTTCGGCCATTTTTTTAATAACCACGGCTTGCTGCGCGTCCTTCTGGCCGAAATACGCGATGTCAGGCTTCACTATGCCGAATAATTTCGCCACGACGGTCGTAACGCCTTTAAAGTGGCCTGGCCTGGACGCGCCGCAAAGCGTATCGGTCAATTTCTCGACGAAGACAAAAGTGGAATAGCCGTCCGGATACATCTGCGCTATCGACGGGTAGAAGATGACATCGGCGCCCGCCGTCCCGGCAAGTTCTTCGTCGCGCTTAATGTCTTTGGGATACTTGTCCAAGTCTTCCGTTTCGCCGAACTGTATAGGATTAACGAATATGCTCACTACGACGACATCGGTATGCTTTTTCGCCGTCCTGATGAGCGAAAGATGGCCCTCGTGAAGAGCGCCCATGGTGGGTACGAACCCTATTACCTTGCCCTCTTTTCTGTACATCCCGGCAAGTGTGGACATCCTGGAGATACTGTCTACAAGTTTCATTCTAAGCCTTACCCAGCTCCTTCAAACCTCTAAGGACAAACTCCCGCTCGCCTATTCTCGGGTGAGGGATCACGAGTTCTTTTTTATTTATAGCTTCATTGCCGTAATAAAGGATGTCGAGGTCGATCGTCCTCGGGGCGTTTTTTATGGCGCGAATGCGGCCTAACTTTTTTTCTACCTTATTCAACGCCTCAAGAAGGGCCGCAGGCTTAAGGCTCGTCTCTATCTCTAAAATGCCGTTCAGAAACTTTCCCTGAGGCATCTCGCTCACCGGTTCGGTCTCGTATATCGATGATGAACGCTTGTAACCGATCTCTTTAGTTCTTTTCAATTCGCCGATCGCGCTCTCTATGAATTTTGACCTGTCGCCGACGTTCGAGCCGATACCGATATAGCAGGTAACCATTAACTAAAGCCTCTTTTTAATGCGGTCGACCGCTTCGCCTATCCGCCTCTTATCGACGGTGAGCGCGAACCTGATGTAGCCTTCTCCGTGCCCGCCGAAGCCGTTTCCCGGCGTAGCCACGATATCGCACTTTTCAAGCAGCGTCTTCGCGAATGTCGCCGATGTATATCTGGGCGGGACCTTCGCCCACACGTAGAATGTGGCCTTCGGCTTCTCGACACTCCAGCCGAGCTTATTCAGTCCGTCTACGAGGATATCGCGCCTGGCTTCATATATCTTTATGACAGATCTAATGTGCCGGTCGTAATTCTCAAACGCCGCCGCGCCCGCCTTCTGAATGGCGAAGAAAACTCCGGAATCGATATTTGACTTTATTTTGGCAAGCCCCTCGATAAGCTCACGGTTGCCGCAGGCGAATCCTATGCGCCAGCCGGTCATGTTGAACGTTTTGGAAAGAGAGTGAAACTCTACGGCTATGTTTCTTGCGCCTTCGATTTCGAAGATGCTCGGCGCTTTATAGCCATCGTAACCCATCTCTATATAGGCGGCATCCTGGCAAACGATGATATTGTGCTTCGCCGCGAATTCCACGACACCTTGCAGAAACTTCTTGTCGCACACCGCGGCCGTCGGGTTGTTCGGATAGTTGATGAAAATCATGCGGATCTTGTGAAGGATCGCGTGGTTTACCGCTCTTAAGTCCGGTAAAAAATGGTTTTTTTCTGTGAGCGGCATGCCGATGATCTCCCCGCCGGCAAACAGAGTGCCTGAGCGGTACGGAGGATAGCATGGGTCCGGCACCAGCACCGCATCGCCCGGATTTACGAATGCGAGCGGCATATGCGCTATACCTTCCTTCGAACCTATCAGCGGATATATTTCGCTGTCTGGATCGAGATCAACGCCGTAGCGTTTTTTCATGTGCCTGGCTATCGTGGATCTAAATTCCGGCAGTCCCCGGTCCAGCGGATATCGATGGGTCTTCGGATCGCGCACTGCCCTGTTGAGCGCGTCTATTATGAACCGCGGCGTCGGAATGTCGGGATCGCCGATCCCCAGGTCTATTATATCGCGCCCCTCATCGCGCGCTTTCTTCTTCGCCTTATCTATCTCTACGAAGAGATACGGCGGCAGCTTCTTCAGCCTCTCAGATTTCTCGAATTTACTCATCGTTTCCCCTTATTATCTAACCTGGTTAGATTTGCCAGGTTAGAGCCCCAGAACGTCTTTCATTGTAAATAAGCCGCTCTTCTTCGCTGCGGCGAATTTCGCGGCCTGGAGGGCGCCTTTGGCGAAGATGTCGCGCGTCTTGGCGCTATGCGTCACCTCGATGATATCGACGCTTGATTCGAAAGTTATTGTATGCTCGCCGACGATCTCGCCTTCACGGACCGACTCTATCGGAATTTTGACATCGCCCTCCTCTTCTTTGATTATCCGGGCTATCTCTTTTGCTGTGCCGCTCGGCGCGTCCTTTTTGTGTTCATGATGCGCTTCCACTATCCCGATATTATAGTCATGCCCGAGGACCTTTGCGGCATCCTTTACCATCTTGAACAATAAATTCACCCCGACGGACATATTCGGGGACATGACGATCGGAATCTTAGCGGACGCTTCTTCCACCTTCTTCAATTCATCGTCTGATAGGGCGGTCGTCCCTATAACGATCGCCTTTTTATGCTTTTCGCACAGCCCGAGATGTTCCATCGTAGCCTGCGGAGTAGTAAATTCTATCAGGCAATCGCACCCCTCTATGAATTGTTCGGGACTTTCTTCGACAACGTCGAATTCTCCGCATATCTGAAGGTCGGCGTCGTCTTTCGCAAGTTCGATTATCCTCGACCCCATCTTGCCTTTTGAACCGCTCACGCATATCTTGATCATCGTAAACTCCTTTTTTAGTCTTATATGAGGCTGTACTCCTTAAGCGCCTGGACGAGCTTTTCCTTATTTTCAGGCAGTATCTCACACATCGGAAGCCTCAAATCCGGCTCGCACATCTTCATTAGCCCCATCGCGGTCTTTACCGGGATCGGATTTGTCTCGATGAACATCGCCTTTATAAGGCCTAACATCTTATAGTGAAGCTCTTCCGCCTTTTTTATGTTGCCTTGTTCGAACGCCCTGCACATATCCGCTACATCCCCAGGGATTATATTCGCGGCTACGGATATGATTCCGACGCCGCCGATAGACAGGACCGGAAGCGTAAGGGCATCGTCGCCCGATATCAAGAGGAATTCCTTCGGGCACATTTTTCTGATACGGGACATCTGTTCCAGGGAACCGCTCGATTCCTTAACGCCTATAATATTTTTAATTTCAGCCAATTTCGCGAATGTCTCAGGCTCGATGTTAACTCCGGTCCTCGACGCGATGTTATAAATTATTATAGGGATATCCACGGCCCGGGCTATCGCCTTAAAGTGCAGATAGAGCCCTTTCTGCGTCGGGCGGTTATAATAAGGGCTCACCTGGAGGCTGGCGTCCGCGCCCGCTTTTTTGGCGTGCCTGGTAAGCGCAATCGCCTCTTCCGTGGAATTGGAGCCCGTGCCCGCTATTACAGGAATACGGCCTTTCGAGAATTGGATTGCAAGCTCGATCACCTTGTCATGTTCTTCATATGAAAGAGTCGCGGATTCCCCTGTCGTCCCGCACGGAACAAGCGCCGTAGTCCCGTTCTTTATGTGAAACTCTACAAGCCTGCTTAATGCCTTTTCGTCAACCTTGCCGTTCTTAAACGGCGTTACCAAAGCCACCATCGATCCTTTAAACATAGTCAATCACTCCTTCGTAAACCAGTTTTGCCCCGCCTTCAAGATACACGTTCCTGAAATTTCCGCCTATAGTCTCAAAATAGACCTTTATCCTCTCGCCGCTTTGCGTATGGACGGTCACCGGCGACGGCATCTTCTCGACCTCAGCCGAGATAATGGCGCTCGCGACCGCGCCGGTGCCGCACGCAAGCGTTTCATCCTCGACGCCGCGCTCGTATGTCCGTACCTTTATGTTATGTTTGTCGACGACCTTGACGAAATCCGCGTTGGTCCCATCCGGCGAAAATTCGCCATGGCGGCGTATGTGCGACCCCAGGTTCTTGACGTCTATCTTATCGAGGTCTTCGGTAAAATGGATGACGTGAGGGACGCCCGTATTTACAAAACTTACCTTGTAAGGACATCTGCCTATCTCAAGGCAGAAGTTCCATTTGATATCTTTAGGATCGGTGAGTTTCACCTTAACCACATCGTCTTTTACGCCGGCGTTGAGTATGCCGGCGACGGCCTCGATCGTCATGTCTGGTTTCGCGATCTTAACTTTTGCGGCATAGAGCGCAATACAGCGTGACCCGTTACCGCACATCTCGGCTTCGCTTCCGTCGGGATTGAATATCCGCATCTTGAAATCGCACTTTTTCGATGATTCTAAAACCAGGAGGCCGTCAGCGCCTATTCCCTGTTTTCTATCGCACAATTTTTTCGCGGCCGCGGATAAATTTGCGCCGATTTCGCCAAGCCTGTTGTCGACAATTATAAAATCGTTCCCCGTCGCAACCGCTTTCGTGAATAGAATCTTTTTCATTTTTTCCTATACGCTATCCGCTAAACGCTATCTTAATACCTTCGGTATCGTCTCGCCGCGGACGAGATCCGCATACTTCTCGGCCCGTCTCGTTACGTAAAATTTCTTTCCTATAACCATAACCTCCGAAGGGCGCGGCCGGGAATTATAGTTGGATGCCATCGTAAAACCATACGCGCCGGCGCCCATCACCGCCAGCAGGCCCCCCTTGCGTATGTAAGGGATCAACCTGTCTTTTCCGAGAAAATCGCCGCTCTCGCAGATCGGCCCGACCACATCGGCCTTCTCGGCGGTATCGGAAGAGTCCTCCCTGAGGCTGACCGGAACTATCTTGTGGTATGCCTCATAAAGGCTCGGCCTTAAGAGGTCGGACATCCCTCCGTCGACGATCACAAATTTTTTCCTCGGCGTCCTTTTATTATAAACGACTTTCGTCACAAGTATGCCGCTATTGCCCGAGATGAATCTCCCGGGTTCCAGGATAACCTTCAAACCCGATCTCTTTAAAAGCGGTAGGACCGATTTCGCGAAGCTCTTCGCGGTCTGCGGATTCTCTATCGAATATATGATTCCGAGCCCGCCGCCTATATTAAGGTATTCGACATCTATTTTATAGGTTTTCAGAAACTCCAGGACTTTCTTTATCGCCTTTTCGAAAGGCTCGGCATCCAGGATCTGCGAACCGATGTGTATGTGGACTCCGTTAATGTTAAGGTTCGGGTACCTCCACCTCGAATTGAATATCTTGTGGACCGTCTCAAAGTCGAGGCCAAACTTCGTCTCTCCCTTGCCCGTGGCGATATAGCGGTGTGTTTTAGGAATGACATCGGGATTTATCCTTACGGCAACATTGACCTTTTTCTTTAACGACTTTGCGGCCGCCTGTATCTCATCAAGCTCATCCTCGGATTCAACATTAAAGAAGAGTATGCCGGACCTAACGGCGTATTCTATCTCGTCGCGCCTTTTGCCTACGCCGGCGTAAACTATCTTTTTCGGGTTTGCGCCCGCAAGGCGCGCCCTGTAAAGCTCGCCGCCCGACACTATGTCGAGCCCCGCGCCGTTCCTGATAAGCGCCGCAAGCACCGCAAGGTTCGAATTCGATTTTACCGAAAAGCATATAAGCGGATCGATCGCTCTGAATGCGGTCTTTATCTTCCTGTAGTGGTCTATTAAAGTCTTATAGCTGTATAAGTAAAACGGCGTCGGAATCGACTTTGCTATATCCGAGACCTTTATCTTCTCGCAGTGAAGCTCATTATCTTTGAATGTGAACTCGTGCATAAAGCCTTTCTATCTCTTTATGGACTTCTTTGACTCGACCGAAACTTTTGGGTCGAACAGCTTAATAATCTCTTTGTGTGCAAACTTTTCGGAAAACTTTTTCAGTTCGGCGTCCGACATGCTCTTTATCTCTATTGAATTGTCAATAGCGTGTTTCACAAGCCTGCCGACGATCGAATGCGCGTCTTTGAAAGGCGTTTTCTTATCAACAAGATAATAAACGAGATCCGTCGCGTATAAGGCCTCGTCCTCGAGATGCTCCTCGATCTTTGCGCTGTTAAACTTGACGGTCTCCACGAGGCCCTTCAGAACCTTAAGCTCGCTCATCACTACATTGAATGAATCGAAGAGAGGCTCTTTATCGAGCTGCATATCCCTGTTATAGGAAAGCGGCAATCCTTTTATTGTCGCAAGAAAACCCATCCGGTTCCCGTACAGCCTGCCTGCATAGCCTCTTATAAGCTCAAGGACGTCCGGATTCTTCTTCTGCGGCATGAGCGAGCTTCCGGTGCAGTATGAATCATCTATATCGATAAAACCGAACTCTTTCGTCGCCCATAAAATCATGTCCTCGGCAAATCTGGACAGGTGCGTCGCTATTATCGCCGTAACGTTCAGCGACTCAAGCACGAAACCTCTGTCGCTCACCGTATATATGGCATTTTTCACGGGTTCCAATTTTAGCCCTGATAAATTTATGCCGAGTTTTCCGGCATATTTATCAAGAGATAATTTATAGTGCTTTGCCGGAACAGGCGTGCCGGCAACGGCTCCGGCGCCCATCGTAAGCTTGATGCGGGCGCAGGTATCTTTTGCCATGGCCAGACAGTCTTCCAGCATCATCACATACGCGCCTATGTAATCTTTCAGATATACCGGCTGCGCGTGCTGCATATGCGTAAAGCCCGGCATGATCATATCCTTGTTGGCTTTCGCTACTTTTTCCAACGCATCGATAAGGTCGTTGAGCGATCCGGCAAGCCGGACAAGCTGATCTTTGCAATAGACCTTGGCAGCAAAAACAACCTGGTCGTTTCTTGACCGGGCCGTGTGAAGCTTGAGGGCCAGGCTGCCGACCCTGGCGCTCAACATATCCTGTATCTGGCTGTGTACATCTTCATAAGACGCGTCGGGAGCCAATTTCCCGTTACCGATAGCGAGAAGGGCCGCCTGCATTTTTGAAACCTCTCCGGCCGTAAGGTATCCTGCCCTGCCGAGTATCTCCACGTGAGCTATCGATCCCAGGATATCGTATTTAGCGAGCCTGTAATCATAGTGGATCGATTTCGTAAACTCCTCGACCAGCGGATCGGTCTTCTTGCCAAATCTCCCGCCCCAAAGTTTCTTAGCCATACATATCTCCCTTAAGTAAAATTTTTTATTCCCGCCGAGGGAATCCCCGCAGGGATTCCTTTCGAGATGAAAAAATTTACTTTCCTCTCCCCCTATACGGTAATCCCCACAGCTCGATAAAACCTTTCGCAAGGCTCTGGTCAAAGACGTCACCCTTCTCGTAGGTCGCAAGCTCCTTCTTGTAGAGCGAATTCGGCGACTTTCTACCGACGACAGAGCAGTTACCCTTATGAAGCTTCAGCTTCACAACGCCGTTTACGGCTTTTTGAGTCTCTTCGATAAACTTGTCCAAAGCCCCCTTAAGCGGCGTATACCAGAGCCCGTAATAGGTAAGCTCCGCGTACTTCTCGGCTATCAGCTCCTTGAAATGCATAGTTTCCCTGTCGAGTGAGAGCGATTCGAGCGCCTTGTGTGCGGCCAAAAGTGTCCAGCCCGCGGGCGCTTCGTATATCTCCCGGCTCTTTATGCCGACGAGCCTGTTCTCGATCATGTCGCTCCGCCCCACCCCGGCATCGCCGGCTATTCTTGCAAGCTTAAGGATGAGCGGCACCCCGCCCATAGTTCTTCCGTTCAGCTTCACCGGCGCACCATTTTTAAATTCCACCTCCACATAGGAGGCTTGCGCCTTTGCCTTATTTATTCCTTTCGTAAGTTGATATATATCTTCGTCAGGCTCGTAATAAGGATCTTCCAGCTTCCCACTTTCAATCGATATTCCCCAAAGATTAACATCAATCGAGTATGGCTTTTTCTTTGTTGTGTCGATGGGGATAAAATTAACCTTCGCATATTCTATCTCTTCGGTTCTCGTCTTCAATTCCCACTCTCTTACAGGCGCTAAAATCTTTAACTTCGGATCCAATGAACGTATGGTAACTTCAAATCTCACCTGGTCATTGCCTTTACCGGTGCATCCATGCGCGACGTGACCGGCATGCTCTTTATGCGCCGTATTTACCAGGCCCTTCGCTATTATCGGCCTCGATAATGCCGTCGCAAGGAGGTATCCGCTTTCGTAAACAGCGTTGGCCGCGAGCGATTTGAATACGAAATCTTTCACGAATTCGTTCTTTAAATCCTCTACCACAACCTTCACGGCGCCGGTAGCAAGCGCTCTCTTCCTATACGCCGCAAAATCGGATCCCTGGCCCACATCGGCCATGTAAGCAATAACGTCGTAGCCTCTCTTGGTAAGCCACTTTATTATCACCGACGTATCGAGCCCGCCCGAATATGCGAGAACCACCTTCTTATCCATCTTTATCTCCTAGTTTCACTCGTGTCCAAATTATGATTGAAAAAGCCTAACCGAATCCTTATGATGGTGATAGCATCACCTGTCACCAACCTACCGATTCTCGTCGGTAGATAAGGAGGGTTAGGCCATGCACCATAATAACACAATTTTGGGACA
>JAZDOS010000044.1:0-2501 GCA_043798375.1 Candidatus Omnitrophota bacterium | reverse complement strand
ACCGTGTTCATCGTCTACCTCCGTTGATTTTATTGTTTACAATTATATCAAGAATTATGGTGACAGTATACTTAATTCCATAAATAAGTATAGCCCCGCGGGGCATGTCACTGTATTTCCCTACAATAACTCGCTAGATACTGAATCGCAGTGCATGAATCCTCGCCTGGTAAGCCTGATGCCATTCCTGGTCCGTTTTATCAGACCGTTGTGAACCAGGCGCGCGACCGATCCGCCTTCTAATTCGATGAAATCAAACCCGGTCTTCTTTTTAAACCAGTAAAAATCTATCCCTTCAGCCGTCCTTATCTTTACCGCTGCGGTCTCCCTCGCTTTGCGGTCGCCGCCGAGCTGCTCCGAAGAGACGACGGTGCTTTCCCCCGCCCTGCTCCTCTTTATATATTCCTTCACATCCGGCGTGTGTCTTCCCCTCACCCCGCCGGTATATGAGACGGCCGATGCCCCGAGTCCGATATATTCGCCGTTCCGCCAGTAATTGAGGTTATGCGCGCATTCGAAACCTTTTTTAGCGAAGTTCGAAACCTCGTAATGCCGGAAACCGCGCGCGGGAAGATATTCCATCGCGAGGCAATACATCCGCGCGGAATTTTCCTCGTCCGTGGGGATGGCTTCGCAGGTCAGGCAGTAGCATGATATATGGGTGACCGGTAATTTTACAGCCCGCGCGAATTCGGCGGAACAATCATCGAGCGTTTCTCCCGGCGCGCCGAATATGAGATCTATACTGAGGTTATCGAACCCTCTTTTCTTTGATAAGATGACCGCGTCTATCGCCTTCCCGGCGTCGTGTATCCTGCCCAGCTTCTTCAGTTTCGCGTCGCTGAAAGACTGTACCCCGATGCTCAGCCTGTTGACGCCCTCGTCGGAAAAGAGGTTGAGTTTTTCTACGCTGAGGCTCTCCGGGTTCGCCTCGACCGTGAACTCAACGCCCTTGCCGGCCAGTCTCCTTGTGCCGCGCAAAAGCTTTTTTAGAAGCGGCGTACTAAGAGCTGTCGGCGTGCCACCGCCGATAAATATCGACGATACGCCTGCCTCAATCTCCTTTACCTGCGCGATAAGTACATCGACGTATGATGAGGCGAGATCCCCGTCATAGGCCACGCTGTAAAAATCGCAGTACGCGCACTTCCTTTCGCAGAAAGGGATATGCACATACAAGGTGCCTGGACGGTCCAGCTTCATCTTATTTTTCTGTTGCATTATACTCCCGTTCATGTATAATTGTAAACCATAATATACATAGGAGGTTTACAATGCGTTACTTGGCTTCAGCCCTGCTTTTCGCCCTGCTCATAATGATACCAAATACCGCCGCCGCGGTAAACTTCTATGACGGCGTGCGGGCGCCGAAAGGCCTCTACTTCCTCACCTATTCAGCCGTATATACCGCCGACAAGGTGACCGACTCTAAGGGCAAAACTGCTATAAAGGACTATGGCCTGCTTAAGGTAGAGGAGCTTCTGCGCTTCTGCTATTATTCCCCCGACCTCGTCCTCACGGCGCTGCTGCCTGCCGGCGGGGTCCGCGTAAGTTCAACAGACAAAGATTCCTTCGGCCTCGGGGACGCTTTGATAGGCGGCGGATATTTCCTCCCGGTCAAAGAAGTCGATATCCTGCCCATGCTCTTCGTCAAGATGCCTACCGGCGAATACGCCTCTGATAAAAGCACCAACTACGGCACGCATCAGGTCGACATAAGGCCTGTTGTCTTCTTACACAAGACGATAAAGGATTTCAGCGTGGACGCGGCCGCGAAATATTACTTCAGGCTGGAGAACGACAAGGATATCGCGCCCGGCGACGAGCTCCATCTCCAATATCTTCTCGGCTACAATATCACAAAAAATTTAAAGCTCGGGCCGTCGGTAAACTGGATGATAAGCCGGGAGAAGCGCATCGACGGGCAAAAAGTGGCTAACAGCTCGCGCCAGACGCTTTCGGTCGGGGCGGAATTCTATACGAAGTTCTCGGGGATGAGCTTTGATTTCAGTTATCTCTATGACGCCTTCACCGAAAACGCGCCCAAGGGCCATTTCTTCCAGCTGAAGAGCGTTTACAAATTTTAAGGGCGCTTGATGCGGCGGGAGCATTATCTTTTACTGCTTAATAATTCCGATATTGTCACGAACCTATAGCCTTTTTCCTTTAGTTTCCTTACTAGCCGCGGGATAGTCTTGATTGTTTGCCTACGGTCTCCTCCTTCGGTACTGAAAACTCCTCCGCTATCATGGAATAAAATGATATCTCCCGGCCTGATATGTCTTAAAATGTACGAGGTGATCTGCTTGTCGTGAAATGTCACCCAATCCTTGGAGTTTAAAGACCATAATACAATACCATATCCCATCTCCTTGATCTTTTGTTTCTCCGCATTAGTAAGCCAGGCCTTAGGCGGCCTGAAATATCCTGTCGTCTGCCCGGTGACGTCCTTGATGATCTTCTCCGTATCATTTATCTCTTTCTTGAGTTCGTCTATTTTG
>JAZDOS010000010.1:0-55913 GCA_043798375.1 Candidatus Omnitrophota bacterium | reverse complement strand
TCTTCACATATGCGTACCGGCAGGCACACAAAATTCGATCGCTGGTTTGAAAAGCACGCAAATTTGCAAAAGAACGAATAGGCCGCCTCGTCGAGAGGAGCTAAAAATCAGGCATTTTTACCCGTTTTTCAGGAATTACTATTTTTAATGTTTCCTCTACCTTATCAAGGACCTTCCGTTCCGCTTCCGCCAGCGTTCCCTCGATGACGCAGCCCGAAGCCTTTACATGGCCGCCGCCGCCGAAAGCTGAGGCTATCTTATTTACATCGACTTTGCCCTTGGACCTGAAACTGACGTTAATTTTACCGCCTGTTTCCTCCCTGAATATGACCGCCACCTTGACATTGTCAACGGAGCGGGCGTAATTAACAAACCCTTCGGCCTTCGCGGCTTGAGCGCCGGTCTGGTCCATCATCGATCTGGTGACCTCAAGGTACGCGATCTCATGAGACTTGTTGAGCTTGAGCGTCGAGAGGACAAGGCCCAGGAATTTTATGTCGCCGACCGTTTTCCTTTCGTATACATCCTCCGATACGCGCGCCGGATCCAGCCCGTATCCTAAAAGTTCGCCGGCTATCTCGTGGGTGATGCCCGACGTATTGTCATAATTGAACGATCCCGTGTCGGTCAGTATGGCGATATAAAGCGCGAGCGCCGTCTCCTTCGTCAGGACGACATCCATCTCCTTGAAGAGTTTGTAGACCATCTCGCCCGCGGAGCTCGCGTTCGGCTCCACCCAGTTGACGTTGCCGAACTTTTCGTTGGAGATATGGTGGTCTATATTTATCACGAATTTATCTTTTGTGATCAGATCCCGCACGCGCCCTATCCTTTTTATGGTCGGGCAATCTAGGATAAGCGCCGCTTCGAAATCAAGGTTCTTATCGGTCGAATTTGATATCTCGCCTGCCATCGGCAAAAATTTGTAGTGTTCGGGCACCGGGTCGCTGTCGACGATGACGCTTGTCTTCCCGAGAGAATCCAGAAGCTGTTTGGCCGCAAGCTGGCTCCCCAGAGAATCGCCTTCGAGGTTTATGTGGGCAGTGATCAGGAATTTGTTATATTTATTGATCGCCTCTATTATCGTCTGCATCGGCCTTCTCCTTTTTCAATTTATCCAACAGATCGTAAATCTTCCTTGTATGCTCGAGCGTTTCGTCGATCTTAAACTCTATCTGGGGCATAAACCTCAATTTTATCCTGTCTGAAATAAGGCCTTTGATATAGCCCTTGGCGCTCGTCAACCCTTTCAGCGCGAGCTTCTTCTCTTTTTCCTCGCCGAGAACGCTGAAATATATCCTTGCATACCTCAGGTCTTTCGTCAACTCAACCCCGGTTATCGTTATGAATCCGAGCCTCGGGTCTCTTATCTCGTTGTGAATGATTCTCGAAATTTCCTGCCGCAGCGCTTCCCGCACTCTCTCGGGCCTCTGCCCCATAGAATCTTCCTCTCTATCCGCGTAACTTATTTATCAATCTCTTCGCGTAAACGATTTCGTCTTTTTTCGTATTCACCATGCCGTCTATCCTGGCGCGCAGGACCTTATCCAAAATTTTCCTGTATTCAGGGCACGGCTCGAGCCCCATCACCTTCAAGTCGCCGCCCTTGATGAGAATTTTGACCCCGTTATATTTACGGAAGAAATCCCTTATCCTCGACTTAGCGGCGGTGCGGCATTCCGCCATTATAAGCAAGATCACCTCAAATGAGAGCGGCTCCAAAATACCGTAAATTCTGCTCGGCGCGAGCTTCTTGCGGGAGCCCAGGACCCTGACTATCCTATCGGCGCATTCCTTGTAAGACAATATCCGCAGCCGCTCGCCTTTCCGGAATACGAAGCGATCGCAAATTTTTAAGGCTTCATTATAATTTAAACCCTTAAGTACCGCCATAAAGTATATAAGCCACGCCTCCAGCGCCCTTTTCTTGAAACTTGAAGCATTATACCATGTCGAAACCTCTTCTATATCCCGGTAAAGCTTTACCATATTCTTATCGAGCTTTATGGCGGGGTGGAGGAATCTCAGTTCGTCAAGCTGAGCCATCCGCTTGAGCGCCTTCAGGGGTTTTTCTTCCTTCAATATCAATATAACCTCATCCCGTATCCTCTGCGGCTCGACCTTGTCGAACATCTCTATCTTGATGGCGTTCTTTATAAGTTCTTCCGTGTGTGGATGAATCGCGAACCCGAACCTTTGCTCGAACCGGACGGCCCTGAATATCCTCGTCGGATCGTCGAGAAAGCTTCCGTCGTGCATCACGCGTATGCTGCGGCGCGCAAGGTCCTCTTCGCCTCCGAAAAAGTCGACGAGTTGTCCGAAAGTGGGCTTGTTGAGGCTGACGGCCATCGCGTTTATCGTGAAGTCCCTGCGCACCAGGTCGTCTTTTAGACTGCTGAATTCTACGATCGGAAGCGCCGCTGGCCTCTCATATACTTCGGTTCTCGCCGCAGCGAGGTCGATCTTGAGCCTGCCTTTCGTGATGACCGAACAGGTGCCGAACCTTCTGTGGGCCACAAATGCAGCGTCCATTTTTTTCGACATCGCGCCCCCCAGCTTTATGGCATCGCCCTCAACGACTATATCGAGGTCAAGGTTCTTCGTCCCGAGAATAAGATCCCTTACAAGCCCGCCTACGACAAAGACGCTCGAACCTTGCGAATTCCCGAGACGGCCGATCTGCCTCAAGAGGTTCAGGATATCTTCGGGAAGAAGGCTCGTCATCTTCTTTGAAAGATTCGAGACGACCTTCTTCCTGATTTCCTCAGGCCGGAGGAAGAGGTTAGCGTGGACGTTCCTCAGGATGTCGGTCCTGTTGACTACCCCGACCAGTCTCTTGCCCTTAAATACCGGCAGGACGCCTATCTTCTTGTCAATGACAGTCTTCTGGATCTCGAATAACGGCGTTTCCGGTTTTATCTTTGTATAGTCTCTCGACATATAACCTTTGATGCGGGAATGACCGAAGCCTCTCTTCAGGGCCCTGTTCAAGGCGTCGAGCGTTATGATCCCGGCTATCTTTCCTCTGTGGACAACCGGCATCCCTTCCATCTTTTCATTCAAAAGTATCCCGCGGGCCTCATCGACCTTTTTATTGATATTAATGGTCTTTACCTCTTTTGACATCATATCTTTGGCGCGCACCTTCAGCCTGATGCTCTTCGAAAGTATCTTTACGAGCCTTTCCTTTATTTCGCCGGCGCTATGGCCGCGGATCTTGGCGCTCGCCGCGCCTGGATGCCCTCCGCCGCCGAAATTTGACAATATCTTATTCACATCGACGGCCGCAAGGCCGGACCGCGCAATGACATCCACCCTGTCGCGCAGTGTATCTATGAGAACGAAAAGGACCGGGATATTCTCGATTTCCATCAGTTTATGTAAAATCATCCCTAATTCGCCCGCATAACTCGAGCTATCTATCTCGGCTATCGAGACAGTAACGCCTTTTATTGAGATCCTCTTTGTAATGCTTATCAGCTTCGTCAGGAGGGCCAGTTCTTCTTCTGCGAGCTCTCTATTCAGGTAGCTCGAAACTATTGATAAGTTCGCGCCTTTCGACAAAAGGTAGCTAACAATGTCTACGTCAAGCTTGGTCGTCGTGCGATAGGTAAGAGACCCCGTCTCCTCATAGATACCGAGAAGCATTATCGTCGCCTCGAGCGGCGTAAGCTTGATATTCTTCCGTTTTATTATGTCGGCCAGGATCGTCACGCTCGCGCCGACGTTTTCGGAGGTGTCTTTATCGGCGACGATATCGCCTTTCATCCTCGGATGGTGGTCATAGATGTGGGTCTCGACGCCCTTATCGATGAGTTCCGAGGCTATGCCGATCCTGGACTTGTGGCGCGTATCCACGAGAACGAGCCGGGTGACGTCGTAGAGCCGGCATTCGCGTTCGGATTCGAACACAACGAGCTCCTTGGCGAGCGAGAGGAACTCTCTCACCGCTCTTTCCTGCGATCCGGGCAGCATGAGCCGCGAGTTCGGATACAGCTTCTTCGCTGCCACCAGCGATCCGAGCGCGTCAAAATCCGCGTTAATATGCGTCGTGATCAGGTCCATGTCTTCCTCATAAATGTCCGCCAGGCCAGGGGGCCTCGCCGGATTTTGATATCAAGGATATTTCGGTTCCCCTTATTTATCCCTTTTATCTTTCCCCCATCTATCCCTTTATCCAAGATGCTTTGGGTATTAGTGCAGCCTTATCAAAATCTTATCGGCTCAACCCCCATGGCCTGTCGGCCATTTACAGCTAGACGCCTTATCAAGCCTTTTTTTCATACTCTGGTGCCAATGCTACTCTTAAACTGCCTAATGTAAATTTGCGTCCGCGGAAGGCGGCCACAAAAGTTTCGCCTGCGCGTTGAATCGAAAAATTTTACCGCTACTCACCCCCGCGGGTGGAACTGCTTGTGGATCAACTTGAGCCGGGTTTTGTCTATGTGCGTATAGAGCTGGGTCGTCGAGATATCCGCATGGCCCAGCATCTCCTGCACGACCCTCAGGTCCGCGCCCTTTTCAAGAAGGTGCGTAGCGAAACTGTGCCTCAACGTGTGCGGAGTTATCTCTTTCTTAATGCGCGCCCTCGCGGCGCATCGCTTTATCATCTTCCAGAACGATTGCCGCGAAATTTTCTTTCCGAGGCGCGACAGGAAAAGATGCGGATCCTGCCTGTTTTTCAAAAGCTTCGGCCTTACTTTCTCAAGGTATCTGGCAACTGCCTCTTTCGCGGACCTGCCTATCGGGACTATCCTTTCCTTGTCGCCCTTACCTTTACACTTTATAAAACCCATGTCAAGGTTCAAGCCTTCCATGGTAAGCTCGACTATCTCCGACACTCTCATGCCGCTGGCGTATAAAAGTTCGAGCGCGGCCTTATCGCGTATGCCCATCCAGTCGCGAATGTCGGGTGCCGCGATCAGCTTGTCAACTTCGCCTATATTCAGTACCGCCGGCAGATGGCGTATCAATTTCGGTGATTCCAGAATACCGGCGACGTCGTCCTTAGCCAGCTTTTCCTGGACGAGAAACCTGTAGAACATCTTTATCGCGACGAGCGCCCTCGACGCGGAATTACCCGATATGCCTTTATCTTTCAGGTATAAAAGATGGCTTGTGATATCCTGCCTCTTCACCTTATCGATATCTTTCACGCCGAGGGATTCAAGGCGCCGGATAAAATGCGCAAGGTCCGCTCCGTACGAGACTATCGTATTTTTACTTAAGCCTCTTTCGACCGACAGATAATTCAGGAATTCTTCCAGCAGTATTTTCATCTACTCTGTACTCTGATCCAGAAACGGATTGGACTCCAGCTCTTCTTTTATCGTCGAAGATTCGCCGTGGCCGGGATATATAACGGTATCATCACCCAGCACAAGCAGTTTCTCGCTTATGGATCTGAATAACGCGCCTTCGTCGCCGTAATCAAAATCGGTCCTCCCGACGCTGAACCTGAAGAGCGTATCGCCGGTAAAGGCGATGCCATCCAATACAAGCGTTATCGAGCCGGGCGTATGGCCCGGTGTGTGTATCACTTTAAATTTCAGCTTTCCGAGCGTTATCTCATCCCGGTCCTCAAGAAGCCTCGATGCCTCGGGAGAGGTGACCCTGAGCAGGAAAGCGCTCGAAAGATTAAGGCCCGTATCCGTTAAAAAATCCTTATCACACCTGTGTATGTAGACAGGTACGCCGAAAGAGCCGTTCGCCGCAATATGATCTCCGTGGCCGTGCGTGTTTATTATGAACTTGAGGTCAAGGCCATTCTCCCGGATATATTTTTTTATCTCTTTCGGCGAGGCCCCCGGGTCGATCAGGCACGCTTCCCCGGAAGCGGCATCGGCTACCAGATAACAATTTACGGCCATTGGCCCTACGACAAATTTTTTAATGGGATAATCGGACACAGCTTTCGGGCTCACCCACCGCTTCCTTTCCTGAAATATCTTCTTTCGGCGGAGGAACCGCAGCTGCCGCCTCTTCTTCGAAGCTCTTCTTAAGGCTGAATTTTGCCTTCGTGTATGCAAATTCTCTTTTTATGAAACTCTCTTCCCTTTCGAGGGTCCGCAATATGTATGTTCTGTTGGCCGTGCTCATTTCTCCGTTTACGATGACATTTCTCACTTTAGCCAGTTTTTCTATGTGGAATGTCAATTCCCCGCCCTTATCCGGGGTAAGTATGTTCTGCATGTCTTTGAGGTTCGATACGATCTGTTCGATGCACAACGTGTCTTTTTTATGATTATCTCCCAGCTCCTGAATCAGTTCCGAATGCCATGAAGACCAGTAGGCGTAATGTTTCTTATACAATTCCGGCGTCGGCTTTTTGACATACGCCTTGGCTTTAAATATCCGGGGCATCTTCGCAACCTCTTTCTTCTTGCGCCTGAATTTTTTTGCGACCGTTTCGCAGCCTGTAAGGCTGGCGAGCATAAAAAATAGAAGAAGCCATGCTGTAATTTTTTTCATATCAGCTCCCGGTGATTTTCCTGAATCCTTCCTCGTCTATAATCTTAACGCCCAGGGTTTTTGCCTTGTCCAATTTAGAGCCGGGTTCTTCTCCCGCGACTAAAAAATCGGTATTTTTAGAAACGCTCGAGGATGGATTGCCGCCGAGTTTCCTCACGAGCTCTTCGGCGCCGGATCTGGAGAAAGATTTGAGAGTCCCCGTTATGACAAGAACCTTTCCTTCCAGTGGCAGTCCTTCCTTCTTCCGCTTCGGCCCGGCCATCCGGAGGCCTGCGCCTTCGAGCTTCTTCAGGACCTTGATATTCTCTTTATTCCTGAAAAAATTACGGATCGATTGGGCCATAACAGGCCCTATCTCATGCACCTTCGCGAGCTCTTCGGCCGACGAGTCCCCGATCTTTTCGATAGAGCCGAAATTATCCGCCAATACCCACGCCGCATGTTCGCCGACATGCCTTATCCCCAGAGCGTAAATCAGGCGGTTCAATTCGCTCGATTTGCTCTTCTCGACGGCGTCTATAAGATTTTGGCCGCTCTTATCGGCCATCCTCTCAAGGCTTTTTACTTCGTCAAACTTGAGGTAATATATATCGCCATAATCTCTGACCAATTTTTTATCAACAAGCTGATTTACAACCGCCTCGCCCATCCCCTCTATATCCATGGCATTTCTTGACGCGAAATGAAGAAGCGCTTCCTTTATCTGCGCGGGACAGCTTACATTCTCGCATCTCAGGGCGACCTCTTTCTCGCCTCTTGCCAGCTTCGATCCGCATGCCGGGCATTTTGCGGGCACCGCAAACGGCTTCTCGCGGCCCGTTCTCTTCTCTTTGGCAACGGCCAGGACCTTAGGTATTATCTCGCCGGACTTCTCGACATATACCTTATCGCCGATCTTCACGTCTAACCTCTCTATCTCATCGAAGTTGTGAAGCGAGGCCCTCGATACGGTAGTACCGGACAGGTGAACCGGCTTCAATATCGCGACCGGCGTTACGGCTCCGGTCCTGCCGACACCCACTATTATATCCTTCACCTCCGTAAGCGCTCTTTCCGCCGGGAATTTATATGCTATCGCCCAACGCGGGCTCTTCGTAGTCGAGCCGAGGGCTTCGCGCTGGGTAAGACTATTCACCTTCAGCACCATGCCGTCTATTTCAAAGTCGAGTTTGCCGCGTTTCGGCTCCCATGAATCGCAGTATTCGATGGCCTCATCGACGTTTTTGCAGAGTTTGTAATACGGATTGACTTTGAATCCGCACTCCTTCAGGTATTCAAGAACCTGTATGTGCGTCCTGAAATCTATGCCTTCATAGTGGCCGATGCCCCAGACGAAGACGTCGAGGCCGCGGCCTGCGACTATTGCCGGATCGAGAAGCTTGAGAGACCCCGCGGCGGCATTCCTCGGATTGGCGAATTGTTCTTCGCCGAGCTTCACTTTTTCCTTATTCAATTTTTCAAGCGCGCTTTTCGTCATGTATACTTCGCCGCGGATCTCGATCTCTTTCGGGATAATTTCGGCCTTATCGCTGAAGGAGAGCGGTATGGAGCGTATCGTCTTGAGGTTGGCTGTGACATCGTCGCCCGTTACGCCATCGCCCCTGGTCGATCCGATAGAAAGATGCCCTTCCCTGTAAAGAAGCGATATGCTCACCCCGTCAAATTTAAGCTCGGCGACATATTCGTAATTTTCGCCCCGCAGGTTCTTCCTCACCCTCTCGTCGAATTCTCTCGCCTCCCCGGCCGAATAGGTATTGTCGAGAGACTGCATCGCAACTTTATGCTTTACGGCAGGGAAAGATTTTACAGGAACTCCTCCGACCCGCCGGGTCGGAGAATCCGGCGTTACGAGTTCGGGATGTTTTTTTTCGAGATCACCCAGCTTTCTGTACAGGATGTCATACTCACGGTCGGAGATCTCGGGTTTGTCGAGGACGTAATAAAGATGGTCGTGCCGCCTTATCGTATTCTTCAGCTCCTCTATCTCTTTCTTTATATTCATAAAGTCATCTGCCCTCAGACAATCTCAACGCGAGCATCTCCGGAAGGCCGGCCTTTAAAATCTTGGCTTTCGCCTTTTCTATGTCGTAGACAACACGCCTTATTTCAACCGTACGCTTATCGGAATCGTAAATCGCGAAACTCGCCCGCGGGTCCATGTCGCGCGGCTGTCCTACGCTTCCGACATTGACAACATAAAGTTTACCGCTTTCTATTAAAATACGCGGCTCTATGGTTTGGCGGGCCTTTTCTTTATCGGAATAATAAATCTCCGCGGCGTGCGTGTGGCCGATAAATGTGAGCGGCTTCTTCGCCAGCTTCATCGTTCGAGACGCGTCATCCGAATCCACGATATACGGAAATTTTTCCGGCTCTGCAAGGCCGCTATGGACGAGGACAAAATCATCGCCCTCGTAAACAAGTTTGAAAGACTTCAGGTACTCTATCTCGGGCGGGCTCAAAATATTTTTCGTCCAGACGATCCCGGCCGCGGCATACTCGCTGAAATAATCGAGTCCGAGAAACCCCGTTACGCCGCATTCATGGTTTCCGGCTATAAGCGCTTTGGGTTTAAGCGACCGCACCATATCGACGCATCGAGACGGATCAGCGCCGTATCCCACCACATCGCCTATACACAGGTACTCGTCGATCCTTTGCCTTGAAAGTTCGGCAAGAACTGCGCGAAGCGCCTCGAGATTACCGTGTATATCGGATATCAGGGCATAGCGCATCAGCGAAACCTTATGTCAAAACCGCTGAATTCGCCGTTTGCCTCGCTCCACCCCGCATCGACATCTCTTATATAAAGGCTAAATACGCTTTCGATTTTCTGCAGAAATTTTTTAATATCGGTTTCTTTTCCTTCTAAAACCACTTCTACGCGGCCGTCGGTGAGGTTCTTTGCCCAGCCGGCAAGGCCCAGAGCCTCTGCCGAGCGTTGGACCGTGTACCTGAATCCTACGCCCTGCACCGAGCCGTCATAATAGGCGTGAAGACGCTTGGCCATAATAATAAAGTAGTGGCTGTGCCATGTACCCGAACGTTTGCCCTATACCAGTCGGCACTTCGTGCCTCCGGTATAGGACATGTACCATTGACAGGCAAACGTGAGTGGTACATGGTCGGGGCGGACGGATTTGAACCGTCGACCTCTTGGTCCCGAACCAAGCGCGCTAGCCAGCTGCGCTACGCCCCGTGAATTTTGCGACAGCAAAATTCATCCCGAGGTTGCGACGAATAGAAGCAACCGAGGGACTTGCCATAGCAAGTTAACATAATAACATATGCAATAATTATGGGCAAGAAATAAAAGGGTCACACCCATTTATCTGTTGTTAGACGACGGATAAATGGGTGTGACCCTTTTATTTCTTTTTTTGCTTTTCTATTCTTTTTTTACCAATTCTGGTCTTCGAAGAAGAACTCCGGGTCATTCAATACGGGCCCGTAATTTTTCGGGATAGGGATCGGGAACGTCGCTACTTCATATACGCCTACAATAGCCCTGAGGCCCGTCATCGCGACGCCTTTTATTATCCCGTAAGTAAAAGCCGCCATGGGGCCGTCGCTATTATTTACTCTTGATGGCTGCATGACCAGCTCAAGCGGACAGGATACGACATTGCAAATTCCGCGGCCCAGCTTCTTAAGGGCGTCGTCGCAATATGCCGGCATCGCGAGGCTCACAACAATTAAAAATATCAGTCCGATTACACATACTATCTTCGTCATACATCCCCTCCTTTGTTGAAACAAATATACCACACTATCGATAACTTTTCAAATTTATTTAAAAGGTGCCTGGCACCTCTTTCAAGAAAATCGCTTCGCGATAACTTGTATGCGATTTTCAGTGGTTAGGAAAGTGTTTTATACTTTCCTATACCATAAAAATATATCGAATCGGCCTTATTTTTCAGCTGAAACATTTGCCTTTTTAATTGATTTAAGTATACCTAATATATAACCTTTTGTCAAGGCAATGGAAATGGTATAATATATTTTAATATGCGGAAATATAACGCGGCCATAGACTGGGAATGGGTAAGGGACGTGTTTTTAAAAAAAGACGGGGTTTCTGCCGCGGGAATTCCCGGTATAAAAAAATCCATTCTCGCCTGTGCCGACGTTTGTTTAAGGATAGCCAGGTCCAAAGCCGCCCCCGGGGTAACTCTTACCAAGAAAAAAATCGTTTATATAAGCGGCTCCTCGATTAAGCTTGAGGATGGCGTCAAACTGTCAACGGGAGAAATATCTTTGTTCCTGAAGGATGCCGCCTATTTGTATATTATGGCGGTTACGATCGGGCGCGGTATTGAGGAGGCCGCGACTAAATACATGGAAAAAGGCGATCCCTTGCGCGGCTATATCCTTGACAGGATAGGGTCATTCGCCTGCGAATCGTTGGCCGAATCCGTTGAAGAAGGATTACGAAAAACTTACGCGCCGGAAGGATTAAGCGTTTCAATGCGTTTCAGTCCCGGCTATTGCGACTTTCCCATAGAAGAACAGTTTAAACTTAATAAAACGCTTGATTTCTCAAAAATAGGGATCGCGATCAATAAAAACTGTATGATGGTACCGAAAAAATCTATAACCGCTATTGTAGGGATTGGGCCTAAGGGCGTGTTCGGAAAAAAAAGATCTCAGTGCGAAATTTGCGCAAAACCGGATTGCGGTTATAGAAGGTAGCTATCAGGCGGCCTTTACCGAATCTTCTTTAGCGGCGGGATTTTCTCTCTTTAAAAGCGCTTCCCAGTTCTTATCGACCACCCTCTGTATGTCGTCAAGCAAAGCTTTATTCTCGGGTTTAAAAAGATGCCTGAATCTCGCCTGAAGTTTCAGCCATTCGGCTACCGGCTTTTTTTCCCTGGGCTTGTATGTGACGCGGTATACTCCGTTAACGACTTCGTAAAGCGGCCATGCGCAGGTATCCGCTGCCATACGGCCCATTTCGCAAGTCAGCTGCGGCTCATAGCCCCAGCCAAGCCTGCACGGCTGAAAGACGTTTATGAATTTCGGCCCTTCGATCGAAAGGGCCTTTTCAACCTTAGAGGTAAGGTCCCGCCAGTTGCCCGTTATCGACTGGGCGGCATACGGTATTCCGTGAGCGACCATAATCGCGGTGAGGTCTTTCCTGTATTGCTCTTTGCCTTTTTTGACTTTTCCTACGGGCGCGGTGGTCGTATCCGCGCCTTTCGGCGTCGCGCCGGAACGCTGAATTCCGGTGTTCATATAGGCTTCGTTGTTGTAGCAGACGTATAGAATATTGTGGCCGCGTTCGGCCGCGCCCGACAGCGACTGCAGCCCGATATCGTAAGTGCCGCCGTCCCCGCCGAAGGCTATGAAATTCACTTTTTTATTATATTTGCCCTGCCTGATCCATGATTTATATAACGCTTCGACGCCGCTGATGGTCGCCCCGGCATTCTCAAACGCGCTGTGGATAAAAGGGACGTTCCAGGCCGTATACGGAAATATCGTCGAAACCACCTCGAGGCATCCGGTGGCGCTCGCGACTACGGTATTCGGGCCGGCCGCCATCAAAACCTGCCTCGCGATCATGGCGGCGCCGCATCCGGCGCACGCGCGGTGCCCGCCGGTAAATAAATCCTTCCCTTTGGCGGATTCTTTAAGATTCATCGTTATTCTCTTACGTTAAGATAAACCACTTTATCTTTCACATTGCCTTTTATCGCCTCGAAAAGATCGTTATAGACGCCTTCGATCTCTTCAGGCCTTATCTCTCTGCCGCCGAGGCCGTATATGTAATTAAGTAAAATTTTCTTCGCCGAGGCATCGAACATGGCCGCCTTTACCTCTAAGCATAACGGCCCCTCATGCGCGTTCATCGAATCGGACCTGTCCATCACGGCTATCGCCTTCAAGTTTTTTAGACAACCGGCTATCTCTTCTTTCGGGAAAGGCCT
This sequence comes from Candidatus Omnitrophota bacterium, assembly GCA_043798375.1. Taxonomy (GTDB): domain Bacteria; phylum Omnitrophota; class Gorgyraeia; order 2-01-FULL-45-10; family 2-01-FULL-45-10; genus JAPLMI01. Next base: position 43,509 of record JAZDOS010000010.1, on the reverse strand, counting down.
GAATACCCGCAGGCCCACAAGGCCTGCCTTCAAACCTTTATTCCTTAACTCATCCACAACCGTTTTCGCGGTTCCCACAGTCGAACCCATCGCGACTATCGCGCAGTCCGCGCCGTCAAGTTTATATTTTTCGAATAATCCGTATGAACGGCCGAATTTGGATGAAAATTCTCCTGCTACGTCGAGGATCACGGCCGACGCCTTCTTCATCGCCTCAACCTCCTGCCTCTTATGCTCAAAATAATAATCCGGAAGATCGAGCGCTCCGACGGTTATAGGTTTATCGAGATTGAGCAGATAATTTTCCGGCTTATACTCGCCCACGAATTTCTTCGCTTCGGCGTCGTCGATAATCTCGATCCTCTCCATGCCGTGGCTTATTATGAAACCGTCGGTAGTAACTATTACGGGAAGCTTCGCATGCTCGGCGATCTTTACCGCCTGAATCATGTTGTCGTAGGCTTCCTGGGCATTCTCGGAAAATATCTGGACCCAGCCCGCGTCTCTCACCATCATCGTATCGGAATGGTCGCAGTGTATGTTTATCGGGCTCGAGAGGGCCCTGTTCACGTCGGCCAGCACTATCGGAAGCCTGAGGCCCGAGGCGATATAGAGCATCTCCGCCATCAGCGCCAGGCCCTGGCTTGAAGTGCCCGTCATGCATCTCGCGCCGGCGGCGCTCGCCCCTATGCAGGCGGACATCGCCGAATGTTCGCTCTCCACCGGCACGAATTCCGTATCGACCAGCCCGTCCGCGACATAGCCGGCGAATATCTGGACTATCTCCGTGGCCGGCGTGATCGGATATGCCGCGACTACGTCAGGATTTATCTGGCGCATCGCCTCTGCCATCGCCTCATTTCCGGTTCTCGCTACTATGTTCGATTTAGCCACTTTTCTTTTTCGCTTCCTTTTCCGAAATCATCTTTATCGCCTTGCCCTTGACCGGGCATTCGTGCTCGCATATCCCGCAGCCTTTGCAATGCTCGTAATCGAAGCCCAGGACCTTGCCGTCCTTCACTATCACGGCCGAATCCGGGCAATAGACCCAGCATGTAAGGCAGTTTATGCATTTCTCGGGGATGAGGACCGGCCTCTTCGACCGCCAGTCACCCGTCTTAAAGCCTCTGGCCGTCCCGCCGCCTAAAATCAGGTCGCCTTCCGGCAATTCTTTCCAGCCCGGTTTATTTTTCTTATCAGTAGCCATATTTATCTTAGTAATGAGTAAATAGTAAAAGGTGCCATTCGGACCTGGATATACAAGGCCGCTGAAGGCGGCACAACTTACTCATTACGAATTACTGATTACGAGTTACTATCCTTTAACTTCCAAATACGCCCGTTCTATCGCCTTAATATTACCCTCTATAACCTCGGGCTTCGATTTGAATTTCTTTTCCAGCTTCTTCCTGGTATCTTCGACCATGCCGTTAAAATCAAGTATACCTGTCGCTTTTATCAGGGCGCCGAGCATCGGAGTATTAGGTATCTCTCTTCCGATCGTCTCTTTCGATATGGTGGACGCGTCAACGGTGTAAATTTTAATCGAGCCGCTAATACCGAGCTCTTTTTTGATATCGGCCGGCAATTTTTCGGTGTTAATTATTATTGTGCCGTTATCGGGTATCCCTTCCTTTATGTCTACGGTATCTATTAAGGTAGGATCCAATACAATCACGATATCCGGATTGATGACGCCTGAATGCAGGACGATCGGTTTTGAGGATATGCGGTCGAATGACGCTACCGGAGCGCCCATCCTTTCAGGGCCGTATTCCGGGAATGCCTGAACATACTTCCCTTGCGCGAGAGCGGCGTCCGCAAATAAAAGGGCGGCCGTCTTTGCTCCCTGGCCGCCCCTGCCATGCCAGCGAATCTCAGTCAACTCTTTCATCTTAATTAAAAGTTATCCACAATGTAGGGGACGTTTAAACGTCCCCTACTATATTATTAAACCGCTTTTTCCTTCAACCCCAGATAGAATACCATGAAACTTCCGGTCATCACTATGCCGAGATAACCGTTTATACAACTCGTCACTACCGCCATTACGATGCGTCCGGCCGCCGCGGGCATAACCGCCGTCAACAAGCCCACCACAAATCCGACAACCAGCCCGATGCCGAGCGCGATCAGTATGAGAAGCACGAAAAGAAGCACCAGCCAGAGGACTCTCGAAAACGGCTTTTTCGCTACAGCCAGGCTGTCTTTCATCGCCGCGAGGACGCCTAATTCGCCGCAAACGAGCGAATACGGCGACAGCGTAAGAGGAACAAAGTACAAAAGTCCGACAATGGCCACGATCGCTACAGCGATACCAACCGCTATGTTCGTCACTATGGCATTGTTAAGCGGTGTGGTGGCGGCAACCAAAAGTCCTGCCGCAAGCGCCGCTATACCTATAATAAGTATTATTAACAGGCCCAAACCGAAAAGTTTGAGATAATATTTCGCGCCGTAAGATACGAAAGAGCCGAGTTTCGCGGCTCCCGACTTTACATAATCCCTGACTAATGCCAGGGTTGCGCCCTGGAAGAATATGCTGATCAATATAAAGATTACGCTGAAGATCAAAGCGGACGCCGTCATCTGCGGGGTGGGCGTCTGGCCCGGCTGGACCGCGAACGGCATGCTTGCGAGGCTTCCTATCACGTTAAACACGATCAAAATCAATACAAGTCCCAGGTTTTTGACCGCTATGCCAAATCCCCTCTTAATCGCCGTTAAGATCGCTCCCATATCTTACCCTCCTTAAATGAGCACATAACTTATGGAGCCCGAAGGGCGGCATAAGTTATAAGTGCGAATTAATCCCGCAACATACATATTAAAAGGTTCGGTTGGCTATAAAGCCATGTTGCGGGACATTAGTTAACTATAAGAATTATATCACGATAAATTCGCGCCGTCAAGGTTATTTGACCTCGCGGCGGCCTTCGAATGCCTTTGTGATCGTAGCCTGGTCGGCGTATTGAAGGTCGCCGCCCACCGGTATGCCGTAGGCCACCCTCGTTAGCCTGGCCCCGGAATCCTTCAGCACCTTTAACAGGTATAGCGCCGTCGCCTCGCCCTCGGTATTGAAATCGGTCGCTATGATTACCTCTTTAAATTTATCCTTCTTTACCCTCTCGAGAAGTTGGTTTATCTTCAGGTCGGAGGGGCCTATCCCGTCTAAAGGCGACAATGAACCGAGGAGGACATGATAGACACCGTTAAAATTTCCGGCCTTCTCTATCGTGACTATGTCATTGGGCTCTTCGACGACGCATAGAAGCGCCCTATTCCTCGATGAGCTTTTGCAGATCCCGCAGGTCTCTTCGTCGCTCAGGTTGTTGCAGATCCCGCAGAACCTGACGGATTCCTTCACTTTTTGTATGGCCCTGGAAATCTTTTCGGCGTCCTCTTTGGACGATCGCAGTATGTAGAATGCCAGGCGCTGGGCGCTCCTCGGGCCGATCCCGGGCATCCTGGAGAATTCCTCTACCAATGCCTTCATCGAAACCGGAAAATCGGTCATGATGCCCTTCCTTTATTATTGCCCAAAGCCTTAATGGAGCCGCCGAACATCTCGAGGGCCGCCTTCACTATCGGGTCCACATCCTTTTTCTCTTCGGCGCCCGGTTCTTCGGATAAAACGTCACGCCCTTCGCCTTCTTCCGGGTATTTTCCCGCGGCCGTCTGCCGTTTTGTATCGACCGTCTCGACCAGCACAAGCGATACCCTGAGATCGGATTTAAGAACGGCCTTCAAGGCTTCCTCTATCAGACGTTTATTATCCGGCGTTTCGAGGGCTTCTTTATGAAATTTCAGGTCGTTGGAGAACGCTATCGACAGCATGTTATTCTCAAGGCTGAGCGGATATCCTTCCTGAAGATATGAAGCGACGGAGATCTTCTTATCCCTGATGTAATCGATCACCGCTTTCCAGGAGCCCAGCATCTCTTCGACATCGGATGATATTTGGCCGGGTTCAGCGACTGAAGGTTCATCATTTTTCGGAATCGGCGAGTTCACGGCTTTCACCGGCCCTTTATCGATAACGTCGAGCCTGTTCAATATCTCATCCAGAGAAATTATAGAACCGCTTTGAGTAAGCTTTATGAGCGCAGCCTCAAGAGGTATCCTCGAAAGGCTCGATTTGCGTATGAAATCCATAGTGTTTGAGAGTATATATATGATATATAAAATTTCCTCGATGGTGAATTTTCCGGCTTCTTCCGTATACCGTTTTATCTTTTCGGCGCCGGCATCTATGAGAGCGCCGGGATTCCGGCCTATCTTAGCTATCGATATGTTGCGGAAATGTTCTATCAGCCCCAGCACAACCTGCGAAACGTCTTTACCTTCATTTATGAGCGCGTCCACTGTCCGGAGGGCGCTTGAAGCATCTTTTTCCTTGATGGTTCCGGATAAACTAAAGAGCATGTCGTCTTCCACTATCCCGAGGATCCCGGCCACGTCGCCTGAATTGATCGCGCCTTTCGCGGACGAAGCTATCTGGTCAAGGACCACCTGGCCGTTCCTCATCCCTCCGTCCGAGTGCCTGGCAATAAGCGTGAGCGCCTCGTCGTCTATATCTATCAATTCCTTTTTTGCTATTGCCTTAAGATTTCCCGCTATATCTTTTGTGGCGATGCGCCTGAAATCGAACCTCTGGCACCTGGAAAGTATCGTCGAGGGCACCTTGTGGGCCTGGGTAGTCGCGAAGATGAATTTAACGTGCAGCGGAGGCTCTTCGAGCGTCTTCAAAAGGGCGTTGAAGGCTTCCGCGGTAAGCATATGGACTTCGTCGATGATATAGACCTTGAATTTACCCTTCGAGGGAGAGAACTTCACATTCTCTCTTAGATTTCTTATCTCGTCTATACCTCTATTGGACGCGCCGTCTATCTCGAGAATGTCGAGAGAAGAACCTTCGGTTATCTCTTTGCACAACGCGCACGTATTGCATGGCTTCGGCGTCGGGCCCTTTTCGCAGTTCAAGGCCCTGGCGAGGATCCTCGCCGCTGTGGTCTTGCCGACCCCGCGCGGGCCGGCGAAGAGGTAGGCGTGAGCAACCCTATCCTGCAATATCGCGTTGGCCAACGTAGTGGTGATATGCGATTGGCCGATTATTTCTTCGAAGGTTTGAGGCCTGTATTTTCTCGCGAATACGATGTAGCTCATAGTGGTAATAAAATAGCACGATAAATACGGAGAATCAAGGGAAATAAAAGGGAAAAGGGTCACACCCATTTATTTCTTAATCCTCCGGCGGGACTGCGAGGGTTGAGGCCGCGCCTATGCCCTGGGCCACTTCCGGAATTATCCCTATCTTTCTGTATATGGGGTGTATCGTCTTCCTTAATAACGGGGTTTTGGCCGCGAAAGCGATAGAGGCCAGGATACATATGATTCCGCCGGCGATCAGGGTATTCGTCGCCCCTATCCTGGATGCGAGGCTTCCCGCAAGGAGGCTTCCAAATGGCGCGAGGCCTATAAATGTCATCATGTAAAACCCCATGACCCTTCCGCGTTTATCGTCATCGACCACTGTCTGGATTATGATATTGCTCGCCGCCATATACGCCATCATGCCAAAACCTGTCGCCGCGAGCACGATGATCGAAAACCATAACACTCTGGATATCGAGAAGACTATGATACCTATCGAAAACAGCGCCGCGAAAACCGGTATCATATCCCCGAGGCCTACAATACTTTTTCGCGAAGCCAGATATATGGTGGCGACGATCGCGCCCACGCCGCCCGATGCCATCAGGATTCCCAATGTGCCCGGCCCTCCGCCCAGGATATCTTTCGCGAAGACCGGCATGAGGACCACATAGGACATTCCCATAATGCTTATGACCCCCAAAAGCATCAGTATATACCTGATCGGCAAAAAATTGTACACGTATCCGAATCCCTCTTTAATGTCCGCCAGGATATCGCGTTTGCGCCTCTCTGTTTTAAGAGGGCCTATCTTCATCGCGGCCAATGCCGCTATGACCGCGAGAAAGCTTAACCCGTTAACGAGAAAGCAGATACCCTCGCCCAGCAGCGCTATTATCACTCCGGCGATCGACGGGCCTATCAGCCTGGCCGAATTGAAGAGAAACGAATTCAGGGCTATCGCGTTGGACAGGTTCTCTTTCCGCTCGACCATCTCTATGACAAAGGTCTGGCGGGCCGGTATATCCAAAGAATTTACCGAGCCCAGGAGAAAGCCAAGTAAAATGATGTGCCACACCTCTATCCTGCCGGATAAAGTCAGTGCCGCCAGAATAACCGCCTGTATCATCGAGAAGATTTGCGTTAAGATAAGTATGCGGCGGCGGTTGAACCTGTCCACTATGACGCCGGCGAAAGGCCCTAATAGAAAAGCCGGGATCTGGCTTGAGAATCCCGTAAGCCCGAGGAGGAAGGCTGAGTTCGTCATGCGGTAGACAAGCCAGCTCATCGCGATGGCCTGCATCCAGGTACCGATGAGAGATACACCCTGCCCTATGAAAAACAGGCGGAAATTCCTGTATTGAAGCGCGCGAAAAATATTATTCAAATCGAAAGTTTATCTTATTCGGCTACTCTTATATTATCAAGATAGACAGGCCCTTTATATTCTTTCCTGTCCGATTCAAACCGCACGTCTATCGCTTTAATATCGGCCCTGAATTCATCCGTTATGTCGATGACGATCTCTTTCCTAACCTTGCCGTGGATCTTGCCGTCAGACTCCACTTTCTCTACCATCTCGACCCTCTTCCAATCCCTGCTTCCGGGTTTCAGGTTCGCCGATACGGTTATCCATTCGCCGGGCTTCAATGCCAGCGGCCGCGCCATTTCGGTCCACTTCCATTCATTTCCTACTTTGACGATGGGCCGGCAGAAGATTTTCGGCGGCGCGCCCTCGGGTATGTACGCGTCGCATGAAAGCGTGCTGTATTTGGTCCAGTCAAAAGGCGCTTCGCCTTCGACGATAGCCGCGCCCCAGCCCTTGCCCGGGAAATCGACCTCAAGTTTGAGGCTCGACGCTCCTTCGCTGGCCACGTCATTGCTTACGGCGGCGTGCCTGCACACATAACTGGCCATTTCATACGCCCAGTCCGGTATGCCCCATCCCTCGTCGCCTTTTTCGAAGCCGTAAAGGACCTCCTCCCCGCAGAAACCGTTCCCCGGGAAAAATACGGCAAGCGATAAAAATACTAAAACCAGCGCAAGCGGCATTCTCATAACTACCCCCCTCTTCTATTTTTTAACCAACCCATCCGAAACGCGCGTGAAAAAACCCTCCATCTTCTCCGCAACCAGGTCGCGTTCATGGTCGGCGGTAATCACATGATATGAGTCGTAAAGAAGCACCATCTCCTTTATCTCAGATCTTATTGTATCATAAATCAGCTTGGAATTCTTTATACTTGCCATGTCGTCGTCTTTTGCCTGAATCAACTGCACCGGAAAATCCATCTTCGGAAATTTCTTTGTAATATATTTGACCAGGAGATGCAGTTCATGCAGAAGCGTTACCGGAAAATACGGATAGCCGTATTGCGCGACATTTCCGATATCGCCGAGCCTCACCTTATTATAGTACCTGTGTATACGGCTTTGGATCGCCTCATTCTTGATGCCGTAGGGCGGCTCTTCCTTAAAAAAATATATGTGCCTGAGCGGCGTATAGGCAAGCGGCAAAAAATATTTCGATAGCGGCATATTCCATCCGTCGTAAAAAAGCGTCGGCGCCAGCGCGCTTACGCCGCGTATCCTGTCCGGAAATTCATCCGCAAGAAGAAGCGCCAGCAGAGAACCCATCGACAACCCGGCGGTAAAGATCGGCCCGGAAAAACTCGCGGCTTCGCCGCTGGTGACCACATCGCGGGCCGATTGATAAAAATCCTGCCATTTCGAGCGCTTCAGGACCCATATATCTTCACCATGGTTCGCGAGCCTCGGGCATATCACCGAATATCCTTTTTTATTTAAATGCGCCGCGATGGGCTTCATCTCGACCGGCGTGCCGGTAAGGCCATGGATCAGGATCACCATACAGCCGTTATCGCCTTTGAGCGATATGGACGTATCTTCAAGGCCGCTTCCCTTCGGACGGGCCCTTATGAAATTTCTGATATCTAAAGATAATACGACTGACATGGACTCATCCGGGATAATTGAGCGGCAGGGTTACGGTGAAGGCCGACCCCTTACCCTCGCGGCTTTCCACTGTAATCGCGCCTTTATGCGCTTCCACTATGGCCCTGGCGGTACTCAGGCCGAGGCCGAACCCGCCTTTCACGCCGCGCGGCTTCGCGACCTGATAAAACCTGTCGAATATATAAGGCAGCTCGTCTTCCGGTATTCCGACGCCGGTGTCGCTTATGATAATTTCGGCCGAATCTTTTTTCCGGCTGCGCACTACCACCGAGATGTCGCCCTTCCGGCGGGTATACCTGACGGCATTTTCGAACAAATTATTCAAAAGTTGTTTTAACTGCTCCCTGTCTCCGTCGATCTTAACGTTTTCGGCGCAGGAAATGGAGGTGTTTATCTCTTTTTCGGCCGCCTCATGCTTCATATCTTTAAAGACGCTTTCGACGAGTCCGGTCAGGTTCACCTTCCTGACCTCCAGCACGGGCCTCTCTTCGCCCAACCGGCTCATGATGGAAAGGTCGTCGATCGTCCTCGACAGGCCGTCGGCTTCCTTCGCGGCCTTCAACAGGAGGGCCCTGTATTCTTCTTCCGGGCATTTTTTAGTAAGCGCCGACTCAAGTTCTTCTTTAAGATTTTCTACAGGGATCCGGAGTTCGCGCGAGATGGCCTGGATAAATTTCCGCTGGGATGAGAATGACCTGTCGAGCCTTCCTATCATGTCGTTGAACGTCTCCGCGAGCCTCTTGATCTCGTCTTTGGTGTCGGGGATGTGTATCTTCAATTTCAGGTTCTCGGCCGTGATCTGCCTCAGGGTATCTATCATCGTATCCACGGGCTTGAGGGCAATCCTTACCAGCAGGACCCCTGGAAAGGCGGCCAGCAGGACCGTGAGGGGCAGAAGAATGAAGAGGATAAAAATGAGGTTATTTAAAGCAATCGACATCAGGTCGATCGGGCCGGCGACCTGCACCACATACCAGGCCTTTCCTCCTATCAGCACAGGCTTGGAGTATGCCCTGAATTTCGTCTTCTTGCCGCCGGAGGATTCGCCGTTCAGCGTATCGAACGAATCTTCGCCGCTTAAAATATCCGCGAAATCCTCTTCGTCTAATTGCGAGAGCTTCGGCATCGATTTCGAAGCCACGATCCGGTTTCCGCCGGTATCGAGTATCTGGACGAATATGTTCATCAGGTCCGGATCTTTCCTCTTCTCTTCGACCCAGCTTGACGCGATAGAATCGAAGCCTTCCGATCCCGCGTTCTCGGCCAATACACGGGAGACGTCCGGAGAATAGGCTGTAATATGCGCGTGCCAGTAGGCGTTTATTGAATCCGCGACTCCCTCCGCCCTCGAGCTCAGGAGGTCATCGAAGTCGTCATACAGCGTCTTGCAGAAACCTCCGTACAGTATGAAACTGAATATGAGGAGCGTCACGGTGAGGATCAGCGTGTATAAAAGTATCGCTTTAAACCTTATCGACTTGAAAAACATATAACTCCCTTTTACATTTTGGAAAAGGCCAAATTTTATTGGCGCGCCTGCGCAGAGTCGTTACGGCCTCACTGCGGCCAATCCCCTTACATTTTGGAAAAGGCCAAATTTTATTGGCGCGCCTGGGCAGAGTCGAACTGCCATACATGGCTCCGGAGGCCAACGCGTTATCCATTACGCTACAGGCGCCAGTACCTTCGATATATTATATCGCGTAAAAGAAAAATCCCAAAGGAAATAAAACGGATGAACCTTGACAACTTAACATTTAAGAAGTATATTGTCGTATAAATATGAAAAATAAAGCTATCATACAGACGCTTGCCGCGATAATATTATGCCTGTATTTCTGCCGATCCGCTTATTGTCAGAATTATGAACGCGCCGTAAGAGAAGTAGACCGCCCCGTCAGGGAGGAAGCCGAAAAGAAACTGGAGGCGGCGCCGCAAAAAAAGCCTGTAATCCAGGAAGAGAAAAAACCCGAGAAAGAAACCGGCCAACGCTATTTCATAAAGAAAGTAATCCTTTCGGGCTGCGAGAGTTTCCCTCCTGAAGAGTTCTCCTCAATAACAAGGCAGTACGAGAACAGGGATTTGAGCTTTGACGACCTCGATGAGCTTACCCAGATAATAGAGCGTGAATATCTCAATAAGGGCGTAATAGCGGCTTGTTTCGTCCCGCCCCAGGATTTGAAAGATGGAGTAGTAACCCTCTATGTTGTGGAAGCAAAGATGGGTAATCTCGAAATAACTCCGCATAAATACTTCGACAATAAAAAACTTACGCAATATTGGGAGATAAAATCCGGCAAGCCTTTGCTGTATTATAAGATATCTCGGAGCCTTCAGCAGATAAACCGCAACCCTGACAGAGAAGTAAAAGCCACGCTGCATTCCGGAAAAAAGAAAGGCACTACCGACATTATGCTGGACGCGGAAACGCATTTCCCGATACACCCTATCTTCTCGTTCAATAGAGAAGGCGCCGCCGTGACCGGCAGAAAGATGTTAGCTTTCGGAGCGAGGCACAACAACTTCTTATTTCTCGACGACACGCTTTTAACCGGATATTCTTACACAAAACAGTCCAGTAACATCTATGCATACCATATGCTGCCCCTGTCATATACCGGCACCACTCTATTATACGGTTTTTCAAAGGCCAAGGCATTTCCTAAAAAGGATTTCGAGCAATACGACTTGAGATCTTACGCGGAAAGCGCGAGTTTTTTTTTACATCAGGATATATACCAAAAGGATAATTACCTCGGAGACCTGTATTTCGGCCTGGACGGAAAAAACAAAGAACTGTATACCAATACAGGCCTGCTAAATAAGGACAGGTTAAGAATCTTAAGGTTCGGCGCAAAGGTAGTTTTAAGAACGCCTTCCACAATAATTAATGTAAGGCCCGAAATATCACAAGGTATCAATCTCTTCGGCGCGCTCGGAAAAAACCGGTACTCTTCCAGGGGCGCGGGAAACGTATTCACAAAATTCAACCTCGGCCTGCAGTGCAAACACAATATAACGTCTTATATACAGCTTAATTTAAGGGGCGACGCGCAGTTCGCTTCCGAAAAACTGACCCCGCAGGAAGAATTTTCGTTGGGCGGCATTAACTCCGTGAGAGGTTATGCTTACGGAGACTATTACGGCGACAGCGCCGTGCAGGCTAACGCGGAGGTCCTCGTCAAGCCGGCGTTCCTTCCCGGGGCATTCAAGCTTCCTTTTTCCGATACCCCCTTGAGAGAAAATATAACGGGGGTCTTCTTCTTCGACTATGGCTATGGATGGAAGAGAGGCAAGGTAGAGGGTGAAAAATATCAGGATAAACTCGCCAGCGTCGGCGCAGGCATAAGGATGAACCTATATGACCAGTTACTCGTAAGGCTGGAGGGCGGTTTTCCTATCGGTATGGGCGACAAAGGCATTACAGAAGGAGCCGTTCCGCGCCTTCATATCGTAATAGAGTTCGAAGATAAGATGCTGGACAAACTGGCGAATATTGCCAGGTTTAAATAAGTTTATCCCGCCTTACTTTATCTCCCCCTGATACGCGGCCTTCTGACCGGCTGTTAATAACTTACCTTTATCATATTGAGGGCCGTTATCATCGTAAGGAGCTACGGTTACCTTGCCATCATATACTATAACTACCGTACGGTACTTACCGGCTATATAATACTTGCCATACTTCTGCCTTTCGTATGATATGAGAGGGCCGCCTCCGGGAGGTTCGCCGTTACCCGGATCGACCGGCGGATTCGGCGGCTGCGGTATCCTGGGGATGACATCGGGATTGATCGGCGGAACCGAGAACCAGGCGACGTTATTACCGCTATCGACAGAGTAAGGAGGATTTATAACTTTGCCGTTTAAATTCGCGGAATCTTTAACATCGACATATGTAACGTTGATGGTATTTTGAGGATCTATATTCCACCTTGTTCCGTCTGACGTGCTTCTAAGTTTTATCAGGTTAGCCGCGCTCCCCGTCAATGTCAGAGCATGCGTCACGGTTCCCGTATATCCTGCTTCAAAATATATATTTTTTCCCGCTGTTGTGCAAGCCAGATCATAAAACGTTATGGCGCCGTATACATTGGAATTCTGAGAAGCATCGTTAAAAGTAATCATGCCGGCGGCGGCAAGCGGACCTGTCCCCGACTGGGCAAGGTTACCGGCTATGGTAAGAACTCCTCCGGATTGCGCGCCTATTGCCTGATAGCCGCGGCCTGTGTCGGAAAACTGATTATTGAATTCCGCGCCGGCCCATGAAGCAGGGCGCGCTATGTTGGAAATACGCACTTCGTCTAAAATTCCTTTATAATGATGGGTATTTCCCGTAAAAGATCCCATGCGTAAAGGCTCATCGTTAGTCGCTAATGTATGAAAACTTGTTGTGGTGGTGTTATTTAAACCGCCGTCAATATAGAGATTGGATGTTGTGCCGTCCCAGGTTCCTGACACATAGTACCATGTGTCAGACTGGATTTCGATAGTCGAACTCAGAAACACGGCCCCCTTGGGGACGTTGTAATAAGAGGTGCCATCCGAGACTTCAAATCTTATAAATATATCCGGAGGCGTCACATTAAAATCAATCTCGTAAAAATGCCAGGGATCATTAGTATCTACAGTGTGTTTTCCAACAAGTTTCGGCGACGATGCATCATAAGTGCCGGGAGTTTTCAACCACAGAGATATTGTAACAGCGCTTGTAATGTCGAGGCTTGGGCTATCCGGGACGAGTATTTCACCATCTATACCATCGAAGTTATAAGCGCCGTCTATACTTCCGGAAGATGTTGAAGTAACGCCGCCGGACGCAGTTCCGTCATTCACTCCGGTAGAATCGTTTGTATTTGCCATGTGATATACGGCGGCGTAGTTGCTATCCCACACATGAGCAGGATCCTGCTGCGCCGGGCAGGATGGGTTACCGTAGCTCATGTAAAAAGTGGTATCGGTAGTTGAAGAGATATCCGGGACCTTTACCCAGATCAGGGCCGTAACCGTGTGTCCCGCATTATCTCTGTAGTAATATTCTATCTCATAGGGCATCCTATCACCATTTGCATCGGTAAAGATAATGTCCTCTCCGTTGGCTCGGGCATAGGAGTAGATGCCGAAATCAGCGTCAATATAGACAAGCAACGGAAAGCCCAAGAGGTCTTCCGTGGTTATGGAATGGTCTATGGTTATATCTCTTCTGTATGGCCATATGTAAAGCGTGCCGGCCCCTGAATGAGTGAGGTGATTAAAGGCATCGGAGCTATATTCCAGGTCCTGCGTGCCGGATCCGTTAAAATCGACCGTTCCTGAGTTGTGGAAGAACGTCGAAGCCTCGTTTATCCAGTTTCCTCCCACATATAGAGTACCGGACGTGGAAGTGAAACTACCGCTTAATATGGCAACATTGCCTGTTGATGTAATATCTGCGTTCCCGCCCAGGAACGTTCCGCCTCTTACCGCTATGGATCCGGCCGATATGGCATTCCCGGCGCCTGCGGCCTGAGCCAGCGTGCCGCTATTAACAGTAAGAGCGCCTGTAATGGCAAGCGAACGGTTTAACGTTATAGTTTTTGTGTATCCTGACCTTATGGTAAGGCTTTTAATGCTGCCGAGAAAGGCCGAATTTTCGCAATTTGAATCTGTGTCCGTGCCGGACACTCCGCCAAGGCTGCCGCCGAATAATACGTCAGTGGATTCGTTAGGCACGGCATGTTCGCCGGAACCATCATTCCAGTTGTCCGGATTTGACCAGGTACCGAGCCCGGTCACGCCATCCCATATCCATATAGCGTTCCAGACGAACCAGTTTGTGTTATTGCCCGAATTTGTGCTTCCCGCCGGATTGATTATCGAGCCGCCCGTATTGGCGCTATCCTGCACATCTACATAAGCTATGTCAAAAGCGGCCGGGTTTATACTCCACTGCGCGGGTGAGACTGTAGAGCGCAGCGATAACCTCTGCCCGTCCGCATCGGCCACGCCTCTCAAGGTTAAGGTGCCTGCGATAATCTGTGTGGAGCCGGCCTGGAAATAGAGTGTCCCGGCAGAGCCCGTCTTCGTTAAATTATGGAATGTGCTGCTGCCGTAAATATACTGAGTCCCTCCGTCCAAAGTTACCGTACCATTTTGCGCATTGAAGGTGCCGATTGCCACAAAATTTCCGCTTACAGTTACGCCATAGTCAGCCGCTGTTACATCCATAGTCCCGGCCGTTATGGAGAGATTACCCTTGACGACCAGATCATCGGCAAGCGTATAGGTAGATCCCGGCGAATTTATATCGAGATTGTAGTAATCACCGACGCTCGAAAGTATGCCGGTGCTCACGACGCTTCCCGCGTTATAGCTGATGGTCCCGCCGGAGTTCGTCCATGTGCCGGCGTTTATGACTATATCTGCCGCGGTGTCGCCGGACCTTATTTTCAGTATGCCACTGGAGATGGTCACTGTATCTCCAACCACGCCGCCGAATGTAACAGTACCAGTGCCCGTACTGAACGTCCCTCCGTTTAAGTTGAATACGCCATTAACCGTAATGGCGCTGTTTCCACCGGTAAAAGTTCCGCCTGACTGAGTATATCCGGTCGAGCCTAAAGTTACTGTTTTACCCGCGGCCTGTGTGATAATACCCGTATAGCCTGACTCGATACATAGCCCAAGGATGTTAATACTGGCATTTATACTGCAATTACGGGTGCTTGTGCCGTTAAACACCGCAACGTCTCCGTCGCCCGGGACGACCCCCCCTATCCAGTTCCCACTGACATTCCACAGGCTCGTACTGCCATTCCATGTAATATTCGCGTCCCAGTTGAAATTATTGCCGCGGTTGGTCGATAATGTCATGGCAACCTCAACGGGATCGAGGTTATAAGAGTCTTTTACCCAAACATAGGTCAGCTCCCTGGGGCCGCTTGGATCAATATACCACCGTACCCCGTCTTGCTGAGATAGGAGCTTTACGTGTTGCGCGTAAGCGCCTTCTATTTTGAATAAGCCAAGGATGGTATATGTCTTTCCCGGCTCAAAGTAGATCTCTTTTGCGGGAACAGTTATATAAAGGTTGGAAAACGTGATATCCCCGTAGAGGCAGGTTGGGCCTTCCCCCCGGAGTGTAATATGTTCTGCTTCTAATACGAGATGGGAATCTCTATTGTAAGTTATCGCGCCGAAGCCGTCCTCGGGAGGGCCGCATATAAGTATACTCGTTCCGATACCCAGGGATTGGGTTATATCAATATCACCCATGGATCTATTAATATGTGTGGCCGCGGCATCAATATTTACCGGATTAACGTTCGAACCGAATTGCCTGGCTATTAATGTAACTGTATTGCCGGGAATTATCACTCCCGGAGAAGTATTAACATCATTATCTGTCTGAAAAGTTATGTTATTCGCGGCCAGATACTTTACCGTGCCAAGCTCATCGCCCCGGATAGTTATTACATTGTCCTCTCTGGAAGCGTCCTGTATAAAAATACCTTCGTCCCGCACTATATGGGTTGTGATGCTTTCCGAATTTATATAAAACGAGCCGGCGGCGGCCTTGAGATAGTCGGAGACTACTACCGTTTCGGTATCGGCTATGATGGCAAGCGGGGCGCTGTCGGTGCCTATATAGACAGCCCCTCCCTCCGCCCTTATATTCCCGATGGTAAGAGTTTCGGAGCCGTCTATGTAAATATTTCCTCCCCCATCTGTCGATATAACTCCTGATTCCTGGGTGAATTTGCCCGCGCCGTCTTTATCGGCGTCGGCTTTCATGCTGATATCGCCGTCTTCGGCGGTAACGTCTGCCGCCGCGATGATACTCTCATCTGACGCAACATCTATGGAGCCGCCCTTCGCTTCCATTGCAGCCCCTATCCTGACATCATCGCTTGCCACGATCTTTATTATTCCGTCATGCTCTTCAAACCTGTTTGCTTTTACGCACCCTTCCAGGTTTATCGCTCTGGTAAATACCTTGTTGATGCTCTGCGCGTTCAGTATTACCGTGCCGCCCGGGGCGCTTATGGTGCCGGTGCTCTTTATCTGATCTGTTATCGGATTACCCGAGGCATCCAGAATCGATGAAGCCGTCTTTTCTTCGATAGCGACGGATATCAGGCCTCCGCCCGATACGCCTATCTTAACCGCGTCTCCCCCCGCGAGCGCTATCTTGCCCAGAGGAGCGCTTATTACGCCTGAATTCTCTATGCCGGCGGCTATCAATACGCCAAACCCGCCCCGGCGTATATTGATAGTGCCCTGGTTCACGAGGAGCATATCCTTTTCTGCGCCGGTAAGCTTTCTGAATACATACTCGCTATTCATGAAGTCGGAATTTGCGATATCTCTTGTAGAAAGGACCAGCCCGTTTGCCGTTATAGTCGCGTTGGGGCCTATATTGATGCCCGACGTATTAACGAGTATGAATATACCGTTACAATCCAGGCTGCCCAATAATTGGCTTGCCCCGGAGCCTGTAACCCTGTTCAATATATCGCTATTAGACGATGGAAGCATAACCATCACCGTCTCATTCTGAGCTATATTAAACGAACTGTAATTTATTATACTGTGATCGGACGCTGTGATGGTCATTGAATTGGGGCCGGCGTACTGAACATTTACATCTCCGCTCTCGACGTGATCTATCTCGGGCAGGCCATAGGCAAAAAAAGCCCCTCCATACAGGTAAATGATGAAGGCAAAAAAGATTCTTATTATCGTGTATTTTTTAAATCCCATAGCATCTCATCTGCTCTATATATCGCGTGATAAGTATATCATATGTTTAACTAATAATCAACCTTCAATAGCAGGTTTATTTTATCCTTATATATTCCGCCAATACCTGCCCTACGACTTTATGTCCTTCTTTATTCCAGTGGCCGTCCCATTTATAATACAGGCGCCTGCCCTTACCCTGTAACCGTAATTCATCCGTCAGGTCCAGGAAATTTATCTCATTCCCGGAGCAAATATTCCTAAGAATTGCCGCGGGTTTACGTATATCAATTTTGCCGTCTATATTATCATACGAATTAATGTATGCCTCATAAAGTTTATCATAAACCATATCTGCCGGCGGAATATATACGACCAGGACGCTCCCTTTCCATGAATCGGCCAACAGTTTGAATTTTTGCAGAATTTTTTCCGTGATTAACCAGCCGTTTTCGATCTCCGGGCCATACTTGATTAACCGCACTCTTTGATCCGCCGGAAGTTCGCGGTTTACCTTATTCCGCAGCCTCCCGGCCAGGTGGGACAACAAATACGACCTCTTCAAAAAACCGACTATGCTGTTTTGCTTCAATTCTACCGGGGGGCCGGGAACGGGACTGTTTTTTAAAACCAGGGCCTCGTTCTCCAACGCGAAACAGGGTTTGAGCCCTCTCCAGTATTCCGGTTGAGCGTTATAATAAACATCGTTTTCGCAGAACATTATTACCGTCAGGTCCGGCCGGAACTTCCGCCCTTCTTCCGCCATAAATAAATATTCCTGATCCGTGCTATAACCGCCCACCCCCGCGTTTATCACTTCGACGGTTTTATCCTTAATTTTCCCGGCAAGCTTTTCCCTGAGAATTTCGGGAAATGAATCCTCAAAATTAACCGTGTAGCCCTCCGCAAACGAATCCCCAAGAATTAAAACCCTGTAAACATCGCTGTCTTTTTCGCAGGCAATTTCGGGGCCTCTAAGCCCTTTTGAGTTAAACTCCAGTAACGCGTCGTATTCATTGGTAACAAATCTTACCGCGATATTTTTTTTATGCCTCCACCCTAACAAAGGGTCGTACTCGCAAAACGTTTTATGATGGCTTGTGGTTACCTCCGGATTAATCAGAAAAGACTTATAAACCAGAATTCTATAAACCAGCTCGGACATGGAGAGGGTGAATAAGATCGATACGATCACAATTAATGAATTTTGTATATATTTTTTCATCAAAAGTACGGGCTCTCACCGGAGGGCAGGCCTTAAAAGGCATGAAGTACTTGTTAACATTCATTAACAAGTACTAATGGTAGAGAAAAAAAGTATCTCGACGATGTCGTAGGGGACATTTAAATGTCCCCTACGACGGGCTATTGTTATCTTTTATTTCGTAGATACGCCTACGGGCTTCTGGCAGCCTCTGTATTATTGTAAATCCTGTGCGGTTCTATTTTGCAATCTTTGAGTATGGCGCGGACATTGGGAATGATCTGGCATGTTATGCCGGGATTTTCGATCTTCGCCTCGAATACAACCTTCACCTTAGGCTGAAAAACCTCTTCATCGCTTAAAAATACTCTCACGATAAAATCTTCGCCTAATATGGAGACGGGATAATAACGCGTGCATCCGCCTTTTCCCAGGCGCAGATCGCCAAGATCAAACTGGACATATTCGTTGATCGTTCCTCCCGAGAATTTTCTTGCTATATCCTCTTTGGAGATTTTGCCGAGTTCGTGTTTTTTGTAAATTGAGAGCGCGACATCGGCGGCGATGTTCATGTTTCTGAAATAAGGATCGGCGATTCTGGAGGGAATATTAAGGGCGTAAATTTCCGCGCCCAAATTCTGCGGAAGGGAAACGGCCTGAGCCAGAAAGAAAATAGCCAACACGATTGATAATCTCTTTTTGTCCACAAGACCTCGCTATGCTGTCAATAGTATATCACGAAATCCGGCTTTTGCAAATAAAAGAAGGGTTCCGCGGCATATCGAGGTTATTATTTCCCTAAAACTCTCACGAAGGCCTCGACGACCCCGGGATTGAATTGCGATCCGCTGTTCTTTTTCAGTTGCTCTATCGCTTCGTCCCTGGTAAAATTTTTCATATACGTCCTGTGGGAAGTCATCGCGTCGTATGAATCGGCTACGGAGACGATCGCCGCGAGCATATCGATCTTGTCGCCGGTAAGGCCGTCGGGATACCCCTTGCCGTCATACCGCTCGTGGTGCTCTCTCACCACGGTGAGCATCTCTTTATTAAGAGAGACGGGTTTCAGCAACTCTTCGCCGATCAACGGATGTTTCCTTATAGACTCGCGGTCCTCTTCGCTAAGCTCCGATTTTTTGCTTAAGATCATCTCCTGGACTCCCAGTTTACCTATGTCATGCAGAAGGGCGGCTTCTTTCACCAACTCTACCTTCTGGGCCGGTAAACCCATTTCGACAGCGATCTTCACGGCATAATCAGCTACCCTGTCGGAATGGCCTTTCGTGTAGGCGTCGCGCGATTCAAGGACCCGCACAAGGGTTTGTATGGCGCGATAAAAATAATCGACCAGCCTCTCTCTTGCCTTAAGCAGATTCGATGCCATATCGTTGAAGGCCGATGCCAATTCGCTTATTTCGTCGGCGCCTTCGACTTTTACGCGGTACTTCATATCGCCGGATGAAATATGCCTCGTCCCTTCCACTAATTTATTGATTGGGGCCGTAATCCTCGCCGAGATCAAAAACCCCAGGACTATCGAAAGCGCGATCCCCGACAACAGGACAACGGCGGATCTCCTCCTGGCTTCTTTTCGGGTGTTATAGACATCGTTTGCCGTCATGTCGATTCCCAGCACCGCGATAACGCTGCCTGAGCTATCGCGGACCGGAGCGTATCCCGATAAGAAGACTCCCCATTTATCAGCCGTGATCTTCTTGTCCGCGGCCGGCCCGCCGAAGGCCCTGGCGAGTTCCGGGAAACCTGAGGCGTCATACGCCTCGCCGGGAAGAGCCGGGGCCAGCCTCGCGGGATAATCGCACGGATGGAGGTCGATTATAAACCTGAGGATCCCCGGGTATTCGGTCTTTTTCAGGATATAGATATAGGCAAGGCTTGGGTCAACTTCTTTCACCCTCAATAATTTTTCCGCGATCGCCTTATAGGAAGGGCTTTCGATTCCGCTCTCATCGAGCGGTATCCGGAGAAGGGCGTCGGTGTCTAACGTCAATGCAATAGCCTGGGCGATTATTTTAAGCTTATCCCTTAACTGCTCGAACTGGGCCTTCGAGGCATAATCATATACTAAAAAATTGCCGACGACTCCCGAAAAACACATCAATAAGATCAGGGTCGCCGTGATCTTCCACCGGAAACTTCCAAACATTATAAAATGTTTCTTCATGGTTTCATTCTTTCACCGGAGAATATCATAATACACATCCGTGATTTTTTCCATAGCTATATTCCAGTCGAAATCCCCGAGCCTCTTACGGCCGTTTTCCGACAATCTCTTTCTTAAAGAGGTATCGCTGACAAGAGAGCTCATGGCCGAGACAAGATTCTCTTCGGATGCCGGATCCACCAGAAGGGCGCTCCCGCCCGAAGCGATCTCGCGCATCGAGGACCTGTCGCTCGTTATCACCGGAGCCCCCAGCGCGAACGCTTCCAGGATCGGTATACCGAACCCCTCGAAGGTAGAGGTGAATATCACGGCGATGCTCCGCCTGATGAGATTGTATAAAACGCCGTCCGGCACATATCCGGTAAAGACGACGTCTTTCTCTATATTGTATTCGGCGGCGAGTTTTTTTAACGCGATGAAAGGCCCGCTTGAGGCATCGTAACTGCCGACGACGACAAGTTTAATTCCAGGGCCCGGATGACGGCCGAGGAACTTCGAAAAAGACCGTATCAAAAATGGGGTATTTTTCCGGACATCGTCAAGCCTTCCCGCAACGCTTATGAAATATCCGCCGGCGGCCAATCCGTAAGGCAGATCCCGGCCGTCTTCCCGTGAAGCCGCGTCTTTGATATACTGCCTGTCGCAGTCCAGGTACGCGGCCACCACCTTCTCCGGAGGGACGCGCAGTTTTTCGATAATTTCTATCCTGGTGCTTTCGGATATCGTCATGATCTTTTTCGCTTTGAGCGTTTCGAGAAGAAGGCCGATGCGCCTCCGGGCCTTCTTCGACTTCTTCGCTGTTTTATTCTCGCCGGAGATGGAGTAAAGGTCATGGATCGACATTACGACGGGGCACGGCGAAATAAGCGGGACCCCCTTATCCCACACGGAATGATAAAGATCTATCCTGTGTTTCGATAATTGAAACGGCAATACCCAGTTTTTCCAATATTTTTTTAACCCGGGCCGGTCGAACAATATCAAACGATATCCCGAAAAATATGGGGAGTACTCTTCCATGAGCGGCGTGTCCGAAAAGAGGAATACCTCAAATTCTTTTTTCTTGGCGAGGCTTTTTAAGAGGAGGATTAGATGGCGGGCAACGCCGTTCATCGGTTGAGACAGGATCCTCGCGTCAATCCCGAGCCTCGTCCTATCTTTTTTCTTTACAATCTTCATAGCGATACCAGCTCGTAATCGAGTGAGCCCAGTCCGAGTGATTCGGCGTATTCAAGCTGTATCATGCCGTCCTGGTTGGGATGGGCTTCTTTAAATACGTCTTTACCGCAAACGCCTTTCACGAGATCGAAGCTCGCTTTGTCGATCGCTACCGGGTCGGCCGACGCCAATATTCCGACGTCGGGTGAGATCCGCGGGGTCTCCTCGCCCCAGCAGTCGCATTCCTGATGTATCCTGAGGGCGAAATTTAAAAATCCGAGCCTGCCATTTTTATTATTAAGAACCGCCGCGGCATATTCAACCATCTTCTCCTGCACGGCGCTTCCAACCCCGAAGTCTATGAACATGGCCGCGGCCGGGCAGGCGGCAATACATTCCGCGCAGCCGATACACTTCGACCTGTCAAGTGACGCCTTATCGTTTTCGACATGGATCGCGCCCGCAGGACAGATTGCCTCGCACGCGCCGCACCCTTTACATTTCTCCTCATAAAAAACCGGCGACGCATCGCAATGCTGGGCGAGCTTGCCTTCCCTTGTAGCGCACCCCATCCCGATATTCTTGAGCGCCCCTCCAAATCCCGTCAATATGTGGCCTTTAAAATGGCTTATCGCGATGATCGCGCCGGCATCGATAAAAAACCTCGCCACTTTTGCCGATTGGATAACCTTGCCTTTTATCTTCACATCCGCGACGTCATCCTTTTTGCCGTCGTCCGGGATGACGATCCTGGCGCCGGTCGAGTCTTTCGTAAATCCGTGCTCACGGGCCGTCTCGATATGGTCTTTCGAATTTGTCCGATGCCCGCGGTAAAGCGTGTTCGTGTCCACCAGATACGGAACCGCGCCTTTCGCGGTTATGGAATCGCAAACTACCCGCGCGAATCCGGGCCTCACGTAACCGGTGCTGCCCTTCTCGCCGAAATGTATCTTCACCGCGACCTTATTTTCTCTGCCGACAACGTCAATGACCCCGCTCTTATCGATCAATTTTTTAAGCTTCGCGGCGGCGTCCCCGGCGTTATTTGAATCTTTCACCGGCGTGAAATACACCTTACTTTTCATATCATTCGTACCTCAATGCCTCGATCGGATTAAGAAGGGACGCCTGGCGCGCCGGCCACAGGCCGAATACCATGCCGACGGCGATCGAAAAGGCCGTAGCAAGTATTATCGATGATAATGACACTTTTATCGTCCATCCCGCGAAAAAAGCCAGGGCAGCGGCGATGCCCGAACCAAACGCTACGCCCGCCAACCCGCCGGCAAATGTCATCACAACGGCTTCTATGATAAATTGCGCCATAATATCCGCGCCGCGGGCGCCTACGGCTTTTCGCAGGCCTATCTCCCTCGTCCTTTCGGTGACGGAGACGAGCATTATGTTCATTATTCCGATGCCTCCGACGAGGAGCGATATCGCGGCGATGGAGCCGAGAAGCCACGTCATCGTCCGGGTGGCTTGCGTCAAAGTCGCCTGTATGTCCGCCATGTTCCGTATCTCGAATGAGTCTTCATTATTTTTTGTGAGGCGATGGTTTTTGATTATCAATTCCTGTATCGATTTTTGAACTTCATCCATCAGCTCCGGCTCTCCCACTTCCACATCTATCGAATCGACATACTCCTTGCCCAGAACACGATACATTGCTGTCGTCACAGGAATGACGATCAAATCATCCTGATCATGCCACATGCCGGCGCCCTTCGTCGGCAAAAGGCCTATCACCTGAAAGGTGATCCTGTTAATCCTGATAGTCGAATCCACGGGGTTATCGTTTCCGAAAAGCTCTTTTGCCACGGTCGTTCCCAGCAATACGACGCGCCTGCGGGCCCTCAGGTCTTCATCCGTAAAAAAATCTCCTATCGTAGGAATGCTCGCGCGCATTTCGGCGTAACCGGCGCCCGCGCCCTGGACCTGGGTATTCCAGTTCTTGTTCGCGTAGACGATCTGGGCCCTTCCGGTCACCGACGGAGAGACCCTTTTTACGCCCGGAAGTTTCCCGATCGCCTCGACATCCTGGAAAGTGAAACGCGTTACCGCCCCCGCCTCCATGGCTACGCCGTGCACTTTGTGGGAACCGGCCCTCACCGTCAACAGGTTCGAGCCGAGCGACGCCAGGGTCTGCGAGATAGATTCTTTCGCGCCCGCGCCCAGGGCAAGCATAGCTATTACCGCGGCAACTCCTATTAATATGCCGAGCATGGAAAGGATCGACCGCATCTTATGAGAAACTATCGACCAGAACGCCTGCTTGAAATGATCGGCAAGCTCCGCCCGCTTCATCTTATAAACGCCTTCGGATAAAATATTTTCTATCGAAATATCCGCCGGTACCGGCCGGCCCTTCCCGGATACATCCTTCATCGTATCGTCCGAGATTATCTTTCCGTCACGCATGCTGATTATGCGCCCGGCGTATTCGGCAACCTCTTTTTCGTGCGTAACAAGTATGATCGTCTTGCCCTGCGCGTTAAGGCCCTCCAGTATCGCCATGATCTCATCCTGGCTTTTAGTATCAAGATTGCCTGTCGGCTCGTCGGCCAGGATAATCGGAGGTTCATTCACGAGAGACCGGGCGATGGCGACGCGCTGCTGTTCGCCGCCGGAAAGTTCATTCGGCCTGTGGCCCGCCCTGGCGGACAGGCCGACGGCCCTGATCTTCTCTATCGCCTTTTCTTTCATGCGGCGTTTTCCGGCGTAGATGAGCGGAAGCTCCACGTTCTCCAGAGACGTCACCCGGGCCAACAGGTGAAACTGCTGGAAGATAAAACCCATTAGGTGATTTCTTAAAATAGCGAGCTCTTCATCGGTAAGCTTCGTTACGTCTTTTCCGCCTAAATTATATTGTCCGGAATCCGGCCTGTCCAGAAAACCGAGAAGGTGAAGAAGCGTAGACTTGCCGGAGCCGGAGGGGCCCATAATGGCGACAAACTCTCCGGGTTCTATCTTTAAAGATACCCCCCGCAGGGCCGCCACTCCGACCCTGCCGGTCTTATAGGTTTTGGTTATATTTTTTAGCTCTATCATCTCTTTTATCCGCTATTTGCCGCCGCTTCTTCTCCTGAAAGGTACGAGAGGATTGTTTCCGCCTTTCGGAGCCGTCGACAGGTCATACTTCCGGGACTTGACGATAACCTTATCGTCTTTCGATAATCCGGAAATTATCTCTATGTTCCTGTCGTCCGAAACGCCGGCTTCGACTTTACGTTCTTCCGGCTTGACGCCCCTGCCGCGGCTGATAAGGACATAGGCGCCGTCCTTATTCCTTTTGACCGCCTCGATCGGCACAAGAAGCGCGGAATCCTTCGTCTTTTCCGCGATATCGACCGTTGCCGACATGCCGGAGCGGAATACCTCCGGTACGGTGTCAGGCACTATATCGACCTGGTAGATCGTCACATTGTTTACGAGCTTGGATTCGTAGTATATGTGGTCAACACTGCCGTTTACCTTTATCTTCGGATACGCGTCGAGGCTGATGACGGCCTCCTGGCCGACACGGACTCCGCCTACATCGGTCTCGTCGACCTGGGCCTGGACGATCAATTTGTCCGACAGGACTATCACCGCCTCGGCCGAGGTGACGGTCTGGCCCGGCTCATCGGTAGAGACAATGACCTCGCCGTCTATCGGCGCTATGAGAGGCGTCGGCTTATACACGTCCTCCCAGTATTTCATCTCCTCCGGGCCGCGCGCCCTCGCCGCGTCAAGAAGCGCGGCGCGTTCCGTGGAGCTCATGAGCGCCAGCGTCTGGCCCGCTTTCACCGCTTCGCCTTCCTTGACCAGGATCTTGTCAATACGGCCGTTGATGGGAGGTTTTATCTCGAGCCTGTTCTGCGGCTGGACCGTGGCGGTAGACGTTATGGTCGTCCGGATGCTTCCTGTTTCGGGCCTTATCTCCCGGATGATTTCACCGGATGGCTTCGGTCTTGTCTTAATAAAAACGATCGCGATTATCATAACTATCAGGGCGAGAAATACCGTAAGCCGCTTATTCTTTATCATAATCCAGCGTTCCTCCTTTTGCCTGCACCCAGTTTGCTTCCGCGATCAGGGCGTTTGCCTCGGCAAAGACATAAGTTTTCTTTGCCAGGACGAGGTTGTTCTCTATTATTATCCAGTTATCGTAAGACAAAAGCCCGATGGCGTATAATGCCCTCGAGATCTTCGCGCGTTCCTCGGCGGCGTAGAGAAACTTCCACTGCACCGTTACGTTATCGACGGCGTCCTGCAGTTTCGTCCAGGTGTCCGACAACGTGAAGATAACGCCGTCGCGCCCCGACCTTTCGTCATCGACGGCGGCGCTCAGCACGGCCTTTGCCTGGGAGACGGCGGCAAACCTGTTTCCCCCGTCGAAGAAAGGGATCGTCAGTGTCGCGCCGATGGACCATTCGTTCTTATCCGGAAACGCGTCCACGTTCGTATTGCCCAGGCTCGTGTTCATATATACCTGGGGAAAGAAATCCGCGTAAGCGGATTTTAAGCCGAACTTGGCGGCCTCTTTTTTCGCTATGAGCTGCCGGAGAAGAGGCGTCGTCCGGGCCAAATTGTCGAAATCGGGCCTCAGACTCTCCTTTTCCCCGGCTTCAAGCCCGCCGTTCGCCAGCATGGGCGTAAAAGATAACCGCCCCAGTTCTTTCGTCAGCCGCCTCTGCGACAGGTAGATATTCCTTTTTGCCTGGTCGACTTCGTAGGCGGCCTGGGCAAAGTCGGCCTCCGAACTTAGAAGCGACCCTTTATGTTCGCGGCCGCCCTCATACCGCAGCTTCACAAGGTCGAGGTTCTGTTTACGCCTGGCCTCGATCTCTTCGGTGACTTTCACGAGTTCCTGGTCGGCCAGGAGATTGACGAAAGCGGCTTTCAGCCTCAACCTGATATTGGAGGAAGTGACGTCGTAATTGTACCGCGCGGAGACGATGTTCCGCTCCGCGCCCGACAGATCGTATGAGCTCTTGAACCCGTCGAAGAGAAGTTGTTCGCCGGTTATGTTATACTCGTATGTCGTTTTGGGCCGTTTGGCGCCGCCCACAGCGACATCGCTCTGGCCTGAACCTGCCGAACTGCCGAAAGTCGCCCCCTTGGCGGTAACTTCGCTCGCGTTGCCGGTTATTTGGGGAAGCATGACGCTTCTTGTGACTTCTTTAGCGGCCCTGTACTGATTAACCTTCTCCAGGGCGGACATCAGGTCGGGGTGCTGGTCTTTGGCTTCTTTCACGCACTGCTTCCAGTCAATGATCTCTTCCGCCCATGCCCCGCTAAGGGTAAGGCTTAGAAAAACCGGGATTATTAACAAAAGTTTTGCATATCTCATATCTTGGCCGGATATCACATACTTGGACAATGGCCGATGACGAAAAGTTCCCTTAAATCTCTTCACATCCTTACTTACCATGGTACGTATCCAGGCCGGGCGGGACCTTCTGCCATTTATATCCGCTTGCGGCATCCGCATAGCCTCTCTCGAAGAGCCGTTTCATCTCTACGGGATCGAACATCTCCTTATTGTGCTGTTTAAAGTCGGCGGGTATGAATGCCAGGTTATAGTCACTGCCCCTCTGTTCCGCGAATGTGTACAGCCTGTATGCATCGCCGATACCCTGCGCCTCGATGATTGTGTTGAACGACCGGTCGGCAAGCGATTGAAGGTCGTCTTTCACCTTTTTGTAGGTAGGCGCCATATAACCGTTCCGTATTATGTAGAGCTTCGATTTTACTTTCGACGGGTCTATGCCCATCTTTTTGGCGGCGGCCTGCATGCCGTTGAGGAGTTCGTATGTAGCGAAGACCTGTGTCAGCGTCCCGCCGTCGGCGTGGAGCTCGTCGTACTCTTTACCGTCCGCCCGGACGTGAAAGATCGACGGAGGGAATATAACGGGTATGGCGGCCGACGCCACTATGACTTTTCGGAAAAGTTCCGCGTCATTCCTCGCGGCGATAGCGCCCATATCCCATATCACAAACCTCTGGGCATCGAGATTCACGGTGCCGACCAGGAGCCTGCGACCGCGCCTGTGTTCGGCCGCGATCTTGCCAAGGAAATCCTTATCTATAATGCGTCCGATCGTCCTTGCGAGCGGCCCGTTAGAGCCGAGGGAATTCCCGAAGAGGGCCATAAACGGCAGGTTGTGCGCCATGACGTCTTTCGTCGACATCGTCGTGTAATATTCTTCGAGCTCGTCGTCGTAATCCCTGCCGAGAAACGCGAACGGGGCGATGATCGCTCCGGTGCTTACACCGGTAACTATCTTAAAGACGGGCCTGGATCCTTCCTCTGACCAACCCTTCAATACGCCTGCGCCGTACGCGCCGTTTGCGCCGCCGCCGGATATGGCAAGCATCGGATATACTTTTACGCCGTCGAAACCGGCAGGGTAATCCCCGGCGCTTTCCTGTTTAACCGACTCGAGGAGGTTCTCCTGCAGGGCCGTATGATTCTCGCCCATTATGTACCGTATCTCGTTCATGCCGCCGATCTGCGCCTTATAGATCATATCGGGCGGCACCGGATGCCGTATCGTCGCGCATCCCGACATGGCCGATAGACATAGCGCCATAACCGCTGACACAACTATCGCCCTTATCCGTATCTTCATATGCCCCCCTTGTAATCCCCTGTTTTTCCCTTATCCCCTTACCATCTCCACGCCGCGCCCGCGTAGACGGCCGACTCCCGCCGCGACCGAAGCGCGCGCAGGAAAGCTTCTCCGCCGAGTTGAGGTATATCGCGGCCCAGCTTCAATTCAACACCCATGTCGTCGTTCGTCATGCCGCTCTTCAGCCTGAACGACACCGTGCCCCTATCGGTAAGTTTCGCGTCCGCGCCGAAAACAATTTTCCCCGCCCTCCTGTCGTCGTATTGAATTTCGAAAACGAGGCATGCGTCTTTTGTCAGGCTCCATTTGCCATACAGAATAACGGTCTTTGTCAAAGGTCGGACCCTGTTCGTCAGGCCTATCCCCACCTCATATTTGATGTAATCTTCTTTGAATACGCCGGCGGATGCCTTAAAATCGAACAGGGAACCGGTGCCTCCGCCGAGTAAATAAGATACGCGCCCCTTTTCGCTTATATCCCAATGGCCCTTGAATGTCAGGGTGTGCGTCCTCTTCTTCTTCGTAATGAGGTCCGCCTTTTCGTATTGATAGATGATTTCGTGGTTTTTATTTACCTCCCACGCGCCGTTCAATGTCAGGATATCGCACCCGCCCTTTTCCCTTCTCGCGTGAAAAGACAACCTGTTAAATTTATCGGCCTTCCACGAGCCGGCTAGGTTCAGTATATACGCAGATCGCGTATTTTCCTTTGAGATGGTCGTGACGGCGAACAAAAGGGAACTGTGATCGACCTCCAATATCTCGCCCTCAAGCGTTATCCGGCCGCCGAATGTCAATCTTTCCGATTTATCCAGGGTGAGGCGCAGGCAGTGATCGTCCGTCAATGACCAGTCGCCTTTCAGCCTGACCTGATTGGGGATATTTTCGCCGTATGAAAGAGGGGCCTTTACATGATAGGAGAGGTTGTTTTGGCCTGTCTTGAACCGGCCGTCCAGGGCCTGCCGGAATTTCGTCAAACCGCTTCCGGCCCCTGTCCTGTCGATGATCAACCTGTTGTATGGGTCTATTTCGTATCGCGTCTTCTGCACGGTCAGCTTTTTCTACTTTGCGAAGATTGTATATGCCGCGACAATCATCAAAAATACTCCGAACGCTTTTCTCAGGACGAGGCTGGAAAGCCCCTCGGCCATGTTGGCGCCGAGGAGGCCCCCGATGAAGAACCCCGCGACGATAAATGCCGCGATATAAAAGTGGACATGGCCGCTCTGATAATAGCGAATCACCGCCAGTAGCCCTATCGGCAGCAGCATGACGGCGAGGGTCGTGCCCTGCGCCTCATGCTGAGAAAGCCCCGCCAGAAAGACGAGGCCCGGGATCAGGATCGTCCCGCCGCCTATCCCGAACATGCCCGAGAGTGTGCCGGCCGTAAAACCTAAGATGATATATAATATCTCTTTCATAGCTCGCCCTTTCTCACGGATATCTTTCTAAGACGGCGCATCCGCGGAGGCCCTCAGCAATTTCTCGCGGACAAGGTCTCGCAATCTCTCGAAATCGGCTGTTTTGAGGCCCGATGTTTCGATCGGCGGAAGCACCACAAGCCTGCCGGACACCTTTGTCTTAAATATCCATCCGCCCTTGGGAATGGCTTCTCTTGTGCCGGCGATACATATGGGAAGGACCGGCATCTTCTCTTTTATGGCAAGCTTAAACGCGCCGTTCTGGAATTCATTCATCCCGTCCGCATCGCTGCGCGTTCCCTCGGGGAAGAACAGCATGGACACACCGCTCCTGAGCCATTGGGCCGCCTTTCGGTAGACCGCCTTTATGCTGCCGAACTCGCCCCTGGACAGCATGACGTGATCGCTGACCCAAAGCAGCCCTCCGATGAAAGGTAATTTAAGGAGGCTCTCCTTCGCGACCCATTTGAAATACATGCGCGTCTGGTAAATTATGACGATGTCGGCAAAACTCTGGTGGTTGGCCGCTATTACGTATGTCCTGGAGTGATCGATAAATTCCAGTCCCTCCACCTTGAGTTTCCAGAACGGATTTAACGCTATGAGGGCGTCCGACCACCAGAAGCACTGCGCGTGGACCAGCCTTACCCTATTGGCGATCGGGAAGGGCATTATCTTTATAATAAGGCTTGAAAGAAACGCGGCCGCGGTGATGATAATACCCGCGATCCATATCGCTATCGATATTAAAAATCTCATTCTTTATTTTTTTATCTTATTTCCTTCCGAAAACGCGCGGGCTAAATATCCGCCGATCCCGTAATAGCCGCGCTTTGCCGGATCGAAGATCATCGGCTTAATCTTTTTAATATCGGGCGATCCGTCTTTATCCAGCGCCGCCTCATCGGCCAGGACATCCCTGATCTCGCCTATGAATAATGTATGCAGCCCCAATTTTACGGCCCGGGTCACGCTGCACTCCACGACAAGAGGAAATTCACCGACATAAGGCGCGTCCACGAGGCCGCTTTTTACGGGCGTGAGCTTCGCAGAGGCAAATTTATCTTCGCTTCTGCCGGAGGCTATCCCGAAATAATCGGCTTCTTTGACAAACTTCTCCGAAGGGATGCTTATGGTAAAGGCGTTTCTGGCCATGAGATTGCCATAGGTATAAGTGGCCTCCCTTATGGCAACGCCGGCGGAAGGAGGGTTCGAACACAGGATGCCTCCCCACGCGACGGCCATCGCGTTAGGCTTATTGTCTTTATCGTATGTCCCCACGATGAAAACGGGCGTCGGGAAGAGAATTGTCTTTGCCCCGACGGATTTTTTCATATTTCTGCGCCTCCACGCTGTTTTCGCCCGCCGCTTTCTTAAAACTCGAATTTCTTCGTTTCTTCTTTCTTGCTTTTAGAGAACCTGTTCCTGGCGCTGTCGAGAGCCTGCTGGAGAGAGGCAAATATCTTCTCCGTTTCTTCCGGCGAATACTCATAGCTGGAAGTCGCCAGATTGCCTATTAACTCTATCTTTTTCAAAGCGTTCGTTACCCTCTGCGTCGCCAATCTTTTAAACTTATCATGTTTCGTCTCTACTTCTGCCATATCTTTCCTCCTTTTTTTTAATTTTATGGGCCGGCGTTTTCCGGGCCGTCCCCAATTTCCTCCATTTGATTTATTATACCGCCAAAAAAAGATTCTGTAAAGGTATTCGGCTAACATCGGCCTAACATCGGCTAACATCTGGCCCCCTCAATTCCCCGTAATTTCCCGTTCCCTGACTTGACAAAATTAGAAACATAGACTATACTTTGCCGTGGAAGGAAAAGAATGCGCTATCAAGTTGAAATTGGTTTCGAGAAAGGCAAACTGTTAGTAGGAATAGGCCGCAAGGTCCCGGGTCTATTAGAAACAGACGGTCGAACTGCCGGATCAAGAGGCTTCAAGCCGGGGATAGCTTGCCCGGTCATTACTTTATGAGGTGATACTTATGACTAAACAAGGTTTTGTCGTTTTGGAGATGCTGATAGTCGCAGCCATAATAGGTATGATCACGGCTATAGCCGTACCCGTCGCGATTGACTTTAAAGATAAGGCGGTAGAAATGGTGTGCCTGCAAAACCTCAGAACTATAGATAAGGCAAAAATACAGTGGGCGATGGAGAATAACCAACCGGATGATGCCGAACCGGGAAAAGAAGAACTTGCCAAATATATAAAAGGCAACTTCCCTAAGCCGGCGATAGCGGACGCGTTGTATAAAATAGGAAATATTAGCGTTCCGGCAAGCTGTTCGTATCATGGTGATAGCTTAGGCAATAGGCCCCAAAACTATAAAAAACCCGGTTACGCCTTTAATTTTCCTCATCAAAAATGGGTTGCTAAAAAAAAGAAGCATATACCGGGCGATGCGAATAAGGACGGAGATGTGGATTTTGCTGATTACCAGATTTTGG
The DNA here is from genome assembly GCA_043798375.1 of Candidatus Omnitrophota bacterium. Lineage (GTDB taxonomy): Bacteria > Omnitrophota > Gorgyraeia > 2-01-FULL-45-10 > 2-01-FULL-45-10 > JAPLMI01. The sequence continues at coordinate 11,624 of JAZDOS010000010.1, read as the reverse complement.
AAGCGCATTTTGGCGACCCGGGCAAAATGAAGTGGGAAGACGGCGATTTTAATCACGATAAGGTTGTTGATTTCGCGGATTATGAGATACTGATTGCTAATTTCACCGATTCAAAATGATTATCCCGTCTCATGCGGGTTTTGGCAATCCTAAGAATCCTTATATTCTGGCTTTTCAAACCATTTGTTAAAAATTTATTTTCTACAATGAAAAGCTTATTTCCGGGCCGTCCGGAGAATTCTGTTAACGCTTTCTCCGGACTTTGTCAAATACCTCTTTATTGATCGCCTGCCGGTCGACCGGCTTACCTGCGGCCTTAAGTTTTTTGACTATCGCCTGCACCATCTTCCGCTTAATTTTCTTATTCTCCGTTACGCTGGTCTTTCTTTTGCCGAATCCGCAAAAATCCTTGTAAATCCCCATTACCCTTTTCCCCTTTCGTTATTTTTCAGGCGCGCGCTTTTCGCCGTTTTTTCTTTTCACCGCCCCGCGGTTTACCGGCGCCTCTTACATGCGCTGGCTCCTGTCCGCGCGGCCCGAAATCGTCTTTTCCCTTAAATGGGCCGGCGCCCTTACGCTTCGAAAAACAGTCCCTGCAGTATACCGGACGGTCCTGGCTGGGCCTGAAAGGAACTTCGCATTCTTTATTGCAATCCGCGCAGATCGCTTTATGCAATACCCTGTCCCTGTAATCATTGTCCTGCCTCGCCCCTCCCTGGCGGCGGGAATGGTCGAAGCGCTGCTTTCCCGGACACTGACCGATTAAAGTATCTATCTTCCTCTCCAAAAAAGTGAGCTGCTGCTGCATTTTAATAATGAGGCCCTCCATGTGAGGCTGCGCCTGTTTTTTCATTTTACTCTCTTTCTTTTCTTTCCTGCGCCCCGGATTACGCTATGTACAAATATAGCCTTTGACTGTTAAAAAGATGCCGATCAAAAGCATTATGGCCCACGGGATCAGCACCAGGTTAAAATTTTTCGTATACAGCTTTACCATTTTAACCAGCGTGCCAGGCAGGGCGATAAGCCACACGCCCTTGATGAGCGCGGCCCAGCCGAAGACCGTTATGAGTACGCGCCAGTCCGCGGCCCATACACTATGGAATAACACGATGGCCAGGCCCGTAACAAAAGTGATGATTCCCGTCAAAAAGATTAAGGCGGGACTTTTCGGGAAATCCTCCATTATATGCCGGAATATCTTTTGGTTAAATATAAGGCTGATGCCTATAACGATAATATACGGGCCGATAAACCTGGCAAGCAATGCCGAATTTTCCATATACACATCCTTTGTCTTTCTTTCCTTTTCGCGTGCTATGTATTATAGCACCTGATTATGGCAACGAGCAATGCGAATTTAGAGCAGGGTAGGGATTGTCCCTGTTTTTCTTCTTCCGGTTTTACGGATTCTTCTTCAGCACCTTGAGATACTTGTAATAATCCGCGTCGGTGGTCAATATAATGGTGGAGTTGCCGTCGATGGTGGTCCTATACGTATCGAGCGTCTTCATAAAGGAATAAAACTCCGGATCCATGCTGTACGCGTCGGCGTATATGCCGATCGCCTCGGCATCCGCCTTTCCCATAAGTATCTGCGCCTGGCGGTACGCCTCCGACGTTATCAGTTTCAGTTCCTTGCCGGTCTGTCCTTCGATCTCGGCGGACTTGCCCTGGCCTTCCGAACGGTATCTTTCGGCCGCGCGCTTCCTTTCGGCGATCATCCTGTCGTATACCTTATTGCGCACATCCGAGACATAGTTGATGCGCTTGACGCGCACATCGGCTATCTCGATACCATACTGGGGAGCGAGCACCCGCGCTTTGTCCAGGATGGCGCGCGTCAGCTGTTCCCTGCCGATGTCGATGCGCTCGAGCGCTTCGTCGGTAACGATGACGTCTTCGCCTTCCTCGCTTTTCTTCTCCAGGATACGGTTTGTGTTCCTCACGGCCTCGACCAGGAGATGGCTTGTAACGGCGTCTCTGGTGGCGGAATTGATGATATCGTCCAGGCGGCTTTGGGCGCCGATCTCGTTCCCTACCGATTGAAGGAACTTCAGCGGGTCCGTTATCTTCCAGCGCGCGATCGTGTCCACCCAGATATATTTTTTGTCCTTGGTGGGTATCTGGTTGGGGTCGCCGTCCCAATTAAGAATCCGTTTTTCGAAATAATGGGCTGCCTGTATAAACGGCATCTTAAAATGCAGCCCCGCGGTCGTTACGGGTTCGCCCACGGGCTTGCCGAACTGCGTTATCACGACCTGTTTGGTCTCATCGATGATATAAAGAGCGCCGCTGGCAAAGGCGGCTATTATTAAAATAAAAACCGCGACGACTAAACCTATAACGGTACCCGCGGTACCCGGCATCTTTTTATTCATTATTCCGCTCCTTTCTGGCCCAGATTCAACAGCGGCAGTATCGATGACTGCTTCGGATCGATTATATATTTCTCTTTCGACTTCGGCAGTGTTTCCGTCATCGTCTCCAGGTACATCCTCTTCTGGGTTATATCCGGATATTTCTTGTATTCGGCCAGCGTTACGGTGAACTTTTCCGACTCGCCCCTGGCGCGGTTTATCTTATCCAGGGCATATCCTTCCGCCTCGCGTATCGTCTTCTCCGCCGTGCCCCTGGCTTTGGGTATTACCTTATTATAGGCCTCCCACGCCTGGTTGATCATCTTCTCCTTCTCCTGCTTGGCCTCGTTAACCTCGTTAAACGCCGGCTTGACCGTTTCCGGAGGGTTGACGTCGAGCAGTTTAATGGTCACTATCTGGATACCCGCGTTGTAATCGTCGAGGATCTTCTGCATCTCCTGCTGGGCCAGATGGTCTATCTCTTCTCTTTTGGTCGTCAGGACCTCGTCCACGGTGTAGTCTCCCACGAAACGCCTCATCACGACCTCGGATATGTCGCGTATCGTATCCACCGGGTCCCGGACGGCGAATAGCATCTTGACAGGGTCTTTTACCCTGAACTGTATGATCCAGCGCACGTCCAGTATGTTCAGGTCGCCCGTAAGCATCAGCGTCTCGTCCGGATATTCCGTAGAGGAAAGCCGCATCTTTGCGCCGGCCGTTATTGTCTTACCCCCGAACTCTTCCTTAAAGACCTTCTCCACCTTGACCAGCGTAACTTTATCGATGCCGAACGGGAGCTTCGCGTGCAGCCCGGGCGAGCTTAAATCGGTATATTTGCCGAATCTCTGGAGAACGCCCACCTCATCCGGCCCGACGGAATAGATGACTCCCTTCAAGCCCATGATGATGAATAGCGCCAATATAACAATCGGCGCGAACTTCCAGAACTCATTCAAATTTTTCTTGCCGACATCGATTATCTCCTCCGGCGAAGGCATTTTTTCCCATTCCATGGCTTACCTCCTTGTAAATAAAAAGGCCGTCCGATCTTCGTCAGATGGCGGCCCGACCATCAATCTTCCCTCCGGACAATACCTGCGTATTATTGGGTTTCGCGTAAATTGCTTCGCTTAAGTCTTTCCCGACTTTATTTTTATCGATATCGAAGGCGGCCGAAAACTCTATGTCTTTTATATGATAACCTCCCAGGTTAACGTGCATCAACCCGGGTATGGAATCTCCGTCCGTAGCATTTTTATAATACTCTCTCCCCTGGACCAGCGAAGAGGCGCAGTTGCCGGCTCCGATGATCGCGACCTTGATCTTAGCCATAGATACGCGCTCCCTTTTTAAAACCTCTCTTTTGCCCGAAGCCCGAACGTTATATGGCGGGCTGCCGAGCCGCCTATGCAAAGCGCTAAGGCAAAAAGGCAATTTTGCCCGTGACCGAGGACTTTATGTCCGAGGAAATGCCGAGGCCTCCGGACGAGGCCGCCCAAAATCGCCTTTTTTGCCGACAAGGAGAAGATGAAATAAGAATGCCCCTGTCGCAGGTTGATTTTGGTTAGATTTAATTATACATTAAATAAATAAATAAATGGAAAGTAAATAACTTTTTTATACTTTACCAATTTGCAAATAGGATTCTCCTTGACAAAAACATGGTATATGGTATATTGAGTTTGCGTCTGTAATAGAATACTAGATCCTGCTTGAATCTTTAAAAAGATTCGGGCGGGATTTTTTGTTTTTGTGCCTTATTACAGAAGGAGGAATCATGGGAAAAATGTCAGATGTCATGAATTATAAGGACTTACTGCGAGAGGTTAAAGAAAGGATTCACAAAGCGCAATATGAAGCATTAAAAGCTGTCAACAAGGAACTGATAGCTCTTTATTGGGATATAGGAAAGATGGTTGTGGATCGGCAGGAAAAACATGGCTGGGGCAAATCTATCGTCGAGAATCTGGCTATGGATCTACAAATGGAATTTCCAGGAATTAAGGGGTTTTCAAAAGACAACATCTGGCGCATGCGTAAATTTTATACTCAGTATAATAGCAATCAAAAACTTGCACCATTGGTGCAAGAAATAGGCTGGGCTCATAACATCGTTATCATGGAAACCTGTAAAAATGACCTCGAAAAAGAGTTTTATATCCGCATGGCCCGTAAATTTGGCTGGACGAAGAATATCCTTACCCTTCAAATAGAGAATCAGGCATATGAAAAGACCCTTCTAAATCAGACCAATTTCAACAAGGCTCTTCCTGACAAGATTCGACGTCAGGCAAAATTGGCTGTTAAGGATGAATATACATTTGACTTCTTAGAGCTTGGCGAGGAATACGACGAGGCAGCATTCGAAAGAGCGCTGATCGCCAGAGTAAACCGTTTTCTAACAGAAATGGGCGGCGTTTTCACTTTCGTAGGTAACCAATTTCGTCTGGAAATAGAAGGTGACGAGTTTTTCATAGATATCCTTTTGTTTCATCGTCACTTAAAATGTTTGGTAGCGATTGAACTAAAGGTCGGAAAATTTCTGCCGGAATACGTCGGTAAGATGCAGTTTTATCTTGCTGTTTTGGATGATAGGATACGTGTCAAAGGAGAAAACCCGTCTATAGGAATTATTGTATGCAAAACAAAATCCAGGACAATCGTAGAATATGCCCTGCGGGAAAGCAAAAAACCGATAGGTGTAGCCACATATAAAATGACCAAACATCTCCCAGAAGATCTTATGCGAGAACTTCCGTCGCCTAAACAGATATCCACGCTGTTTAAGGGAGAATGACAAAATTTTAACCAAAATTAGCCTGCGTTTATGTTGTTCTTGTTAGGCCGAAAGGCAAATTTTGGGTGCGGGTAAAATTGCCTTTTGGCTAATGATAAAGAGAACATCGCAATCAAATGCTATTTGGAAAGACATACGGAAATAGACTTTTATTTCGTGATTACAAATTTCTTTATAAAAAACACCGCCTTCGAATGCGGTGTTTTTTTAGGTAATTTTTAAACCAACGGACTGTTTACAGCGCATGCCGTTCTGCTCTAAAATCTTTTTTACCATCTCATCGCGTTTAGCCGGATCTAGAGATCCCTCTCCTATGGCTGCAATTGAATCTGCAAACCTCTTGGCCGCTTCTTCTCTTGCGGTAATATCCTCTGGCCTTGCCATTAACTCTTGAACGCTCAACCCATCGAGACCAGCCTTCAGGCATTTAGGAACGGAGACGAATGAGGTCTTGTAGACGTCCTATTTTGGTACAGCCTACTTATCCAGATCCAGGGTGTCCCCAAATAGGGCGCCTGCCTATCCTGCTATGAATGGCCTACTAGACAGTTTACAGACAAAATTTTTGTTAAATATAAAAAAGGTAGATAATGTTCTAGCTTTTTCTTTTATTAAGTGCTATGATAAATTAACTGGATAAGTATGAAAAACAAACATTTGATACTAATACTGCTATTTTTTGTCGTCTTATCGACTACTTTTGGTTCTTCCGCTCAAAATGTATCCATAGAAGGTTTAAAAAAACAGGGATACGCGGAAGACGCTATCACGGAAAACCACTGGAAAATTGATTACCCCGCCATAAACAATCCGGAAGTAGCTCAAAAAAAATCTGTCAATCCAGGGGTCAGGAACGCTTCGTCCGAAACATATATAGTCCACTCAGATTATCTTGATAAAAAGGGTTATGGCGGAGCCCTTAACATTAGATACTTCTCGGGCTTATCTTATGACTATCTGCAGAAGAATCTGCCGGGCAGGACGATATCGCTTTCCATCTATGTCCCAAAAGAGTCCGTAAGCCCGAATAAAGATGTCCCTAACAGGCTAAGGGTAACCATAAAATCAGAGAAGAACGGAATTTGGGCCGATTATTATGACGGCAGCGAGTGGAAGGGGGTTGAATCCGAAGGGGTATATACTTTCAAAATAAAAATACCGGAGAAACCGGTAAAAATGAATACGGGGAAAATTTTTTATCCTGACTATACAACGCTCATATGCGTAGAGTATTTTATGCTGGAGGGAGAAGAATATCACTCGCACATCACATTCTATTTTTATGACTTTAGAATTGATGGCATAGATTTAAACCCCAAAAACCTTAAATGGCAGTTCATGAAAAATGGCTACGTTGTCAAAGACGCTTTTCTTCCCAATATACCGGATAGTAGCGCTATTATAGATAATGCCGGAAATTCAATAGAGCTGGAACACGCCGGCATGGACACCTCAAATACAAATGACGCTGCGGAATCGGTTATCACGGACAATTCATATTTAGTGTCACCTGTTTCGATTCCCAGGAAATTGTTAGGCAAAAACGGCATTGTGGCCCTAACCGTAAAAGACGGGCAAAAGACTGATACGGCGGTCAGGAAATTTAATACGGCCAATGCTGAAGGAAAGATATTTATTGCCATGCCTTTAAAAGGATTTGCCCCCGAGAAAAACATTAAGGGTTTCACAAAAAATAAGAAAATATCTTTTCTCATGAAGAGCGTTAATGCTCATGGCGCGGATATGGAGCCCATAGTCATAGAGCCGATTAAAATAAGGACGGGCCGCCTTATTCCATTTGATATGAAATGGTCGGCGCGGGATGTGCAGGGCCTCGGCGGATACGAATATATCGAGATAAGAAGCGACGGCCTCATAAACAAAGAAGGAATAACGGTAAAAGAACTCGGGGATAATTTATACCAGGCCAATATAACCGTGCGTCTTAAAGGCGGCATAGATTGGAATAGCCCGTATTACAGAGTAGAGCTTATGAGAAAATTCGACAATGGCCCCGTAGATCTTGACAATATGCGGCTCGAACTTGAAATTTCCCCATTAACCGATACCACAAATATGTGGCAAAAACCCTACCGGATAAGGTTAGGTGTTCTGGATATAAACGACAAGGTCATGTTTGGCCCTAATTTTTCTCTTTCGGACGGTCTCTCAAAAACTTTATATCTCGACGTATCATCGACAAATCCCCAGCCCCGCGGACTTGTTATGCCGGGCTTTAACCTGAAAAAAATCAAGGCTATAATTATAAATATGGAGGCGACGCACGCGCGGCTGGAGTCAAAAGATTTGAGAATTCTTCTGGCCAATCTAAGCATCAGCCCCAAAAAGAACGTGCCGGCAAAAGAGGCAAAATCAATAGACTTCAGCCGTTTAAAAAGAAATATTGACCGCTGGCAGATGATGAAGATAATAAAAAATAACGGGGGCTACGTAGCCGCGTTAAACTATCCTTTCCCTGTAGTTGACGTTTCGCAAGATATAATGGAAGTCCCGCAGGTTTACCCTACGGTGGGCAGGAAGCCCAACGACAAGATGCATTTCGGATTCTCAGGCGTTATCACGAGAAAAAAGGTGCTGGAAGATTTCAAAAAGTTTGTGTCTGAAGAGGTCGGCGTGGTACGCCTATTCACGCTCGGCCATCTTGAAGGTGTGTTTAAGTGGGATGAAAAGGGCGAGGATATAGCCGCTTTTGAAGGAAACTATGAGCCCATAATACGGGATGCCGGCAAGCTCAGCGTGGAAAAATTCGCTGAATTTCTTAGCTCAAACGAGGAAGGTTTCTTTCAAAAAAATGAGGCTGGGCGCCTTGTGGGCTTTGAAGAACATGTTATAAAAGATTTTGAGGCCCTGCTTGATATACTCGAGGAAGTGGAAAAAGAGACCGGAAAAAAACTCTTTGTCATCATATCGATGTTCGATTTTATGTTCGCCGATGACATAACTAAAGAAGGCCCGTTCGGCAAATATGTCGTGGGCGAACATCAACGCATAGTGACCGATCCTACAACCAGGGCCAAGTGCGAGGCGCTTATATGGAAGCTGCTCAGGACTCTGGCCAAAGACAGGAGATTCTACGATTATGTGGCGTGCGTTGAGGTAATGAACGAACCGGCAAACGCTGCCGCCCTGGTGACAAAAGAAAATTTTACCAACCTTGTGGATTTTGTCATGGAAAACCTTTATCTTTTTAAAGACGCTCTCGGCCCGGACATACCTGTAACGATAGGATTCGAAAGCTGGCCCGATAATTTAGCGTATTGGAAGGGGGCATCTGAGGGCATAGATATACTGATGCCGCATTATTGGGAAAGCCTTGAGTCGTATAATATTAACCAGGAGGGTTTGTGGCCTTTGGATATGAACGCCGGCGAGCTGTGGAAGAAGCTGGGAACAGAGCCAAAGGGAAGGCCTACCGGCATAGGAGAGATAGGCCCCGGCGGCAACCTCAAAAAAAATCTTTTTGTTCTTGAAAAAGCGGGATATGATTTCGCGCTCGCCTGGTCATATTCGGGCCACGACGGTCATGACGTAAAGCCCGTTATGGATTCGGTATCCCAATATCAGATAGGCAGCCGCGAATTTTTGAAAATTATGAATAGGCCGAGTGATGAGCTAAAAAAGGCTTTCGATTTTTTGCTGCAGGCGAGGGCCTCTTTTGAGGCCGCCGGAGGCAATGATAATGAGAGCATGTTTATAACGCGCGCATCGGAAGATATCAAGAATATGGGTGATGAGAGCCTGAAAAAAACTTTAAAAACCCTTCTTGAGATATCTGTTTTGAAAAATATACAGTTAACGCGGCAGAATATATTGTATATCTGGTCTAAAGCCTCGAGTAATACCGTAGATTTGCCCAAAAAAGACGTTCAGCCGGAAAAGAAGGCCATGGAGAAAACTTTAGCCATAAAAGCTCCTGACATTTCGCGAGCCTCTGTGGAAATGCCGGAAAGAGCTATAGAGCATATTACTCTTGTAAAACCAGCGGATCTCAAGCCAACTTTCGATCTTATCGCTGAGCCCTATTCCGCTCCCAAACGCCCTATGCCAAAATGGACATGGCCGATCATTATCACGTTGGTCGGAGGGATTGGCATCGGCTTATTGTCTTATTTGATATGGCTGTGTGCGCTCAGCTTCGTTCGAGATCACCGCTAATATCGTGATTCCTGAGAAGCTAAAAATAGATATGGGATCGCTTGAATTTCAGAAAAGAGGCGCATTTAAGGCACCGCCTAAGGAGTGGATCAGTCATAGGAAATTGGAAATGATTGGAAATGGGGGAAATGGGGACGGTTCTATTTTTCATCTGTCTAGAACCACTCCCGCCCGCCTAATATGCCAATTAAATAGAACCGTCCCCTATTTTCTAGTCGCATGAAATAAAGCCGCTTCCGAGGGAGTATTGCTTTGGTAAATTATTCCTTAGTAACGCTCTTAGGGCGTTTTCCAATTCAGCTCCTTTGGATGATTTATGGTCTATTAATAATCTTATAACATTAATCTCTATCCGTAGCTGTTGTTTGCGCAATTCTAAAAAACGCTTGATTTTTTTCATATTTCTGAATACTTTGGCACTAATCTATTAGATGCCGCCCTGCAATTTTATGGGCTGGCACTTTCTGGACCGGCTCATAGATACCTAGAATCATATTGGTTAGGAATTTTTATAAAAAAGTTGACTTTTGTCGTGCCATCGTGTATAGTTATTAATGAGCGGTAAGACCGCTGTAGGTTGTTCTAGGTGTTCCCTTCCGTATGGTTGGCTATAGCCTAGACATCACAAGCCTGCAGGGCACGCTCATTTTTATTTTACGACAAATACAGATCCTCGTATCTGACTTTATCTTGCCTGAAAATCTCAAGCCACTCAGTATCTTTTTTCTCATATTTTCGAAAAATACCCCAGCAAAATAAGTCTGCTGCCTGTAGTCCTCTATTTTCATGCGATAGATAGTGATAGATATCAAGCGGAACTTTTGGATCCAATCTTCCCTTCAAAGCCCTCATGATATATGAATTAAACTCTTCGATCTCTGGCTTGGATTTGCTTTTATCCACGATAAGCTCAACCCTGCTAATTGCCTTTTCAAATGGTATCTTGTCCATAACAAGCCGAGCTATATAATTATAGACACGCTCTTTGTCTTTTGATAACTTCTCATAGAGACGCCTCTTATTTAGAGTAAGGGCGTAAATGCCAAATTTGATATTTTTACACCGTTCAAAAAAATACCTCTTTATTTCCAGCGATGTTTTCGACCCTTTTAGTTCGATTACATTGTTACTCTTTCTGTAAAATTTACGGCTTATTGCATGCTTTACACAATTAATGAGGGCGCGGTTTTTATCTATTCCGCTTATGGCAAGTATTGTAATGGTAAAGAATTTGGAGGGTTTCTTATTTACAAAATCAAAGCCTAGATCACCACTTTCATCTAAGTACAAGAACCACATAGCGTTATCACCTTTCGGATCCTGGGATTCTTATTACGATATTATACGACTTCTTTTAATTTATTATACTGCCAAAAAAGGATCCTGTAAAGGTATTCGGCTAACATCTAGAATAATGCCATATTATGCAAATTTTTTAGCCCAATGGTAATCTGATATTTTAATCTTGATAGACCTGCATCCACTTCGCCGGATCCGTGCGACCCATGCCTTAGGAATCCATGCTTTCCGGCCGTCAAATATGATTAAAATGGCTTTGGGGGTCTCATAGATAAGAATGGCATCTACCCATATATATGTCGTAGGCTCTAATATGGTACGTATGAGGCGGCGTATGGGAATCATGGGCGCCACCACACTTTCACCACACTCGAAGAGATTTTAGCGAATTTTATTCCTGATGAAAACTGACGTTGTCTGATTATGGCTGGGGTTGGTTGTCGTCGGAGAATATAGAGGATTTGATAAAAAAAGAGCGTTCCCGATTGAATTTGAGAACGCTCTGATAAGTCATGGCGGAGAGGGAGAGATTGTCGTTACGGCCTTACTGCGACCGAATAGCAATAGGTTCCGGTTGGTCTTGTTCGGCCTTCACTCCTTAAAGGGAAACCCAATGGTCTACTTCGCAATCAATTAGTAAGCTGCTCGGTGCTTCGTAGGACCTATTCCTACGAAGCTCAAAGCTGAAAAGCTTTGAGCGAAGTAGAATGGTTTCCCTTTAATATTTCCCTTCCTTCGCGATAAATCTACTTGCACAGGGGAAAACAATCTTTTCCCCTGTAACCCCTTTTTAAATCTCTCTTCTATAGGCGTAATAAAATAGATGGGCTATAGGTTAGTATTAATACTGGCGGTGTATCATCGAATTCGTTCGAACGCATTTCAAAACCACCGCCGTCATTGCGAGCCCGCCGAAGGCGGGCGAAGCAATCTAAAAACTATCTACCCGAGGCTCGGCATCGTCCCGCCTGCGCCATGTAAAATCACAC
>JAZDOS010000035.1:0-14190 GCA_043798375.1 Candidatus Omnitrophota bacterium | reverse complement strand
TGTCTGTATCGTTCTCAACTCACCCTTCGCTTTCGCTGTATTTCCTTCGTCCTGCATACCCTTGAATCTCGGCAGTGCCATCCCTACCAGTATCGATATTACCGCTATCACTATCAACAGTTCTAAAATCGTAAAACCTTTCTTCCACTTTCTAATAAACATCTGGCCCCCTTCTTTTTTAATGCTTCAGCGTTTTTACCATGTCGAATATCGGCATCAGCATTGACGCCATAATCGTACCCACCATTACGCCCATTATCACTAAAAATACCGGCTCGATGATAGTGGTTAATTTTTTTACGGCATAGCCCACCGTCATGTCATAAAAATCCGCTACTTTGTTCAGCATCCCGTCCAGGTTCCCCATCTCTTCCCCGGCCGAGATCATCTGGACAACATCGGAAGGAAACTCCCCGCTTACCCTCAGCGGTTCGGCCATCTGTTCGCCTTTTTCAACATACTTGCTCACGGTCTCGATAACGCGCGCCAGCACAACGTTGCCGACTATGCCTTTCGTTATGTCAAGCGCTTCCAGGATCGGAACGCCGCCGCCCAGAAGAGTGGCAAGGGTTCTGGCGAAGCGGGATATGGCCACTTTTCGGTGGAGCGGCCCTATTATGGAAACGCGCAGCTTCAGAGTATCCATGAATAATATTCCTTTCGGAATTTTCAAAAAATATTTTATGGCCGCCGCGATTATCGCGATGATGACTATTAACGCATACCAGTAATGTTTAATCGCGAGCCCCGCTTTGTATACAATTAACGTAGGGACAGGAAGCCTGACGCCGGCCTTTATATACAACTCGGCAAATTGAGGTATAACGAAGGTGACTATAAAAAGAGAAACGGCTATTCCGGCGCATAGAAGTATCATCGGGTAAAGCAGCGCGCCCTTGACCTTCTCCTTTAAATCTTCCTGCCGTTCAAAAAAGAGCGCGTACCTCATCAGGACGGTATCAAGATGCCCGCTTGCCTCCCCGGCCTTTATCATATTCACAAAGAGCGGGTTAAATACGTCAAGCCGCGAGGCGAATGCCTGCGAAAGATTGCTTCCCGCTTCTACCTGCCGCGCGACATCGCCGACCGCTTCCTTCAGGGTTTTATTTTCGATCTGTTTGGCAATGGTATCGAGGCTCGTCAGGATACTGATCCCGGCGCTTATCATATTAGACAGCTGAACGTAAAACACGAGCATGTCATCGGTGCTTACCCACCTGACCTTATCAAAAATCGACTCAAGTTTTATGCCGGGAACTACCTCTGTCACAGAGGTAGTCATATAACCCATCTTATTGAGCTTATCGATGAGGTCCGTTTTACCCGGGGCCTCCATCGCGCCCTTTACAACCTTACCGGCCGCGTCGCGCGCTTTGTAGTTATATAAAGACATGCGCTTTTTATCCCTCCTGCGTGACTCTCAGCGCTTCCTCGACCGTGGTGATGCCCCGGCGGATTTTTTCGATTCCGTCATGCATCAAAGTGGACATTCCGGCCGAAACGGCGATCTTTCTGATTTCGTTCGCTGAGGACCGCGAAATTATGGCGTTATGGATACTGTCATCCGGTATCATCAGTTCATATATGCCGATTCTGCCCCTGTAGCCCGTATTCATGCATTTTTCGCAGCCTTTGCCCGTGCAGAAATCTATTTTTTCGTCACCGCTTAACCCGATGTCTTTCAGCATCTCTCTGGTAGGCACATACTTCTCTTTGCAGTCAGGGCATATTTTCCTGACAAGCCTCTGCGCCAACACGCCTATTATGGAGGACGAGACCAGGAACGGCTCGACCCCCATATCCGTCAGGCGTGTCACCGCGCCCGGCGCATCGTTGGTATGCAGCGTGGAAAACACGAGATGGCCGGTCAGCGCGGCCTGAATCGCGATCTCGGCAGTTTCGAGATCCCTTATCTCGCCGACCATGATGACATTCGGATCCTGCCGCAATATCGAGCGAAGGCCGCTGGCAAATGTCAGGCTGACTTTCGGATCGACCTGTATCTGCCTGATGCCGGCAAGTTTGTATTCCACAGGATCTTCGATAGTTATTATATTTTTTTCTACGGTGTTTATCTTATTCAATGAGGCGTACAGCGTTGTCGTCTTTCCGCTTCCTGTCGGCCCGGTAACAAGTATGATGCCGTACGGCCTCACGACAAGCTTATCGTATTTATCCAAAATCTCCGATGAGAATCCAAGGTCGCCCAACGTCAACATGGCGCTTGCGGCGTCTAATAGGCGCAGGACGACATTCTCGCCGTATATCGTCGGGACGCAGGATACGCGGACGTCTATCTGCCTGCCTTCCATCTTTATGGTAAACCTTCCGTCCTGGGGAACGCGCCTTTCGGCGATGTTGAGGTTTGCCATTATCTTAATCCTGGATATCAGGGCCGACTGAAAATGTTTGGGGGGCGAACTTATCTCGTGCAGCATGCCGTCCACCCTGAGCCTGATTTTAAGAATTTCTTCTTCGGGCTCTATGTGTATATCGCTGGCTCTCTGCTTAACGGCCTGCATAACGATAAGGTTGACCAGCTTTATGACAACGGGCTCCTCTACAATGCCCTGCAATTTTTTAACATCTATCTCCTTGTCTTTTTCCACGGCGTATTTCTTGTCATCTATGGATTTTATCAGGTCTTCCATCGACCCCTTCGCGCTATAATAATCGTTCAGGGCCTTTCTTATCTCCGGCTCTGTGGCGACGGCCGGCTCGATGATCAGGTTCGTCATGGCCCCGATCTCATCCAAAGCGAAAATATTCATCGGATCGACCATGGCGCAGATCAGGCGGTTACCCACCTTCCATACCGGAACAAGTTCGTATTTTCTGGCCAACTCCTCGGGGACAAGTTCACTCAGTTTGGGGTCGGTCAGATAATTGGCAAGCTCTATCCTGGGTACGCCAAATTTTTCGCTTAAAAATGACACAAGATCGTCTTCGGCGATAAAGCCCAGCTTCACCAGCACGTTTCTGAGGCGCTGCCCCGTCCGCCTTTCCTCTTCATGGGCCTTCTTAAGCTGATCGGCGGCAATAATACCTTCTTCGACCAGGCTTTCACCCAGGGTTTTCTTTGTCTTTAACATCCGCCCTCCATCGGCAAACCGTGTTCACTAACTCCCTTCGGGAAATTTACAAGTATATAATCTTGATATAATTATACTATACAAAACCTCTTAGTCAATAGACAGGCGCAAAAAATAGAAAAAATAGAAATTGCCTTGCGCCGGTATCTTTTCTCATGTATAATTACTTTATAAAATTTAGCTATGAAGAACACAAGGCTGGCGCCGCGAGTTAAGATCGACATGGAAATCCCCTCAGAGATAGAAAAAGTCGAGGGGCAGGGCGGCGCCTTGGCTTCCGAGAACAGGTTTAAGGCCAGGGCGTTTGATATAAGCAGAAAAGGCATAGGGGTCATTGTCGACTTCCTCCTTCCGAGAGGGTTGATCATCAAATTAAATATTAAGGGCGAGCCCTTCGGCCTGGATAAAGATATGGAATTGAAAGGAGAGATCACTCATTGTCATTACGTCAAAGTGCGCCAGTATATATGTGGAATCAAATTTCTGGATATGCCGGACGAATACAAAAAAACCATTTCTAATTTCATCGATGCCTACGAAAAAAGGCAATTCCCCCGTTTAGACCTGCCCCACTGATTATTTCTCTTATTTCATTTGATCGTCCCGAACCTCGTTGTGAGGATTGCCCCGAAACCGGCTGCCAAAAAGAACATCTTCGCCACCGGCCCGATCACCGGTAGAAATCCTATCAGGAAAAGAATCACTATTCCCAGGATCGCGTCGGTAAAAGGCGGGGGAATCTTCTTAAACGCGAGCATTATATTCTTTCCGATATAAACGGCGGAGGTTATATACCCCAGGATGAGCGCCAGGACGATGAGGAGGATCTCAAGCGGTATCAATATTATCCCTATGATACTTATCGCCAAAAGAACCGCTATCGGCACAATCAGGATCATCCAAAGTATGCCCCAGAAAAACATTAATATGAACGAACGTTCGAGCGCGTTGACGGCTGCAGCGATATGCTCCGGGATGAGCGCCGCCATCAAAACGGCAAGCCCCAAAAACCCCAATAGGACCATAACGCTGATCGTTGCCCAGACCGCTATCCAGCCCCCCTTCAACATCGTTGTAAAAGACGGGATGAAATGCGGCATATAAATCTGCGTTGCCTTCCCGCCGATCCGGGCCCCGGGGTCCCTCGTAAGCTCTCCCCCCACAACCACGACCTGTTCGCCGACTCTAGACCCCGGCTTAAGTATTACGGAGCCTCCGACAGCAACAACGCTATTTTCCACCTTGCCATAAACGGTCACATTACCGCCGATCGCGACAACGTCGCCGGCCGTCATATTTTTCGGAACTTCGATATCGGCCGAGACTTTTACAATCTGTTGGGCCTTGGCGTAGGCCGCCGGGGCTGAAAATATCACCGCGAATGTCAATAAAAATACCGCTATGAACCTTGCCATACGCGCCTCACTTTCTTACGGTCTTTATACTTTTCAAGAATCTCTCCATCCTGATGAGCGCTTCTTTCAGATTATCGAAACTCGAGGCATACGATATTCTTAAGTAGCCTTCACCTAAAGGGCCGAAAGCAGTACCCGGTACACACGCGACCTTCTCTTTCTTGAGAAGTTTATTCGAAAACTCCATCGATGTCATACCGGTATGTTTTATCGACGGAAAGGCGTAGAACGCGCCTTCGGGTCTGTGACAGGGTAATCCTATTTCATTAAGCCTGGAAACCACAAATTCTCTTCGCCTCCGGTACTCGCGCTTCATCTCCCGGACAGATTTCTCGCCGTGCTGGAGCGCTTCCAGCGCCGCCATCTGCGAAGCTATCGGGACGCACATCATCGTGTATTGATGGATCTTCGTCATGGCGCCGATAATCTCTTTCGGCCCGCACGCGTACCCTATTCTCCAGCCGGTCATCGCGAATCCCTTCGAGAATCCGTTCAGGTATATCGTGCGCTCTTTCATGCGCGGCAGCGCCGGGAAAGGGGTATGTTCAAAATCGTATGTGAGGTCGCAATATATCTCATCGCTGATCATGATCAGGTTATGCTTTAATACCGGCCCCGATATTTTTTTTAATTCTTTTTTGGAATAGGAGGCTCCGGTAGGATTGTTGGGATAATTCAAAATCATGGCCTTCGTCTTTTTAACATAAGCTTTATCGATATCTTTCGGAGTTATCTTGAACCCGTTATCCGGGCTCGTCTTTATAAAGACGGGTTTACCCCGGCAAAGGGTGGTGACCGGCCCGTATGAAACATACGAAGGCTCCGGGATAAGTACCTTGTCCTTATTATTTACAACCGCCCTTATGGCCAGATCGAAGGCCTCGCTCACGCCGACGGTCACAAGTATCTCGTCTTCCGGATCGTAGTCCATGCCGTATTTGCGCAAAAGGTGCGCGGATATCTCGCGGCGCAGTTCGGCAAGCCCTTTATTCGACGTGTAGGAGGTATACCCCTCCTCCAGCGAATATATCGCGCGCTCGCGTATATTCCACGGCGTTACGAAATCCGGCTCACCCACGCCGAGGGATATCACATCCTTCATCCCGATGACGAGATCGAAGAACGCGCGTATCCCTGACGGCGGAATCTGTTCGACCAGTTTGGAAATTTTTATACTCACTGATATCCTCTTTACTTTTTACTTACAAGCTTATTGCCGGACGCCTGGACCTGTCCGGCTGCTTCAAAATATCTCCGTCTTCTTTATATTTCTTCAAAATAAAATGTGTTACGGTCCCCCTGATGTTTTCCATCGGAGAAAGTTTCTCCGCCACAAAACTCGACACCATCTGAAGGTTTTTCCCCTCGATGACAACGAGCAGGTCGTATGTGCCGGACATGAGGTAACAGCTCGTCACCTCCGGGAACCGGTAAAGCCGCTCGGCGATACGATCGAAACCCAGGTTCTTCTCGGGCGCGACCTTCACTTCTATCAAAGCCCGCACGCCGGAGTCCTCGTCCCGCAGGAGCTCCTTGTTTATCAGCGCCTTGTATTTCAATACGATGCCTTCTTTTTCGAACTTTTTAATCGCGTTCGACACTGCCCTCGGCGTCATATTGAGCATCCTGGCGATCTCTTCCGGCGTCGCCCTCGCGTTCTTCTCTAATATTTCCAGTATCTCATTCATGATTCCTCCTTAAAGCAAAAGGGGCCGCTCTCTCCGCTGCCGAGGGCCGCCCCTTTTTTATTTTTTACTTTTTACTTTACGCCGGCCCCCTCTTCTAAAAACATGGCGTTGGGAGCGGCCGCGCCTGAGGTATATTTTGAAAGAAGCTCCCAAGTCTTCGGCCCGACCTTTCCGTCCGCCGTAAGACCGTTCGCACTTTGGAATTCCTTTATCGCTCTTTTCGTACCCTTACCTTTCACGCCATCTATCTCGCCTTTGTAAAATCCCGCGTTCTTAAGACAGGCCTGAATCTCTTTTATGCGCTCTCCAGACTTGCCAGGTTTGCCGGATTTTGGCTTTAACTCGAAGTTCGTCCTTGCAGCCCTCTCTCTTTCCGCCCTCATATCTTCGAGGGTTTGGGCCTGCTGGTTCGTCACGCGTTCGACCTCGGCCTGTTTCGACTCTACACCTTCCACTCTCGACTCAAGGGTGTCGACTTTCGAACTTATTCCGGAGACTTCTTGTTTGAATTTTTTCGGAACGGTTTCGCAGCCGGCGACGAAAAAAATCGCCATAATCACTATTACCAGATAGCCGTAACTAATTCTTGCCATATCCTTCCTCCTTAAATTGATTTTGTAGTATTGTATGCCCTTCTTCACAAAAAAGCAAGATTATTATTCATAGCAGCTTCGCGGCCTCTTTGACCGACGCGTTCTCGTGGACGATCTTGCGGATCGCTTTTATCATTCCGACGGCGTTATCCGACTGCCAGATGTTGCGGCCCATGTCGACGCCGGCGGCGCCTTCGTTCACCGCCGCGCGCGCTAATTTTAGCGCGTCCATCTCCGTCTTAAGCTTCGGCCCGCCGGCAATTACGAGTGGAACCGGGCATGACTTCACCACTTTAGCGAAATCTTCGCAGTAATAGGTCTTCACCATCTGGGCGCCGAGTTCGGCCGCTATCCGGCAGCACAATCCGAGATAGCGCGCGTCGCGCTTTTCCAGCTCTTTACCGACCGCTGTAACAGCCAAAACAGGAATGCCATATCTCTGGGCAGCGTTTATGAGATTTCCGAGCGCAATCAAAGTCTGATGCTCATGTTCCGTCCCGACATAGATCGAAAACGCGACTGCTGAGGCGTTCAAGCGTATCGCCTCTTCCACGGAGGTCTGGACGGCTTCGTTCGAAAGCGCTGTACCAGCGATGGAGTTGCCGCCCGATACTCTCAAAATCATGGGAAGGTTGAGGCCCGTGTCGACGCAATTCCTCAATACCCCCCTCGTCAGCATAAGCGCGTCGGTGTAAGGGGCAAGCGGCTTTATAGTTTTTGCCGGCTCCTCAAGCCTGGAAAGCGGCCCTAAAAAATATCCGTGGTCTATCGCAAGCCATACAGCCTTTCCGTCTTCAGGTTTTATCAAACGCGAAAGCCTGTTCTTCATTCCCCAATCCATACATTAACTCCCTTCAAGTTTTGCCCTCATCCTGTGATACTCTTCCCAAATTTCCTTCGGCATTTTGCCGCCGAACTTTTCGAAAAATGTTTTTATGTCTTCAGCTTCGCGCAGCCACCCCTTTTTATCGACTTCGAATAATTTCTCGAGATTTTCTTTGTTTATACTCAAGTCTGAGAGGTCGATGTCCTTCAGGTGAGGCACCAGGCCTATCGGCGTCTCTTTTGCGCCTACTTTATTATGGCATCTGTCGATGACCCATTTCAGCACTCTTATATTCTCGCCGAATCCCGGCCAGATGTAATTGCCTTTATCGTCGGCCCTGAACCAGTTGACCGAAAATACCTTTGGCGGCCGCTTGAGCCTTTTACCTATATTAAGCCAGTGGCCGAAGTAATCCGCCATGTTGTAGCCGCAGAACGGAAGCATCGCCATCGGGTCGCGCCTCACAACGCCTTCCTGATGAATCGCGGCGGCAGTCGTCTCCGAGCCCATCCTCGATCCCAGAAAGACATTGTTCTGCCAGTTCAGCCCTTCGACTACAAGCGGCTTAACCTGAGTGCGTTTACCCCCGAATATTATGGCCGAGACAGGAACGCCTTTCGGATTATCAAATTCCGGCGACAGCGCCGGGCACTGGGTGATAGACACGGTAAATCGCGAATTCGGATGGGCGGCCTTCGTATTCATCGAGCTGTCCCACTTGTTTCCCTGCCAGTCAACCAGGTTTTTCGGCACAGTACCGTCGATCCCCTTCCACCACGGCTCGTTAGTATCCGTGTTAAGCGCTGTGTTGGTAAATAATGTCGGAAGGAACGTCCCTTTTTTCAACGTCCTCATCATGTTGGGGTTCGTCTTCATCGATGTGCCGGGCGCAACACCGAAGAATCCGGTCTCGGGATTTATCGCCCACAATCTGCCGTCGGGCCCGATGTTGAGCCATGCGATATCGTCTCCGATCGTCCAGACCTTGTAGCCGGGAAGCGCCGATTCGAGCATGGCAAGGTTCGTCTTTCCGCATGCGCTGGGAAGCGCCGCGGTGACGTACGTGATGTCTCCGCGCGGATCCTGAATGCCCATGATAACCATGTGCTCGGCAAGCCAGCCTTCCTGCAGGCCGAGATATGACGCGAGCCTCAATGAAAAACATTTTTTCCCGAGAAGGGCGTTGCCGCCGTACCCCGAACCCACGCTCCAGACAAAATTCTCCTCCGGGAAATGCATGATAAAACGTTTATTCGGGTCAAAATCGCCTACGGAGTGCAATCCTTTAACGAAATCTTCGCGGCTTCCGATCTTGTCAATGGCTTCCTTGCTCATCCGCGTCATTATGCGCATGCTTATCGCGACATATGTTACGTCCGTAAGCTGGGCGCACGCCTTCGCATACGGTGACTTCGGATGGCCCATCATATACGGAAGGACATACATCGTCTTTCCCCGCATGCACCCCGAGGAAATTTTTCGCATCTTCTCTCTCGCCTCATCAGGATTCATCCAGTTGTTGTTCGGCCCTGCCGTTTCTTTGTCGGGATGGCAGACGAAGGTAAGGTGCTCCGTGCGCGCCACGTCCGTAGGATGGCTCCTGTGAAGGTATGAATTCGGGAATGTCTTGTGGTTGAGTTCGCGGAAGATGGGTTGATTCGCGATCTTCTCTTCCTTCATGCCGATCTCTATAAGCCGGCGCGCCTCTTCTTCGGATCCATCGCACCAATAGATCCTGTCGGGCTTGGTCAGAGCTGCCTGTTCCTCAACCCAGTTTTCGAGCGGCGTTGACATTATTTCCTCTGTGGTTCTATTATAACCTTGATCGAATCTTTCGCTTCGGCGACAAGCTTGAATCCCCGGCCCGTCTCGCCGAGTCCAAACCGATGCGTTATCATATCATAAACGTTGATTTTACGCGAGGCAATTTTTTCCAGAGCCTTGCGGTGGTCGTCGGGGCTTCCGGCGTAGGAGCTTGTAATAGTAATTTCGTTACGCCAGAATATATCGTTTATGGGAACCGGCATTGTCGCATCTAAGCCGGCTGCCGCGAATATGAGGACCGTGCCGCCGCGCTCGACAGACCGCAATCCTTGTTCAAAAGCGGGCGTTGCGCCGGCGCAAATAACCACATAGTCGGCCAGATATCCATCGTTCAGGCTTTTTAACCTTTCCGGAGTATAGCCTTCCGCGTTTATCGCGTGATCGGCCCCGAATTTCTTCGCGGCCTTCAGCCTGAATTCCGAAATATCCGTCGCTATTATAACATTAGCCCCGATAAGCTTCGCGAGCTGAATATGGAGCAGGCCCGAAATTCCGCTTCCGATAATAAGAACCGACTTGCTTTTTTTAAGGCCGGACAGCCTCTGGCCTCTTATAACGCACGCCAGCGGCTCGATAAATGTCGCTTCCTCAAACGATACGCTTTTCGGCAGTAAATAGACGCCGCCTTTTTCGATGTTGATTTTCGGAATGCGGACAAATTCGGAAAATCCGCCCGGATCAAAATTGGTCTTTCGAAGCGTTTCGCAGGCCGACTCGTGGCCGTCTTTGCAAAAACGGCATTCTCCGCACGGCACATGGTGCGACGCCGAGATTCTGTCGCCGACTTTATACCGATTGATGCCGCGGCCGGCCTCGGCCACAACTCCGGCAATTTCGTGCCCCGGAACGAGCGGCACGCGATTTACGCGGTACCACTCCAGGCAGTCCGTCCCGCAAATACCGCTCGCCTCGACACGCACGAGAAGCTCGCCATCGCCTATCGCGGGCTTCGGCCTCTCCTCCAGCCGTATATCATTATTGCTGTAGTATGTCGCAACGCGCATAGTTAACCCTGATGACCTACGCGGTCGGCGTACGCCGTCCGCGTAGGTCATATCGGTATTATAAAATTTTCTGCAGCGATGATGTTACAAAATCCCCGTCTCTATTCTTTTTGTCAGGAATGTTTATCTCGTCGATCCGGCCGGCGCCTTTAGTCTCAAGGATTTTTCGTATATTTTTGAAGCAGTTGCCGACGCCGAGGCCGCTGCCCGAAGTCAATAACACAACGGCTCTCTTCCCGCTCAACCCCGAAACCTTATCAAGAAACGTATTTATCGCCGGTGTCGGCACAAACGCCCACACAGGAGAACCCAGAAGTATCAGGTCGTATGAGGCGGCGTCATATTTGACGCTGCCTTCGAGCTCCGGCTTTTCTCTGCGGCGCGCGGCCCTGCATTGCCCGATGAACGTCTTCGCTTCATCTTTAAGTTTAAGCCGCTGGATATCGACGGCGCCTTTAGCCTCTAAAATTTTACTGAAAATCTTCACGATCCTGTCCGTATTACCGCTGAACGAATAATAGGTTATGAGGCTCTTCATCCGCTACCCTTCTATCCATTTTTCATCCGTCACAAAATGGGCGATGCTCTGCCTGCAATCGTAAGAGTATACCACGTGGATAAGCCCGGAAGAGTCCTGTATGATGGAAGGGTAAATGTTGATACTGCCGGATTTAAAATCGATCACTTTTACGTGCGGCCATGTCCTGCCGTCGTCATGGGATAGGGCGATGCTTATACTTTCACGGCTTGTCTTGGAATCATTGAATACCAGGGCGACGTTGCCGCTTTTAAGTTTTATCATTTCGAGGGAGCAGCCCGGATTTTTGACATTGGAAACCCATTGATTTTTCCAGTTGCGGCCGAGATTATAGCTTACCGTCTTCCATGACAGGCGCGGCCACATGCCCGTCCGTGTAAGCGCGAATAAACTCAAATCCGAGCGCTGAATTACGGTGGGCTGAATGCCGAACAGGAAAAGTATATATTTCGGCGCCGACCAGGTCATGCCGCCGTCCCTGGAAGTGATCACCGCGGAAGATGTGGTGTAATCCGTATATACGGGTAGAAGGATCCGCCCGTCGATGAGATTTATAGGATTGGTTCTCGGCAGGAACCCGACCGGTGTCCCAACGTTTCGAGGCTCACTCCACGTGCGGCCGAAATCTCCGGATATTTTCATCTTCAACGTATCCCGGGGCCATTTGAACCATCTCCTCTCCTCCGCCCAAAACAGGAATAATTTATTATCCCGTCCCAAATAGAGCACCGGATTTTTATTGGAAAGGCCGGGGGCGCTGTTAACGATTGAGGGGGCGGCCCATTTGCCGGCGCCGGCCGGTTTTCTCGCGCCCCACAGGACCGCCTTATTAGAGGTGCCTGGCACCTTATTAGAGACACCGGGCACAGGCGCGTACCAGACGGTCCATAACTCTCTTCCGGGCAGTTCCACAATGGTTGGCGCATGAGACGATGGGATCTCTCCGGGTTCACATATTAGTTCCCTATAAGGCAGGCTGGAATAGGAATTAACCTGTTCCGCGGACGTATCTGCCGGGGCAGCGGTAAAAGATATGATTACCAGGAAAAGTCCGGATAACGCAAAAATGATCTTTCGTTTAATTGGCAGCACTGCCAATATCCATCGACTCTTCCATTTGGCCTATATCGGCTTCGGCTTGAGCCTGGTTTTCCTCTATTTCAGAATCAAGATTTTCTCCGATCACGGATTCAGACTGTTCTATGCCGCTGTCCGTTCCGGCATCGGATTCGCCTTCATCCTGGCAATAACCGGCGATTCCCCATCCTGCAAGAAACAGGCAGGTAATTATTAGTACTGCGATCTTTTCCATATTTTCCTCCCGTTGAATTTGATTGTCAGCTTAAGCCTTCCTTTTTCGCGTCATTAATATAGAGACGTCAACGCTATCCTGTTTACGTCCTGATTTTTTCTTATTTTTTATCAATTCCTTAAGCCCTATAAAAGATGTTTTCTGCTTTCCATAGTTACCGATAACCCTGTTTTCCCACACCTCCTGAAAGCCACAGCCTTCTATGGAGGTTATTAAGTCGATCCGTACAGGCTCATAACCAAGCTGAACGATTTTCCCTTTTCGGATTAAATCTTTTTCCTTGAGAGTTAAACTTTTGAACCCGAATTCCGCAAGTGATTTTATTATTCTGCGGGCATTGTCCTTGTCCGGCTCCACAAAGATATCCATGTCTTTTGTATATCTGGGCTCGGCATAAAAAGCAACGGCATAAGCGCCGATGACGCAATATCTTACCTTATTTTTGTTAAATAACCTTAATAACTCTTCGAAGTCTTTTTCCGTGCGCATTCCTCGAGCCCTTAAATTTAAGGTAAACTTCCCGCAAAAATTGCATAGTTCCTATCCGTTCCGCTTCCGACATCTTAGCGTAATAAGCGGAATCAAATTCTGCGGCTTCTTTAAACGAACCCGCCTTATTTATCCATATCTTTTTCATCGGACGCGGCATGTTTATATTATACCATATTTTCGAAAAAGAAAACCCCTCTAACCTGTTTTCATTATACGTCAAATAAAAACCCTCCTTGAAAAGAAACGTTTGACGTTTAAACGCAGAAAGACGTATAATCTGGAAGGTAGCAACATTAACCAAAACAATGACCCATGCCGGTATCAAGTCCAAACTTAAATAATGCCGAAGTGTCCAAAAAAGTCTGAAGATATACAGGAAATAGGTTTATGAATTTAAAAATGATTTTTAGAAAAACGACTATTTTATTATATGGATTCTTAATATTTCTTATCTATTTAGCCTCAATTAATAATTCAGCAGGATTTGAATATGACACACTAAACATTTCTTTTTGGGCAGATAGCGGTAGGTTTATATCTCCTTTTCAGCAAAACCATTTATTACAGAGCACACTTAATTTGATTTGGTGTAATGCCTGGAAATTCTTCGGATATTCCAAGGACTGCCTCATGCCGTTAAGGGTTTTAAGCTGCATTTTTGGTGCCGCAGGGGTTGCCGGTTTTTTTATACTACTACGTAGAATTTTCAAAGAGGACAAAATTGCTTTATTCGGGTCTTTAAGTTTGGCATTCTCGACTTTATATTGGGGTTTTAGCACGGATTTAGAGACCCACCTTTTACCCACAGCCGTTTTTATTTATTGCTTAATCTTACTCTTTGATTTAAATGGATTAGATAGAAAGAAAGTTTTATTGCTGGGTTTAATTCACGGTGTTTGTATATATCTTTCGGGCATATATATATTTTTTGTGCCGGCGGTTATAGCGGGTATAATAACAATTAACGATAATTGGAGGAGCCGGTATAGGCTGGCGGTTTGGTATTTACTTTCGTTAATGGTATTCTGGGTTATACCATTTCTTTTTATAGGCCTATATCTTTATAAAATCAATTCGGATTTTCGGTATGCGGATTATATCGGGAGGCATCTGTATATTTGGTTCAGAGGCTTTGAGAAATTGATACCTTTTTCAGGCCTTAACCTGGCTAAAATACCGATTTGTTATTTTGGTGCCGTCCATTCCATTACCAAATTAAGCAGGATAATGGTAAGTATCGGGATAATAATGTTTATTTTCTATACTGCGTATTCCGGACTACTCTGACCACCCGTTCCGCTCGACTCTGTCCACTCATCCCGCTCAATTCTGACCACCTGTTCCGCTCGATACTGTCCACCTCTCAAGCGTTAGCCGCGTATAGCTGTTAGCACAAAAACCTCATA
>JAZDOS010000018.1:0-62853 GCA_043798375.1 Candidatus Omnitrophota bacterium | reverse complement strand
TAATATAGAACGGGCAAAACAGCATATCGACAAAGCCCGCAGGAACCTACGTGCAATGAAAATAATGTTCGATAGCGATCTATTTGACTGGGCTATCATCTGCGGATATTACGCTATGTATCATGCTGTCCTGGCGGCCCTATTTAATATAGGTATTCGCGCCACGGCCCATTATTGTGCCATAGCCGCATTTAAAGAATTCTATGTAAGGAGAGGTAAAGTAAAGTCTGAATATATTACCTATATCAAAAGGGCGAGGCAGCTCGAGCAAAAATACGCCAATACCCTGGAAAAAGCGCAAGAAGATAGAGTCGTGGATCAATACGGAATCGAAGTGCTTACAAATGACGATGCTGAATGGATATTGGAAGACGCGAAAGATTTTGTGCTTAAAATAGAAGAAATATTAGCCAAATAATTCATGGATATTTTGTAAAAGAAGGATAGGCGGAATGGGCCATAATAAGCATGTGGAGATATTATGGCGCAGTCGAAGAAAGCACATGACAAATTTAAAGTAGCGGTTTATATTTGTCACAAGCAACGTATTCATAAGGCGTAATCTTGGCATACTCTCTCCACTTTTATCTAAAAGCCGGCAAGCCTAAAGCAAAGCTCTTGACTATTAGTATACTTTAGAGTATACTACTTACAAGTATACTAATTCAGATGGTTCCATGTGTAATTGTATGAGAGGAGACACATGAAATTTATCGATCGTGAAACGGAATTGAAGGCGTTAAATGATAAGTGGGCCAAAAACTCATCGCAGCTTGTTATTATTTACGGAAAGCGCAGGGTAGGCAAAACCGAACTCATAAAGCAGTTCATCAAAGGAAAAGCTGCCGTCTATTTTCTTGCCGATAAGAGAACGAGTTTAGAGCAATTAAGAGAGCTTGGCCGAATCGTCGGCGATATGTTTGAAGACGATATATTAAAAGACCGTGGCTTTGAAAACTGGCTGGAAGCGTTCACGTATCTTAAAAAACATAAAAAAGACAAATTTATCCTTGTGATAGATGAATATCCTTACCTGGTCGAAACCGATAAATCGATAAGCTCTATCTTTCAGAAAGGCTGGGACCAGACGCTGAAAGATTCCGGCATATTTATGGTGCTCTCAGGGTCAAGTATCGGCATGATGGAATCGGAGGTTCTTGCCTATAAGGCTCCGCTATATGGCAGAAGAACGGGCCAGATCCTAATTAAGCCGCTTCCTTTCAATGAGATGAGAGGATTCTTTCCCGGAAAGGGCTTTGACGAAGTTTTAAGTATATATACCATCACGGGTGGTATCCCTGCTTACATATTACAGTGGGATCCAGCTCTTTCGGTCGATGAGAATATAAAGAAAAAGATATTCATGAGCACGGAATTTTTGCATAACGAAGTTGAGTTCATTTTGAAAGAGGAATTCAGAGAGCCAAAGAATTATCTGTCCATTCTCCGAGCCATGTCATTGGGGAAGCGTAAATTCAGCGAAATCGTGAATGAAACCGGCCTTGAGAAGAACATACTTACAAAATATCTGATGACGCTTGAGAGGCTTCAGATCATTGAAAAAGAAGTGCCCGTTACCGAGGATAATCTGCAGAAGTCGCGCAAAGGTCTCTACGCGATAGCGGACAACTTTTTCCGATTCTGGTTTCAATATGTATTCCCGTATAAGAGCGATCTTGAGATACAGAGATTTGATGAAGTATTAAGGAAGATGAGAGAGAGTTTCAAAATACTGGAAAGCGGAATATATGAAACAGTCTGCCGTCATATGATACAGGATTTTCGGGATGAGTTTTTTGCATTTGAGCGGGTTGGCAAATGGTGGGAGCGCGAGAAAGAGATCGATATCGTAGCGCTTAATGCCGGAACAAAGGATATTCTTTTTGGCGAAGCAAAATGGTCAGAGAAGCAGGTTGGCACAAATATTTATGAGGCGCTGAAGGAAAAAGCGGCGCATGTTGACTGGAAGAGGAACGCACGGAATGAGCACTATATACTTTTCAGCAAAAGCGGTTTCACTAAGGACATGATCGAATTGGCGAAGAAGGAAAAAGTGCATCTGGTTCATAAAGACAACCTTGTAAAGTAAGATCGTAAGCTCGCGAAAGCTCAAGTTAGTCAAATAACGATTGACAAAAAAAGTTAATCAGATAAAATAAGCGTTGCAACAGTAAAATTTGACATAAAAAACAATTCCCACTTTTGGCTTCAATCTTCTTCAGTCCGGAGGACAAAAAAGAGCGATGAAAAAACAGCGCTCTTTTTAATAAGGGATTTTATTAAAGCAGCATTTCCGGATTAAATAAAATGTTATGACCGACGAAATATCCGACTTACTTAAAAAGATCTGTTCCCGCGAAACTGCAGACTACCCGATAATTGAGATGGAGAAGTTGATAGGATTTAGGGAAAGGGCTGTGGAGCCCATTATCGACTCCTTAAAACATGAAGAAGAAGCTATTAGATACTGCTCAAGTGAAGAAATTGAAAATACTTTTTTAGATAGACTTGACGCGGAATCTGTCAAGCCGGCGAGGTCGGTGAAAATAGGCCGCAACGACCCCTGCTCCTGCGGAAGCGGAAAAAAATACAAAAAGTGCTGCGGCAGATAACCCCGCAGCACATTTACCGCTCGCTCCAAGCGCTCCTCCGAGCGGTGTAATATAAACAGATATGCATTTTGGTCTTGACTAAAATGCAGTACAGTGTATAATAGTCATATCATGGAAAGATTACAAAGCGGTATCATAGCAAAAGACCTGGATAAGAAGATGGTAATACTTGCAGGTCCAAGGCAGGTGGGTAAGACCACGCTGGCAAAATCCTTGTCCGCGATTTGGGCCGGCGCGGAATACTTAAACTGGGATGCCGCGAAAGACCGTAAAATAATGCTAAGGCAGGAGTGGAACAGAAAGGCGCCGCTTCTGATACTGGACGAATTCCATAAGCTTAAGAATTGGAAGTCGCGCATCAAGGGAATCTATGATACGGAAGGCATACGGCCTAGGATATTAATAACGGGAAGCGCCCGCCTCGACCTTTATCGCCGCGGCGGCGACTCTCTGGCAGGGCGCTATTTTCTGCATCGCCTCTATCCGCTATCGGTCAGAGAGCTGAAGGCTGATGCCGCGCCCCGGGACGCATTGCAACAAATCATGACGTTGGGAGGATTTCCCGAGCCGTTTTTCAGCCGGTCGGAAGAGTTTTCAAAAAGGTGGAGAAAGCAGCATCTTGAAAGGATCATCAGGGAAGATGTTCAGGACCTGGAGCCGATCAAAAATATCTCATCGCTATTTCTCCTGGTCGATCTGTTGCGCGAGCGGGTAGGATCACGCATTTCTTACGCTTCTTTGTCCGAAGACCTCCAGGTATCGCCCCATACCGTCAAGCACTGGATACAAATACTGGAACATATGTATGTTCTTTTCGTTGTTACTCCGTATCACCGTAATTTAGCGCGAGCCATACTCAAAGAACCGAAGATCTATTTTTACGATACCGGCGCGGTAATCGGAGACACCGGCGCGCGGCTTGAAAACGCGGTTGCCGTTTGCTTAAGGAAATGGCTGCACTTCCTTGAAGATATAAAGGGCAGCGACGTCCAGCTCTGTTATCTAAAAGACAAGGAGAAGCGAGAGGTCGATTTTCTTGTCGAGATCGACAGAAAGACAGATCTTTTAATAGAAGTGAAAGTGTCGGATGAGAGCCTGTCGCAAAGTCTTTTCCATTATCATAAAAAGCTAAAACCCAGGGAATCTGTCCAGCTTATTCAAACGGCGGCCCGTGCAAGAACAACGCATGGCATTTTTGTTACGCCTGCCGCTGATTGGTTGGCGGGTTTAGATATATGATTTCTTTTCGTTGTGCGCCTCAGAAAATTTGTATGGTACGACAATGAGTGGGGTTATTCCTGCAGGGTCGTCGACCTCATAGAATTCATGGTCAAGAAGGGGCTATAAAAAAGCAGCCAAAATAAAAGGGTCACACCACTTTATTACACCGATATAACCGCGTCGGTCGACTCCGAGCAAAGCTCGCAGCAGGCCGACGCGGTTGTTTTGAGAAACAAATAGGCGCGGCTCTTTTATTTCTTTGACTCATCAAGGGAGACACGATCTATCTTCGCGTCCCCGGTCAATATAAAACCGCCCATCTTTTTTAACATATGTTATAATATAATGAAGTCCCTTGCTGCATAGACGAAGCAATTGCAGCTCGGGACGATTTACCAAGAGGAAAACAACAGTAAATCGGAGGCTTGCATGGATAAGTATAAATGTCTGGTCTGCGGCTATATCTACGATCCGGCTGTAGGCGATCCGGATAACGGGGTGAAGGCAGGCACGCCTTTCGAGAACATTCCGGCGGATTGGGTCTGCCCGGAGTGCGGCGCTCCGAAGAGCGAGTTCGAGAAAATCTAACCTGGTTAGAATAACCAGGTTAGAAAAAGGGAAGGAGAAGAAATTTGAAAGCGAAAATTGATGCGGATACTTGCATAGGATGCGGGTTGTGCGTTTCTACCTGTCCGGAAGTTTTTGAGATGAAAGACGATAAGGCGGTAGTTATTGCATCTGTGGTTCCGAAAGGCGCTGAAGAATGCTGTAAGAAGGCTGCGGATGAATGTCCGGTGACAGTGATAACTGTCAGTTAGGCGCGCGCTGCGATGGACCTGAGCATTTTACACAATTTGAGCTATGGAATGTATATCGTCTCCTCCGATAAAGACGGCGCTTTGAACGCCCAGATCGCGAATACGGTCTTTCAGATAACAAGCGAGCCTGTAACCATCGCCGTCAGCATAAACAAGAAGAACCTGACCCATGAATACATAGAGGCCGGCGGCCATTTTACGGCATCGGTCCTCAGCGAGGAGACGGCGCTTCCTTTTATCGGAAAGTTCGGATTTAAGACGGGCAGGAATGAAGACAAGTTTAAAGGTGTTAATTTCAAAAAACTCGGGTCCGGCTGTCCGGTAATTCTGGATAATTCTATCTGTTACCTTGAGGCCAAGGTTACGGGTAAGCTCGATTGCGGGACTCATACCGTATTTTTCGGAGAAATGACAGAATCCGGGATGATAAAACCGGGTAAGCCGATGACCTATGAATATTATCATCTTGTAAAGAAGGGGACTACGCCGAGAGCGGCACCGACTTTTATAAGAGGAGAGAAGGGAATATAATAAGTTATTTCTAACCTGGTTAGAAAACAGGAGGAGCGCTATGGCAGAGCTTAAAGACCTGCTGCAATCAGCGGATTGGAAGACCGAGAAGCACGTTCCGGTGTGTGATGCGCCCGACAGCGTGAAAAAAGGCGAATTTTTCAGGATCACGCTGACCGTGGGCAAAGAGGTGGCGCATCCCAACACGACGGCGCACCACATCAGGTGGATCGCGGCGTTTTTTCTTCCGGACGGCGAAAAATTCCCTTACCAGATAGCGAGGGTGGAATTTACTTCGCACGGCGAATCGGCCCAGGGCCCGGATACAAGCGGAGTATTCACCCATCCGGAAACGTCCGTAACTTTTAAGACAGACAAGCCGGGCGCGATTCTTGCCTCCTCATACTGCAATATTCACGGCCTATGGCAGAATTCGCGGCGGATAGAAGCCGCATAGATGATAGCCGCGGATACGCTGTTATTCGACCTCGACGGCACGCTTATCGACGCCAGGGCCGATATCGTAAATGCCATGAACCATACCCTCGCCAGGCTCGGATATGACGAAAAACCTTTTGCCGACATCGTATCGTATATAGGAACCGGCGTAAGCGATCTGGTGGCGAAGAGCATGGGGACGCGGGACGCGAAACTTGTCGGAGAAGGAGTAAGGATTTACGGCGAATACTATTTAAAACATCCCGCCGACCGCGCAAAACTCTACCCGAACGTTGTGGAGGTCCTCGAGTATTTCAGTAAGAAGCGAAAATTCATACTTACGAACAGGTACGCGGTTTTTGCCGCCGCGGTTTTGAAAGAGCTCGGCATAGCGAAATATTTTGAGGATATCATCGGCGGAGACGATGAGGGCTGCCTCAAGCCGATGGCTTGCGTTTTCGACAGGTTCATGCCGAAGCTCAATATTGAAAGGGCAAGCGCGCTAATCGTCGGCGATATGGACGTAGATATAATGGCGGGAAAAAATTCCGGGATAAAGACGTGCTGGGTCACGCACGGGCTCGGCAAGGCCGAAGATGTCCGGCCGCTTCGGCCGGATTACGTAATAGATGATCTTTTGGAGCTGAAAAAGATAATAAGGTAGTCCCTCGCGCCCTGAAGAGGATGACAGGCGCTCGGGACGATTTGCCCACGGGCAAACAACAGCAAATCGGAGGTCATTATGGCGAAAAAGATTACAGTCTACAGCACATCGACATGCCCGTTCTGCGTAAGGGTGAAGCAGTTCCTGAAGGATAATTTTATTCAGTTCGAAGATATCGATGTTTCCGAAAATCAGGATAAGGCCCAGGAGATGATAAAGAAGTCGGGACAAATGGGCGTGCCCGTGATCGAAATCGACGGCGGAATTATCGTCGGGTTCGACAAGGAGAAGATTAAGGAAGCCCTCGGAATATAATACGAACGACGGAAGACGAACGACGGAAGACGAACGACGAATATGTATGATCTTATAATAATAGGCGCCGGCCCGGCGGGAATAACCGCCGCCGTTTACGCGGCGCGTAAAAAACTCAACTTTCTCGTGATAACCCTCGATGTAGGCGGCCAGGCGGCCTGGAGCGGTGACATAGAAAATTACACCGGCTACCAGTTCATCACAGGCCCCGATCTCACGGCCAAGTTTGAAGAGCACATGCATAGATACAATATCACCATAAGAGAAGACGAGGACGCGGAAGAGGTTAAAAAAATCGGTGACGCCGTAAAAGTCAGGACGAATAAGGGCGAATACGAATCCAGGGCTGCTATCATAGCCTCGGGAAAGCTATCGAAAGAATTGAATGTGCCGGGAGAGAAAGAGTTTAAACACAGGGGGCTTACATACTGCGCGACATGCGACGGGCCGCTATTTGCCGGGAAAGACGTTGCGGTCATCGGAGGAGGAAATTCGGCCCTTGACGCGTGCCTTCAGATGATCAGGATCGCGAAGCACGTCTACCTCATCAATGTAAACCCCTCGATAGGCGGTGACGCCGTCCTGCGCGAGAAGGTCGAGAAATCCGGCGTCGTTACCGTTATGAACAATTCAAAAGTCACGGCGATATCGGGCGATAAGATGGTGACGGGGATCAAATGTAAAAGGGACGGAAAAGAAGAATCGATCGCCGTAGAGGGCGTGTTCGTGGAGATAGGGCTTATACCGAATTCGAAATTCGCCAAAGACCTCGAGAAGAATAGTTACGGCGAGATAAAGATTAATACCCGCAACGAAACGAACGTCCCCGGCATATTCGCGGCAGGCGACGTTACCGATGTTCCGGAAAAACAGATCGTGATAGCGGCCGGCGAAGGCTCCAAGGCCGCGCTTGCCGCGTTCAAGTACCTGAACCAGAAGCGATGACCCGCGCCCTGAAAGAACTGGTTTCGGAATATAAAAACCGAAAACATGAAATCAGGAAAAGATTGAAAGAATTCGCGTGCCTCCATAAAGGCAGGGACGAGGATATATTTCGGGAGCTTTCATTCTGCATATTGACCGCGAACGCCAATGCCATGCGATGCGATGAAGCGGTCAAAGAGCTGGCCAGGCTGGGGCTTCTGTTAAAAGGTATGCCGCGCCAGTTGAGGCCGGTATTGCGCGGCAGGACGAGATTCCACAATAAGAAGGCCGATTATATAATTGGAGCAAGGGATCTTTTCAAACGGGGGAGGTCTATCGATATAAAGAACAGCCTCGACAAGAAAAATATATTAGCTACGAGGGACTGGCTTGTCGAGAATATTAAAGGATTCGGTTATAAGGAAGCGAGCCATTTCCTGCGCAATATAGGCCTCGGCAAAGACATGGCGATACTTGACAGGCATATCCTGAAGAACTTGAAGCGTTACGGCGTCATCGGCAGAGTGCCGGATTCGGTAGGGCCCAAGAAAGCCTATATCGATATCGAAAATAAGATGAAGGAATTCTCGAAAATTATCAACATTCCCATGGAAGAGCTCGACCTTCTCTTCTGGTCCCTCCAAACCGGATTTATCTTTAAATAATCCTTACGACAATCCTTACGAAAATCATTGACAACCCCCCCTCGAGCCGATTATAATCAATATTCCTTCCGCCTTCGCAATCAATGCGTAATTGAGGGGATGCTTCGGCGGATTTTAGAGGGAGTGAACATGCCTAAAAAGGCTATTTCCGATGTCGATTTAAAGGGAAAACGTGTTTTAATGAGGGTCGATTTCAACGTCCCCTTGGATGAAAATCTTAATATAACCGATGATATAAGGATAAGGGCGGCCCTGCCGACCATTAAATACGCTGTCGATAAAGGCGCCAGGGTTATCCTGATGAGCCATCTCGGCAGGCCGGACGGCAAGGTCAATGACAAATTGAGACTGGCGCCGTGCGGCGCCCGGCTTCGGAAACTGCTCGGTAAGCCTGTTACCGCCCTCAAAGAGTGCATCGGCGATGACGTCTTAAAGGCCGTGGCGGCGATGAAACCGGGGGATGTGGTTTTGCTCGAGAATCTGAGGTTTCATGCCGAAGAGGAGAAGAACGACGCCGCCTTTGCGAAAGAACTCGCGTCTCTCGGCGATGTTTTTGTAAATGACGCGTTCGGCACCGCGCACAGGGCCCACGCCTCGACCGAAGGCGTAACGCATTACCTGCCGTCAGTTGCCGGATTCCTGCTCGAAAAAGAGATCCAATACCTTGGAAACACCGTTGATAATCCAAAGAAGCCATTTGTGGCTATTCTCGGCGGCGCGAAAGTTAAAGACAAGATAAAGGTGATCGATAACCTGCTGAATAAGGTCGACGCGCTGTTAATCGGCGGCGGCATGGCGTACACTTTTTTGAAGGTTCAGGGTAAGACGATCGGCTCGTCGAAACTCGATAAAGACGGTTTTGATACGGCGAAGGCCGCTTTGGATAAGGCCGCGAAGAAGAATATACTGATTCTATTACCCGTTGATAATGTTATAGGTGATAAGTTCGGCGCTGACGCGAACACAAAATTGGTCGGCGAAGATATTCCTGACGGATGGATGGGGCTTGATATCGGGCCGGAGACGATTAAACTGTTCGAGGATAAGCTGAAGACGGCAAAGACGATCGTATGGAACGGCCCTCTCGGTGTGTTCGAGATGGATAAGTTCGCCAAAGGCACCGAGGGAATCGCGAAGTTCATCGCGGGCCTTAAAGGCGTTACTTCTATAATCGGCGGCGGAGATACCGCGGCCGCGATGCTGAAATTCAAGGTCGACGATAAGATGACGCATATCTCGACGGGCGGCGGCGCATCGCTCGAGTATCTCGAGGGCAGAGGCCTGCCGGGGATCGACGCGTTGAACGATAAGTCAACCTCTTGTTGTTGCGGAAAACCGAAATAATCTTTTCTAACCTGACAGATCTAACCAGGTTAGAAAGGCAGGTATTATGAGACAAGTGATAATCGCAGGCAACTGGAAGATGAATAAGAACATCTCGGAGTCGATAGAGCTGGCGAACTCTTTGAAGAGGTCGCTGGCCGATATCGTCGAGATAGAGATAGTATTGTGCCCGCCGTTTACTTCTTTGAGTGATGTAAAGGAAGTGATAATGGATACGAATATCAGGCTAGGCGCCCAGGATTGTTATTGGGAGAAGGAAGGCGCTTTTACCGGCGAGATTTCCGCGTCCATGCTTAAGAATGTGGGATGCGTTTATTGCATAGTGGGCCATTCGGAAAGAAGGCAGTTTTTTCATGAGACTAACGAGACTGTAAACAAGAAGGCAAAGGCGCTTCTCAAAGAAGGCATTAATCCTATCGTCTGCGTCGGCGAGAAGCTGGACCAGAGGAAAGCGGGTAAAACTTTCGATGTTGTCAGGGACCATGTCGAGAATTCGCTCGCAGGCCTCACGAAAGACGAGATGTTAAAGGCCGTTATTGCCTATGAGCCCGTCTGGGCGATAGGTACGGGCGTTAACGCGACCAAAGACGAGGCCGAAGAGGTCCATAAATATATAAGAGGCCTTTTGGCCGGGATGTACGGTAAAGACGTTGCGAACGAGGTAAGGATTCAGTATGGCGGCAGCGTCAAGCCTGAAAATATCAAAGAGCTGATCACGCAGCCGGATGTCGACGGCGCCCTGGTCGGAGGCGCGAGCTTAAAGGCGGATTCATTTACCGGCATAATCAAAAATTGTTTAACCTAGAAATGACCGCGCAGGTCTGCCGGTAGATTGACTCGATATGACCTGCGTGGTCGGCTGGATGCTAAAAATGAGGTGAATGATATGTTATACGGATTGGTTATCGCGATACACGTTATCGCTTCCCTGATGTTGATCGCCGTTATTCTTCTGCAGGCAGGGCGGGGCGGCGGCTTAAGCGAAACTTTCGGCGGCAGCTCCACCCAGACGATCCTCGGCACAAAGACTTCTGTATTCCTGAAGCGCGCAACGGCCGCGTCCGCGGTTATCTATATATTCACCTGCCTTACGCTTGCCGTATTGACGAGCCACAGGGGAAGGTCGCTCGTCTCGCAGGGCAAGATGGCCGCGCCGATTAGTCAGGGCACGGGCGCTCCGATGCCGTTCGCGGACGAGCCGATGGATTTTTAGAAGAAAAATGGACACACTAAGAAAAATACCGCTGATAATTTCAGCGGTATTTTTGTTTACGGCTGTTTTCGTTAACGCTGCGGACGAGCCGTCCTACGGAGACGCAATCGTTGTAAGCTCGATATCCGACGCCAGGACGCTCGTTCCGATACTTGCCTCCGACAGCGCCTCGAGCGATATCTGCGGGATGGTTTTTAACGGCCTGGTCAAATATGACAAGGATATAAAAATTGTCGGGGACCTCGCCCAAAGCTGGGATATCCTTGAAGGCGGCCTTGTAATAGTATTTCGTTTGAGAAAAAATGTTAAATGGCACGACGGCGCCCCATTTACAGCCCGCGATGTGGAATTTACCTATAAAAAACTGATCGATCCGGACGTGAAGACGCCGTACAGCGGCGATTTCGAAAGGATAAAATCACTCGAGGTTGTAGACGATTATACCGTAAGGGTAACGTATAAGAAGCCGTTTTCACCGGCTTTGTCCAGCTGGGGCATGCCGATAATGCCCGAACATCTGCTGGGGAAAGTCGACCTGAATAAAACGCAGTTCGGCCGCAATCCGATAGGAACCGGCCCTTACAAATTCAGATCATGGAAGACCGGAGAGAAGGTAGAGCTCGCCTCGAACCGCGAATATTTTGAGGGGCGTCCTTATATCGACCGTTACATATACCGGATCATCCCGGACGATGCGACGATATTTCTGGAACTGGAGACTCAGGGCATCGACTTGTCGCTTTTAAGCCCGTTACAATTTACAAGGCAGACCGGCAGCAATTTTTTCAAAACGCATTACCGAAAATTTCGCTACCCGAGCTTCGGCTATACATATATGGCTTACAACCTCCATGATCCGAAGTTTCAGGATTTAAGGGTAAGGCGGGCTATAAATTACGCCGTAAACAAGGACGAGATCGTCCAGGCCCTGTTCTTCGGGCTCGCGAGAGTGACGACCGGGCCCTTCATGATGGATTCGTGGGCTTATAATAAGGAAGTAAAGCCGGTTTCCTATGATCCTGAAGCGGCGAAAAAGTTATTGGCTCGTGCGGGTTGGATCGATTCCAACAGCGACGGCCTCATCGAAAAAGACGGTAGAATTTTCGAGTTCACCGTTCTTGTAAACCAGGGCAGCGTCGAGCGCCTGAGATGCGCCGAACTTATCCAGGGCTATCTCAGGGCCATCGGCATAAATATGAAGATAAGGGTGCTGGAATGGAGCGCCCTTATTAACGAATTCATAAACAAGAAACGGTTTGAAGCCGTTCTGATGGGATGGTTCCTGGGCCGCGACCCGGATTGTTTTGATATTTGGTATTCTTCAAAGACCCGCGAGGGGGAGTTCAATTTCATCGGATATAATAATAAAGAAGTCGACAGGCTCCTCGAAGAAGGGCGCCGGACATTTGACGAACGCGCGCGCGCAAGGATCTATCATAAAATTCATAAGCTCATCTACGACGACCAGCCGTACCTGTTCCTATATTCGGCGGAGATATTACCTGTCGTTAATAAGAGGTTCCGCAACGTTGAGGTTTCGCCGATAGGAATCGGATATAATTTCATCAAGTGGTACGTCCCGAAGAACGAACAAAGATACAGGTAAACAAAGGTGCCTGGCACCTCTTTTTAAAAATTTTTAATAAGAAATTATGATTAACTACATCGCGAAAAGATTATTAGGGCTCGTTCCCGTATTTCTCGGGATTACGCTCATCTCATTCTTCGTGATCCACCTCGCGCCGGGGAAGCCGACCGATATCCAGACGAGCCTTAACCCGAAGGTCTCGTTCGAGGCGAGGGCGAGGCTCGATAAGCTCTACGGCCTGGATAAGCCGCTGGGCGCCCGGTACTTCGAATGGCTCACGAGGTTTGTGACATTCGATTTCGGAAGGTCCTACATTGACGACAGGCCGGTTTCGCGCAAAATTGCCGAGCGGATCCCGATAACGCTTCTCATCAATATCTCGTCGATAATCTTAATATTATTTATCGGAATACCTCTCGGCGTTATTTCGGCGGTAAGAAGAGGCTCGATCGCGGATAGGGCTACGACGATCTTCGCGTTTACCGGATTTTCGGTGCCTGAATTCTGGCTCGCGCTCATATTGATGAGCCTGTTCGGTATCCAATTAGGGTGGCTGCCGGTATCCGGGATAAAATCGCTCGATTTTGAATATTACAGCCTCCCGGGAAAAATTCTGGATGTAGCGAAACATCTCGTCCTGCCAGTCTCCATAGCGGCATTCGGAAGCCTTGCCGGTATATCCAGATATACGAGGGCTTCAATGATCGGGGTCATTCGCCAGGATTACATACGTACAGCGCGGGCGAAAGGCCTTAAGGAACAGGACGTGATCTATAAGCACGCCTTGAAGAACGCGCTTCTACCAGTGATAACGATCCTCGGCCTTTCGATACCGGGGCTTATCGGCGGGAGCGTCATATTCGAATCGATATTCGCGATCCCCGGGATGGGGAGGCTCTTCTACGAATCTGTCATGGCAAGGGATTACCCGACTATAATGGGAGTCCTTTCGATCGGCGCTATCCTGACACTGGCGGGAAATCTGCTGGCCGATACAGCGTATTCATATGCCGACCCGCGCATAAGGGTTACGAAAAAACCATGAAAGAGCTGATAAAAAACAGATTGGCATTCGCAGGACTTGTCTTTATAGCCGTAATTCTGGTGTTTGCCATTTTTGCGCCTTTAATAGCGCCTTATAATCCTTCCGCTGTCGATACGGATAATATTCTCGCCGCGCCTTCGAGAACCCACATATTGGGAACCGATCCGTTGGGCCGCGATATTTTCTCGCGTATAGTTTACGGCTCAAGGATATCCCTTTCCATAGGTTTTATCGCGGTGGGTATCGCGGTCTTAATCGGCGTCGCCTTCGGTTCAATCGCCGGCTATTACGGCGGCATGGTCGATTCCGTCATGATGAGGCTTGTCGATATAATGCTGTGCTTCCCGATGTTTTTCCTGATACTTGCCGTGATAGCGATCCTCGAGCCTTCGATCTTTAACATAATGGCCGTGATAGGCGTGACGTCGTGGATGGGCGTGGCTCGGCTTGTGAGGGCCGAGATACTTACGCTGAAAGAGCGCGATTATGTCGCGGCCGCGAAAGTCATGGGCGCCGGTGACGCCTGGATTATCACAAGGCATCTCATACCGAACGCTGTCGGGCCGGTCCTGGTGAGCGCGACGCTCGGAATAGGCGGGGCGATTCTGACAGAATCCGCCCTGAGCTTCCTGGGAATAGGGGTACAACCTCCGACACCGAGCTGGGGGAATATTCTGATGGATGGTAAATCGACGCTGGGCGTGGCCTGGTGGCTTACGGTATTTCCCGGTATTTTTATTTTGCTTACGGTGCTGGCGTATAACCTGCTGGGCGAAGGGCTTCGCGATATTCTGGAGCCGAGACTGAAAGAATGAATATTTTACAGATAGATAATCTTAAAACCTACTTCTACGCGCAGAGCGGAATCGTAAAAGCCGTGAACGATGTCAGTTTCAAGATAAAGGATAATACCGTCTTCGGCCTTGTGGGCGAGTCCGGATCCGGCAAGACGCTTACCGCGCTTTCGATCCTGAGGCTAGTGCCCGAACCCGGTAAAATAATGGGCGGGGCGATCCTTTTCGACGGCACAGATCTCCTGGCGATGGACGAGGAGTATCTTCGGAGTGTCAGAGGCTCCAAAATTACGATGGTCTTCCAGGAGCCGTCGAGCGCGTTCAATCCGGTCTTTACGATAGGATATCAGATCACGGAGGCTATTCTCGCCCATCAAAAGATCGGCGAACAAAAGGCAAAAGAATCAGCCATGGAATATTTAAAGAAGGCCCGCATCCCCGATCCGAAGAAGGTTTTTTATGACTATCCTCACCGGTTATCCGGAGGCACCAAACAGCGCGCGATGATAGCGATGGCGCTTGTAAATACGCCCCGGCTTTTAATCCTGGATGAGCCGACGACCGCGCTTGACGTCACGATCCAGGCCGAGATCCTGGATCTTCTGAAAGAGATTATTGAACTCGAGAAGCTGTCGATACTTTTTATAAGCCACGACTTCGGGATAATCGCGAAGATGTGCGATGAGGTCGGCGTGATGCATAGGGGCAGGATCGTCGAGATGGGGAGTACCCATAATATTATTACAAATCCGAAAGAAAAATATACGATTTCGCTCCTGGAATCGGTAAGGGCGCTTGCATGATCGTTAAACTGGACAAAGTAAAAAAATATTTCCCGGTCGAGCGCGGTTACCTGCGCGGGACAAAAAGTTTTGTCAATGCCGTCGACGGCGTGTCTCTCGGGATAGAGAAGGCCGAGACCTTCGGCCTCGTCGGAGAATCCGGATGCGGCAAGACTACGCTCGGCAAACTGATCCTCGGAATTTTAAAACCCGACGCGGGATCGATCGAAATCGCCGCTAAAAAAATACAGGTCATATTCCAGGATCCGCAAAATTCGCTCGATCCGAAGATGAGGGTGGCGGATATTATTGCGGAAGGGCTTGTTGTGAATAGCCCATGGCCCATGGCCCATCATAGTCCGCGGGTCAGGAAGCAGGTAGAGGAAACGCTCGGCCTGGTAAAGCTCCCAAATAGCGCGCTCAACAAATACCCGCACCAATTCTCCGGAGGGGAGCGGCAGAGGATCGCGATAGCGAGGGCCGTGGTAACAAATCCTGAGTTTATCGTCTGCGACGAACCTGTCTCGAGCCTGGATGTCACGGTCCAGCTCCAGATATTGAAGCTTCTTAAAGAGATACAGAAGAACTTGTCGATAACGTATCTATTTATAAGCCATGACCTGCGAGTCGTTAAATTCATGTCTGATAAAATCGCCGTCATGAAGGAAGGAAAAATTGTCGAGGAAGGGCCGCCGGAAAATTTATATTCCAAC
This sequence comes from Candidatus Omnitrophota bacterium, assembly GCA_043798375.1. Taxonomy (GTDB): domain Bacteria; phylum Omnitrophota; class Gorgyraeia; order 2-01-FULL-45-10; family 2-01-FULL-45-10; genus JAPLMI01. The sequence continues at coordinate 47,207 of JAZDOS010000018.1, read as the reverse complement.
CCCGCCCATAATTACACAAAAAAGCTGCTGGGTTCCGTCTTAAATATCTCATGACTATTCAGCGTAAAAAGAGGCGCACGGCGTATTATCCGCTATCGTTCCAAAGCACTTGATATATGAATTCCATTTAGGTATAATAGAGCACGGTCGAAAGACGTGCAAGGCGCAAGGCCCGGGATGCGGGTCTTCTATTCTTTACGGGCTTTGCGGGTTCAAAGAAACCATGAAGAAGGAATTACCATGATAAGAAAAGCGAATGTTACGGACGTGAAGCAGATCCAGAAGCTCGTCAACTACTACGCGAAGCGCGAGAGGATGCTTCCGCGCTCGTTAAACGAGCTTTACGAAAATATAAGGGATTTCTATGTCTACGCCGAAGGCAGGAAGGTCTACGGGGCCTGCGCGCTTCACGTTGACTGGGAGGACCTGTCCGAGATAAAGAGCCTTGCCGTATCGAGATCAAAGACCGGCAAGGGTATGGGCAGGAAACTGCTCGAACATTGCCTCATGGAGGCAAAGATGTTGAAGCTGAAGAAGGTATTCGCCCTTACCTATATTCCGGAATTCTTTGAGCAATTCGGGTTTAGTATCATCGACAAAAAAGAACTGCCGCATAAGATCTGGAGCGAGTGCATAAAGTGCATGTATTTTCCCGGATGTAAGGAAATAGCTATGATAAAAGAGATATGATGGGATATACGATAACCGAAAAGATTTTATTAAAGCACACGAAGGCGAAGAAGATACATCCGGGCGAGTTTATCGACGTAAAGGTCGACCTGTGCCTCGGGAACGATGTCACCGCTCCGCTCGCGATAGAGGAATTCGAGAAGGCGGGCGCCAAGAAAGTCTTTGATAAGAAAAAAGTTGTGCTTGTTCCGGACCATTTCGCGCCGGCGAAAGACATGAAGAGCGCCAACCACTGCAGGATGCTGGCGGATTTCGCGAAGAAGTACGGTATTAAGAATTACTTCGAGATCGGGAAGATGGGGATAGAGCACGCGCTCCTGCCGGAGATGGGGCTGGTCCTGCCGGGCGACCTTGTCATAGGCGCGGATTCGCATACCTGCACTTACGGCGCCCTGGGGGCATTCTCGATGGGCGTGGGATCAACGGATCTTGCGGCTGCCATGATCACAGGCGAGTGCTGGCTCAAAGTGCCCGAATCGATGAAATTCGTATTCTTCGGACGTCTAAATAAATGGGTTGGCGGCAAAGACCTTATACTTTATGTCATTGGCGACATAGGCGTAGACGGCGCCCATTACAGGGCGATGGAATTCTGCGGCGAAACGATCGAAAATCTGTCAATAGATGACAGGCTCGCGATGTGCAACATGGCGATCGAGGCCGGCGCGAAGAACGGCATAATCTCGCCGGACAGGGTAATATCCCGTTATATAAAAGCTATAAGATCGAAGCCGAGGCAGGGCTCCGGAAAATTTTATTCGAGCGACATGGATGCGGTATATTGCAAGATCAAAGAATATGACTGTCGCAAGGTTGAGCCGCTCGTAGCGTGCCCGAGCCTGCCGAGCAACGTGAAGCCGGTTAAATCGTTAAAAGAGATAGCGATAGACCAGGTTGTGATCGGCTCGTGCACGAACGGAAGGCTCTCCGACCTGGTTTTGGCGGCGAAGATACTGCGCGGGAAGAAAGTGAAGAGCGGTGTGAGGCTTATCGTGATCCCCGCCACCCGGAAGATATATCTTGAGGCGGTGAAGGCGGGCCTGGCGCGCGTTTTTGTGGAGGCGGGCGGGATCTTCTCGACGCCGACATGCGGGCCGTGTTTGGGCGGGCACATGGGGATACTTGCGGAAGGCGAGAGGGCTATCGCCACGACGAACAGGAATTTCGTCGGCAGGATGGGCCATCCGAAGAGCGAAGTTTATTTATCCAATCCGGCAGTCGCGGCGGCGAGCGCCATTAACGGCAAAATCTCCCATCCGGAGGAAGTAATATAGATGAAGCACAAAGGAAGGGCGCACAGGTTCGGCGACGACGTAAACACCGACGAGATAATACCGGCGCGGTATCTCAATACGACCGACAGGGCCGAACTTGCCGGGCACTGCATGGAGGACGCCGATAAGGGCTTCGCCGGAAGAGTGAAGCCCGGCGACATCATCGTTGCCGGTAAAAATTTTGGCTGCGGCTCGTCGAGAGAACATGCCCCTATCGCCATAAAGGCGGCCGGCGTATCATGCGTGATAGCCGAAAGCTTTGCGAGGATATTCGCGAGGAACAGTATCAATACGGGGCTTCCTATTGCGGAATCGGCCGAAGCGTCGGAACGCATCCATAAAGGAGACCTTGTCAGGATCGATACGAAGACAGGGATAATAAGGAATTTAACAAGAAAGGAAAGTTACAGGTTCGAAAAATATCCGCCTTTCATGCAGAGGATTATAAGGGCAGGCGGGCTGATGAATTCGCTGGCGAAGAGGGAAAAATAGGGGAAAATAAGGGATAGCAGGGGAAGATAAGGGGTGGAGATGGGAAACTCTAGGAATTACAAGATCGCGGTGATACCCGGCGACGGGACCGGGCCGGAAGTTGTTCGCGAAGGGCTGAAGGTGCTGAAGGCGGCGTCGAAAAAATTCGGATTTTCTTATGCCGAAGAGATGTTTGATTGCGGCGGCGAAAGGTATCTTAAGACAGGGAAGACGATAACAGATGAAGAGCTCGAAAGATTAAAGAAGTTCGACGCGATATTCCTCGGCGCCATAGGCCATCCCGGCGTGAAACCCGGCATTCTGGAGCAGGGGATACTGCTTGCCGCGCGGTTCGGCCTGGATCAATATATTAATTTAAGGCCCGTAAAATTATATAATTCCGCATACTGTCCGCTGAAGGACAAGAAACCGGAAGATATCGACTTCGTTGTCGTGAGAGAAAATTCCGAAGGCCTGTATAAGGGGATGGGCGAATTTCGCGATAAAGGCAAACCTAACGAAGTTGCGATACAGATATCCTATAATACGAAAAAAGGCGTCGAGCGGTGCCTGCGCTACGCGTTTGAATTCACAAAAAAGCGGAACAAGAGAAAAAAATTGACGCTTTGCGGCAAGACGAATGTCCTCACTTATGCCTGGGACCTGTGGCAGAGGACGTTTGACGAGATAAAGGGCGATTACCCCGATGTCACGACCGACTACGCGCATGTCGACGCGACGACGATGTGGTTTGTGAAGAATCCGGAATGGTTCGATTGTATCGTTACCGATAACATGTTCGGCGATATCATAACGGACCTCGGCGCGATGATCCAGGGCGGGATGGGGATAGCGGCCGGCGGCAATATCAATCCGAAGGGCGTGTCGATGTTTGAGCCGATCGGCGGCTCCGCGCCGAAATATACGGGTAAACACGTTATTAATCCGATCGCCGCGATATGCGCGATCGAGATGCTTCTGGATAACCTGCAGGAGGAAAAGGCCGCAAGGGCGGTGGAGAAATCCGTTATAAATGCCGTCAATACAAAACTGAAGAGCCTCGCGGCCGGTAAGATGGGATACTCGACCGAACAAGTCGGGGATTTAGTCGTAGAAAATCTATAGTATCTCGGTTAACGGTTACGGTTGCGCGGCTCGTATCGTATATCGTTTATCGTCCAGAGGACGCAACCGATAGACGTCTAACGTGACGAGCAGCGCAACCGATTAACGAAAGACGAATTAAAATGAAAAAATACAACATTGCAATAATGGGGGCGACCGGCGCTGTCGGGACCTGCTTTTTAAGGATCCTTGAGGAGAGAAAATTTCCGGTAAAAAATTTACGGTTACTTGCTTCTGAGCGGTCGAAGGGTAAGTCATTGAAATTTAACGGCAAGCCCTATCCCGTTGAAGTACTCACGCACGATTCTTTCAAGGATATAGACATAGTGCTAGCGTCGGCCGGCGCGTCCCGCAGCCTCGAATTTTTACCCAGCGCGGTAAAGGCAGGCGCGGTATGCGTCGACAACTCGAGCGCGTTCAGGATGGATAATAACGTGCCGCTTGTCGTTCCGGAAGTGAATCCGCAGGATATTAAATGGCATAAAGGTATAATCGCGAACCCCAACTGCTCGACCATACAGATGGTAGTGGCGCTCTGGCCGATCCATAAGGCCGCGAAGATAAAGAGGATTGTGGTAACCACCTTCCAGTCGGTTTCGGGCGCGGGCCAGAAGAAGGTTATAGAATTGCGGGAACAGTCGAGGGCGTTCCTTGCGAAGAAAAAGGTTACTCCTGTCGAGTTTCCGCACCCGATAGCCTTCAACCTTATTCCGCAGATAGATGTTTTTATGGGAAATGCCTATACTAAAGAAGAGATGAAGATGGTTGACGAGACCCGCAAGATCATGGGCGATTCTTCTATTCAGGTGAATGCCACCTGCGTCAGAGTCCCTGTATTCTACGCCCATTCGGAAAGCGTCAATATCGAGACCGAAAAACCTATTTCACCGGATGATGTCCGCAAGCTTCTTTCGAAATCGGAAGGCGTCACCGTTATAGACGATCCCGAGAACAAATCATATCCGATGCCGATATTCGCGGAAGGTAAAGACGACACCTTCGTCGGAAGGATCCGAAAAGACGAGTCGATCAAAAACGGCATCTCGATGTGGGTTGCGGCCGATAATATTCGTAAGGGCGCTGCGCTTAACGCAATCCAAATTGCGGAGAGATTGGTTAAATAAGGTAATCCCTCGAACATCTCGGTCAGTAACAATTTAGCATAAAGAAGCAGCCTGTCGTAGGGGACATTTAAATGTCCGCTACGACATCGTCGGCTATCCCGATTAAGATACAAAAAAGATAGATTTAAGAACTTGACAAACTATTTTTTAATGGTAAACTAAGTTAAGTTTTGTAGTTATCTATCATGAAGCGCATTTGTAAATGCTTGGCGAAAAGCCAGGCATTTTTGTTTTATAACTAAAGGTATTTATTAAGTATAAAGAAAGGAAGAAAAACAAATGAAAAAGTGTAACAAAATAATTTCAAGTATCGTTCTGGTCTGTTTTATCTTCAATACCGCCATATCCGACTTCGCGTTCGGTCAATCGCTCAATATCGGCATAGCCGATAAGCTCGCGCCGCAATCCAAATTCAGCAACATTCAGGATATCGGGAATAAAGACATGGGCGATATCGAGCTATGGTTTGCCGCTGCCTTAAATTACATAAATGACCATAGATTAGAAATTACCCGCGAAAACCTTCAGAAATTCGCCGATATGCCCGGAAACCTGCCGGGAAAGACAATATACCAGCTGGGAGGCGCTCAATTCTTTATTCACGAAATTCCGTCTGCAGAAGATGGCGTCCTGAAGATAAAAGCTGTTCGTAAGGACCTGGCCTATGGCGCGAGGACCTACATAATCGAGTATTCCTCCGTTAATCAACAGCTTGACGTTTATCCGGAAGGATCGGACGGGAAGGCCAAGCCAAAAACCGCAAGCTCTATAAAGGCCGCCGGGATATATACTCAACATGAAAAGGTCGATGGTATTTTAGACTACGCCCACCGCGGCGGCCTTACCCTGACGGCAGAAGAGGCTCGTTTTGACTATAAAGGGACGATCGCGGATATAATCTCCGAATTAAAGCTCGATATAGAGAATCCGGGCGGAATGGCCCCGCTTCAGGACAGGAAATTTTATCTCGTTCCTCTGACAGGCAAGATTGCCTCCATGCTTAACGAGAGCCGCGTAGAACATGAGACAAAAAACGGCGCAAAGCAAAAAGTTATTGTCCACACCCATTCAAGCAATAACGCCGTGCATCTCTTTTTGAACCGGGAGGCCATCGACGATTTAAAAAGAGGCGGCGCGAGGGCGAAATTTGTAGAAGGCCGCATAAAGGATTATTTGGTTCACGAAGTCGGCGCGATGCTCGGCTTATCCGTATTAAGGTTTATTGACAGCCGGCCTGAGAATGAAATCGATGTAAGGCATAACGAGCTGCTCCTGAAAGGCAGGAAGGCCGAATTCAAGCGGAAGAAATATTACATCGCCAACCTCGACACGAATCTCGCGGCGCGCGATTACGCTGCAGGCGCAACAACGCAAGCCGCGGCGCCGGAAGCGAAAGTCAGGATCCTTTTTGCGGATGACCCGGAAGACCCAAAGACGATTGACGCGATCCGCGAGAAGCTTTCGGAAAGATTCGGCGGAAGAGTTGAGTTTATAACCGAACACGGCAAAGGGAAGGACGCGGAATGGCTTAAGGCCCGCATCAGGAACGACAAGCCGGACACTATCGTGGTTCGTTCGGCGACCACCGCTTTTGACGGTAAAGATCCATCGATTTTCGAACTGGCGGAAAATAATGGCTTGAAAGCCATTATTCGGGCCGGAGTCGGATATGAGAATATAAAAGATGATATGGCGGCCAATCATGGCATATCCGTCGGCCGCACTCACGGAAGCGCTAATTCTGTGGCCGACCTGACATTGTCTTTCCTGTTAGGATATATGTGCAAAAAGAGAGGTGTAAAAGGGGCAAGGGGCGGGGTCTCTTCGGGCTCCGCGTTCGACAATCACATCGAAGGTTTATTTCAGACAGGTCCCGGTGAGTATGAGAAACTCGTGCGCAACAGCAAAAAATGGGCAGTCGTGCCTGAAGGAGAACGGGATAGGCTTACTGATTATTGGATGCGCGAAATAGTCGATCCGCTTGCGACAGATTCGTTTGAGTCTTCGGCGGAAGCATTAAGAGGGAAGACTATAGGCATACTCGGATGGGGGGCCATCGGCCGGGCAGTGGCGCAGAAATTAAAGGCTATCGCAGATGCCCGCGATATACCATTTACCGTGTTGGTCCATTCCCGTAGTTTAACGCCTGACAGCGCCGAAGCAAAAAAATTAGGCGCTGCGCCCGTCAGCCGGGAAGAACTGTTTAAAAGGGCCAATATGGTTACCATTCATCTTGGGGCCAAACAGGAGGATATGCCAAAAGTTCAATTAACGGAAGCGGAGATATCAAGCCCCAATCTTGAGCTCCTTATCAATACATCCAGGTCCGGATACGCGAGGCCCGAGCTCCTGGAGCCGCGGGTGAAAGCCGGAGGGCTGGCATATTACGGTGACCTGGATATGACGCCGGAGCTTTACAGGCTGATCGAAACAAACCGTGATAACGCCGTTATCTTTCCGCATATCGCCGCTTCGACCAGGGACGGAGCGAACGGTGTTGAAGCCAGGACAGCGCCTGCGCTTGTGGACATGATCGAGCTTATTCTTGACGGAGAGATCTTGTCCGGTGAGCCAACGCTTGAAATCGTAAACGGCGTTGCGCCCAGGCCGATTTTTCAAAAGCAGCCCGCGGCGGAGCGCGAGCGGATCGTTACCCAGATGACAAAAATGTTATCGCCGCTCAATCCGGATATTGATTATAACAAACTGCTCGTAGGCGTAAAGGCCGGCGGTTATCTTGTCGCGACGAACCTTAATGATGAGAGAAGGGCGGATTATGCCAGGGACGGAAAAGTCCGCGCTTTGCCGCCGACATTCATATTTGACGGAAGCATACTAACCGGTTACAGGGGCGGCATAGATGGAATTGATAGGCCGCGCTACATAGTGGTAACATCATTACCGGACGGAGCCGCTATTACCACCATATTCTCGCGCACGAAGAACCCAAAGATGATATTCGCTAAAGGCGGATGCCGCTGGTATCAGGTAGGCGAATACGCCGGCAAATCCACGCTGGATAGCATGGATGAAAAATTCATGGGCAACCCGGAAAAGACACAGGATCCGCTGCTATTGGAAGGCGTGCGCCTTGCGAACGCCATGTTCTACAAAAGCCCGTTCTGGGAGACATATTTTGACGGCGGCAAGACCATATTCCTCGCGGACAGGAACGCCGATAAGGAATCGTTTATCAGGGACTGGGCCGCTTCATCCATGCTTGCCGGCTGCCTCATGAACCTGTATCTGGGCGGGCCGGATGTAGGCATGGAGTATGAGCAGATGGGCTGGATAGAAGACGAGAAGATCGCGGCGCGCCGGGTATTCGGTATGCAGGAGACGCAGATCATTTCCACCACAAGCCGCGATCCGGAAACGACCGGAACATTCCCGCACGTGGAATGGATGGCGACTAGCATAGCTGTCGTGGAGACGCTCGCGGCCGCGCTGGATAACACAGAACTGATGAAGCGTTTTAAGATAGACGAGAATAATCTCACGATGGGGATCGTCGGCTTCGGCGACGTCGGAGGAGGCGTCCTGAGGTATCTGCATGACAAATATCCCGACATATTCGCCAAAGTTAAAATAACGGCCGCGGCCGATTCGAAAGGCACGATATATAACAGGGAAGGGCTGGATAAAAAACAGCTTCTGCGGCTGATAAAAGTAAGAGAGCGGGCAGGGCGGAAATTTGCACTTAAGGATTATTATAAAGGCGAATTTGAATTTATGGAAGATACAAGGAAGGCGTATTTCCTCGGCAGCACCATACTCATTCCCGCCGCGAAAGGCACCGTTGTATTCGGCGAGGAAGATATTCGGCGCATGGCGGAAGCGGGAACAAAGATAATCTCCGAAGGCGCGAACAACTTCGCGGCCATAGGGACCGAGGACAAGTTCGAGGCGGGCGGCATCCTGTATTTCTACGGGCCTGTCGCCAACGGCGGCGGCATCTACTCGTCCAAGGAAGAAGTCTTCCACGCGATGCTGGAGCCGGAGATCTTCCGGGTTATGTCGGACGCTAACCGCGACAGGATAAGAAAACGTATGGCGGAGTTGAAGCCTCACATACAGGGGGATATAGCCGACACGGCGCTGGTGAATGCAAGATGGCTGTCCGACCAATTTGTAATCGGAAGAGGCGCTTCGATATACGAAATACACCAGAGGGTTGTGAACGATATAATAACGGAACGCTCACGGCTTCTTGATGAACCGGCGGCCGAAGAGGATAGGGAGATAAGCGCGCGCGTCGAGAGGGATGTTAAACACGGGATCGCGAGGAATGACGAGAACCTGCGCGTTCTCACGATAATTCACGCCACGGAGATCGCGCGTGAAAATATCATGGGTAAATACATCGATAAGGGCGTGGTTGCCCGTGAACTGGATGCGCAGGATCTTGACGGTCTGGCGGACGGCCGGAAAATAAGGGCATTGATGTTCGCCGCTTACTGGGCGGGAAAACTGAAGATGAATGAGGCCGCGGATAATCTGCTTCGCATCATCGGCTCTAAAACCGATTCTTCATTGAGGCGGCTGGCGGCGATATCGCTCGGCTACATCAATAGTCCTGCGACGGAAGAGGCCCTGGCGCGGCTTGAAACGACGCCCGGCGTTGCCGGTTGTCCCGATGTGCTCATCGGCGTAAGATGGGCGTTGGACCACATGAGGGATACCGCCGCCGCAAAAACCCCTACCGAGGACGCGCAGGCACAGCAGGCAAACACAGATTTTGCGGGCCTGATCGCGGGAGAACAGTATAAAAAGGCCGCGGAGGAGCTGCGCGAAGCGATAGCCTCGTATGTGAAAGAGGGCAGCTTATTGCCTTTCCAGAAAGACGAGGCGAAAGTCGATCGTCTTTATACGGAGCTGTCCGGCATGTGCCGGATGTTGAGCTTTACACCGGAGGGCATGAACTTTTTGAGTTCCGCGGATTATGCCGCCGTCCCGGCCTTTATGAGGATACAGCTCGCGAAATATTTCGGATTACCCGTCGGAGGAAAAACGATTGGAGAAGGCCCCGAGAAAACGAGAGTGTTGTTTGATTATTATGCGGCCGTGAAATTCAGGGCAGATTACGTCAGGAAGGATGATGGGATTAACCCGGCGGATTACGTAGTTGTAAAACTTGACGGAGAAAATGGTTATTTGGTCATTGACAGGATAGACAGGATAGGTTTCTACATAATGCCGTCGGCTGAAGGCAGGGCCGCGCTTCTTGCTCATCTTCCGCTTTCTCCGGACATACAGATAAACGTGCCCGGTTATATAAAAGTCAAACCTGTTGCGCTGGAAGCGATGGAACGGCTTGCCGCGAAAGCAGGGAGAGACATTCCCACGTTTCCGGAAGAACGTTACACGCTTCTTTTGACATCGGAGTTTTTCGCCAACGGTGAATTAGAGGCGCACAGGTTAAAGTATGGCGACAGGTTTAATCTTGACAGGGTAAGCGGCTCGAACCCCGCGCAATTTGTTGAAAATATTTTATCCAAAGCGAAGGGTGTTGAAAATAGGACGATAGCCCTCGTTCCGGATAGTTTAGAAGAGGCAGAGCTTGACAGGCTGAAGGGGGCAGGCATCAGGTTTATCAGGGCCAATGCCTGGACCCTGCTGAACGCAAGAAGCGATAAAGATTCGTATCGCGAGAAGTTCCAGCTCGATACCTATGCGATGATGCTCCTGGCAAGGCGCATCAGTAGAGATATAACCAGAGATTCATCGATATATCAGGTCCTGAGTTTTTATATAAAGACGCACTTTAAGTTAGCCGATGATGTGGCCGCCGCGGATTATATAGAGGCTATTATGACGGGTGACGTGGCAAGGCTGCTTAAAGGCATACTCTCATACAGGCCGGCTGAGCCGTACGATAGGCCGGATTATAACAATGTAGCCGCGGCGTTGATAGCGGCCTGAGCATAAGAAATAAATGGGCGTGACCCTTTTATTCCGCAATAAACAGGATTAGCCCGCAAATTTTGCCTCGTAGAGCTTAGTGTAGATGGAGCCGGCCGGGGTGAGGGTGCTTTGGAACAAAATTACCGAAGAAATTTCTTCGTTACCTGTAACCCGTTCCCCACAGCCCATGATTTTCTCTTTCAACGCCTCTTTGTTCTTCGGCGAGCGGACGCGGCCGACGGTTAAGTGCGCAGCAAAAGGGCGGGTTCCCCTGTCAAAGCCGAGCTTTGAAAGCGACTCGTCTACCTTTGCAGCCAGCTCTGTCGATTCTTTCGCGCCTTTGTCGAGACCTACCCAGATTACCCGCGGAAATTCCATCTTTGGGAAAGCCCCGATATCTTTTATCGATATTTCGAAGGGTTTTACGGATTTGGCGATTTCGTCGAGAACAGCCTTGACCTTCTCGCATTTTTTCTCGTCTATTTCGCCGAGGAATTTCAGCGTGAGATGGATATTATCCTTCTCGACCCATTTCACGTCAGCGCCGGCGTATTTCAGATGGGATTGGATCTGGGCGAGGGTGTCCTTGATTTCATCGGAGAGTTCTATTGCGATAAATGTCCGCATAAAAATAAGGTGCCTGGCACCTCTTTTTAAAATTATTTATGAAGTTATCCGCAATATTAGATGTTTTTGCGGATCAAATCCAGCGCTGTTTGCGAGGCCTGGAACTTAATCTCTTCCCGTGAGCCTCTGAATCTCAATTCACGCGTTATTAACCTGTTGCCAATAGCAAGGGCTATATGGACCAATCCCGCAGGTTTTGACTTTGTCGCTCCTTTAGGGCCGGCGATGCCTGTAATACCGACGCCAATATCGGTTCCCGCAAGAAACTTTATTCCGAAAGCCATTTGGCCGGCGGCCTGTTTCGATACCGCGCCGTAAATTTTCAGAACTTCGGGATCTACGCAGAGGATATTTTTCTTTACCTCGTTCGAATAAGCGATAAGCCCCATTATGAAATACTTCGAACTTCCGCTGATATTGGTAAGCCTGTTCGATAGAAGCCCGCCGGTGCAGGACTCGGCGACCGCGACCGTCCTTTTCTTCCCGGTCAGTAGTTTGGCGGCCGCGCCTTCGAGAGTTTCGTCATCGTATCCGAAGATGTGATCTTTGAGGCGCGAGCGGATCTTTCGCTCAATCGAGGCGATCGCCCGCCCCGCCTCTTTCTCGTTCTTCGCCTTGGACATTATCTTCAATTCGACCTGCCCGAGCTTCGCGTAAATGCCGACAGTCGTCGGAGGCCTCAATTTCAAAAGGTCTTTTACCTTATTATTTACCAGTGATTCAGGTAAGCCCGTAATCTTTATCGTTCGGGATTTGATTATCCAGGAACGACAGTTATCCACAGAGCAGGGGACGTTTAAACGTCCCCTACGGAGGTATGGGAGAATAGCCTTGTCAAACATCGGCTCCAGCTCCCGCGGCGGGCCGGGCAGGCAGACGATAATCTTGCCGCGATATTCGGTTACGAGGCCGGGAGCCGTTCCGGCCTTATTTTTAATCCATTTTATATTTTCAGGCCGAAGCGCATTGATCGTTTCGACGGTGATATCATCTACGGTCGGGCCGAGGCCGCCCGTCATAATTACGATGTCAGAACGATGAACCGCCTGTTTTATGGCATGGGTAAGGCGGCCGGGATTATCGCCGACCACAGAGGTGTGGTAGACGTCTATCCCAATTTCGGCGAGTTTCCGGGATAAAAAAGCGGCGTTGGTATTGACGATGTGCCCGAGCAGAAGTTCCGTGCCGATCGAGATGATTTCCGCGTTCATATGGTGAGAGTATACACTTATTTTAAAATAGTTGCAATAATTTTGGCGAAAAAAGCGTCTTTATATATGGGGGCAAGTAGCAACTTGAGGTGCCATTTTGGCACCTTAAGAGGACAACATTAAGGTGGTCACAAATTGTGACTACCTGGAAGGGAGTGTTAATGGAAATGTTAGTGCCGATTGAAAAGATAGAAAATAGAATTTTTCAGTTTAGGGGTAAGAAAGTAATGGTGGATGCAGATCTTGCCGAACTTTACATGGTGCCGACAAAGCGGCTCAATGAACAGGTGAAGCGTAATATGAGGCGGTTTCCCGAGGACTTTATGTTTCAGTTGACGAAAGAAGAAGTCATTACGCTTCAATCCAGAGTATTGGATTCAAGGTCGCAAATTGCGACCTTGAAACAAGGGCAAAATATTAAGTACTTTCCGTACGTATTTACCGAACAAGGTGTTGCTATGTTATCCAGCGTCTTGAATAGCGAAAGGGCTATTTTAGTCAATATCCAGATCATGCGCGCATTTGTAGGATTGAGGCGCGTAGGCTTGACCTACGCGGGCTTGAAGCACAAAATCGAGGACATGGAGAAGAAGTATGATAAGCAGTTCGGGATTGTTTTTAAGGCGATAAAGAAGCTTATGGAACCGCCGCCGGCAAAGCCGAAACCTAAGATAGGCTTTCATCCGTAGCGGCGGCGGTAAAATCACCAGGAAAATCACCAGGAAATCGCTTTACAGGAAGGGGGTGATATATGTATAATATAGCTTCTAATGTAATATAATTATATTAATGGTTATGAACGCAAAACGCAAAAGGAGCCGGAAAATGGTAAAGACGAAGGCAAGGGAGAAGGAAGCGGTTAAGGAAATTGCGAAAGAAGAGAAGAAGGATGTTTCGCAGGAACAGAAGCTGAAGGCGCTCGATCTGGCGTTGGACCACATAGAAAAGCAGTTCGGCAAAGGGACGATAATGAAGCTCGGCCAGGATTTCAAGCTCGATGTGCCCGCGATCTCCACCGGATCGGCCACTATCGATATAGCGCTTGGCGTGGGAGGCGTGCCGCGCGGACGGGTTATAGAGATATTCGGCCCCGAATCAAGCGGTAAGACTACGCTTACTTTAAGCATAGTTGCCAATGCTCAAAAGTTGGGCGGACAGGCGGCGTTTATCGATGCCGAACATGCCTTTGACGCGGCATACGCGAAGAAGATCGGGGTAAATCTGGATAATCTTCTCATGTCGCAGCCGGATACGGGCGAGCAGGCGCTTGAGATAGTTGAGACTTTGGTAAGATCTAACGCGGTAGACGTTATTGTAGTGGATTCGGTCGCGGCGTTGACTCCCAAGGCTGAGATCGAGGGCGACATGGGCGATAGCCACATGGGATTACAGGCGCGGCTGATGAGCCAGGCGCTCAGGAAGCTGTCGGGCTGCATATCCAAGTCGAAGACCTGTGTCATCTTTATCAATCAGATCAGGGAAAAGATCGGGGTCATGTTCGGCAACCCCGAAACTACGACCGGCGGCCGGGCGCTCAAATTTTACGCTTCCGTCAGAATCGATCTGAGGCGCATCGCTTCGCTGAAGAAGGGCGAGGAGGTCGTAGGTAACCGCGTCAGGGCGTCGATCGTCAAAAATAAGGTGGCCCCGCCGTTCAGGAAAGCGGAATTCGACATAATGTACGACGAGGGCATCTCGAAATCCGGAAGCGTCCTCGACATGGCGGAGACTCTCGGCGTGACGCAGAAGTCGGGCGCGTGGGTGCTTTACGGCGAGGAAAAACTTGGCCAGGGCAAAGAGAACGCGCGGGTATTCCTGAAAGAGAACCCGAAGGTTATGGCGAAGATCGAAAAAGAGATATACGAGAAGGCGCTTAAATAGCGTATAGCGGACAGCGTTTAGCGTATAGTAAAAGTGGAAAACGATAAGATAAAAACTCGGGCGAAGAACAACGCATACCTGCTCCTGCGCACGAGGCCGAGGAGCGAAGCGGAGATCAGGCAGAGGCTGAAGCTCAAAGGTTATGACGACACTGTGGTAGACGGTGTCGTCGGCGACCTTAAAAGGACAGGCAATATCGACGACGCGAAGTTTGCCCGCTTCTGGGTGGAATCCCGGATGCACATGAATCCGATGGGCGACGTTATCCTGAAGCACGAGCTGAAATCAAAAGGTGTAAATGATTCGGTTATCGAAGCCACCCTGCAGGACAAGGCGAAAGATTACGATGAATACGAGACGGCTTTTAGTATGGCCAATGAACGATATAAGCGGTTTCAGAAGCTGGATGCCTCGGCTTCGCTCGGCACAGGTAAGCGAAAAGCGCTGAAGCGTGTTTATGATTTTTTGCTGAGGCGCGGGTTCAAGTACGATACAATCCGCAGGATAACCCAGGAATTGGCGGGCATGGGAAATATTCCGGATGAAGACCGATGATATAAGAAATACATTTCTGGAATTTTTCAAGTCCAGGGGCCACACGATCGTCCCGAGCGATTCGCTTGTTCCGAAGGATGACCCGACGCTTCTATTCACCGGCGCGGGGATGAACCAGTTCAAGGAGAAGTTTCTCGGCCGCAACGTGACTTATAAGCGCGCCGTCTCGAGCCAGAAATGCCTGAGGACAGGCGACCTTGAGAATGTCGGCAGGACGAGCGGCCATCACACGTTCTTTGAGATGCTCGGGAACTTCTCATTCGGCGATTATTTCAAGAAAGAGGCTATCGAATGGGCATGGGAGTTTCTTACAAAAGAGTTGAAGCTAAAGAAAGATGACCTGTGGGTTTCCGTATATGAGGACGATATGGAAGCCTATGACATATGGAAAGATGTTATTGAATTACCGCCGGCGAAGATTAAGAAATTCGGAGAGAAGGAAAATTTTTGGCCTGCCGAGGCGCCGACGAAAGGGCCGAACGGGCCCTGCGGTCCATGCTCCGAGATATATTATAAGGATCTCGAAGTTTGGAACCTCGTCTTTACGCAATTTGACAGGCAGGCGGACGGAAAACTGAAACCGCTTCCGGCAAAGAATATCGATACCGGAATGGGGTTAGAGCGGCTGGCATCGGTAATGCAGGGCGTGTGCAGCAACTTTGAAATAGATATATTCAAGCCGATAGTTGAGTCGATTATCGATTATCGATTATCGGTTATCGGCGCCCAAACGCCGAACACCGAAAACCTGACACCGAAAGTCAACGCGATCGCCGACCATATCCGCGCGGCGACGTTCTGTATCGCGGGCGGCGTGATGCCGTCGAACGAAGAACGCGGATACGTTGTCAGAAAATTGATCAGGCGCGCGAGCGCATACTCAAGCGACCTGGGGATCAAGGAACCGTTTCTGTATAAACTGGTAAGCGCGGTTTCCCGGGTTATGGGCGCCGCCTACCCGGAATTAAAGACAAAGAGGGACGACATCGCGCTTATTGTTAAGAAAGAAGAAGAGAATTTTATAAATGTGGTCGAGACGCAGCTTCCGAAAGTCGAAGAGGCTTTTGCGGATATGGCCGGGGCCGAAGGAGCCGGTAAACTTGCTGAGATCGCGTTCAACTTTTATGATACCTATGGAATGCCTTATGAGATGCTGGAAGAGATTGCCGAAAAATTTAAATTGAAGATAGATAAGGATGCTTTCGAGAAGCTTCTTGATAAACAGAGGGATCAGTCGCGCGCCAAGACTAAAATAAAAGGCGAGATATTTTCGGAGACGTTTGCCGGGAAGGTCGAGGCGCTCGGATTGAAGACGGAATTTCTCGGTTATGAGAAGGCGCATGCCGAGGCGAAGGTCCTGGCTGTACTCGAAGGCGGCGGGGTGATTTTGGACAAAACGCCGTTTTACGGTGAATCCGGCGGCCAGGCCGGCGATTGGGGCAGGATCGAGACTGAGTCCGGTTCAATGGAAGTTGAAGACGCCAAAAAGATTGGCGGGACGATCGTCCATATCGGCAAAATGCTGCGGGGGCAAATATCAAAAGACGAGACGGCGAAGGTTGAGATAGACGAGGGTGTTAGAAAAAAAATTATGGCAAATCATACCGCGACCCATCTTTTGCAGGCGGCGCTTCGCAAGGTCCTGGGAGAGCATGTAAAGCAGACCGGTTCCATGGTTGACGCCGGGCATCTCAGGTTTGATTTTACTCATATGAAGAAGATGGAAGAACGCGAGGTCGCGCGTGTTGAGGAATTGGTTAACGAAAATATAAAAAAGGCGATTCCCGTTAAGAAAGAGATAAAAGATATCGATTGCGCGCGCAAAGACGGCGCGATAGCGTTATTCGGCGAAAAATACGGCGACAGGGTGCGCGTCGTGAGCGTGGGTGATATATCGAAAGAGCTTTGCGGCGGTACGCACGTCGATAATACGAAAGCGATAGGCATATTCAAGATCACGGGCGAAAGCTCTATCGCCTCCGGCGTGCGGCGCATCGAAGCGGTCACAGGCGCTGCCGCGAAAGAATGGATCGCCCGCGAGAAAGAGGCCGAAGCGCGAAGGCTTGAGGCCGAAGGCCGCAAAGTTGAAGAGAAGAAGCGGATGGACGCGAGGCTTAAAGAGGAGGCCGCGAATCTCGATATATTTATCGCCAGGGCGAAAGCCTATCGCGGCGCCAGGGTCGTAACTGAAATTATAGGCGGGATAAATATGGAAGGCCTGAGGGCCTTAAGCGATAAAATTAAAGAAAAAGAGAAGTCCGCGGTCGTGATCCTCGCCACGCAAAATGACGGCAAGGTATCTTTTATTGCGTCGGTCACGGACGATATCGTGAAAAAGAGTGTTTCGGCGGGTGAGATTGCCAGGCTTCTGGCCGGATTTATCGACGGCGCAGGCGGCGGAAAGCCGAATTTCGCTCAAGGCGGCGGAAAATCGCCCGCGAAATTGGCGGACGCTATGAGTAAAATTTCAGTAATTATAAAGGAGAGGCTCAAATGAAACTCGTAAGGGTAGGCTCAAAACAATTCCAGAAACTTTGCGAGAGAGGTTCCGGGCGCAATAAGCGCATATCCGGGAGCGTGCGGAAGATCCTGGAGAACGTGAAGGTGGGCGGCGACGAGGCGGTCATAAAATATACGCGGAAGTTCGACCGCGTCAAGCTCGCGCCTAAAGACCTCAGGGTCTCGGCATGCGAGATGTCCGGCGCCTATCAGGATATAAAACCGGAATTTGTATCGACCCTTAAAGTCGTCCTTGACAATATAAACAAATTTTACCGAAAACAGCTGAAGAAATCCTGGAAGATCAAAGACGCCGACGGAGTGCTGCTGGGCGAGAAAATTTCGTCGCTTGACAGGGTGGGAGTGTATGTCCCCAGCGGAACGGTGCCGCTGGTGTCGAGCGTTTACATGACCGTCATTCCGGCGAGAATGGCGGGCGTGAAGAAGATCGTTTTGGTAACACCGCCCAACCTTTATAAATCGGTCGATCCGCACATCCTGGTAGTCGCGGACCTTCTGAAGGTCGATGAGATATACAAGATAGGCGGCGCCCAGGCCATCGCGGCGCTCGCGTTCGGAACGAAGACTATCCAGAAGGTGGATAAGATAGTCGGCCCCGGCAACGCGTATGTCACCGAGGCCAAGCGGCAGGTGTTCGGATACTGCGATATCGATATGCTTGCCGGCCCGACGGAAGTCGTTATAATAGCGAACCAGCTTTCGAACATCAATTTTATAAAGGCGGACCTCGAGGCGCAGGCGGAGCACTTTATGGGGCTCGCGATTTTAATAACGAACTCGAAAAAATTGGCAAAGGCGCTTAAGAAAGAGAATATCAAAGGCTATGTGATCCTCGTCAAGAACATGGATGAGGCGGCCGATGTCGCGAATATGCTTGCCGCGGAACATTTACAGATATTGACGAGTAATCCCAAGAAAATAGCGAAGAAGATAACGAATGCCGGCGCGATATTTCTCGGCCCGTATACGCCGGTGGCGGTCGGCGATTATGTCGCGGGCCCGAGCCACGTCCTTCCGACAGGCGGGAGCGCGAGATTCTTCTCCGGGCTGGGGTTATCGGACTTCTATAAGAGCTCGCACATCCTCTCATATACGAAGAGGGCGCTCGAGAAGATCCGCGAGCCGCTCGAGAAGATCGCCGGGATCGAGAAACTGTCGAAACACCTGGATTCGGTTAAGGTAAGGTTCGAGTAAGAATTTCTAACCAGGTTAGATCTGCCAGGTTGCTGCAAGGTCTAACCTGGTTAGAAAGAGAGAGGGGCATATGCCGAAGAAGATACGCGGCGCTAATATAAAAAGAAAAACAACAGAGACCGACATATCGGGGAAACTGGCGATCGACGGCAAGGGCAAGGCCGATATAAAGACAGGGATCGGATTCCTCGACCACATGCTGACGCTTTTCGCGTTTCATGGATTGTTCGATCTAACGTTAAAGGCCAAGGGCGACCTGAATGTCGACACGCATCACACCAATGAGGATGTTGCGATATGCCTCGGCAAGGCCTTCAAAGAGGGGCTCGGTGACTGCAGCGGGATAAAAAGATACGGTTCAAAGGAAGTGCCTATGGATCAGGCTGAGGCAAAGGCCGTGATCGATATCGGCGGCAGGTATGCGTTTATCTGGAGGGTGCCGGCTTACGCCGCATCACTTGCCTCGGAAGGCTATTCGATCGAAGACGGCAAGGATTTTCTTGATACATTCGCGAAGAACGCGAATATCAACCTGCACATCGAGATATATTCGGGTAACGACCTTCACCATGTATTGGAAGCCGTCTTCAAGGCGTTCGGCATCGCGCTCGATGAGGCGACCGGGATCGATGCCAGGCGGAAGGGTGTGCCTTCGACGAAAGGGACAATTGATTAAATGGGCGTGATCGCAGTCATCGACTACGGGATGGGGAATCTTCGCAGTGTCCAAAAAGCGCTCGAAGTCACAGGCGCGAAGGCTCTTGTCACGTCTAAACCGGCCGATCTTGAGAAGTGCGGCAAGCTGGTATTCCCGGGTGTCGGCGCATTCGGCGACGCAATGAGGGGGTTGAAGCGATTTAAGCTTGTCGAGCCGATCAAGGACGCGATAGCCGACGGCAGGCCCTTTCTTGGCCTGTGCCTCGGATTGCAGCTGCTGTTCGAGAAGAGCGAAGAGGCGCCCGGAGTGAAGGGGCTTGGTTTGTTGAAAGGCGGGGTGAAGAGATTCAGGTTCAAGGATAAGCGGCTCAAGGTTCCCCATATGGGCTGGAATTGCATAGAAGGGGCAGGTGGCAAGAGTCCGGGGGCCGGCATATTGAAAGGTGTGCCTAAAAATTCTTACATGTATTTCGTGCATTCGTATTATGTTTTGCCGAAGGATAAGAGCGTAATGCTTACGACAACCGATTACGGCATAAAATTCGTATCCGGAGTTTGTAAAGATAACATTTACGGATTTCAGTTCCACCCTGAAAAGAGCCAATCGGTCGGGCTGAAGATTCTTGAGAATTTCGTGAGATTAAAATGATAATAATACCTGCCATAGACATAAAGGGCGGCAAGGTTGTCAGGCTTACGCAGGGGATGGCCGACAGGGAGACGGTCTATTCGGACTATCCGATAGAGATAGCCAGGAGGTGGGCGTTATCCGGTGTCGGCATGATCCATGTCGTCGACTTAGACGGCGCATTGAGCGGCAGGCTGAAAAATCTGAAAGTCGTTGAAAGAATGGCAAAGTCGGTAAAACCCGGGATAGAGCTCGGCGGCGGTATCAGGGATGCGGCAGGAGTGAACCTTGTCCTTAATTCAGGTATCGACAGGGCCGTTATAGGCACCGGGGCGCTCGACGAAAGATTTCTCAACGCTATCGCGAAGAAATTCAAAGAGAGGATCGTGGTGGCGATAGACGCAGAGGATGGGTACGTCCACACTGACGGTTGGGTATCGAAAACGAAGGTCAGGGTAAAAGATCTTCTCGCGGCCATAAAAAATGCCGGCATAAAGACGGTTAATTATACCGATATATCGAAAGACGGCATGCTCGAAGGGCCGAATATCGAAAGCATTAAAGAGGTCCTTGGCGCGACCAACCTGGATGTTATTGTGGCGGGCGGCGTCTCGAGCATCGAGGATGTTAAAAAACTGAAATTGCTCGAGAAGAACGGGTTGAAGGGAATGATCATCGGAAAAGCGCTTTATGAGAACAGGATCGATCTAAACGAAGCGATGCGTATATGCTCACAAAAAGAATAATACCGTGCCTGGACATAAAAGACGGCAGGGTCGTTAAGGGCGTCAACTTCATACACTTAAGAGACGCCGGCGATGCCGTCGAGAATGCCAGGTTCTATGACAAAGAAGGCGCGGATGAACTCGTCTTTCTCGATATCACCGCAAGCTGCGAAAAGCGGAAGACTACCATCGAGCTTGCCGGGAAAGTCGCCGATACGGTATTCCTCCCGTTTACGGTCGGGGGAGGAATACGCGCCATAGACGACATAAGGAACCTCCTCGCCGCCGGATGCGACAAAGTATCGATCAATACGGCGGCGGTGAAAGAGCCGGGATTTGTGAAAAGGGCGTCGTCGAGGTTCGGCAGCCAGTGTATCGTTGTGGCCATCGACGCGAAATGTAAAGTTAAGACCCGCTCCAGGCAATCCTGGGAAGTTTTTATAAACGGCGGCAGGACGCCGACCGGCATCGATGCCGTAGAATGGGCGAAGTCGATGGAACGATTTGGCGCGGGAGAGATACTTCTGACGAGCATGGACTACGACGGGACCAGGGAAGGCTACGACATAGAGTTGACGAGAAGAATCAGCGAGTCGGCCCGTATTCCGGTGATAGCGTCCGGCGGCGCGGGGAATCTGGAACATTTACATGAGGCGTTGACAGAAGGCAAAGCGGACGCCGTGCTCGCCGCGTCGATATTCCATTATCGGGAGTATAGCGTGCGCGAGGCAAAAAGCTATTTACAAAAAAAGAAAGTGGCGATGAGACTATGAACCCCGCACCTTCTTATTTGTGGTGTAGATATTATCAGAGTGGGAAAAATAAATTATTTATGAAATAGAAAGAAGGTGCGGGGTGAATACCGATAAAATTTTAGATTACATTAGATTCGATGATAACGGGTTGATCCCCGCGATCATCCAGGATTATAAATCGAAGGAATTGCTGACCCTGTGCTACATGACGAGCGATGCGCTTCTTAAGACTCTCGGCGAAGGCAAGATTTACGTTTTCCGGCGCTCGAAGGGCCGTCTCATGCTGAAGGGCGAGACATCCGGCTGTACGCAGACGGTGAAGTCGCTTGCGATAGACTGCGAAGGCAATTCGCTTCTATTCAAGGTATTACAGAAACGCGCCGCCTGCCACAACGGGTATTTCACATGCTACTTCAGAGTATTGAAAAAAGACGGGACGTTTAAGGTTGCCGGCAAACGCGTATTCGATCCGTTAAAGGTATACAAATAATGTACTATCCAGGCAAGTCAGAATTCGTTAAATTGGCGAAGCAGGGCAACCTCATACCCGTCTACAGGGAGATGATAGCCGATTTCGAGACGCCGCTATCGTGTTACTCGAAGATAGACGAGGGCGATTACTCGTTTCTCCTGGAGTCTGTCGAGGGCGGGGAGAGGATCGCGCGTTACTCTTTTCTCGGCAGTAACCCGTCGCTTGTAATCTCAAGTAATGGAAATACCGTTACTTTGCGCGAGGGAAACCGGACGAAGTCCTACAGGGCGGAAGACCCCATAGAGGAGCTGCGCAAAATAATTTCAAAATATAAATTCGTAAGAACGGAAGGCCTTCCGAGATTCTGCGGCGGCCTCGTCGGATTTTTCGGGTACGACATAGTGCGATTCATAGAAGAGATACCGGACAAGAACCCGGATGACCTCAAGGTTGCCGATTCTGTCTTCATGCTGACGGACACGATATTGATATTCGACCACGTCGACCATAAGGTGAAGATCGTGTCGAACGCCCATATTAAGGGAAGCCCGGCGAAGGCATACGACGAATCCGTAAAAAAGATCGGCCGTATTGTCAGGGCGCTTAAAACAGCTCCGCGCGCGGATAAATACGCGTCTCGCGCGAAAAGAAGAGCGCTTCCGTTGAAATTCAAATCGAACTTCACCAGGACGGAATTTGAAGCCGTCGTGAAGAAGGCAAAAGCTTATATAAGAAAAGGCGATATCATACAGGTTGTGCCGTCGCAGAGGCTTGAGGTTTCTATCGATACGCATCCGTTCCGGATATACCGGGCCCTGCGCTCAATAAACCCTTCGCCGTATATGTATTACCTGAAGCTGGGCGGTTTTACGCTTGTAGGCTCGTCCCCCGAGGTGATGGTGCGGTGTGAGGACGGCAAGGTGGAGTTGAGGCCTATCGCCGGAACAAGGCGTCGCGGCGCGAGCCAGGAGGAAGACGAAAGGCTTGTTCGCGATCTCCTTGCCGATCCGAAGGAAAGGGCCGAGCATATAATGCTGGTCGACCTGGGACGGAATGACGTCGGCAGGGTGTGCAATTTCAAAACCGTCAAGGTCTCGGAACTCATGACGATAGAGAAGTATTCGCACGTGATGCATATAGTAAGCGATGTCTCGGGCACTTTGAGTAAAGGGAAAGACGCCTTCGATGTCCTGAAGGCCGCGTTTCCCGCGGGTACCGTCACCGGCGCGCCGAAAGTCCGCGCGATGGAGATAATAGATGAGCTTGAGAATAGGAAGCGCAAGACCTACGCCGGAAGCGTGGGCTACTTCAGTTTTTCGGGTAATCTCGATTCATGTATAACGATAAGGACGATACTTATAAAAGGCAATACCGCTTATATCCAGGCGGGCGGCGGCGTTGTGGCGGATTCTAACCCCGGGCGCGAATACCAGGAGACTTTAAACAAAGCCGGGGCCTTACTGAAGGCGATAGAGATGGCCGAGACAGGAGAAGCAAAATGATCCTCATTATCGATAATTACGACTCGTTTACCTATAACCTCGTCCAGTATCTCGGGGAACTCGGCGCCGGCCTTGAAGTTTATCGAAACGATAAAATAACCTTAGGTAAAATAAACAGGATGAAGCCGGAAAGAATAGTCATTTCACCCGGCCCGGGCGAGCCGAAAGACGCGGGTATTTCCGAGGACGTAATAAGGACTTTCGGTAAATCGATTCCCATCCTGGGCGTCTGCCTGGGCCATCAGGCAATAGGCGAAGTATTCGGCGGCCGTATAATAGGCGCGAAATCCCTCATGCACGGCAAGACGTCGAAGATATTCCACGACGGCAAGGTGGTGTTCAAAGGAGTCCCGAATCCTTTTGAGGCGACGCGGTACCATTCGCTTGTAGTTGAGCGGAAGACTTTTCCCGGGGCCTTAACGATAACGGCCGAGACGAAAGATAAAGAGATAATGGGATTGCGGCACAAGGCCTATCCCATCTACGGCGTCCAGTTCCATCCGGAGTCGATATTGACTCCGGATGGGAAGAAGATACTGAAGAATTTTCTGGATCTCTAAAATTTTTCAATACAGTAGAATATGCCTATAGAAAAGTACTATAACAGGAGGGACAATGAGTAACTTTATTCATGGCGATAACCTGTATCATAAAATCGACATAGAGAAAAATTCGAACAATAGGAAATTATTACGCGAGATAAAAACATCATATGAGAAGTGGAAGCAGGATAATTTGAAAATCGCCGGTACTAACGAATCTGATATAAAAAATAAAGTTAAACTATTAAATGATTACAAAACCTTTATCGAGCAGCCGCAATTCAAAAAGGAGGCAGGTAATAGATTAGGATTTACGTCTCAATCGCAGCTACATTCATCCGTACTAGAAGAATTTATGTACTATCTATTTAAGGATATAGGCAAACTCCGCGGTAAAAATATTAACTGGGGGCGAACTAAAGCATATACCAATCTTTACTTTGCGCCTCCGAATATTGACAAGCTCGAAGAAAAGTCTAACATAGTGGTAAATGTCAAAGACCAGGATTTTTCCATTTCGAAGGAAATTGTTTTGAAGTCGAGGGTATCAAATAATCAGAACTGGCAGGAGAACAGTATTTATGTTCCTATAGTATCCATTGAATGTAAAACATACCTCGACAAGACAATGTATGAAGGGTCAGTTTCAACGGCAGAAAAGATTAAAAGAGGCAACCCATATTGCATGTTCATAATCGTGACAGAATCATATGAAGTAAGCCTCGACGTAGATCCCAAATATTCTCAGATAGATCAAGTATATGTCTTAAGAAAAGATGATAAAAACGGCTCTATTTATCCCGATGTTGTTTGTGATTTATTTAAGCTGGTGGAATCGCATATAAACTCTGATTGGTATAATGTTCGTGAAAGAATAAAAAAAGGCAAGATGATATGAAAACATATCTTCATTATGTAAAAGAGATAGAGTATCCTGACGCAAAACTATTGAATAAGGAAAGGAAAGTCAAAGACCGTATAGGTAAAGAGAAGTTGCGCGGCGGAACCAAGCATCTTAATAAAGTATTCGAACCGCCTGCGCATATAAATTATGCGTCGGATATTTCAAAAATGGTTAATAAGATTATATGCGGAGATAGCGAAGTTGTGCTAAAAGGCTATCCCGATGATGCCGTTGATATAATCGTTACATCTCCACCATATAATTTTGGTTTAGAGTACAAAAATGATGAAAAAAAAGACACGATAAATTGGACAGAATATTTTGATAAACTTAATCTTGTATGGAAAGAGTGTGCGCGAGTATTGAAACCCGGGGGTAGAATTTGTGTCAATCTTCAACCGCTATTTTCAGACTATATTCCAGCGCACCATATAATTTCCAATCAATTAATGAAGCTGGGATTGCTTTGGAAAGGTGAGATATTGTGGGATAAACACAATTATAATTGTAAATATACCGCATGGGGAAGTTGGAATAGTCCAAGTATGCCTTACTTAAAATATACGTGGGAATTTGTAGAGATATTTTGTAAACAAACACATAAAAAAGAAGGCGCAAAAAACAAAATTGACATTACGGGAGATGAATTCAAGAAATGGGTTTATGCTAAGTGGGACATCGCGCCCGAGCATAATATGAAAGAATATAATCATCCGGCTATGTTTCCGGAAAACTTGGTCATTAGATTGCTGAAATTATTTAGCTATCAAGATGACATTGTGCTCGATCCATTCAACGGAGTAGGGACTACTACGCTTGTCGCATTTAAATTGAAGCGCCGCTATATTGGCATTGATATATCAAAAGAGTATTGTGAAAGCGCGAAAAAAAGAATAAAAAAAGTTCTTCCAACATTTATATAAAGAAGTTGCCGTACAGCAATCCCGCAGGTTGCGGAGGTGATAAATGATAAGAGAAGCGATTGAGAAGGCTGTGAAGGGCGTCGATCTCAGCGAAGGCGAGATGCGCGCCGCTTTCGATGAAATAATGTCGGGAAAAGCGACAAACGCGCAGATCGGCGCGTTTGTGACGGCGCTCCGGATGAAGGGCGAGACGGTTACCGAGATAACGGGCGCGGCGAAAGTTATGCGGGAGAAGAGCATCCATATCGACGCCGGTAAAGACCTTATCGATACCTGCGGTACCGGCGGCAGCGGCGCGGACACTTTCAACATATCTACGGCGGCCGCGTTCGTTGCGGCAGGCTCGGGCCTGAAGGTCGCCAAGCACGGCAATAGAAGCGCCTCCAGCCGGTGCGGTTCGGCGGATGTCCTGGAAGAGCTCGGCGTGAGACTTGATGTGGGCGCGGACCTCGTCCAGAGATGCATTCTTGAGATAGGGATAGGATTTTTGTACGCGCCGTTATTCCACAGCGCGATGAAATATGCCGTTACACCGAGAAAAGAGATCGGCATAAGGACGATATTCAACATCCTCGGGCCTTTGTCGAACCCCGCCAATGCGGCAAGCCAGGTGGTCGGCGTCTATGATGGCAGGCTTACCGAAACGCTTGCGCAAGTGTTAAAGAATCTCGGGGCCAGGAGGGCTTTCGTCGTCTACGGTATGGATGCGCTGGACGAGATCACCATTACGGGAAAGACGAAGGTCTCGGAGTTAAAAGGCGGTAGAATCCGCACTTACTTTATAACGCCGGAGCGGTTCGGGTTGAAACGCTCTAATTCCGCCGACATAGAAGGCGCGGGCGCGAAAGAGAACGCCGAGATTATACTTTCCGTTTTAAAAGGGGATCGAGGGCCTCGGCGCGACGTCGTCCTGTTGAACGCGGCGGCGGCTCTTGTCTGCGGCTCCAGAGCAAAAAATTTTAAAGAAGGGGCGAAGCTTGCCGCCGCGTCGATCGACACGGGCCATGCTTTGGAGAAATTACTCAGGCTTATTGAGCTTACAAATAGATGATACTATCGCGGATAATAGAAGAAAAAAGGCGTGAAATAGAAGAGGCGAAGCGCCTGAAGCCCCGGGACGAGCTCGTCAAAGAAGCGAAGCTTATATGCGTGAAGAGCGCATTCAGGAAAAATATATCGCGCCCGCACCATATTAACCTGATCGCGGAGATCAAAAAAGCATCGCCGTCTAAAGGGATCCTGAGGGGAGATTTTAATCCGGCGCGGATCGCCGTCACATACCAGGCTAACGGCGCCAGCGCCATATCGGTCTTAACGGATGAAAGGTTCTTCGAGGGAAAGCTCGAATACATAAAGAGGGTGAAGGAGAATGTCTCCCTTCCGGTATTAAGAAAAGATTTCATTATCGACGAATACCAGATCTACGAAAGCGTCGTTTGCGGCGCGGACGCGATACTATTGATAGCGGAGCTTCTTTCAGCCGGTGAGATGACGGGCTTTTATAATCTCGCAACCTCTCTCGGCCTTGAAGTATTGATGGAGGTGCACAACGAGGAAGATGTGGAGAAGGCGCTTTCCACGGACGCGGGCATAATCGGAATAAACAACAGGGACCTTCACAATTTTAAGATAGACCTCTCCATGACCCAGAAGCTTGTAAGGATGCTCCCCGCAAATAAGATCAAGGTTTCCGAAAGCGGGATAAGGTCGTATGAGGACGTGATGTTCCTTAAGTCGCTCGGCGTGAACGCCGTTCTTATAGGCGAGGTGTTTATGGAGTCTCAGGATATAGCGGCAAAGATGCGCGAGATAATGAGGTACTGATGACGCGGATCAAAATTTGCGGAATTACGAATAAGATCGATGCGGTCGGCGCCGCGGATCTGGGCGCCGATATGCTGGGATTCGTCTTTTACAAAAACTCTAAGCGATATGTGAGCCCGGCCATGGCCGAAGACATTATAAACGAACTTGGGCCCGGGATCGGCAAAGTCGGCGTTTTCGTCGATGAAACGATGGAATTTGTCATGAATGCCGCGGAAGACGCGGGCCTCAATATGCTGCAGTTCCACGGCGACGAGACGCCGGAGTATTGCGCTTATTTCAGAGGCAGGTTCAAGGTCATAAAGGCATTCAGGTTAAAAGAGAGGGACGATCTCAAGGCAATAAATAATTATAATACGGATTATTATCTGTTGGATACCTATAAAAGAGATTCGATCGGCGGGACGGGCGAGGCTTTTGACTGGAAGATATTGAAGGATTTCGAGATTTTGCGGCCCGTGATCCTGTCCGGAGGATTGACGCCGGCGAATATCTCGGCCGCCATAAAAGAGGTAGCGCCTTACGCGGTCGATGTTTCGACGGGCGTAGAGTCGTCGCCCGGCAAAAAGGATATGACGCTTTTGAAAAAATTCGTCGAAAATGTGAGGAGATTGGACTAATGCTGCCAGATAAATCAGGCTATTACGGTATCTTCGGCGGTAAATTCGTGCCCGAGACGCTCATGTCGGCTCTCGATGAGCTTGAAAAGGCGTATTCAAAATCGAAGTCCGACAGGTCTTTCAGGAAAAAACTCGATTATTATTTAAAAGAGTACGCGGGCCGTCCCACGCCGCTATATTTTGCCGGGAGGCTTACGAAAAGAACGGGCGGCGCCAGGATATATCTGAAACGGGAAGACCTTCTGCATACGGGAGCGCACAAGATAAATAATACGCTCGGCCAGGCGCTCTTGGCGATAAAGATGGGAAAGCCGCGTATTATCGCCGAGACGGGCGCGGGGCAGCACGGCGTCGCGACCGCGACAGTCGCCGCGTTATTCGGCTTGACCTGCGAAGTTTTCATGGGCGAGGAGGACATAAGGCGTCAGGCGATAAATGTCTTTAAAATGAAGCTGTTGGGCGCTAAAGTCACTCCTGTTTCGAGCGGCTCGAAGACATTGAAAGACGCGATGAACGAAGCGATAAGGGACTGGGTCACGAACGTCCGCTCGACATATTACGTCATCGGCTCTGTCGCGGGCCCGCATCCGTATCCTATGATGGTGAGAGACTTCCAGTCTATCATAGGTAAGGAAGCAAGGCGCCAGTCGCAGGCGTTGTTCGGCAGATTGCCGGATTACCTGGTCGCGTGCGTCGGCGGCGGGTCGAACGCCATGGGCCTATTCTACGCGTTCCTGAAAGACAGCGTGAAGATGATCGGGGTCGAGGCGGCAGGGCTCGGCATGAATACTCCTCATCACGCGGCGACCCTGTGCAAAGGCTCGGTTGGCGTCCTGCACGGTTCGAAGGGTTATCTCCTGCAGGATGCAGACGGTCAGATCGAGATCGCGCATTCGATCTCCGCGGGGCTCGATTATCCCGGCGTAGGGCCCGAGCACTCGTTCCTGAAAGAATCGGGCCGCGCGAAATACGCCGCGGTCACCGATAAAGAGGCGCTCGAAGGCTTCAAGATGCTGACCGAATACGAAGGGATTATCCCGGCGCTTGAATCGTCGCACGCCGTCTATTACGCGTCGCGGCTCGCGAAGAAATTGCCGAAGTCGAAAATCATCGTCGTCTGCCTCTCGGGCAGAGGCGATAAGGATATCGATATAGTAAGGGGTATTCTTTAAAATTTTTCACAGCAATCGAATATACTGTAAAGCATTAAAAATACAGTTTTCAAAGGATAATAAAATGGGCAAAAAAGCGTTGCTAGAGTTTGACAAAATTGGCATGTGGTCAGAAATTAAGCTTGAGATTATTGAGGCTTACGCAAAAGAGTATACTAAAATTTTATCTCATCAAAACTACATAAAATCTGTCTATATCGATGCGTTTTCGGGAGCAGGAGTGCATAAATCAAAAACTAGTGGCGAGGATATCCTTGGCAGTCCGCTTAAAGTTTTGTCCGTCAATCCAAAGTTTTATCATTATTATTTTATCGATCTTGATCCTGCAAAGTCAGATTATTTGAAAACTAAGATTGGGAATAGGGAGAATGTTAGTGTCTATCGCGGCGATTGTAATTCAATTTTATCAAGTAAAATATTACCAAAAGTTCAATATAAAGATTACATGCGAGGCCTGTGTCTTTTGGATCCATATGGGTTACATTTGGATTGGAAAATTATACAAAAGGTCGGCGAAATGAAAACTATAGAAATATTTCTAAATTTTCCAATAACCGATATGAATAGAAATGTTTTTTGGAATAAATTTGAGGGCGTAGACGAAGCCGATATTAAACGGATGACCTTGTATTGGGGAGACGAATCCTGGCGTAACATCGCATATACTACAAACAAAAATTTATTTGGATACATAGAAAAAGAAGAGGGCGGTACGATTGCAAAGGCCTTTCAAGCTAGGTTAAGAAATATTGCGAAATTTAACTATGTTTCCGAGCCTTTACCAATGCGGAATTCGAAGAACGCCGTTGTTTATTATCTGTTCTTTGCGTCTCAAAAACCAGTTGCGAAGAAGATAGTAGATCATATTTTTAACAAATATGCAAAATCGGGCATGATACAGAAATGAAAACAATCGAGAGAAAAACATTACTTTATAAAAGCGGCGTCGAATATGCCGACTTCTGTTTAAATCATGTGGAGGGTTGTTCACACGGTTGCAAATATCCATGCTATGCTTATATGATGAAAAAAAGATGCGGGGTGATTAAAACATATGAAGAATGGCGTAAGCCCAAAATAGTTTCTAATGCGTTAGAATTACTAGATAAAGAAATTCCTAAATATAGAAATAAAATAGACTATGTTCATATGTGTTTCTCAACAGATCCATTTATGTATGAACAAAAGGAAGTGAGTGATTTAAGTTTAAATATTATTGAAAGACTAAATGTCGAGGATATCCGATGTACGGTTTTGACAAAAGGACTTTTTCCGCAGGAGCTTACCGATAAGAACAGATTTAGCATAGACAATGAATATGGAATTACATTAGTCTCTCTTAATGAGGATTTCAGGCGACGATTTGAGCCTAATGCGGCTGGTTTTTATAATAGAATAGAATCGTTGCGTTATCTCCATGAGAAAGGATTAAAGACGTGGGTTAGTATGGAGCCATATCCTACGCCTAATTTGATAAATCAAGATTTGCTAGAATTATTAAATTCCATTTCTTTTGTAGACAAAATTATTTTTGGTAGGTTGAATTATAATGTTAAATCGTCTGAATTCAGGTATACAAAAGAATTTTATAACAACTGTTCAGATTTAGTAATTAAGTTTTGTAATAAAGAAGGAATACGCTACCATATAAAACATGGCACTCAAGCTGCAGAGACTCGACAGAAACTGTTACACAAAAAAGCTGAGGGATTAATATTTGCGTAGAATCCTTTAAATAAAAAATAATCTAACCTGGTTAGAATTGTCAGGTTAAGAATAATAGCCATAAATATAGGTTTAACAAGAATTGCGATATATATTTCTTGATGAGTCAGGTAATTGGGTTTTTAGTAAAAAGGGAACTCAGTATTTGGTTTTTACTTCGCTTTTGGTGAAAAATCCTGATATCTTTGATGCAAAATTGTCAAAGATAAGACATGCGCTTTTGGAAGAAGGCCATGATATATCAGAATTTCATGCTTCAGAAGACAAGCAATTCGTTAGGGATAAAGTGTTTACTTGCTTAAGAGAGGAGCCTGGCTACGAGATCGATTCAGTAGTTATAGAAAAACAGAAAACGAACCCGGCTTTGGTGGACAATCCTGGCAGATTATATAAAAAGGTTTTTTCGACTTTGCTAGAGTATGTTTTAAAAAGGCATGATTTTAATAAGCTTATTATATTTACAGATAACCTGCCCAGCGTCGGGAAAAGGGAAGAATTAGAAAAAGGATTGAAAGTAGCTATTAAAGAGCTGGTTTCCAATAAGCCGTTTTATATATATCATCATTGCTCGCATTCTCACTATTGTCTTCAGGCAGTTGACTATAGCAGTTGGGCTATCTACAAAAAAGTGGGGAATTGGGGTAAGGTTGAGGGGCGCCCGTACGCTGAAATTAAGGATAAGGTAAAGAGTATATTCGATTATTTCGGTGCCGGTGATGGCACTATTTATTATTAAGAGTTGATTTGACAATAGGCGATTTATGTGCTATATTTTAAATGGATTTAAAAATACTGGAACTAAAGGTACCCACCTAATGAAAGAGCCCATGGGGCTTACCGTAAGGTTAGTTAGGTGGGTCTTTTTTTAAGCTGAAGTTTTATAAGCGTCTTTTAGCAGTAAAAGCCTAAAAAGAGTCCCTCCGATACATATCTAGAGGGAAATTTGGTTCTGCCTTGCCGTGACAAGGCGATAAGAATTTCGCAAGACCCACTCATAACCTTTCGGCTAACTAAGCGGGTCTCGGATGAGTTGTCTATCTAGAAGTATGGGATATTTTTTAACGATTGTCAATAGGTTAAACAATCTACCTGGTTAGATTTGCCAGGTTACGTGAGGTGATGAATGAAGATTAAGCCGAATCTGCAGTTCTCGGTATTGTGCGACGATGTGAGGCGGGAGGATAACGGGAAGTTCATACTGATCGGGCTATTTGAAGCGATCAACGCCAAGAAGTTTCCCGCGACGCATCCGTCGCTATTCGTCGTGAACAGATGGTGCAAGGGCGAGGGGACATTTACGCAGAAGATACGGATAGTGAATCCCATAGACAAAAAGAGCGTTTTTGAAACCGACGAACAGGCCTTCGAGCTCGGCGATATAGACAGGCATCATACGCTTATTTCGAGGTTCAACAATCTTGTTTTCCCGAACCCGGGAAAGTACTGGGTCGAAGTGTTGCTGGATAAAGAGCTGTTTTTGAATTATCCGATACTGTTAAAAGAGGTTAAAGATGAACCGCATCGATAAAAAATTCAAGGAATTGAAGAGACGAAAGAAGAAGGCCTTCATTGTCTATATCACGGCAGGCGACCCGAATCTTTCGGTGACCGAAAAACTTGTCATCGCGCTGGAAAAGGCCGGCGCGGATATTGTTGAGCTCGGAATACCTTTCTCCGACCCGCTTGCGGACGGCCCGACCATACAGGCGGCGTCCCAGCGCGCGCTGAAATCAGGAACGAACCTCATGAAAATATTCAAAACGGTATCGGCTGTCAGGAAGAAGGCCGATATTCCGATCGCGTTTATGACGTATTATAATCCGGTTTTGCGCTGCGGCCTTTCAGGATTTTTTAAAGCCTGCGGCCGATGCGGTGTCGACGGCTTGATAATCCCGGACCTTCCCGCGGAAGAGGCGGTGGAGGTCATAAGGCTGGGGAGGAAAAACAGGATCTCCACGATATTTCTGGCTGCCCCGACGTCGACGCGGAAAAGAATAGCCAATATCGCCAAAAATTCGACCGGTTTTATCTATTATGTCTCGTTAACCGGAGTAACCGGCGCGAGATCGGGGCTTTCGGCCGGACTCAAATCCAGGGTGAGGCTGATAAAATCTATTACCGATAAACCTGTAGCGGTAGGGTTCGGCGTATCGAATGCCGGCCAGGCGAAAGAGGTCGCGAGCGTCGCCGATGGCGTCATAGTAGGCAGCGCGATAGTAAAGATAATCGGCGAAAAAAAGGATGTTATTTCGCGGGTTTCACGATTTGCAAACATCTTGGCTAAGGCCATTCATAATGCGTAAACCATCGACTAATGACGTTTATGCCGTCATATTAGTAGGCGGCAAAGGCAAGCGGTTAAGGCCGCTGTCGACCGGCGCAAGGCCCAAGGCTTTCATATCTGTCACCCGTGATAGAAAGACGATGTTCAGGAACACGATGGAGAGGGTTGCCGGCCTTATCGGCGAAGGAAACATGGTAGTAGTCGCCAACAAGTCCCACGCGAAACTTGTCAAAAAAGATTTTCGCAATATCGGCAAACGAAACCTGATACTTGAACCGGTTTCGCGCAATACGGCGCCGGCAATAGCGCTTGCCGCGCATGCGATAAAAAAAAGGTTTGGCGACGGCATAATAGCGGTATTGCCGTCCGATCAGTATATAACCGGCAAGAATAAATATCTGGCTGCGATAAAAAGCGGAATAGGTTTTATAAGGGAAAAAGGCGATGCCATCATTGCCCTTGGGATCAAACCAGCATCGCCTTCGACACAGCTGGGGTATATCAGGGTACAGGGTTCCGGGTACAGGGTTCTGGGTACAGGGGACCGGGGACAGGGTTCAGGGGACAGGGGACAGGGTGTATATAAGGTTGAGGAATTTACCGAGAAGCCGGATTTAGAAACCGCGAAACGATACGTTAAGACAGGGCTTTATTTATGGAACGCGGGCGCGTTTATATTCAGGGCAAGCACGATAGTGAAGGCTATCAGGAAATTCGCGCCCGGGATATATGCCCTGATAGGCAAGGGCGCCAAACATTATAAAGATATGCCGGACATATCTATTGATTACGCTGTTATGGAGCATGCGCGTAATATGTATTGCATAAAGGGCGGATATGGCTGGAATGACATAGGGAGTTTCGAGAGCCTTATACCGGTCTTGAAGCGCGAATCTAGGCGCTTTGTCCTGGAAGACGGAAAGGTAACAAAAATATTATGAGTCCCGTTAGAAATTTTACAGAATTTGGCATTATTATTTATGTGAAAACTGGAAATCTGTACTTAAATCAAATAAAAAATAATAGGAAAAATTTCTAACGGGATGAGAATCCTTGCTCTCGATGTCGGCACGAAACGCATAGGCGTAGCCTTGAGCGACGAGCTCCTTCTCACAGCCCAGGGGCAGGCCACGATCCAAAGAAAGTCGCTTGCCGACGACCTCGCCGAAATAAAAAGGATCATAAAAGAAAATGGAGTAGAAGAGGCCGTCGTCGGCCTCCCTCTTAATATGAACGGGAGTTACAGCGCGAAGACCAAAGAGGTGGTCGAGTTTACGGACAGCCTCACAAAAGCCGTAGTTATTCCAGTGAAGA
Organism: Candidatus Omnitrophota bacterium; assembly: GCA_043798375.1. GTDB lineage: Bacteria > Omnitrophota > Gorgyraeia > 2-01-FULL-45-10 > 2-01-FULL-45-10 > JAPLMI01. The sequence goes on along the minus strand of JAZDOS010000018.1, from coordinate 12,584 downwards.
CATGGGACGAACGGCTCACGACGGTCCAGGCCGAGCGCGCCCTGTTGGAAGCCGATATGAGCCGCGCCAAGAGAAAAAAAGTTATCGATAAGCTTGCCGCGCAGGTCATATTGCAGAGTTATCTCGATTCGAGGAAGAAAGGATAATTTGATGTACAAGCGTGATGAGCTCGACAACGGTTTAAAAATAGTGACGGAACCGATGGCCCACATGGAGAGTGTCGCTATCGGAATATGGATACGCGCCGGCGGAAGATACGAGACGCGGTCGAATAACGGCATAAGCCATATGCTGGAGCACCTGCTCTTTAAAGGGACGACGAAACGCGACATGATGGCGATAAAACAGGAGATAGAGGGCCGCGGCGGAAGCTTCAACGGTTTTACCTCGGAAGAACATACCTGCTACCTCGTCAAGGTCCTTTCGAAAGACGCTGGTCTTGGCCTTGATATATTGAGCGATATGATCCTGAACCCGAGACTTGCCGAAGAGGAGATGGTAAAAGAGAAGGGCGTGATAATAGAAGAGATAAATATGTATAAGGACATGCCCGCCCACTATGTCCATGAGATACTTGCCGAGATGATGTGGCCGGATCAGCCCCTTGGCATGCCGCTCGCCGGGACCGTCGGGAGCGTGAAGGCGATCACCAGGCAGGATATCATCGGATATAAAAATGAGTATTACAATCCTAAAAATATGCTTGTTGTATCCACCGGCCGCATCGATGAAGAAGCGCTTGTCGGGCTGTCGAAGAAATATCTTTCCTCCGCCGGGGGAGGGACAGCGTCCGCTTTCAGCAAAGTAAAACTGAATCAGAAAGCGCCCGAATTCAAGCTTCTCGCGAAAGATACGGAACAGACGCATGTTGCCTTGGGCATTCACGCCCTTGACAGGTTCAGCCCCGACAAACACGTTATGAGCCTGGTAAACATTATTTTGGGCGCGAATATGTCGTCGAGGCTCTTCCATAAGGTGCGGGATGAGATGGCGCTGTGCTACGAGATCTCCTCGAGCATAAGAAAGTATGACGATTGCGGCGCGTTTGTCGTCTCAGCCGGCGTGGATGAGAAGAAGCTTGTGAAGGCCCTTGAAATTATCTTAAAAGAGCTCGCGAGGATGAAGAGAGAGCCTGTCGGGGAAGAGGAATTGCATAGAGCCAAGGAATATTATAAGGGGCAGCTCCTATTCGCGCTCGAAGATACGATGAGCCATATGCTGTGGCTCGGGGAGAAGGTCATATCGGGCGAGAAAGATTTCAGTGTCAAAAATATTCTGGAGCGTATCGAAAAAGTGACAGCGGATGACCTTATGAGAGTATCCGGGCGCATGTTCAGAGATGAGTCTCTCAATCTTTCCGTCATCGGGCCTGTTAAAGACGATAAGGCGGTCAGAGAGGAGCTACGCATAAGATGAGTCCCGTTAGACCTCATAAAAACAGGACGTTATACAGTACAAAATGGTATATAAGACATATATACTTAAAATTGTTATATCGGTTTGGGTTGGAGGTCTAACGGGATGAGGGGTTCGATAAAGTTATTCACGGTTTTCGGAATATCGATAAATATCCATAGCACATTCTTTCTTCTTCTATTGCTGGTGCTTCCCGGAGGCATAAAGTGGGTATTTCTCGTCATCGGCGTATTCTTTTTTGTAACGATGCATGAGATCTGCCACAGCCTCGCGGCAAAACGGTTCGGGATAAAGGTGCGGGAGATAACTCTTTTGCCGATAGGCGGGATTGCCGCTATGTCAAAGATGCCCGAGAAACCAAGCCAGGAATTATTGATATCTCTCGCGGGGCCCTTATCGAATATTGTTATTGTTATAGTTTTCTTCTATCCGTTAAAGCTCCTGCTGGGCGAAGATGTGCTATTTCATCCGTTATCGGCCCGGACATGGCCCCTGACCGTGGCTTATATCTACTGGTTGAATCTTATGCTTGCGGCTTTCAATATGATACCGGCATTCCCGATGGACGGCGGCAGGGTCTTGAGGTCGATACTTGCCAACTGGCTGGGATACCAGAAAGCGACGAAGATAGCCGTGAACTTCGGCCACGTATTTGCGCTTGCGTTCGCGTACTTCGGTATAATCCGTTTCAACATAATATTGGTCGTCATCGCTATTTTTATATATATGGCCGCATCGAACGAGGAACTGCAGGTCGACGTAAAAGAAACCTTGAAAAAATTCAAGGTTCGCGATATACTGCCTCGCGATTTTTACACCTGCAAAAGCGATACGACTCTGGGGAAAGTGCTGGAGCTCGTTTATCATTCGCACCAGGAGGATTTTCCCGTGGTCGACGAAGGCAAAATGGTTGGATTCGTCACGCGGCAGGACATAATGGCCGCCATGCACCGTTTTGGCGCGGATAAGGCCGTCGGCGAGATAATGGCGAAAGATTTTCCCATGGCCAAAGACACGGACTCGCTTATCAAGATACAAAATATCATGCATGAAAAATCGGCGAGGGCGCTGCCGGTAATGAAGGAAGGCAAGGCCGTCGGCGTCGTTACGATCGAAGACATAGGCAGGATCTACGCCATGGCGTCTCAAAAAAATCCGTAATTCGTAATCAGTAATGCGTAATGAGTAATTAAACGATAAGAGGGACGATATGCAAAAAATTATGATTGCTCCAAGCATTCTTTCCGCGGACTTTTCGAGGCTCGGCGAGGAGATAAGGGCCGTCGAGAAGGCCGGCGCCGACTGGATACACATCGACGTCATGGACGGCCATTTCGTCGACAACATCACCATGGGGCCGGTCGTCGTGAAGTCTATAAGGCCCGTAACGAAGTTGCCGCTCGATACGCATCTCATGATAAAGAACCCGCAAAAATACATAGAACGTTTTGCCAAATGCGGAAGCGATATCATAACTTTTCATATAGAAGTGGAAGCGGATCCGAAAGAAATTATCAGATTGATCAGGTATTACAAAAAGAAGGTTGGAGTTTCGATCAGGCCGAAAACAGACCTGAAAACTCTCCCGGCGATACTTCCGATGGTGGACATGGTCCTTGTGATGACGGTTGAGCCCGGTTTCGGCGGACAGGAATTTATGCCGGACTGCGTTGCCAAGATAGAAGAGCTTCGCAGGATTTTCAGGAAAGACATAGAGGTGGACGGCGGCGTGAACGGGACGACCGCAGCCGAGGTCATAAAGGCCGGCGCCAATATAATCGTAGCCGGCACATCGGTATTCGGGACGAAGGACTACGCGGAAGCGATCAGGAAGTTAAGAGGGCCTAATATCTAACCAGGTTAGATATTAGGTTGACCTGAGTGTCTAACCTGGTTAGAATCAACGAGGAGGAAATGATGGGCGGAATCAAGTTCGGGACAGACGGCTGGAGGGCCGTGATAAGCGAAGATTTCACATTCGATAATGTTAAGAAAGTCGGCCAGGCGATAGCGGATTATGTCCGAAATGACGATGGGCCGGCATCGAGGGTAAAGGACAAAAGGGTCGTTGTCGGATATGACACGAGATTTTTGTCGGAAAAATACGCGGAACTTGTCGCGTGCGTCCTCGCCGCGAACGGCATAAAGACGATCCTTTCCGACAGGGCGGCGCCGACCCCGTCGGTAAGCTTCACCATTAAGGATAGGGGGCTCATCGGCGGCGTCATGATAACCGCAAGCCACAACCCGGCCAGATATAACGGCATAAAATATAAGGCGTATTACGGCGGCTCCGCAATGCCCGAAATAACAAAGAAATTCGAAGAATATCTCGGAAAAAGGGAAGTTTCGTATCAGCCGCTCGAAGAACTGAAATCAAAAGGCATGATCGAGGTCGAGGATATAATTCCGAAACACCTCGCATTTATCAAAAAATACGTCGATACAAAGCTGCTCAAAAATACACGGCTTAAAATTCTCGTCGATTCGATGTACGGCACCGGCAATAATTACATAGCGGATCTTTTAAAAGGCGGCAAGGCGAGGGTCGATTCCATCCACAATGTTTATAATCCCGGTTTCGGCGGGATAAACCCGGAGCCGATACTTCCTAACCTGAAAGAGCTTGCCGGGAAAGTAAAAAAAGGCAAATACGATATAGGCATAGCGACGGACGGCGACGCGGACAGGCTCGGTATCGCGCTGCCGAACGGCTTGCTTCTCACCGGCCACAAGGTGATGACGCTTCTACTCCTGCATCTTTTGGAAGATAGAAAGATGAAAGGCGGCGTGGTCCAGACGCTATGCGGAACATTCCTTATTAAGAAGATATGTAAAAAATACGGCCTTAAGATGTATGAGACGCCGGTCGGATTCAAATACATCTGCGAGCTGATGCTGAAAGAGGATGTTCTGGTCGGAGGTGAAGAGACCGGCGGAGTCGCGTTCAAAAATTCGATCCCCGAAAGGGACGGCGTCCTCTCGGGCCTCCTTATCCTGGAGATGATGGCGATGAGAAGGAAGAAGATTTTGGATATTTTGAAATCGATAGATAAGGAATACGGGACATACGAATATCGAAGGCTTGATTTAAAGTATCCGGATGATAAGAAGCCGAAATTGCTGGAATTTCTGAAAAATACGCCGCCCGAGGATATATTGGGCAAGCCGGTGGCCCAGACAAAGACGACGGACGGCTATAAATTCATCTGCGGCGATTCGTCATGGCTCATGATGAGGCTCTCGGGAACCGAGCCGATCCTGAGGGTCTACGCGGAAGCGGCCAGCGTTAAGAAAGCGCTCGCGATCCTCGAATACGGAAAGAAGCTGGCATACGGTGTATAAAGCCATACTGGGGCAGGACAGGGCGGTCAGTTTTTTGAAGGGCGCGCTCGAAAGCGATAGGGCCGCGCACGCCTATATATTTACCGGCCCGGCCGGAACGGGCAAGTTGCTTACAGCCGTGAATTTCGCGAAAGCGCTGAACTGTTCTTCCGGATCGGGTGAGAAGCCATGCGATGAATGTATCTCCTGCAGGAAGATAGACGCGTCGAACCATCCCGACGTATTTTTATTGAAACCCGACAAAACCGGATCGCGCCTTGGGATCGACAGGGTGAGGGAGGTAATAAAAAATATCGGGCTTAAGCCTTACGAAGCCGGAAAGAAGATTTATATAATAGACGGCGCCGCCAGCCTGACCGGGGAGGCCCAGAACGCGTTTCTGAAGACACTGGAGGAGCCGCCGTCGGATTCGGTCATCATATTCATAGCCGAGAGCTCCGGCGACCTCTTTCCGACGATAGAATCGCGCTCCCAGGCCGTAAGATTTTACCCGCTTAAGGCCGACGATATCAGCCGGATCTTGACGAAAGTTCATAAGCTGGACACAGACAGGGCGCGGATTCTGTCGCGGATAGCGAACGGCTCGCCGGCGCTGGCGTTAAAGCTCAATGAAGAGAAGTTTTTCGAAAGGAGATCGAGCGTCCTCAAGGGGCTTGTCGACGGTTCATTTTTCGATTCGGATTTCGAAGGCCTTACAAGACCGGCGATGAGATCGTATCTTGATATGATGCTTACATGGTACAGGGATATTCTGATAGCGAAGGCCGCCGCAAGGCACAGCGAATCATTATTGGTGAATGCCGATAAATCCGATATTATAAAAGAAGAGGCTAAACATCTCGATTTTCGTTTTCTCGACGATATAATAAAACAGATCATGTTAACAAGGTCTTTTTTGGAACAGAATGTCAATCTTAAATTGGCAATGAGCGTCCTGGGGGCAAGCATATGTACGAAGTGATACAGGTCAGGCTAAGGGAAGCAGGCAAGATCACATACTTCTCGCCGAGCGGCATGAAGTTTAAAATAGGTGATTATGTCATAGTCGAGGCGGATAGAGGGCTCGACTACGGGCAGGTGCTGTCGGAGACGTCGGCGATAATGGATTCGGACATAGAAGAGCCTCTCAAGAAGGTCATACGAAAATCGAACCCGTGGGACATGCACCAGATCGATAAGAATAAGAAGAAGATCAGGGAAGTGATGGATACATGTTCCAAAAAGATACAGGAACGCCGGCTTGCGATGAAACTGATAGACGCGGAATTCTCGTTCGACCGGTCCAAGATAATGTTCTACTTTACCGCCGAGGGCAGGGTCGATTTCAGGGATCTCGTGAAGGACCTTGCCAATGCTTTCAAGACGCGCATAGAATTGAAACAGATCGGCGTCCGCGACGAGGCGAAGATACTGGGAGGCCTCGGGCCGTGCGGCAGGGCGCTGTGCTGCGCGACATATCTGAAAGACTTTGAGCCGGTCACGATTAAGATGGCGAAGGAACAGAACCTTCCGCTCAATCCCACGAAGATATCCGGACTCTGCGGCAGGCTCATGTGCTGCCTCGGCTACGAATACAAGACTTATAAAGAACTCATGAAGGGATTGCCGCATGAGGGTGAGACGCTGAAGACCGAAAAGGGGCCTGGTAAAATTGTGAGCGTCAATGCCATCAAGCGTTCGGTGACGGTCGAGCTCGAGGACGGAAGCCTTATTGAAGTGAGCTACAAGTGAGTAAATTCTATATTACAACCCCGCTCTATTATGTCAATTCCAAGCCGCACATAGGCCATTCCTATACACAGATTGCCTGTGACGTTGTATCCAGGTTTATGAGGCAGTGCGGCCATGACGTCTTTTTCATGACCGGAACCGACGAGCACGGAGAAAAGATCGAAAAGGCGGCCTTGGAGCGCGGCGGAAAACCGGGCGAGGAAAAGAATTTTGTCGACGAGATAGTCCCTGTATTTAAGGATCTGTGGAAAAAGCTCGGTATAAACTATGACTATTTTATACGAACGACAGACGCTGGGCACATAAATACGGTACAATCGATCCTTACAAAATTGCATAAAGACGGCCATATCTATAAAAAGGAATACAAGGGATGGTTCTGCACCCCGTGCGAGACATTTTGGTCAGAGAAACAGAGTCCTGACGGGATTTGTCCGGACTGCAAAAGGCCTATTGAGAAACTTGATGAGGCGAACTATTTTTTCAAGATTTCCGGATATCAGAAATGGCTCGTCGATTACATAAACAAAAATCCGGGTTTCATCAGGCCCGATTTCCGTAAGAACGAAGTCCTGGGATTTTTGAAAGAGGAACTTTTGGATCTTTGCATATCGCGGCCAAGATCAAGGATGTCCTGGGGGATCGAGATCCCGTTCGATAAAGATTATGTGACATACGTCTGGTTCGATGCGCTCATAAATTATGTCTCCGGCGCCGGCTATCCGCACGATATGGCTACCTTTAAGAAATTATGGCCCGCGGATTATCACGTTATGGGAAAAGACATTCTTCGGCATCACGCGGTCTATTGGCCGATAATGTGCCATGCGCTCGGTATCGAACCGCCAAAATCCATATTTGCCCATGGTTGGTGGGTGATAAAGGGCGAGAAGATGTCGAAGTCGAGGGGAAACGTCGTCGATCCGCTTGAAATGGCCACAAAATACGGAGTCGATCCTTACCGGTATTTTCTCCTGCACGAGGTGCAATTTGGGATGGACGGGACGTTCAGCGAAGAAGCGCTCGTTACCCGTTATAACAGCGATCTTGCCAATGACCTGGGCAATCTTTTAAGCCGGACGCTGTCGATGGTGGAGAAGTATTTCGAGGGAAAAATTCCTAGTTTAGTTGACAGTAGACAGTTGACGGTTGACAGTAAAATAAAAGAAAAATCCCTTGCTCTTGCGACGGAGCTGGAAAAATCGATTCCGAATCTCGATTTTGTAAGCGCGCTGTCGAAAATATGGGAAGTTATCAACGCCGCGAATAAACTGATAGAGGATTCGAAACCGTGGGCGTTGGCGAAAGAAAAGAAGACCGACGAACTCGCTGGATTGATGACAGGCCTTTTGGAGGCGATCAGGGTCGTCGCCATATCGATTTATCCGTTTATGCCCGAAACGGCGAAGAATGTCTGGGCCCAACTCGGCATGAAAGAAGGCCTCGATAAGGTAAGGTTCTCCGAAACCAAAGACTGGGGTAATCTGAAAGAAGGCCATAAAATCAATAAGGCCGGCCCGCTATTTCCCCGTATCGATACAACAAAGTGACGGCTAAATGCGCAACATTAAACTTACCATACAATATGACGGGACGCGCTACTCGGGGTGGCAGTTTCAGAAGAACGGCCGGTCTATTCAGGAAACCATCCAGAACGCCGTCAAAAATATAACCGGGGAAAAGGTTAACCTGACAGGCTCCGGAAGGACCGATGCCGGTGTCCATGCCGAGGCGCAGGTAGCGAATTTCAGGACGCGCTCCGGTATTCCGTTAAAAAATCTACAAATGGCGCTGAATAGCGCCCTTCCCGACGACATTGTGATATCGAAGGCCGAAGAGGCGGGCTTGCGGTTCAATTCCCGGCATGACGCGAAATCCAAACTCTACCGCTACACCATAGTCAATAATGATTTCATTAATCCGCCATTAAGAAAATACGCGGCGAAATGTTTCTACCGTATAGATATTGGCCTAATGAAGAAAGCGGCCGGGATTCTTGTAGGAAGGCATGATTTTAAATCATTTCAGACAGTGGATGGGGAAGGGAAGTATGCGGTTCGCGCGATCGAGTACATTAAATTTGAAAAATCCAAAGATATAGTGTATATTTATATAAAAGCCGACGGCTTCTTATACAATATGGCCAGGTCCATCGTCGGGACACTGATAGAGGCCGGCCGCGGGAAATTTACCGTAGATTACGTAAAAAAGATTCTGGAGAAGAGGGATAGAAGGTCTGCGGGCCCCACGATGCCGGCGAAGGGCCTGTGCCTGGTCAGGGTTTTTTATTGAGACTAAAAAAGAAAGGAGCTGGCCATGATGATGAAAGGTATCCTCATATCGCTCGCGCTCGGTTATGTATTATGCGTGATAGCGAAGAAGCAGGAAGGAATCCTGAAGTCGTTAGGCTACACTCTCGGGATCGCAACGTTGGTCCTGAGCCTGATGTATGGCCTGATATTCTCAGGGCTAAACTGCCCTTTGATGGGTAAGATGGGTGGTATGTGCGGGATGAAGGGCGGCCCCTGCCACATGATGAAAAGGTGAATAAGAGGTATTCGGTAATAGTCTTCGACCTCGGCAATACAATAATCAGGTTCGATCACAACATATCCGCGAAGAAGGTCGCGAATCTTTTTCGTCTCGATTCAAAGAAGATCTACGATGTTTTTTTTGATTCCGAGATAACGAGGGCGTTCGAAAAAGGGGAGATCTCTCCGAGGGAATTCTACAGAAGGGCCTCGAGCCTTCTCGCCGTAAAGATGCCGTATAAAGACTTTGTCGCTATCTGGAATGACATATTCTGGGAGGACAAAGAGGCCTGCGGCCTCGTCCGCCGGTTAAAAAAGAGCTACAGGCTGTTCCTTCTTTCAAATATCAACAGGCTCCACTTCGAATACATCGAGAAAAAGTTCGACATAATAAAGATCTTTGACGAGATCATCCTTTCCTATCTGGTCGGCGCGACAAAACCCGACAAACTCATATTCGAAGACGTCATTAGGCGCGCAGGCGGAAGAAAAGAGAGCCTGTTGTACATAGACGACCGCGAAGACCTTATTAAAGAAGCGCTGGCGCTGGGTATCGATTCTATACGGTTCGAAAACGCGAACAAACTGAAAGAAGCGCTGCGCGAACGGGATATTGCGTAGGGATTTTTATGATATAGGAAAGTATAAAACTTTCCTATGCACTGAAAATCGTATTAGAGTTGCCGCCAAAGGCCTTTCTCGTCCTGCCTGTCCTGCCTGATACGACCTCCATAAGATAGTACGTATGAAAAGAGGAAGACGGTGATAGTGATGGAAATCCTATATTCACAGAAATTAAGAGTTAAAAAATTAAGCTTTTGTGCCAGCCTTATTTGCCTTTTTCCGGTTTATAGTGTAAACTAACATTTACCTCATTAAACTAGTATAAACTGTAAAAACGAGATAGCTTGTATGAATGAACCGCTGATGACTACGATGGAGACACTCAAGTATTTAAAGCTCTCTAAGCTTACTCTCTATAGATTGATGAAAAGTAAGAAATTGCGCAACTTTGTCAGTTGCAGCCCATATTTTACCCGCCAGTAATATAATCTCCGACGGGAAGACCCATCCCAGCCGCGTAAATTCCTCCAAAACGTAGTGCCACGTATATAAGAAAATTCTCCGTAATCTATTGACAAATCTCGACGAATATGGTATACTTCTTATGAAAAGATAAAGGAATGCCATGTTTACAAGGATAAAGAGCTTTAAAAATAAGGACGGCTCCTTAAGGCATTACATATATTTGGTCCAGACCAAGAGGATAGCCGGCCGCGTCAAGCAGGTAATAGTAGCCAACTTCGGCAGAGTAGAGGACGCCGACAAGACCCTTCCTGATATCATAGAAAAACTCTCCAAATTCACCAAGAGATTAAAAGTCATCACCTTTCCGACGATATGAAGAGCGACTGGGTTAAGGAATACGGTCCTGTCATTATATTCAGAAGAATCTGGGAGAGTTTAAAACTGGATACGAACATCAAAAAATATCTAAACAGAAGAAAGATGGGTTTTGATGCTGAAGAACTCGCGTATACGAGTGTTCTAAACCGCCTCATGGATCCTAAAAGCGAGCTTGCCATACACGAGTGGTCGAAATCCCTCTATGGGATAAAGCCTCCAAAAGATTTAAACCAATGGTACAGGACGCTCGACTTCATAATCGAACACAAAGAGATGATAGAAAAAGACTTGTTCGAATCGCAGAAAGATTTATTTAATGCCGAGATAGACGTAGTTCTTATGGATACGACAAGCCTTGTCTATTTCGGAGACGGGGATAAGGCCGAAAATATCCTTAACTACGGCTATTCCAAAGAGAAGAGATTCGATCTTAAACAGGTAATAGTCGGCATCCTCATGACAAAAGACGGCTTACCAATAGGACACGAGGTCTATCCCGGAAACACCAATGACATAGGCGCCTTTAAAGAGATGATCCGCGCCGTAAAAACCAAATTCAAAATAAGAAGAGTTATAATAGTCTGTGACAGAGGCATGGTTAGCGAAGACAACATCCGCACGCTCAAATTGGACGGATATGAATACGTCGTCGGCATGAGGATGAGGCAGCTTAAGACAGAGGACGCGAAGAAGATTCTGTCGATAAAGGACATGGCCTCTGTAACCGAAGGACTAAAAGGCAAAGAGGTTCACTTCAAGGACAGGCGGTTGATTGTCTGCTTTAACGAGGAAGAATCTTTAAAAGATAAGAAGAAGCGCCTGGAAATTATCGCCCGACTTGTGATAAAACTTAAGACTCAGGGCTTAAAAAGCCTCTTGATCCACAAAGAATACTCCAAGTATCTGAAGATAAAAGCCGATAAGCCACGGCTTGATGAGGAAAGGGTAAAGTATGAAGAGCTCTTCGACGGCAAATTCGTCATAGAGACCAATACGAAACTCAATTGGAAGGAAGTGATACTTGCCTATAAGGATCTATGGAGAGTGGAGGCCGGATTCAGGACGCTCAAATCCGAGCTTGAGATGGGACCGGTCTATCATTACACCGAACGGCGCATCAGAGCCCACATATTCATCTCGTTTTTAGCCCTTGTCTTAAAGGTAACGTTCCAGAAAGCCCTTCTTGCCATAGGTAAATCCGTAAGTCCTACGAAAGTGTTAGAGGATGTAAGAAAAATAAAAGCGGCCCGGATAACGCTCAAAGACGCACCCATTGTGTTAAGGACGGAATTGGAGGGAGACGCCCATCTCGCCTTTAAGGCGGCCGGGCTTAAAATCCCGCCCCGCGTATTAGAAAATCCCCAAGATATCCACGAAAATGTAGTGGTACGCCTGCCCTGAACTTACGTAACCCCTTGATACTATTGATAATTCGCTTTAGCAACTGACAAAGTTGCGAGATACATCATTGATATTTAATGGCAATGCTCCAAATGGTTCGAAAGGCGAGTTAACATTTAATCTTGTAACGGGTAAATTTGAAGGTGGTTTAGTAACTACCGCAGATTCAACCGGAAAGGTAACAACGGAAACTCTTGTGTCATTTGACTTAGCAGGTGTAAATAGTGGTTCAGCGTTTGCAAGCCTTTTTTCATTCGGCACTGGAAGTTCATTTGATTGGAATATCAATAATACCTTATCAGCAAGTGAAGAATGGAGGGCAGAAAGCGATATCTTGACGCAGACGGTATCATTCAGTCATGAAATATCTTCAGGAGCATCCTCAAGTGCTTGGAATATCGAGGTAAAGGTAAACAAGAATGATTGGAATGCCCAAGCCACAGCGATTATTGGTGCTCTCGCAATTCTTGGGGGAGCGGCTTTGGCGGCCTCGGCACTTGGGACTGAGAGTGCGGCAGTTGGCTTTGCAGGCTTGACTCTTGCAGGATTTATCGCTATACTAAAACCGAAATAATATATTAAAGGAGTTATTATTATATGAAAATTCTAAAGGTTTAGGTGGTCGGGTTTGTCAAGACCATTCTTAGACGAAAATAAGATGTACCAGTAGCCGTAGTCCTTTCTTTCTTTTTCGCCTCCTTTTTCTTTCTTTGTGAATAATGTGAATATGTGGACATCTTTACCTCACCGCCC
>JAZDOS010000009.1:0-28281 GCA_043798375.1 Candidatus Omnitrophota bacterium | reverse complement strand
TTTTACGATTTTAGAACTGTTGATAGTGATAGCGGTAATATCGATACTGGTAGGGATGGCACTGCCGAGATTCAAGGGTATGCAGGACGAAGGAAATACAGCGAAAGCGAAGGGTGAGTTGAGAACGATACAGACAGCGGTGGAGAGCATCAAGATGCACACCGGCTCGTATCCGGCGGACATTACCACAGCGACGCTCGGCGCGGCGGTTCCGCAGATAATCTCGGTGACCCCGGCGGATCCGTTTAACGGCGCAAACATTTATGGCTACAGAGTGTCTACCAACGGAAATTATTACGTAATATATTCCGTTGGCCCGAACGGCAGGGCCGAGATTCTCGGAATAGGCGCTACAGGTGTGCTGCGCGGCAGGTTATTGGGCATCAGACCCATGATGGGAGACGACATTTACGTTTCCAACGGCCAGAGCCAGTCGGGCGGATAGTATAATAGCAAAAGAAAGTTGACGAGGCCGGTATGCCCGGAAGAAAAGGCTTTACGCTCCTTGAGGTTCTTCTCGCCATAATGCTGTTTAGCGCAGGGGTCGTCACATTATTGCAGGTGGTGAACACAGCCCTTTTTGCGGGCGGCTTAAATGAGAATGAGATCATAGCCGCTAATCTTCTTCAGGAGAAGATTGAGGAATTGAGGAACGAAGACTTTGCCGGCATAAATTCGGAAGACCCTCCTGTTGCGGTAGACGGGTTCCCGGGGTTTACGCGCGGAGTGACCGCAACAACCCCCAGGACAGGCCTCAGAGAGGTAAGCGTTACGGTCTATTGGCATGCCAGGAATGACCGGATGAGCGTAAATGCGGCAACATATGTCTCGGATACATAAGATGCGCGCCGATAAGAGAGGATTGACTCTCATAGAGCTGATAATATCCGTCGCGCTCATCGCTATCATGCTTGGCGCGGTATGGGTAGTCTATAATACGTCGTATAATGTTTTCTACGGCCAGTTTTCACGCCAGAATATAAAGGATCAGGCTTCCCGAGCATTTATTACAATTACAGACGAACTCCATCAGGCGCTGTCCATAACGACAGCGACGGCGGCATCCATTACGTTTACGGCGGATATGAATAGCGACGGCTGCATCGAAACTATTCAATATAGCTGGTCGGGCGTATCGGGGCAGCCGTTAAACAGGATCGTTGGCGCGCAAACAACAGCCCTGGCCAGGTCGGTCGATAACCCGGCCCCGCTTGCCGATAATTCATTGTTTACTTATTATGGCGCGAACAATACCAGGCTCGGCTCAAGCCCCGTAATTTCGCAGATCCGGCTGGTTATGATAGATCTTTATACGACAAGCGGCTCTGAGACTTTTCATCTGCGGACTAAGGTGCTGTTAAGGTGCGCATGAAACTTAGCGGTAAAAAAGGGTTCATATTATTACTTACGCTTATCTTCATGACGGTCCTTGGCGCCATAGTCGGTTCGATGATATATATGATCACATGCGAGGGCAGGAGCGTTGTCTCACAACTGGATGACGTTATCCTTAAAAGCCTGGCGGATGCGGGAATAGAGAGGGCATACCGGGTATTGAGGGATGACTATCTTAATCCGTCGTTGACGGGCTTCGCGGATTTAAGAGGCGCCGATACATCGCTTTCATCTCCTGGCGTAAAAAAAGATTATGAGATGATGCGGTATATAGATGACAAGTGCGCTGCCATAGATAGCAATAGCGATCAGGCGATCATAAGGACATTTGACTCAAATTGCGCAAATTCGCGGATAGCGTCAAATATTCTTTTTGTCAGGGCCGGGCGGGCATCCGAAGGCACCGGCGCGGCGCTGCAATTTTCCTATACGACAGACGGCGTCAATTATATTTCGCAAGGAGATTTATCATTGCCTGCCTACATTTTTGATTACTCCCTGGCGGTGGTACCGGACCTTACCTGGGCGCAGGCGATGAGCCCGGATTTCAGGCTTCGCGGTATACGGACAGGCGTCGGCACCAGCGATGTATATGTTGATGCGATGTATGTAAGAATTCTTTATGGCATAGATAGTTTAAGAGATTCCTGGAGTACAGGCAGTTACGCCGCGTTTCCCATGAGTTTTGGCGCCGGCACGATAGAATCCGTTGCTATCACAGATGAGGAGAGTAAAATCCATCTCAATACGGCGTCTCAACCGCTTCTGTTGAACCTGATGCAAAATTGCGGCATACCGGGTTCTGCCGCTTATGCGCGCTCAATCGATATAATTAATTATCGGGCTGTTAAACCTTTCTATTCAGTCGAAGAATTACAGCAGATTCCTGGTTTTACGCCCGAAATCTATAACCCGATTAAGGATTACGTAACGGTCTATTCTTATATAAACCAAAACGCCTATAATGCGCATACGGTTGGCTCTGCTTCTGCTGCCAGGGCGCCTGTGAATATAAATACGGCGCCGTTTCAGATCCTCAAGACCATCTTTGACCCGTTGCCGCTTGGCGCCGGCATTTCAACAAGCCTGGCCGATGATATAATAGCGTCCAGGTCGTCCGGCCCGTTCACGGGCTTTTATAACAGGCTTAACCTTTCAACCGGTTTTGTCGGATTTATAAACACCCGCTCCTATCTTAACGCTATAGAGAAGAATACGATTATTGATAACGCCGACGCTTCATTGCTTGCGCCGGTCTCCGGTTTTACGAATACCGTTCAGACAACGGAATTCTGTTATGCGGGTACGGCTTTCATGGTAAATTGCCTGGTTAGCTATAATAATCGCGGATTAAGAGTAAGGACTATATTGGGCAATGACGGCGCCCGCACATTCCGGACGTATGCCGGAGACCCGGTTCCGGCAGGCTGGCGCAAAGAAAATTTTGAGTAAAAGACATTTATGATATATAATATGTGAGATATGGACATTAAGAATTTATTCAAAAAGGAATATATTATCGGCCTCGACATCGGTTCTTCCTCCGTAAAGATGGCGCAATTTCAGTCAAGGGAGAAAGGTTTTCATTTCGTCAGGGCTGAGCTGAAAGAAATTAATCATACCGGCGGCGGGGCGCCGGAAAAAGAGACGCTTTCCGCTTTGCGTTATCTCTTAAAGGGCGTTGATTTAAAGAAGTCCAGCGTAGTCGCCGCGATTAACTGTCCCCAGACCGCCATCAGGAAGATAATCACGCCGTATATGTCAAAAAGAGAACTGGCCGAAGGAATAAAATTGGAAGCCAAAAGTTACTTCCCATTCCCGGTTGACCGGTCGGTACTCGATTTTGAGATATTGGGGGATATCGTTGAGGGCGGTATAAGGAAATATGAAGTGATGATTGCCGTTTCTCCCGATATAACGGTTAAAAAGTATTTATCTCTGTTGGCGAAGGCCGGGATAAAGCCATCCTCATTCGTCGCCGGTTCCTACGCCCTATACAGGTTTGCCGGGCATGCTTATCGCAAAAGCGGCGAGACGAAATGTTTCATAGACATAGGGGAGCATAATACGGAGTTGATAATATTCCGCGGCCATGACCCCGTGTTTGCCCGCAAGCTTCCTGTCGCGGGAATCGATTTCACAAAAGCGATAGCCTGTCCCATCGTTTCCGACACGTGCAAAATACAGTTATCGATGGAGGATGCGGAAGGGGTAAAGAGAGAGAGGGGCATACCTGCCGATTCGGGAAACAACGCGGCGGATAATAAAATCTCGGATACGCAGCTCTTATCGGTATTAAGACAACCGGTTGAACAGCTGGCCGAAGAAATTAACAAATGTTTCGATTATTACCTGGAACAGGCCGGCGGAGGCAAGATCGATCATGCGGTGATATTCGGCGGAGGCGCGTCTTTGGGCGGGCTTGTAAAGTCGCTGGCGGAAGCGTTGGGCGTAGAGGTCAGGCTCGGAGATATTTTTGACGGAATCCCGTCAGACATAGGCTCTGTATCGGAAAAAGAGAAGATTTCGTACAGGCTGGACATTGCCGCAGGAGCCGCTTTGAACGCCGGGAAAGGCGTCAACCTGCTTCCGCCGGGGGTCAAAGACGAAATGAAGATGGCGGTGAAGAGGGGAACGTTAGAAGGCGTAATTACCGCGATTATCGTAATCTCGATGCTATTATATGCGGGAGCGAAGATCCAGCTGAATAATTTCAACAAGAGAATAACCGCGGCTAAATTGGAGCTTTCAAGCATGCAGCCGGAGCTTATGAAATATGAGGCGCAGGCGCTGGCGAACAGAGTGTTATCGGAAGAACCGCAATGGGAGGACGTGCTTACGGAGCTTTCCAACCTGATCCCGGATACTATTTATCTGGAAGAGCTCAAAATGGAAAACAACGTGCTGACAATCAGGGGTATCGTGGCTCACGAAGACGGCGAGCAAATTCTCGCCAACTTCGTACTTACCCTGGAAAAGGGGCTCTTTAATAATGTGAGACTTGTAAGTTCCAGCAGGATCAAGGAGGCCGTAGGCGTTGATTTTGAATTGAGGTGCTGGGTGGACTATGAAAATCGCTAATTTTGAATTGACGAAAAAAAATTTACCGATAGCGGTATCGGTATCTATGGCGGCCATACTATTATCGGCCTATATGATTTTTTATATTCCGCTCGCCGCCGCGGTGAGGGCGAAGTATTCGGACTGCAGAAGATTGGAGAGCGAGGTTATTCGCGCCGGGGATATCGTAAATAACGCCGGTAAAATATCAAACGACAGGATGTTATTAACCGAAAAGGACACATCGCTGGCCATAGATGAGCTGACCAGGCAGGGAAAGGAAGACGGGATAACCTTTCACTCAATAAAGCCGTCCGAGATGGCGATGGATGAGGACAATCAATATAAGATATTGAATATAAATATGGATATAGAGGCTAATGATAAAAATCTCGCTTCATTCATCGGCTCATTGGATGAGCTGGAGAAGGGGTTGATACGGATCAGGAGTTTTGATATCCTGCCTTTAAAAAAAGACCGCACGATACTTAAGGCCGAGCTGGCAATAGATATGTACTTTTCTATGAAAGAATATGAATAATAAAAAGGTTATTATATTAATCGTTTTGGGGATAGCCGCGGTTTTCAGCCTGATACGGGGGATAACCGCTCCCGCAAGGGCAAGACGCGCCATTTCCGTTTCCGGGACGCCGGATATTATCCGGCAAAATGAAAATACGCCGGATGTAAACGAACCGGCGGAGATAAAACGGCGGGCAGTCAGAACAAAATTCAAATCGTGGGCCAGAAGCCCTTTCGCGCCCGGAGGTTTTTCAAAATCGACATCCTCGAGCCTCAGTTTGGGCGGCATAATGTGGAATGCGGAAAATCCCAAGGCCATGATAGGCGACATGATAGTGAAGAAGGGCGATAAAGTCGGCGATTATGTGGTTATTCAGGTCAGGAAGGACAGTGTAATCTTGAACGATGGCAGTAAAAATATCGAACTTAAATTGAGGGAATAAAACCCCGTTTATATATATCTTGACAAAGTTTTGCGGGGTTGTATAATTAATTTCCTGGAAAGGAGGAGGAAATGTCGAAAAGATTTTTTGTATTATTCGTAATAGCGGCGATAGCCCTGCCGCTGTCATTTTTCGGATGTAAAGGCAAAGTCGAGAATCCGCCCGATACTCAGATGGATGAGATGGCTCAGGGCGCCATGGCGCCGCAAATAATAGATACGCTGGTGACCACGGAGCCCGCCGAGACAGTTGCGACAGAGACGATTCCGCCGACAGCGGCGCCCCAGATAGCCCCTCAGCCGGCCTCGGTTAAATCCGACATGGCCGTGAGGAACAAGGATATTCAGAAAGCGCTTAAGAACGCCGGCTTTTACATCGGCGCTATCGACGGAAAGGTTGGCCCCAAGACGAAGAACGCCATACTGGAATTCCAGAGGGCGAAGGGCCTTAAGGTTGACGGAAAAGTCGGCCCGAAGACATGGGCGGAACTCGAGAGATATCTGGTCGAGCAGTAGGCTATTAGAGGTAGTCCCTCGCCGTCCGGTGGAAACAACAGCGGCTCGGGACGATTTGCCGATAGGCAAACAACAGCAAATCGGAGGATATTTAGATGAAGTCTGTTATGAGACTGGCCGCTTTATTTATCGCGTTAATATCTCTTGCGGGGTTAGCCGGCTGCGGCATATCGAAAGATAAATACGAAGCGCTTCTTAACGAGAAGATCGTGTTGGAGGAGAGGGCGTCGGCGCTTGCGACCGCCAAAGACGCTCTCAAGAATGAGTATGACAATCTCCTGAAAGAGAAGATGGACCTTGCCACGAAGTTCGAGACGCTGACGAACGAGAAGGCGGCGTTGAAAGGCGAGTACGACAAGATATTGGACGAAAAGATCGCCATTAAGGCCGTTTATGACAAGCTTCTCGCCGATACAAAAAGCCAGGCCCTGCAGGAAAAGCAGGCAGAGCCCGCCGCGGTAAATAAGAGCTAATACCCACGTGCTGGACGGCAGGAAGATAGTCGTTGTGATGCCCGCGTATAACGCCGAGAAGACGTTAGAGCGGACCTACGAAGAGATACCCCGGGGGATCGTTGACGAGATAATTCTAACCGACGACAGCTCCAGGGACAGGACCGTCGAGGTCGCCGGGCGCCTCAACCTTCGCCTCTTCACCCATGATACGAATAAAGGCTACGGCGGCAACCAGAAGACATGCTACGCCGAGGCGCTGAAACTGGGCGCCGACGTCGTCATCATGCTCCACCCCGATTACCAATACCCCCCCAAACTCATAACGCCGATGGCCGCACTCATCACTTCGGGCATGTTCGACGTAGTCCTGGGCTCCAGGATTTTAGGAAATAAGGCTTTGTTAGGCGGAATGCCTTCATATAAATACATTGCCAACAGGCTCCTTACCTTAATAGAGAATAATATAATCAGGGAAAAACTCTCGGAGTACCACACGGGTTACAGGGCCTTTTCCAGAGATGTATTGCTGAATATTCCTATATTGGAGAATTCGGACGACTTCATCTTTGACAACCAGATGCTCCTGCAGGCTTTTTACTTCGGTTATAGGGTAGGCGAGATTACCTCGCCCTGCGCCTACACAAAAGATTCTTCCTCGATCAGCTTTTCCAGGAGTGTTCGGTATGGCTTGGGCGTATTGGATACCGCATTAAAATATTTCCTGCAGAAACATTCGATCGGCAGGTCGCCCGTATTCGACAAAAACGGCAGGAAGTTTACCACTTGACTTTCTGGATATAATTATGGTATATATAGACAAACAGATAACTTAAAAAAGGAGATACGTATGAAGAGATCGCTTGTCGTATTGACGTTAGTCGCCGTCTTAAGCCTCATCACGATGCCGGTATTTTCACAGGAAAACAAAGAGCCTGTTCCCGCGCCGGCCGGCCCGGCCGAACCTGCCGATGAACCCGTTCTGCAGGCCGAAGAGATGTCGATCTACGGGGAAGTGAAATCGACGGACGAAGCGGCGAATTCCATAAAACTTCAGTATTACGATTATGACAACGACGAGGAAAAGACCTCGGATATAGTTATCGATAAGGATACGAAGATGGAGAACGCGGCCTCGCTTAAAGACATAAAAAATGGCGACTGGATCGACGCGGTCTATTTGCCGAAAGGCGGCTTGAATATCGCGAAGTCGGTGATAGTCGAGAAAGAGGAAGAGGAGGCGCCGCCTGCCGCCATACCGCAGGAAAATACAGCCGCGGAACAGCCGGTTGAAACACCCTCTGACGAATAAAGCCGTTTTTTGAAAGGGGTGACCCATATGACTCCTGGAATGAAAGCGAAAGATAGGAAGCAGTTCAAGTTCCCGCAGGGTTACGGAGATAATAAAATAGTCCTCCTTGCGAGGGATCCGTGGTGGATATTTTCATATTGGGAGATCAGGCGCGACAGGGAAGATGAGGCGGTAAGGAAAATAGAATCGGCGGGAGAAAAAGTTGAAAAGTCGGTCTTGCGCGTCTATGATATCACGGACATAAATTTTAACGGCAAAAACGCGCACACCTGTTTCGATATAGATTTAAAAGGGCTTGCCAACAACTGGTATATCAATGTCAATTCACCGGACAGGGCCTGGGTCGTCGATATCGGCATAGTATCGGACAGGGGAAATTTCTATATGCTCGCGCGCTCGAATGTTATCAGGACCCCGCGCTTCGGGATGTCGGATGTTCTCGACGCCGAATGGATGATGCCCGAAGAAGATTATTGGAAGATGTTCGGCCTGTCAGGCGGATTCGGCGTCGGAAAAGGTTCCCTCGAGGTGAGGGAGAGCTTGAAAAAACGCCTGGAAGAGCAGGTCACCTCGGGCGGCATATCGAGCGCCGCTTCTTTTTACAGGAAGCCGCAAGAGCGAAAATTCTGGCTGGCAGTGAATACGGAGCTTATAGTATACGGAGCGACGGAGCCTGACGCGAAACTTACCGTTCAGGGTAAAGAAATACAATTGAAGCAAGACGGGACGTTCACTTTAAGATTTGCCCTGCCGGATGGAAAACAGACTATACCAGTCGAGGCGGTTTCCTCTGACGGCGTCGACAAACGCCGCATAACCCCCATCGTAACAAGAAAGACAGAATAATCTTTTATGCCGAAAGGTTACCTTGCGATAGTCCTTCACGCGCACCTTCCCTATATACGTCATCCCGAGTTCGAAAACTTCCTTGAAGAGGATTGGCTTTTTGAGGCGATAACCGAGACATACATCCCGCTCATCAAGGTCCTCGAAGGCCTGGTAAGGGACCGCGTCGATTATAAACTGACCATATCCCTTTCTCCGACGCTCATGTCGATGCTGATCGACCACCACCTTCAGTCAAAATACGTCAAACATCTCGAAAAACTCATAGAGCTTTCGGGAAAAGAGATCGACAGGACCGGGTGGGATGACCGTTTTAACAAGCTTGCCCACATGTACCACTCCGAATTCCTTGACGCGCGCCGCATATTTGTCCACGAATATCAGTCGAATCTCGTGAACGCCTTTAAGCGTTTTCAGGAACTGGGCGGCCTTGAGGTTATCACATGCTCGGCCACGCACGGCTACCTTCCGCTTATGGAAGTCGAGCGGAAGGCCTCTGTCAGGGCGCAGGTGAGGGTGGGCGCGGAGTTGTACGAGAAGCTTTTCGGCAGGAAGCCCTCCGGCATGTGGCTTCCGGAGTGCGGCTACAATCCCGGCGATGAGGAGATCCTCAAAAAAGAGGGCATAAGATATTTTCTCGTTGATACGCACGGCATACTCTTCGGTACGCCGCGGCCGAGGTTCGGCGTATTTAGCCCCTACCTGACCAAGAACGGCGTCGGCGTTTTCGGAAGGGATACCGAATCTTCGAAGGCCGTCTGGAGCGCCGTCGAGGGATATCCCGGCGATTTTAATTACAGGGAATTTTACCGCGACATAGGCTTCGACCTCGATTACGACTACGTCCGCCCTTACATAAATGCCGACGGAGTAAGAATAAATACCGGCATAAAATATTACAGGATTACCGGAAATACGAATCACAAGGAGCCGTATGTTCCCGAATGGGCGCGTGACAGGGCGGCGGACCAGGCCGGCAATTTCATGTTTAACAGGGAGAAGCAGGTTGAGTATCTGGTCGGTTCGATGGGTGACAGGCTGCCGGTGATAGTGGCGCCGTATGACGCGGAACTCTTCGGCCACTGGTGGTACGAAGGGCCGCAGTGGCTCGATTTCCTGATCCGCAAGATAAGTTATGATCAGAAAACCGTAGCGCTCACGACACCGGGAGAATACCTGAAACTATATAAAAAATACCAGGTCTTGACACCGGCATTTTCCAGCTGGGGCTGGAAAGGCTACAGCGAGGTCTGGCTCGAGGGTTCGAACGACTGGATATACAGGCACCTCCATAAGATGGTCGAGAGGATGGTGGAGCTCGCCAACGCCAACAGGCGCGCCGACGGCTTACTCCGTAGGACGCTTAATCAGATGGCAAGAGAGCTTCTCCTGGCGCAGTCGAGCGATTGGGCTTTCATAATGAAGACCGGTTCACATGTCCCTTACGCGGTCGAAAGGCTCAGGGAACATACCGAGCATTTCACGGAACTTTACCAGGACGTGAAAGAGAGCTCTCTCGACGAAGGGTACGTAAGCCGACTCGAAGGCAAATATAACATTTTTCCCGATATAGACTATTCAGTCTATTGTACTTAATCGTATGGAAACCAAGAAAAGACTCGGGGTTGCGTTCCTGTGGCACATGCACCAGCCCTTTTACAAAGATTCGCTCGCGGGCAAGTACCTCCTTCCGTGGGTGCGGCTTCACGGGGTCAAGGATTACTATCCGATGGCCGCGCTCGTGGAAGATTTCGATATAAAAGCGACTTTCAATCTCGTCCCTTCGCTCGTCGAACAGATAAATGATTATACCGAGAACGATGCCGCCGATATCTTCCAGGACCTTACCGCAAAAAAGGCAAGCTCCCTTACCTTCGAAGACAAGGTCGATCTCCTCAACAACTTTTTTAAAGTCAATTTCAAGCATTTCATAGAACCAAACCCGAGATATTCCGAGCTCCTGATCAAAAAAGGGGTGAAGCCTGTTTTGGGCTCGGCGCTCAAGAGCGTCGTCAAAAGTTTCTCGGACAGGGATTTCCTCGACCTTCAGGCGCTCTTCAACATGTCGTGGTTCCATTCGATAAGCCTGGACGACGACATCAACCTGAAAGACCTGGCCGAAAAAGAGAAGAACTACACGGAAGAAGATAAAGAATATATACTGGCAAAACAGAAAGAGATCCTCGCCCAGATAATACCGCTCTACAGAAGGCTTCAGGAAAAGGGCCGGATAGAGATCACGACGACGCCTTTTTATCATCCGATACTTCCCCTTCTCTGCGATACGTCCATCGCGAGGATATCGTCTCCGGGTATGGCGCTTCCCAAGCGCAGGTTCCGCCATCCCGAAGACGCCGCATGGCAGATAGAAGAGGCGATAAAATATCACACCGAACAATTCGGCTCACCCCCGCGCGGCATGTGGCCGTCCGAAGGAAGCGTCTCCGACGAAGTTTTGGATCTTCTGATCGCAAAAGGCATCGACTGGGTCGCGACGGATGAGGATATATTATTCAACAGTCTCTCTTCATATGACAGGAAGTATAAGGGGATATCGCTCTTCGACAGGAGAATAATCTATTCCCCGTATGAATTCAAAAAAGGGTTAAAGAATATCACGATGATATTCAGGGATAAGAACCTTTCGGATATGATAAGTTTCAGCTACAATTCCTGGAACCAGTCCGACGCCGCATGGGATCTTATGGGGCACATGAGCACGACGGCCCGGAACCTGCGGCGCGACACCGACAGAGGGCTTTTGACCATAGCCATGGACGGCGAGAATGCCTGGGAATACTATGAAGATAACGCGAGGGATTTTTTTGAGACCCTGTACGCCAACATCGATAAACAGCCGGATCTCTTTTCGACCACGATAAGCGATTTTCTGGAACTGGAGCGGCCCAAAAGAGGGCTGTCAAACATATTTCCCGGGTCATGGATAAATCATAATTTTGAGATATGGATAGGCCAGGAAGAGGACAATCTGTCGTGGCAGTATCTTGAAGCGGTGAGAAAAGACCTGATGAAATTCACAAGGGAATCTCATAAAGATCCAGATTCCGACGGCGCGAAACTGAAGAATGCCTGGCGCGAGCTGTATATAGCGGAAGGAAGCGACTGGAACTGGTGGTACGGCGGAAGGGCGCATACCGGAAAAGACAGCCCGTTCGATAAATTGTATCTTACGCACCTTAAGAATATTTACAAACTGCTGAAAAAACCGATTCCGGAAATCCTGAAGATTTCTATTGCATAATATTTTAAAAGTTGTATAATCCTATACACGTAGATTTTAAAGAAGGAGGGGAAGGTTATGGCAAGGACGTCATTTAAGCTCGGGAAATCCTCTAATCCCTCGATGACTCAGAATGATATTCGTAAGCTCATCGAAAAAAAGGCTTTTGAGCTTTACGAGAAGAGGGGCAAGAAGACGGGCCACGCGGTCAACGACTGGCTCGAGGCCGAGAGGATTGTAAAGGGCAAGCTGTCCAAGTAATTCCCGGTTTTTAATAAAGAAAATAAAAGGGCCACCAATACAACCTGCGAGGTTAACTGGTAGATAGTTGCCGGCAAACCTCGGAGGTTGTATCGGTGGCCCCTCTGTTTCTTTTACCGATACAACCTGATAGGTTAACTGGTAGATAGCTACCGGCAAACCTCGCAGGTTGTATCGGCATCCTTTTATTTCTTTTGTCACATTTTATAATTATATGGTATACTACCTTAAAATCTAATGGAGGGACGGGGTGAAACAATTTCTTTTGTCATTCATACCTATATTCGTGGCGATGGACGCTATCGGCGTTCTCCCGATGTTCATAGGATTCACCGAGCATCTGAAACCGCGCGAAAAACGGAAGATACTGACCCAGTCTATAATAACGGCATTCGTCATAGGCATCATCTTTCTTTTTTTAGGCAACTGGATATTCAAGGCGCTTGGGATATTCGTCGCGGACTTTAAAATTGCCGGCGGGCTTGTGCTTCTTGCCATCTCTTTAAGGGACATACTTTCGTATGAAAAATCCCGCAGGATGCCGTCCGACACTATGGGCGCCGTCCCGATAGGCACCCCGCTCATAACAGGCCCGGCGGTACTGACGACGATAATAATACTCATGGACTCCTACGGCATTTTTTTGACGATAACCTCCTTTGTGATAAATCTCATAATAACCTGGATAGTGTTTTCATGCGCTGTTACCATCTCAAAATTTCTCGGCAAGGCCGGTTCGAAAGCGTTCTCGAAGATCGCAAGCCTTCTATTGGCCGCCATCGCCGTCATGATGATAAGGAAGGGTATAGTGGATACTATAGCCTATTTTATGGCGCAGAAACCGGCCTGATCCCTTCTTCCGTTCGGGCTCGCCTTCGGAGGCATATTGACATGGGTAAGGAAAAGATACGGCGAAAAAGCCGAACACCTTATTCCGAAAATAAGCGAAGCGGCGATATCTCTATTAGGTATTTTCATGTTATGCAAATCTGTCTATGATAAATAATATTAACGAGGCCATGGCGCGGGCCGCGGCGATGTTCATAAATTTTTCGCAAATTTTAAAAAAAGATGTCCATGACGCCGACGGAAAATTTGTCGGCAGTATCTGGGATATGTCCATCAAACTGGGCGATATTTACCCCAAAGTCGCGGAGATAATAGTATTTGACCGCAGATTCAAAAAAACATACGCAAGCCTGCCGTGGTCTGTTATCTCAACTATAGACGACAGCGTTATTCTGAATGTTAAGAAGGGCTCCCTCAAGTTTGAGGGCTCGCCCAAGGAGTATGAATTTTTATTAAAGAGAGACATTCTTGACCAGCAGGTTGTCGACACGTTCAATCACAAGGTAAGGCGCGTCAATGACATACACCTTTTGAGGGTGGACCACGAGCTTGTCATCGCGCACGTCGATATAGGGCTGCGGGGGCTCGTCCGCCGCCTGGGATGGGAGAAGATCGTCGATTTCATAGTAAAGATCGTAAAGAAAAATTCGAGCTACCTGAAAAAAGAAGACCTCGTGTCATGGAAATATGTCCAGCCCGTTTCGATAAACCCTGCCAGCATGACGATGAAGCTGTCCGTTTCGGAGAAACAGCTCCAGGCCATACCGGCCGCCGATCTTGGAGAGATAATATTTGATCTGAACACCAACCAGCGTATGGCCCTCTTCAGGACCCTCGAGACGAAGACCAAGTCGAAGGTTTTTGAAAATCTCGAGTTTGAAGAGCAGAAGTCGATTCTGAAAGAGCTGGACAAAAAAGAAGCCGCCCAGATAGTGGCGCGTATGTCGTCCGATGAAGCGACGGACCTTTTGGAGAAACTTCCGCGCCGGACCGTAAAAAATCTTCTCATGCTTATCGAGAGCGGCAGGGCGAAGAAACTTTCGACGCTTTTGGGGTATTCAAGCGATTCGGCCGGAGGCCTCATGACGACGGAGCTCGTCTCCATTCCGGAAACCGTTACGGTCGAAGCCGCGATTGAGTATATAAAAAATAATACCAAGGAGGTCGAAGCCGTCCCCTATATTTATGTCGTCGATGAAAAGAACCACCTGAAGGGAGTGACGACGGTAAGAAGGCTGCTCTTCGCCGAGGCCAAGGACAGCATTTTGAAGACGACGTTCCAGAAAACGCTGTACGTCTACCTGAATAACAGCGTTACCGAGGTCGCTTATTTCATGGACAAATATAAAGTATCCGCCATTCCCGTGCTGGATGATAATAAAACACTGCAGGGGATAATAACGATGGACGATATATTGAGCCAGGTGATCTCGATAGCCTGGCGCAAGCAGAAGCGGCCGGCAAAAGGCATATAGCGATGGGCGACAACGGCATCATAAGAAAACCGACATTCTTCCGTAATCTCGTGATATTTTTAGGCGTCATGGGCCCCGGCATAATAACGGCCAATGTCGATAACGACGCCGGCGGTATCGCGACTTACTCGGTCGCGGGGGCGCATTTCGGCTACTCGATGCTGTGGGTATTTCTCCCGATGCTCGCGGCCCTGATAGTGATCCAGGAGATGTGCTCGAGGATGGGAGTGGTTACCGGTAAGGGCCTTGCCGACCTGATAAGAGAAAGGTTCGGCGTAAAAGTGACTTTTTACGCGATGCTCGTTTTTCTTTTCTCGAATTTCACGAATACGATCAGCGAATTTTCCGGTATCGCGGCAAGCTGTGAGATATTCGGTATCTCAAGATATGTTTCGCTCCCCATAGCGGCCGCGGTTATATGGTGGGTTGTCGTCAAGGGGACGTATAAATCGGTGGAGAAGATTTTTCTCGCGGCGTGCCTGTTCTATTTTTCTTATATAGCTACAGGATTTCTTGTCCATCCGCAGTGGGGCGGGGTAGCCGGTGAACTTGTGCGCCCGACATTCAGCTTCAACAAAGGCTTCATACTCATGATAATGGGGGTTGTGGGGACTACCATAGCGCCGTGGATGCAGTTTTACCAGCAATCTTCTGTCGTGGAGAAAGGGATAAGCATCAAAGATTACAAGTACGCGAGGCTCGACGTGATAATCGGCGCCGTAGTGGTGAGCATAGTGGCCGTATTCATAGTCATTTCGTGCGCCGCGACGCTTTTCAAAAACGGCATAAGGATAGAAACGGCGAAAGACGCGGCGCTCGCGCTGGAACCGTTGGCCGGAAAATACTGTTCGACCCTCTTCGCGTTCGGCCTTCTCAACGCCTCCGTATTCTCAGCGATGATATTACCTCTGGCAACGGCTTATTCCGTGTGTGAAGGGTTGGGGTGGGAGGCCGGCGTGGACAAGCGCCTGAAAGAGGCGCCGCAGTTCTATTTTCTATTCACCGCTCTTATAGTCATAGGCGCCGGCATCATCATGTTCCCGAAAATAAATCTGATCATGGTCATGCTGCTTTCCCAGGCGGCGAACTCCGTATTCCTGCCCTTTGTGCTGATATTTATGCTCATTCTTATAAACGACAGGCGCCTTATGGGAGAATACAGGAATTCAAGGTTTTTTAATATCGTATCCTGGACGACGGTCGTCATATTGATAACCCTTACCCTGGCGCTTGCCGTAACCATGCTTTCACATTAGGAGGCTTATGTCAAAGATCAAACATTATTTCGCCACAGGATTACTGATAACTCTACCGGTATTTTTTACCTGCTACCTTCTTTATATCATCTTCATTTTTATCGACGGGATATGGGGCAAGGCGATAAACTTTTACCTGAAGAAATACCTGGGTTTTTCTATTCCGGGCCTGGGGATAGCGCTTGGGCTCGTGACTATTCTTGCGGTGGGTTTTATAGCCACGAACTTTCTGGGAAAGAAGCTCTTTAAGTTATTTGAAGGATGGTTCCTGAAGATACCGTTCATACGGAAGATCTACCCCGCGGCAAGGCAGATCGTCGACTCGTTCATCTCCAGGAAAGGCCCGGCGTTTAAGAAGGTTGTTCTTGTCGAATATCCGTCCAGGGGAATCTGGTCGGTCGGATTTATCACAAACGATAGTTTCAGGGAAGCCAATGAAAAACTGGGCCAGGAGCTTGTGCACGTCTTCATAGGCACGGCGCCCAACCCTCTCACGGGATCTTTGATTCTTGTGCCGAAAAGAGATATAAAAATTCTTGACATCTCCGTTGAAGAAGGCATCAAGCTTATTGTGTCGGGCGGCATAGTAAAGCCGGCGGATTAATCATGCTGATATCGATTGTTATAATTTTTGTTTTGCTGATGCTTGCGGCGCTTACCGCGGCATCCGAGATAGCGATAATAGCGGTATCGAGGATCAAGCTTCGCAAACTTGCCTCATCGGGGTCCAGATCGGCCCGCATATTGTTAAAAATGCTGGAGGCCCCCGAAAAATTCTTCAGCACGATACTCGTCCTGAATAATATCATAGATACCCTGATCGCCGCGATAGTGACTGTAATGATGGTCGCCCTGGCCGGCGAAAACAATAAAGGCATAATTCTGGCGACTATCATGGCGTCGCTGGCCATAATAGTTTTCGAGGTCGTCGCGAAGACTCTCGCGGCAACTCACTCCGAGAGGCTATCTTTAATCCTGGCGCGCCCGGTAAATGCCGTTATTTCGCTATGCGCTCCGATAGTGAGGGGGCTCGTCCATCTTACGAATTTTGTGCTCAGGCTTGTATCGAACCGCGTACCCGTAAAGCCTACGCTTATTACAGACGAGGAGCTGAGGGCGCTCATAAAAATAACCGCGGAAGAAAATGCCGTCCACAAAGAAAAATACAGGATGCTCTCGAAGGTCTTCGATTTCAGTGATGCCGTCGTGAA
Source organism: Candidatus Omnitrophota bacterium (assembly GCA_043798375.1). Classification (GTDB taxonomy): domain Bacteria; phylum Omnitrophota; class Gorgyraeia; order 2-01-FULL-45-10; family 2-01-FULL-45-10; genus JAPLMI01. The sequence goes on along the minus strand of JAZDOS010000009.1, from coordinate 11,443 downwards.
AGACGTCATGACGCCCAAGAAGGACATGGCGGCGATCGATATAAACGCGCCGTTTGAGGAGATACTGGAGAAGGTGCTGGAGTCCGGTTATTCCAGGCTCCCCGTGTATAAAGATAGCCCCGACAATATCATCGGCATTATAAACATGAAAGACCTCCTGAACCTGTCGGTCAATAAGGAGCTGGTAGTTTTGCACGACATAATATATCCCGCCGTATTCTTCCCCGATACGAAAAAAGTTTCGGAGCTCTTAAAGGAATTCCAGAAAGGGCATACGCATCTCGCGCTCGTGACCGACCCTAATAGCCGTCTCGAAGGCCTCGTTACGCTGGAAGACCTGGTCGAGGAGATAGTGGGAGAGATAGAAGACGAGTATGACGTCCGCGCCGGGATATGATCTCGATATGACCGCGCAGGTCTACAGGGAGATCGGCTCGATATGACCTGCGCGGTCTACTACTGAACATATGGATAATGCAAGGATCTGGTTGCCGTTATTATTAGCTTTTGCCGCCGGCCTGTTTACGGTGGTGGGCTCGCTCATCACTTTCTTCATCCGGGATTTCAAGAAGAGCTATCTCCAGTTCTTCCTGGGGTTGTCGGGCGGAGTAATGATATATGTCTCATTTGTCGAACTCCTGCCATCAGCCATCAATGTCGTCGGAGCGCTTAAGGCAAACGCCTACTTTTTCGGCGGCATCGTCATGGTCATGCTGATAGATTTTTTTGTTCCCCATGAATATATAGCGGAAAAGATAAAGGGGGACGGCCATGATAAAAAACTTATGGCCGCGGGGATCTTTACCGCCATAGGGATAGGGATACACAATTTTCCGGAAGGCCTGGCGGTATTCATGAGCGCCCTGGTGGACATTAAATTGGGCGCGGCTTTAGCCATCGCGATAGCGCTGCATAACATCCCCGAGGGGATAGCCGTGGCCATGCCGATCTTCTATGCCACCAAATCCAAAAGGAAGGCGTTCTGGTATTCTTTTCTTGCGGGCTTCGCCGAACCGGCGGGCGCCGTCATAGCGATATTGGTACTGATGCCATTCTTGAATCAGGCGGTTTTGTCCTATTCGCTCGCGTTTGTCGCCGGTATCATGGTTTTTATCAGTTTCGACGAACTCCTGCCTTTATCCTGCCAGAACGACGGCTATCACATATCTATCTTTGGCGTCATAATAGGCATGGCGGTAATGGCGCTAAGCCTCATCCTGATCTAGAAATAAACGGGTGTGACCCGTTTATTTCTCTTGACTTAACATTTTTTAGTGCTACTATATTTAAAATAGTAGCACTATTTATTAAGGAGATGGTATGGCGAAGCTGGCGCGTTTCGGTGTTTCATTAGACAAGAGCCTGCTCGTGTCTTTCGACAGATTGTGCCGTGAAAATAAGTATGTCAACCGCTCGGAAGCGCTGCGCGACCTTATAAGAGACAGGCTTGTGAAGGAAGAATGGAAAAATGTCAGCGGGGAAGTAACCGCCGTCGTGACGCTGGTTTACGACCACGAGAAGAGAGAACTCGTGGATAAGCTTATCAATATCCAGCATGACCGCAGGAGCGCCATAATCATCGCGAGCCAGCATATCCACCTTAACCATGACAATTGCCTGGAGGTTATCATTGCCAAGGGAAAAGCCGGGGATGTCAAAGACCTGGCGTCCCGCCTGCGGGCCGCGAAAGGGGTGAAGCACGGAGAGTTCGTAATGACGACCCTCGGCGAAGATATGGAATAATTTTTTTAACCGGCGGTAGCACTAATATTAATAAGGTAGCACGAAAGGAGGATGAAGGTGACACGATCTATTTTTAAAGCAATAGTAATTTTTACGGTATATGCGGTTTGCGCGGGAAGCTTTGTATGGGCGGGCGAAGCGGAGCTTATGACCGAGATTACGGCCCTCAAGACGAAGCTCGCGGAGATAGACGCCTTGAAGATACGCGTCGCGGAACTCGAAAAAAGGCTCGATGTCCAGGGATGCGCCATAACGTCTCAGGTAACGACTGTGGCCCAGATCAAGGATTCCCTTATTTCGTATAAACCGGGTGAGGGGCTCTCGGTTCCGCCGTGCGGCATCGAGATAACGGCCGACGCCACACTTGTCCTGCAGGGCACTCCCAAAGCCAATTCACCCGGAGAGAGCGAGGCGTCAAGGTGCGACGCCGCATGGTCGAGCGATATATATATACGGAAGGCTTTCGACGATTGGGGGCTTGCGCTTATACATCTTGAGCCCGGGCAGGGCCATGGCGCCGAAGATGAACTCTCGCTCTATTCGAATGTCAACAGGGACCAGAATGACACCGACTCCAATGTGCCTGTGACGGAACTCTGGTACGAGCATTATCTCTTCAATAAACAGGTCGCCGTTACGGCCGGTAAGCTGGACCCGGCGAACTATGTAGACCAGAACGAATATGCCCACGATGAATGCACCCAGTTCCTCGGCCGTATGTTCAAGCAGAATCCGGCCGTAGAATGGCCCAATGACAATACTCTGGGCGCCCGCCTTATCCTTGCCCCCGAAGCAATGTCATATCTTTCACTGGAAATGACTTATTTTAACGCCGACAATAATTGGGAAGAAGTTTTTACGAGGCCGTTCGTATCGGCCCAGCTCAATGTCAAGCCTTCCAAAATATTCAATCTCGATAAGGAACAATGGGACGGAAATTACAGGTTCTACTGGTGGCTTAACGATCTCAATCATTTCAAACTTGCCGCGGCGGGGGAAACCGCCGAGGATCATATAAATGTCAATACAGGGTTCGGATTAAGCATCGATCAGATGATCACGGATGCCTTCGGAGTGTTCGCGAGGTTCGGATGGCAGAAACCGGAGCTTCAGCTTGCCAGCGCCAATCCGAACGCGGCGCAGTGCGAGGCGTCGTGGTCCGGCGGTATGCGGATAACGGGTAAAACCTGGAACAGGCCCGACGATGTCGCCGCTTTCGGCATAGGCCAGATATTCCCGGGCAGGCAGTATAAGGATGCCGGCGTCGAAAACACAGGCGGTGAAGCGGAAGGCCATCTGGAAGTATATTATAAACTGCAGATTCTTAAATGGCTTGCCATCACTCCGGACGTCCAGTGGATATGGAACCCGCATGGTATCGGGGACACGGATGCGGTATTTGTATACGGCGTGAGAAGCCAGGTAGATTTTTAAGAAAGGAGCGTAAGTTATGCACATACCGGACGGGTATTTAGGGCCGGCGACATGCGGCTTCTTCTATGCGGCAATGGTTCCGATTTGGGCGGTAGCTTCGAAGATCGTCAAAAAGACCTTGAGCGCGAAGCAGGTGCCGATACTCGCGATAGGCGCGGCGTTCAGTTTCGTCATCATGATGTTCAACGTGCCGATACCCGGAGGCACGACCGGGCACGCGGTCGGAGGGGTTTTGGCAGCGATACTTTTAGGGCCCTGGGCGGCGTGTATCGCCATTACGGTCGCTTTGGTGGTCCAGGCGTTTCTATTCGGCGACGGAGGAATTACCGCGATCGGCGCGAATTGTTTCAACATGGCGTTCGTTTTGCCGTTTGCCGGATACTACATATATAAAGCGATCGGTTATGGTTCGCCTGTAAATTCCACGAGGAGAGTCATAGCCGCGGGAGCCGCCGGCTATGCCGCTCTTAATATTGCCGCGGCACTGGCCGGTTTTGAATTCGGCATTCAGCCGCTTCTTCATAAAACAGCGGCCGGCCAGGCGTTATATTGTCCTTATGGATTGAATGCAGCGCTTCCGGTAATGCTGGGCGAGCACCTTCTGGTATTCGGCTGGGTGGAGGCCGTGGTGACAGCGCTGGTGATTAAATATATACAAAAACAGGACATAAGCTTGCTTGAAGAAGGGAGGATATAATCATGAAGATCACGGCCAGGCTCTGGATCGGGCTTGCGATACTGATAATCCTTTCTCCCGCAGGGCTTATACTGCCCGAACATTTCAAGGCGGGTTCCGCGTGGGGTGAGTGGGCGGCCGGGGAGATGAAGGAACTTGTGGGGTATATCCCGCAAGGGCTCGAAAAACTCGCCGGTCTCTGGAACGCGCCGATCCCTGACTATGCCTTCAAGGGCTGGGAAGAGAAAGGCCTGCCGCATTTAAGCTTTGCCTATATAATATCCGCTGTTGCAGGGATCGGCGTTATTGTCCTCATAGTGGTCGGCATAGGAAAATTATTGACAAGAAAAGGCGGTTAAGCCAAGTGGCAAGGCATAATGATTTCGTAGAGCGCTCGATCGCGGGCGCCCTGTCTTTCCTGAAGGAATCCGTATTTTCCGACGAATACGCGTCGCGGAACGGGTTTCTGCAATCGCTCGATCCGAGGGCGAAGACAGCCGCCTTCGCCGTGTTCCTTTTGACGGCGCTTTTCACTAAAAGCATAATCATCTGCCTCTCTCTTTATATCCTGTGCCTCGGGCTCGCTTATTCGTCCCGGATCGGCATGGGATTCTTTTTGAAAAGGACATGGATATTTATCCCGCTATTCTCTCTCTTTATAGCGATCCCGGCGCTATTCAACATCTTCTCTCCGGGGGAACCGCTTGTAAGTTTCGAAATTATCGGATTGCGATTTGTTATAACCCGCCAGGGGTTATCCGGCGCGTTATTATTTGTTACGCGGGTAACAACTTCGGTATCTTTTGCCGTTCTACTCAGTATTACAACAAAACATTTCGAATTGCTTAAAGTCCTGCGCGTATTCGGGATTCCTCAGGTATTCGTTACGGTATTGGGGATGTGCTGCAGGTATATCTATCTCTTTATGGAAGTGGCCGAGAATACATACCTTGCGATCAAAAGCCGCATAGGACGTAAGGTTCATTATAAAAAGGGCCAGCACATGGTAGCCTGGAATCTGGCAGCGCTCTGGTACAGATCTTACAGGTTGAACGAAGCGGTCTATAGCGCCATGCTCGCGAGAGGTTATACGGGCGAGCCTGTCGTCATAAATGATTTCAGAACGAGGCCGAGGGACTGGGCATGGTTATTTTTTGCCGTATCCGTATCCGCCGGACTTTTGATTCTGGGCGATAAATGGAAATTCAATATATTATGAAAGATCCGATCTTTGAATTGAAAGACGTCCGCTTCTCGTATCTCGGGAAGTATCCCGCCTTAAACGGGATAGATATCACGATCGAAAAGGGCCTGAGGATAGCGGTTATAGGGGCGAACGGTTCCGGGAAATCGACGCTTTTACACATACTCGACGCCCTTTTCTTTCCCGATAGCGGCGCCGTGAAAGCGTTTGGCAATAGCCTTGACGAGAAAGCGCTGGCCGACGAAGAATTTAACCGTTATTTTAGAAGTAAGGTAGGCCTTGTCTTCCAGAACCCGGATGTCCAGCTCTTCTGTCCGACGGTAAAAGAAGAGATCATGTTCGGGCCGCTCAATTTCGGCTCGAGCCGCGCGGCTATAATGCCGGTATTCGATTCTATCACGGAACTTTTCGATATAAAAGGCCTGATAGACAGGATGCCGCATCAATTGAGTATAGGAGAAAAACGTAAGGTCGCCATGGCGTCCGTCCTGATATCGGGGCCCGACGTCCTTCTCCTGGACGAACCGACAGCCGGGCTCGACCCTAAGACCTCAAGGGGCCTTATCGGCCTTCTGAACCGGTATCATGCTGACGGGAAGACAATTATCACGGCGACGCATGATATGCATATTGTTGAGGAGATCGCGGATATCGTGCATGTCTTCAGCCATGATAAGAAGATAATAAGAAGTTCACCCCCGGCGGAACTGCTGGCCGACACAAAATTCCTCGAAGAGCATAACCTCATACATGTCCATTCTCACGCTCACGGCGGCAAAATTCACGTTCATCCGCACGAACATCCAAGCCACGATCATCCGCATCCGTAGAAATAAACGGGTCCCAATACAACCTGCGAGGTTTGCCGGCAGCTATCTACCAGTTAACCTCGCAGGTTGTATTGGAGGTTGTATCGGCGGCCTTTTATTTCTATTGTAAACCATTCGATAGGTTTAAGGTTGACAATATAGCCGCCGCAGTTTTATAATATTGGCCATGCGCCGCGTTTTTATTATTTTATTACTGTCAGCCCTTTTCGATCCTGCCTCTTACTGCGAAGAGGCCCGCGAACTTGAGAAAATAGTGGTTACCCCATCCAGGCTCATTTATGACTCCGCCAAAACCGGCAGGTCAATCGATATCCTGGATAACGCCATGATCGCGCTATCCTCGTATAACGCCATCCCGGACATCATGGGCGATATCGGCGGTATAGACATAAGAAGAAGGGGGCCCGAGGGTGTGCAATCCGACGTAAATATCAGGGGCGCCACCTTTGAGGAGAATACCGTTCTCATCGACGGCATCAGGATAAACGACCCGCAGACCGGCCATTACACAATGGACCTCCCCGTCACACTGGCGGATGTGGAGAGGATCGAGATACTGAAAGGCCCCGCATCGAGCGTCTACGGGCCGAATTCCTTCGGCGGCGTCATAAACATCATCACAAAGAAACCTGAAGAAGCGAAGATATCGCTGGACGCCTCGGGAGGCTCATTCGATTATTTCGATACGCTTCTATCGGCGTCGTTTCCTTTGGTAGATAAATTGGGAAACCGTTTCACGATAGAGGAGAGCCGTTCCACCGGATATATGCCGGAGACAGAGTTTAACATATTGTCGTTATCGGATTCGGCGAACATCAAGACGGATTTTGGCGAATACGGCTTTTTCTTCGGCTGGACAAAAAAGGATTACGGCGCGGACAGTTTCTATTCGAACCTTTTTTCCAACGAGGAAGAGCATACGGATACAAGATTTTTCAAGATAAGCGGGCATATAGAGAAGGGGGAGCTCGAAATAACGCCTAAATTATTCTTAAGGAGGCACTGGGATAAATTCGCCCTCGACAGGAACCGGCCCGGTTGGCAGACGAATTATCATACGAATTATACCTACGGCGGAGAGCTTGATTTCGCATTGAAGAATAATTTTATGGACGCGGCCTATGGCTTCGAATTATCCCGCGATACCATAGATTCGACTAACCTCCAGGCCCATTCAAGGACGAACAACGGCATATTTTTCGAGCTGTCGCCGCACCTCCTTGAAAAACTTGCCGTTAATTTAGGTATGAGGTGGGACCATTCCTCCGGTTTCAATTGGGAGTTTTCGCCGTCGGCAAGCGCCGCTTATGAATTGTTCAAAAATCTCAGCGTCCGGGGCCTCATAGGCCGTTCTTACAGGATACCGACTTTTACGGACCTCTATTACAGTGACCCCGCCAACGCCGGTAATTCGTCGCTCGTGCCCGAGAGTTCCTGGACGTACGAAGCGGGAGCGGATTTCAAACTTGGCCCGGCCTTTTGTTCGGCCGCGTATTTCCACAGGAATTCGGACGACACGATAGACTGGACAAGGCCCAACACCAATTCCATATGGCAGGCTTCGAACATAGGTACGGTATCCACTAACGGCGCCGAAGCTTCCTTCGGAATATCCCCCCGGGTCCTCTGGCGCGAGTGTCCCGTCGAGAAGGTATACTTCGATTATACAGCCCTCGATTCATACAGGAAGCATGACTACCTTTCAAAATACGCCCTCGATTACCTGAAACACCATATATCTTCCGGCCTCGAGTTTGAACTTTTCGGCTTCAAAAACGCCTGGGTGCTGAATTTCAAGAAGAGGGTGGGGGATCCGGCATGTGTTGTGGTGGATATGAAACTGTCAAAGGATATCATCAGGAAGGGCAGGCTCTATTTCAAGGTTTTCCTTGAAGCCACAAACCTGTTCGATGCAGACTATTCCGAGCAATCCGGCATCCCCATGCCCGGAAGATGGATCAAATCCGGCGGCCGGATAGAATTTTAATCAGTAAGACTTAGGATTTTGTATTACGATACAGCGCGCCTTTATCTTTTTGGATGGGTTCTCGAAATGATGCGGGATATTGCTCGCGAAAGAAAGTGAATCATCCCTTCGTAATAAATGCTTCTCGCTACCGATATGACACAAAATCTCACCCTGCAATGCTATGATAAGTTTCTCGAATCTATTCACATCGACAGGGTCTTCTTCCTCTTTGGTAACCCCGCCCGGCAGTAAATCCAATTCCATCGTCAAAAACTTAATATTACGAGAGCTTAATATCTCAGCTATCGCTTTCTCGCTATAAAAATATCTGTTATTAATCCTATCCGAAGCCCTGATTATATTAACAATCTTCGACTCTTCCTCTTCAGTGCCTTCCCGCAAATCTTTTAATGATACGCCAAGGCCGGTGCATATCTGGTATAAACTCTTTATGCGGATAGCCTCGCTATGGCCCTTTTCAAGACGGCACAAGGTATAATAGGAGAGGACGTTATCGCCGAATATAACGGTAAGCTTTTTATGAAAGTCCTTCAGGCTTATCTTCAAAACATTCTGCCGAATATGCCGAATCTTCTCGTGTAGTTTCATACTAAAAGTTTACACTATAGGCAGGGTTTTGTCAATAGAAAAGTTGCGAAATCTAACTATTTTTTCTATATTTAACGCAATATATTTAACTGTTTTATATCCTAACATTTTGATATAACTATTTGATGTATAATAAGTTATGAGTTTTGATTATAATATTGGATTGCGTTTAGGCTTTGTAATATCTTGACAAAACGCAATCATGTGATATGCTTGTAGTGCGATTAAAAAACGGAGGTACTTATGAACAGGATAGATCAGGTAGTAGAAATTGCCGCTTCATCGAATCACTTACCGGTTGTCCTGTTATTTCTCATGGGCTTATTCGTTACGCGAAAAAAATCACAAAGCCTTTACGAGGATTACTCCGATGTCCCGGGTGATAACGTCCCCGCTACCTTAATAGATGGGATAGGAATACGAGCTATATGGAAAAATTAAGAGTTAAAAAATTAAGCTTTTTACCCTTGACGTTTACAAAAACATGTGGTATATTTTTTATACATAAGCTAACTTTTCGTTCTCTAAATAAGCTTGGCACTCTTAAGCATGTAGGATTACTATGTCATTGGGGGTACCTGATGATGCGCATGAGTCCAAGCGATATAAAAGTTCCTGGAACACAAAGCCTCTTATCTATGTATATAGGTAAGAGGCTTTTACTTTTACAGGAGGTGCACTATGATCTGGCAAGGTAAAGCGAGAATATTTTTTAAAACGATAGCGAGTATATTACTGACTTACGCATAAGTAATAGAAACACTATCTCCAGGGCAAATCCGATGCTCTGATGCATGACCACAGGAGACGCTGCGAATCGCGAATCCTGCACAAAGGTGATAAAAGAGAATTTTTAAGATGCTCCAGATTCTTGGGAACAGAGTTCGCGGCAGCTCTTTTAAGCTGCGCCCATATAAATTCAGCAGGATTAAGCTCGGGCGCATAGCCGGGAAAGAAATGTGTGTTGATTCTCTTATGCCGTTTAAGACGTTTCTTAACGAGGGCGGCTCGATGAACCTGACTCTTATCCCACAAAAGAACAACCGGACCCTTGAGATGACGCAAAATATGGTACAAAAACCTTTCGACTTGCGGCGCCTTGATGTTTTTACGCGAATGGAATCTGATATACAGGGCGATACGCTTCCTTTTGGGAGAGACGCTAATAGCGGATATCGCCGATATCTTTGTCCAGTTTCCCGCCACAGACAGATGGGGAGTTTGACCCAGTGGCGCCCAAGTGCGCCTGATGTTGGGAACCAGGAGGAAGCCGCTCTCGTCAAGAAAGACCAGATGGGCACCAGCCCGATCCGCGTTTTTTTATATGCGGCCATTCGTAGCGTTTCCAATGCTGGATGGCGGCTTCGTCGCGCTCTCGGGCTCTCTTTTCGGGCTTCTGGCAACTCCAACCCAGCGCCGTTAGAAAGCGCCAGAGATGATTGGGATGATACTCTACGCCGAACCTTTTCTCTATCACCTCGGCAATACGCCTTTGTGTCCACAAATCGGTGTGGTATCCAAGCGAAAGAGGCCCTTTTAGCAAAATTCGTGTCAATGTTCTCTTTTGGCCGGGCGTCAGTTTCTGTGGACGCCCTGGTGCTGGCTTCGGTTTCATGGCATCCTCGCCTCCTTGCTGATACGCCTGTCGCCAGAGAAATACCGAACCCGGCGAGCAGCCGAGCTTTTTTGCTGTTGCCGACAAAGTATAACCTTCTTTCAGCAACTCTATGGCGTGTCGGCGCCGCTTTTCGAGCTGCTTTTGGGTTCCATATGGTCTCATGCATATAGTATACCATATTTTTCATTGTTTATGCGTAAGTCAGTAATATATTGAATGCTTTAATGAAAAACGGTTGTAGTGTAATTGATTTTACGCCGTGCGCTCAAAAATTTGATTCATATAAATTAACCGATCTTATAGCAAAATACCGAGCATCGGATGATATAAAAGCCTTCTTCGTTTTTTATTATCAACTTTTTTCGAGGGTAGGTTATAGAGGAAATTATGAATACGGACTCTTTTGTAACTACAATTTTGCATTGATTGACGCCGTAGAGTTTTCGATATTGTTTTACGGTTCAGGCAGCGCATACGCTGACGTTCCTTCGATGAAAGGTACTTGGGGCGTAAAGCATTCTGAGGCGCCTGTCAGGTGGGTTGATACAAGTAATGAGAAAAATAAAATAGGAGTAATGGATGAATCCTGGCTAGAAACAAATATGTTGCATAAGTTTACTAAGGAGGATGCTGAAGTCGATGCCAAAAATGCGCAAAAGGATAACTCGCGCAAACCATTTTTAGTAAATTTGAAGGAAGATTTTGAGTGCGCCAAGAGAAGCTTGTAATATCCAGTTGGTGGAAATCCAACATGGGGAAAGATTAGCCATCACCCCAGAACCAACCTTTGCACCAGACAGGGTAACTTGTCTTCGTGAAGCCAAAGGAGCGGGATATAGGGCTACAACGCAAGTGAAGGAATGGAGCCCCGAAATTACTCCTTGTGTCGGAGGTCGATACTGTTCATATAGTATAAGACAGAATTCTTACGACCGTAAATGGCAAGGTTGCGAGAGCCCGACGGGGTCTGAGACCGTTGCACTATATCAAAAGGATGTTGCAGGAACTTGGGAGAACCGATATATTGCCGACAGGGCATGTGATAACAAGCCTATAAATGGCAAGGACGCACAGATAATATATCGGTGGTCGGATAAGCCCATAGTAGCGAAGAAATTTCGTAATGGAAATGGAGCGAAGGGGCTTACGGAAAGACCGCTGGAAGGGAAAGCAATTGCCAGACTCAGAACTGGGGAACAATTGCCAATAAAACCTAATCCAGAAACCTCATCTATAGAGGGGGATGTCTTTCCGAAGAGCCGTGTGCGGGAAAACTGCAAGCACGGTTCTGTGAGGGGGCTCATAGCGTCCCCAAGTGAAGATAATTTCACAAGGAGGTGGCTATGAGCTCTACTCGACA
>JAZDOS010000002.1:0-4920 GCA_043798375.1 Candidatus Omnitrophota bacterium | reverse complement strand
TCACTCGTTGATAAGCAGCATCACCTGGCCCTTATCAAGGGAAAGCCCGGCGGAAATGGAGCATTGGTCAGGGTGCATTCGGAATGCCTGACGGGGGACGTTTTCGGGTCCAGGAGATGCGACTGCGGCGAACAGCTTCATACCGCGATGAAGCTGGTAGAAAAGAACAGAAGCGGTGTAATACTATATATGAGGCAGGAAGGCCGCGGCATAGGGTTGGCTAACAAACTGCGGGCTTATGAGCTGCAGGATAAAGGGATGGATACGGTCGAGGCTAACGAAGCCCTGGGTTTTAAGCCCGATCTGAGAGATTATGGTATAGGGGCGCAGATACTTGCGGACCTGGGACTGAAAAATATAAGGCTGCTTACGAATAACCCGAAAAAGATAGTCGGACTGGAGGGGTACGGCCTTAAGGTGATAGAGAGGGTGCCGATACACGTCCCGGCGACCAGGGCTAACGCGAAGTACCTGAAGACTAAGAGGGAGAAGCTGGGCCATGATATCAGGGTATAGCGTTTAGCGTATAGTGTGCGCGTTACATAAAAGGAGGGTAAGATGGTAAATGTAATGAAGGCGGATCTGGTTGCAAAGGGAAAGAAGTTCGCGATAGCCATATCGCGCTTCAATGAGTTTATATCGTCGAAGCTTCTCGAGGGGTGCATCGACACGCTCAGCCGTCACGGCGTCCAGGAGAATTCGATAGATGTGGTGTGGGTCCCGGGGGCATTCGAGATACCGATGATCGCGCAAAAGTGCGCAAAGTCAAAAAAGTACGACGCGGTCATATGCCTCGGCACGATCATAAGAGGCGCGACGCCTCATTTTGAGTTTGTGGCAAGCGAGGCCGCCAAGGGAGTAGCGAAAATCTCACTCGATACGGGTGTGCCGTGCATATTCGGCATAATCACGGCCGATAATATCGAGCAGGCGATCGAAAGGGCCGGCACGAAGGACGGCAATAAGGGCCGCGACGCGGCGCTCTCAGCCATCGAGATGGCTAATCTGTACGCGAAGGTATAGATTTTTCGGCTGCAGTGCGCCGGCGTTTACTTTCGGGCGATGCTTCCGCTTGCCGCTCGCTCGGAATAGGCTTCCTCGCTCGCTCTTGATAAAATTTCGATGAAGAAGCCTGTACCGCCTATAGGTATCGAAATTTTATAAAGTCGCTTCAGCATCGCCCGAAAGTTCCGCCATCTCGCAGGAGCCGCAAAATCTATTAGGGAAGATAGTAGAGAGTGAGATTGGCGGAAAAGATAAGGACCGGGTCCTGTGCGCATCGGGAAAGTGTCCCCTTTGGCTCTATATTTCTCTAACTGAAGCCGAAAAATTTCTATGGGGAGCGGGGGCGAAAATATCCTGGTGGGTGAGGCTCCAGTGGAGATCCTTCAGGCAGCGGAACTTCTGCGGGAAGCCTGGAGCGACTTTCGTAAAATCTTGATACTTTGAGGCGATATACCAGGACAATGAAACTGCACAACAGTTTTTTACGTATAGGCAGGTTCATTGGCCATCAAGATTTTACAACAGCGAATTTACATGCCTAATGTAAATTCGCGACAAGCGGAAGGCTTACCGCAGAAGTTGCGATGCTGCAGGAAAGTCGAAGGAGTATCAGTTCCCCGAAGGATATTTTCGCCGTAGCAGCAAAAGCATGAGGAGGGAAGATGAGGAAGCGGACAATCGCGAGAGAATCTGCGCTTAAGATCCTCTATGCGATCGATATTACGAAGGAAGCGCCGGATAAATGCATAGATAATTTTTGGCTGTCGCAGGATAAGACAGAAAAAGAAATAAGGAATTATGCCGACGATATTGTCCTGGGCGTCTGCCGCAATAAATCGCGCATTGATGAGCTGATATCAGAGTGCGCGACGAATTGGGAACTCGACAGAATGGCGGTCATAGACCGCAATATACTGCGGTTAGGCGCGTACGAGCTTATATTTATGGAAGATATACCGCCGAAGGTCGCTATCAACGAAGCGATAGACATTGCCAAGAGGTACGGTGATAAAGACTCCGGAAAATTCGTAAACGGCGTGCTCGACAAGATCAATAAAGAAAAGAGAAAACTGTCCGGATGAAGTACGCCGATCTGCATGTTCACACGTTTTATTCTGATTCGACTTTCTCGCCGGAAGAGGTGGTGTCCTGCGCCAGAGACCGGGGGCTTTCCGCCATAGCCATATGCGATCACGACTCCGTGGACGGAATAGAGCCTTGCCGGGTGATCGGAGACAGGCTGGGTGTTGAAATATTACCGGGCATTGAGCTTACCGCAGAGAAAGCCGACGCCGAAATCCATATACTTGGGTACCTGATGGATTATAATCTCGGCTGGTTCCACAAGCAGCTCAAAGAGCTTCGTGAGGGGCGTATAAACCGTATTTATAAGATGGTCGAAAAGCTGCGCTCCGAAGGCATCGATCTGAATGCTGAAGATGTCTTTAAAGTCGCCGGCCGAGGCACGGTCGGAAGGCTGCATCTGGCGCGCGCGATATTAAAGACGGGGAAAGTGAAGACGATAAAAGATATTTTTGGAAAGTATATAGGTTTTAGAAAGCCCTGTTATGTAGCGAATATAAAGTTAACGCCGCGGGAGGCTATAGGCATCATCCTTAGGACCGGCGGTGTTCCGGTGCTCGCCCATCCTGATTGTATGGGCAGGGACGATTATATACCGGAACTGATCGAATGCGGACTTCGCGGGATAGAGGTTTACCATACGGATCATAGTCCGGGCGCGGTCAAACGATATCGCAAGATCGCCGAAGAGAATAACCTCCTTGTTACGGGCGGCTCTGATTGCCACGGCCTCGGAAAAGGGAGGGTTCTTATGGGGGGAGTGAGAGTGCCTTACACGCTCATCGAAAAATTAAAAGAAGAGTCGGAAAAGGTTAAAAATGAACACCGATGAGAGATACATGGCCCTGGCTATAAAGCTCGCCAAAAAAGCGGAAGGGCGGACGAACCCTAACCCGCTCGTCGGGGCAGTTATCGTAAAGAGAGGCAGAATTGCCGGAAAAGGTTATCATAAAAAGTGCGGCCTCCCGCACGCGGAAGCGTGCGCGATAAAGTCCGCCGGAGCTGAAGCGGCAGGCTCTACGCTGTATGTTACGCTGGAGCCCTGTGACCACCACGGCAGGACTCCGCCGTGCACTGACGCGATTATAAAGAGCGGCATAAAAAGAGTTGTTATAGCAATGAGGGATCCCAATCCGATAAATGACGGGCGCGGTATAAAAAAACTTAAAGTATATGGGATAAAGACAAAAGTTGGTGTCCTGGAAAGCGAAGCGCGGGCTATAAACAGGCCTTTCATAAAATTTATTACAAAAAAGCTGCCGTTCGTCAGGGTCAAAGTGGCCGAATCGATCGATGGCAAGATAGCTACAAAGAGCGGCGATTCGAAATGGATCACCGGGGAAGAGTCGCGCCGGTATGTGCACGGCTTGCGCGGCAGGGTAGACGCTGTTATGGTTGGCTCCAGGACTGTCCTCGTCGATGACCCGCTGCTTTTGTGCAAGGCACCGGGAGCAAAACAGCCCCTCAGAGTGATAGTGGATAGCTCCTTAAAGATGCCGCTTACTTCAAAACTGTTTTCCACGGCCGGCAGTCATTCAGTTCTGATCGCCACTACGAAGAAGGCTTCTTTTAAAAAAGCCGAGATATGCTCGAAGAACGGCATCAGTCTGTTATTCTGCAAAATAAAGAATAACAGGGTGGATCTTAAGGATCTGTTGAAAAAACTGTCATGGCTGGGCATTGTCGATCTTTTAGTTGAGGGCGGAGGCGAACTGGTGGCGGGCCTCGTTGAGGAGAGGCTCGTCGACCAATTCATATTTTTCATATCTCCGAAGATAATAGGCGGCAGGGATGCGAAGACATCCGTGGAAGGCATAGGCGTCGATAAAGTCGCCGATGCGGTAAAGCTTAAAAATATTTCGGTGCGGATGTTCGCGGACGATATAATGATAGAGGCGGAGGCGGATTAGTGTTTACGGGTATTATACAAGAGCTCGGCAGCGTGCGGAGGATCGAGAGGTCCGGCAATATTTACAGGCTTGATATCCGCTCGAATGGCATATATAAGGACGTCAGGGTGGGCGGCAGCGTGGCTGTCAACGGCGTCTGCCTGACCGCAGTCCATAAAAAGAAAGATGTATTAGGTTTTGATCTGATGGCAGAGACGATACGTAATACGAGCTTTGCCGGATTAAAAAATAATGACAGGGTAAATCTGGAAAGGTCCCTGAAGGCAGGCGAAACACTGGACGGGCATTTCGTCTTAGGGCACATCGATTGTGTAGGAGTAATAAAAGATATCAATAAGAGAGGCGATGATTTCATGATAAGCATCGGATTTCCCGGTGATTTCGGACGCCTGATGGTCGAAAAGGGATCGATCGCGGTAGACGGCGTGAGCCTTACGATAAGCCGCGCCGGTAAGAATGCCTTCGATATCCATATAATACCGCATACGTTAAAATCCACGACGCTTAGCATAAAAAAAATCGGCGATGCGGTGAACCTTGAATTCGACATGCTCGGAAAGTATATCGTAAAAGAGAGAGATGCCGGCAGTCAATCGCGCGTATCAGAGGAATTCCTGCGGAGCAAAGGATTTTAAAGTATTATTTGAAAATAGCCGCATATAATGATATATTTAGCTATAGAAAGGGAGGTGCGATATGGCAACAAGGAGGATGGTCTTATTAGTAATAGCGGTTACTTTTATAGTGGGCATCGCCTCGCCGGTATTTGCGGAAGATACATGCGATAAGCCCAAAGGAGATCCATTGAGGAAATTAGGCCGCGGATTATCCAATTGCCTGACTTTCCCGGTTGAAATCCCGAATCAGATATCGAAGACCAATAACAACGATGGCCCGATGGCTGCGTTTACATATGGCCTCA
>JAZDOS010000048.1:0-2265 GCA_043798375.1 Candidatus Omnitrophota bacterium | reverse complement strand
CTCTATGGCATCGGTCACTTCTTTCGCGGAAACCATCTCGCACCTGCAGACGATATCGCCGTATGACGCGTCTTTTTTGACAAGTTTTTTTGTTTTGTCCAGGGGAATAGCGAAAAGATGGTTCTCTTCCCGCTGATGTCTATAAAAAAACACTTTCTTTCTGAGCATAAGGCCGTTATTTTTCAGGATATCGCCCACCATGAGCGCTATGGCCGGAGCGGAGGTAAGCCCGGGAGATTGGATGCCGGCGACATTCAGAAAGCCCTGAACAGCGCTTTCATGCCTGATAATAAAATCGTGGCCCGCTACGGGCCTCAGTCCGGAGAAATAAGCAATAATGTCATTTTCGCTTATTGTAGGGATCATCTTTCGCGCGCTTTCAAGGACTTCCTTCAATCCTTCATCCGAAGTTGACAGGTCTTCTTTGTCTGCGACGTCATGCGCCGTAGGACCTATCATCGGGTTACCATCCGACGTTTTTATAATGAGTATACCTTTAGAATTTTCCGTGGGAAGCGGATAGAGCACATGATTGACCAGGTGCTCTCTTTTCTTGTCAAAGAGAAATTCTTCACCCTTGCGCGGTATTATCTCGAAGCCGCCGATACCCGCCATTTTCGATACCTCATCGGCATAAAGGCCCGCGGCATTAATGAGATATCTCGTTCTGAAATTGCCTTTCGGCGTCGATATTTCAAAGCGCGCTCGGTTCTTCCCGCCTAAGGCGGAAAGAACCGAAATCTTTTCCACTTTTGAGCTCAAATGAAACTCAACGCCGTTACAGGCCGCATTCTCACAAAGGTCGTAAACAAGTCTGTAAGGACTTATAATGCCTGTGGTGGGGGCATAAAGCGCCGCGTACGCCTCAGAGGAAAGATTTGGTTCGTGTTTCCTAAGCCAGATGCGGTCGACCATTTTTAATCCTGCCACACCCAGCGCTTCCGAGTCTTTTTTAATTTTTAAAAGTTCGAGCCGTTCTTCCTCCGTAAACGCGATTATCAGCGAACCCACTTCCTTGAAATCAACGCCAAGTTCCCTGGCTATCTTGCGAGTAAGGGCGTTTCCCTGAATGCACAGTTTCGCTTTTAACGATCCCTGCGGATTCTGCGTTCCCGAATGGATTATGCCGCTGTTTGATTTCGAAACGCCGAAGGCGAGCTCTTCCTCTTTTTCAAAAAGCGCGATATTCAGCTTATACCGCGAGAGCTCGCGAGCAATGGATGCCCCTACGACACCTCCTCCGACTATCGCAACATCGTACTGCTTCATACTGATAGATCCTTTTTTATTCTTAGACTATCCTGCGGGATAACGCGTCAGCGTCCTCTTAACCACTTCATGCCAGCCCTTATAAAGGACCTGCGCCATATCTCGGGGCATCTCCGGACTGAAGATCCTGTCTACGCTCCAGTATTTTTTTACTTCATCCGTATTCTTCCAGTATCCTATCCCTATACCCGCCAGATACGCCGCTCCCAGAGAAGTGGTTTCTATTAACTTGGGCCGGACAACGTCGACTCCGAGAATATCCGACTGGAACTGACAGAGAAAATTATTTACGACAGCTCCACCGTCAACCTTTAAACTTCTGATCTTTAATTTTGAGTCTTTACGCATGGCCTCCAGAACGTCCCTTGTCTGATAACACATCGCCTCAAGGGCCGCTCTCACCAGATGCTCAGGCTTAGTCCCTCTTGTGAGGCCGAATATGGCGCCGCGGGCATCCTGGTCCCAGTAAGGCGCCCCGAGCCCGACGAGCGCGGGTACAAAGTAAATACCGTCGTTCGACTTCAGCCTGGACGCCATTTCGCAGGATTTATACGCGTTATCCAAAAAATGAAGCTTATCACGCATCCACTGGATCGCGGAACCGGCGACAAATACCGGTCCTTCAAGAACATATACCGGCTCACATGAAGCTCCGCAGCCGAGAGTGATAATAAGCCCGTGTTTTGTAACAGGCCTCTTCTTTCCCGTATTGAGCAGGACAAAGCACCCCGTTCCATAAGTATTCTTCATAGTCCCGGGCTCGAAACAGGCCTGCCCGAAAAGCGACGCCTGCTGATCGCCGGCTATTCCGGATATAGGAATACCGGCGGATAGGCTGCCCGTCTTCACAGTCTTGCCGAAAATCCCGGATGAGCTCCTGACCTCAGGAAGCATCCCGCGCGGTATTCTAAATTTTTTCAATATCTCTTCGTCCCATTTTTTTCTATCTATATCAAAAAGCATCGTGCGGGAGGCATTTGTATAGTCGGTGGCGTG
>JAZDOS010000052.1:0-9060 GCA_043798375.1 Candidatus Omnitrophota bacterium | reverse complement strand
CCTCCTCCCCCTCTAAAAAGGGATAAAAACGGGGTTTTTTACGGGATATCGGTAAATTCTCCGTCGGAGAAATGGCAGGAGGGCAGAAAGAAGAACGTTTTTTGAGTTCTCCGACGAGAAAATAGTTTCGTGACGGCCACTTCCTTAAAAGGAAGGGGGAAGCCAATAGCCAAGGCTTGTTTAATGAACGTTCGGGCTTCGGGCAAAAGTGTAGTCCGGCTTTTGCCCTCCGCCCTGCCAACGTGTATACGACAGCAGGCCTGGCGGCCGAACGTTTTTAAAGGGAAACTGCGTTTCCCTTTAATGTATCCCTCCCTTTAAGGAAGAGATAGGGCTGATCGCCCAAATTTGTTTAAGGAAAACCTTTTAACAAAAGGTTTTCCTTAATGTTCCTTTCCAAAATTGTAGGTGTGGGCATCTAGTAGGGCTGGCTACGCAGACGGCCTCCGGAGGATGCGGGGTGCGATCTCTCTTTCCGTTCCCGTCTATAATAAAATAAAATTTGCTCTTGACAATACAACCATTTAGTTGTATACTTTATATGGAAGAATAAGGGGGTTTGTGGCTAAAATAACGGCTTATTATTATCTTACAGAATCAGGCAAATCACCGGTAAAAGAATTTATAGACTCGCTAGATTTTAAATCTCAAAGGAAGTTTTTCTTTGTCAAAGAGCTATTAGAAGAATTCGGCCATAAGTTGCCGTTTCCGCATGCGAAATATATCGGAGACAGTATATTTGAATTGAGATTCAAAGGCCATGAAGGAGCCGTAAGGGTATTATATTTCTTTTATCACGAAAACAAGGCAATATTTACTAATGGATTTGTCAAAAAGGCGAATAAAACACCAAAAAATGAGATCAATATAGCTATTGAAAGAAGGGCAAATTTTTTAAACAGACAAAAAGGAGATGGTTAAAATGAGACTTCAAAAAGTAAACGAACATTTAAAAGAGAAGCTGAAAGATCCCTATTTTAAAGAGCTTTATGAGCTCGAGGAACAGAAACTCAAGATTGTAAAGCGGATAATCGAATACCGCGTCAAAAACAAGATCAGCCAGAAACAGTTGGCTGATAGGGTAGGAGTTACTCAGCAGCATATTTCGAAAATTGAAAATGGGGAATTTAGCAGTATCTCTACCCTTGAAAAGGTGTTGCTTTTTATCGGTTATACGGTTAAAATGCAGGCTATTCCGATTAGCCAGGGTATTAAGCATAGGTTAGAGCGGTTAATTCAGCCTAAAAGGCGGGTCCAATTTGCCTAGAATTCAAAGATAAGTTTATGGAGAAAGGTTATCCTCCCCACCATGTACCACTCGGGTTTGCCTGTAGGTGGTACATGCCCTATACCGGAGGCACAAAGTGCCGACTGGTATAGGGCAAACCCTCGGGTACATGGCGCGGCCAAATAACTTTTGGCCTTCGGCGGGGGCTAATCGCCCAAATTTGTTTAAGGAACGTTCGGGCTTCGGGCAAAAGGGAGGTAATAAAACCGTTTATTGCGCGGGTTCTTAGAATGATTTTCGGGCAAGTGGTGGAAAGGCTTACACGGTGGCCTTAAAAGTCACTGGCCGCAAGGCCATGAGGGTTCGACTCCCTCCTTGCCCACCACTAATGTTCCTTTTCCAAAAGGAAGGTTAACCTATGGGCTTATCGACATTCGGATATAAAGACAGACAGAAAAAATGGGACGCCTACCGTGAGTTTGAGCGTCAATACAGAAACGATTGGTTGAAGAAAATTTCGTCGAAAGAAGCCTATGAAATATTTACGGAGCTTTATAAATTTTATTACAAGATTTGCGGTAAGCCAAAATTTGACAAAACAGAAATCGGTAAAATGAGAACGCTGGCCGGCGTGCATTCAATATATACAGGCGTTAAAATATGAACCCGGTAAGTATCCAATTAAAGGCTCTCTCAATATTTTTGTCCAAGCAGAAAATAGACTATGCAATTCTTGGCGGCATAGCAGTTTTTATATACGGAGAGCCGCGTTTAACGTCAGACGTGGATGTGAATATAGCCCTGGATAAAGACGATATCCGCAAGTTTTTAAAAGATGGCAAACGATACGGTTTTGCACCTGCTATACCCGGAGCGTTGCGAACGGGTAAAACCATGGGCGTGATCCCGATGAAATTTTCCAAAGGCAAGGTTTCCGGGTTATTTGATTTTATTCTGGCAGAAAATATTTTAGAATTAAACGCGATAAAACGGGCGCGGACAAAAAAGATAGGCCCTGTCAGCATGAAAGTGGTTACACCGGAAGATTTGGTAATTCACAAAATAACAAGCCGGCGGGCGAGGGATTTCGAAGATATACCGGGCATATTGATCCGGCAAAAAGGGAAACTGGATTTGAAATATATTAATAAATGGCTGAAGATGATAGACAAAATACATACAGGCCTCAATCTCTATAAAAAATTTGCCAGTTTATTAAGAAAGGCAAAATAATGGACTTATCGACATTAAGGCATTCGACGTCGCACATAATGGCGCAGGCGGTTTTGGCGCTCTGGCCCGGGACTAAACTCGGATTCGGCCCGTCGATCGATGACGGCTTCTATTACGATTTCGATAAAGAAGAACCGTTCGCGCCGGAAGACCTCCTGAGGATCGAGGCCGAGATGCAAAAGATCATAAAAAAGAATTATAGATTCGAACGAGAGGAATTAAAAAAAGACGAAGCCGTTAAACTTTTTAAGTCGATGGATCAGCCCTACAAGATCGAATTGGCCGAGCGTATCCCCGGGGGAATCGCCGTCATTTACAAAGACGGCGATTTCGTCGATCTCTGCCGCGGCCCGCACGTAGAATCGACCGGCAGGATCAAGGCGTTCAAGCTCCTTTCGATAGCCGGCGCGTATTGGCACGGCATAGAGACGAACCCAATGCTCCAGCGCATATACGGCACCGCGTTCGAGACGGAGAAGGACCTGAAATCATACCTCGCGCTGATAGAAGAGGCGAAACTGCGCGATCACAGGGTCCTGGGCAAGCAGCTTGAATATTTCAGTTTCAACGAAGAGGTCGGGCCGGGGCTTGTATTGTACCATCCGAAGGGCGCGATGCTTCGCAGCATCATCGAAGATTATATTAAAAAAGAACATCTCAAGAGAGGATACGAGCTTGTTCTGGGCCCCCATATATTGAAGAGCGATATTTGGGTAACGTCCGGCCACTACGGTTATTACAAAGAGAACATGTACATATTCAAGATCGAGAACCAGGAATACGCGATAAAACCGATGAACTGCCCGGGCCATATATTAGTCTACAAGTCCAAAACGAGAAGCTACCGCGATTTACCACTCAGGTATTTTGAATTGGGCACCGTATACAGGAATGAAAAGTCGGGCGTCCTTCACGGCCTATTGCGTGTCAGGGGCTTTACGCAGGACGACGCGCACATATTCTGTTTAAGAAACCAGGCCGAAGACGAGATCATAAAGGTGATAGATTTTGTCGTGGACACATTGAATGTCTTCGGTTTCGAGGGCTTTTCCGTCGAGATATCGACGCGGCCCGAAAAGTCTATCGGCAACGATGCCGACTGGGAGGCGGCCGAGAAAGCGTTAATCGGCGCGTTGAAGCGCAAATACCTGAATTATACCGTGAATGAAGGAGAAGGCGCGTTCTACGGGCCCAAAATAGATATTAAACTGAAGGACGCGTTGAAACGCGAGTGGCAATGCGCCACGATCCAGTGCGACTTTGCCCTCCCCGAGAGGTTTGACTTAAAATATATGGACGAGGACGGCAAGGAGAACCGGCCCATCATGCTTCACAGGGTAATACTGGGCTCGCTCGAGCGTTTTATGGGCGCGTTGATAGAACATTTCGCGGGCGCAATGCCTTTGTGGCTCGCGCCGGTCCAATGTGTTATAATACCGGTTTCGGAAAAGGCCATCGAATACGCCAAACAGGTCGAATTCCTGTTCGCGGCGGCGGGTGTGAGGGTCTCGCTCGACGCGAGGAACGAAAGGCTCCAGAAGAAGATCAGGGATGCCGAGGTCGAAAAAATACCGTATATGGTGATCATCGGCGAGAAAGAGGCCTCCGAAAAGACCCTTTCGATAAGGTCGAAGGCCGAGGGGGATATCGGTAAAAAACAGATAGAAGAATTTCTACAGATGTTAAAAAAAGAGATAGAAGAGAAAGTGAGGTGATTTAACATCGCTAAGAAAGACCTGAGAATAAATAATAGAATCAGAGTAAAGGAAGTGCGCGCAGTCGGCGAGGCGGGCGAGCAGCTCGGCGTATTGCCGACACAGGAAGCATTGAAGCGGGCTGAAGAAGCGGGGCTTGACCTTGTCGAGGTTGCGCCGACGGCCGTTCCTCCGGTTTGCAGGATAATGGACTATTCGAAGTATAAATATGAGCAGGAGAAGCGCGAGAAAGAAGCGCGTAAAAAGCAGAAGATAGTTCACATAAAAGAAATAAGGCTCGGCCCGAAGATAGGAGAGCATGACTACCAGTTCAAGCTCCATAATCTGACGGAGTTCTTAAAAAAAGGCGACAAGGTAAAGATCACCATGATGTTCAGGGGCAGAGAGATGGCCCACGTCGACTTAGGGCGGAAGATCCTCGACAGGGTGTCGAGCGACATCTCCCAGATAGGCGAGATAGAGGAATCTCCGAGACAGGATGGCCGGTTCATCAATATGGTGATCAGGGCGAAGTAGGAGAAAACAATACGCTTGGTTTTCGGTTATAGGTTTGCGGTTATCGGTGTTACGAACACCGAACACCGATAACCTAAAACCAAAATCAGCTATTACAAGGAGAACACATGCCGAAACTGAAGACCAATAGAAGTGCCAGAAAAAGGATGCGGATAACAAAATCCGGGAAGGCGAAACATTTCAAAGCCGGAAGGGGCCATCTTTTGACAGGAAAAAGATCGAAGAGAAAAAGGCTTCTTGGAAAGCCCGGCTTTGTTTCGAAGGGCGAAATGAAAAGCATCAATAAATTATTGCCATACGGGGCATAACCAAAGTAAAAAGTTAAAAGTAAAAAGGCAAAACTACAAGTCAAAAGTTAAAACTTTTAAATTTTAAATTGCACTTTTACCTTTTTCATTTTTACTTTTTACTTAACGTATCAGCAGGAGGGTAATACAATGTCGCGGGTAAAATACAATGTCGCAAGAAAAAAACGCGTGAAGCGCGTAATGAAGGCGGCCGAAGGCCAGTGGGGCGGAAGGTCCCGGTTTTATAAACGCGCCAAGGAATCGGTAGCCAAGGGAATGATGTATAGCTACAGGGACCGGAAGGCGCGCAAGCGCAATTTCCGCGCGTTGTGGATCGCGAGAATCAACGCCGGCTGCAGGCTTCACGGCGTATCCTATTCGCGGTTTATCCAGGGGCTGAAAAAAGCCAAGATCCTGTTGGACAGGAAGGTGCTGGCGGATCTGGCGGTCTCGGACGCGAAGGCATTCGCGAAACTTGTAGAAACCGCCAAAGCTTCGTATTCGTAGCCGACGTTTAAACGTCGGCTACATTGTGGATAACTTGAGAATATGAAAGAAGAGATAAGGCAGATAGAGTCGGAAGCGCTTGGCGAAATAGTGTCTTCGTCAAACGACCGGAATGTTTTAGAGGCCCTGCGCGTAAAGTATCTCGGCCGTAAGGGCATCGTCGCCGGGCTCTTTAAAAAGATGAGCGAATTACCGGACAGGGAACGTCCGGAGGCCGGAGGGCTGATCAACGCGCTGAAAAACAGCCTCACGAAAGCGCTGGACGAAAAGTTTATATCCGCATCCGGGATAGAGGAGGCGAAGGACAGGATCGATATAACGCTGCCGGGCATCTCTCAGAGGCTCGGCCGGCTTCATCCCATCACAAAGACCATACAGGAGATCTGCGGTATATTCATTTCCTTGGGCTTCAGGGTAGTGGAAGGCCCTGAGATAGAGACCGAACACTACAACTTCGAGACGCTCAATATTCCCCTTGAACATCCGTCGAGAGACGCATTCGATACATTCTATTTGAGATCGGAAGAAAAGTTCTTGCTGCGGAGCCACACCTCGCCGGTCCAGACGCGGTTCATGGAAAAGAATAAACCCCCGTTCTCTATCATAGTCCCGGGGAAAGTTTTCAGGCCCGACGCGACAGACGCGTCCCACTCTTTTATGTTCCATCAGGTCGAGGGCCTTGCCGTCGCGGATAATATAAAATTTTCCGACCTGAAAGGAGTATTGAGAATATTTGCCGAACAGATGTTCGGGGAGTCCACGAAGATGCGCTTCCGGCCGAGCTTCTTCCCGTTCACCGAGCCGAGCGCGGAGATCGATATCTCGTGCATCCTGTGTTCTGCGGCCGCAAACCGCAAACCGCAAACCGAACACCGAAAATGCAGCCTGTGCGGCGGCAAGGAATGGCTCGAAATACTCGGCGCGGGAATGGTGAATCCAAAAGTCTTTGAGAAGGTCGGGTATAATCCCGAAAAAGTCACAGGTTTCGCGTTCGGGATGGGCGTCGAAAGGATAGCGATACTAAAGTACGGCATTAGCGATATAAGAATGTTTTTTGAGAATGACGTGAGGTTTTTAAGGCAATTCTAAGGCTCTAACCTGGTTAGATATCGGAGCTAACCTGACATATCTAACCAGGTTAGATAGCGGAACATATGCGTATAAGCTACGACATATCTAACCAGGTTAGATAGCGGAACATATGCGTATAAGCTACAATTGGTTAAAAGACTACATCAACATCAAACTCCCGCCGGAGAAGCTGGCTCAAACTTTGACGATGGCCGGGCTTACCGTCGATTCCATCCGGAAAGCGGGGAATGACCATGTCCTCGAGATCGAAGTTACCGCGAACAGGCCCGACTGGCTTTCCTATATCGGCGTGGCGCGTGAACTCGCGGCGCTGACAGGCAAGAGATTGAAACTGCCGAAAATAGCCGGTCGTAGGGCGGGTTTAAACCTGCCCTACGACTATGGACAGAAAAAGCAAGGCTCGAGAGTAAGCGTGAAAGTCGAAGACAAGCCGCTCTGCCCGCGGTATACGGCGCGGATTATCCGAAACATCAAGGTGGGCGAATCGCCGGCGTGGCTAAAAGCAAAGCTTGAGGCGATAGGCCTTCGCCCGGTCAATAATATAGTCGACATAACGAACTTCTGCCTTTTTGAGACGGGTGAACCGATGCACGCGTTTGACCTGGATAGGCTGGAGGGGGAAACAATTACTGTAAGAAAGTCCAAAAACTCCGAGCGCATAACGACAATAGACGGAACCGCGCGCGCTCTGGACGGCGAAACACTTGTGATAGCCGATAACTCGAGGCCGGTCGCGATAGCGGGCGTAATGGGAGGGCTGAACACGGAAGTCACCGGCTCGACCAGGAATGTTTTGCTGGAAGCCGCGTATTTTGACCCTATCTCGGTGCGAAGGGCATCCAGGAGACTTGGCCTTGCGAGCGAATCCAGTTACCGGTTCGAAAGAAAGGTCGACATCGCGAATATCGCGCGGTCTTCCGGCAGGGCGCTCGGGCTGATACTGGAACTTGCCGGAGGAGAGGCCGGAGAATTTATCGATACAGGCGGTAAAATAGATTCCAAAAAAGTTATAACTTTAAGGCTCACAAGGCTTGCCCTGATACTGGGTGTAGAAATTCCGACTAAATCAGTGAAATCGATATTAACCGCACTCGGGGTAAAAATAAAATCATCTTCAAAAGAGCGCCTTTTAGTCACGGCGCCGTCTTTTCGGCACGATCTTAATTCGGAAATAGATCTGATAGAGGAAATCGCCAGGGTTTATGGTTACGACAAGATCCCCGACACGATTCCGATGATAGTAAAACAGCCTGTGAGAGAGCCTCCCGAAGCGATAACGGATAGAAATATCCGCCAGAGTCTCGTCGGGGGAGGGTGCGACGAGATAATCTCATACAGCCTGTTGAATAAATTTGTCACGAACATGCTTGGTATCCCGGATTCCAGCGTGATCGAGATAAAAAATCCGTTGTCGGCCGAACAGGAAGCGATGCGGCCGAGCCTCGCGGCGGGGATGCTCAATTCCATCCTGTGGAATATAAACAGGAAGGCCAAAGACCTGAGGTTTTTCGAGCTCGGCAATATCTATATCAAGAGCGAAGGAGCCGGGTTTATCGAGAAAAAGCACCTTTCAATAGCCCTCGCCGGCGAAATCTCGAGCTGGGCGTCCGGTTCAAGGCAATACAGCTTCTTTGACTTAAAAGGAATCGTTGAGGCGTTATTTTCAGAATTGGGAATAGAAGGAGCGTCCTATAAATACGAGAAGGACGATCTTTTTTCGTCTTCCGCCTGCGCATCGATAGAAATCAACGGCGAAAAGATAGGTGTTTTGGGCGAGGTGAGCCGTCCAGCCCTCAACAATTTTGACATAAAGGAAGCGGTTTATTTTTGCGAGGTATGCGTAGACTCAATTCTGAAGCGCGTAAATCTCAGGAAACGATTCGGAGAACTCGCGAAGTACCCTTCCGTATCGAGAGACATATCGATAGTGGTAGGAAAAGACGCGTTGAATAGCGACATAGCCGCATTGATCAAAAATACGGGATCACCTATCCTGAAAGAAGCAAGGCTGGTAGATAGGTACGCGGGCAAACAGATTCCCGACGGAAAAGTGAGCCTGTCATACAGGCTTGAATATCAGGATTTGAAGAAGACCCTCGAAGAAAAAGAGGTTTCGGAAGTTCATGCCAGGATTCTGGGCTCGCTCGAAGAAAAATTCGGCGCCAGGTTAAGATAGAAAGACGCGCAAGTTGCTTTTCGTAAAAATTGTGGTATACTTACTTGTGTCCCTGCGGTGCGCGTGATTCGAGTGGAGTATCTTGAGCCATTAGCACTAAACCAGGGAGCCTGACTTCACACCCACCTCGGTGTCTGTGAGAGGGCCCCCACCTGTAAATAACAGGCAGGACTTTGTTAATTTTTGAGCCGTTCCTTAAATCGATTTGACTTAATCTTGTAAAGTGAAGCAGCTATATCTTTGTTCTTTGAAAGCAGAAACGCCGAGTCTATAATGATAAGCGATGCTACGGCCTGTTTGCACTCG
>JAZDOS010000046.1:0-27765 GCA_043798375.1 Candidatus Omnitrophota bacterium | reverse complement strand
CGCTACGCGCGCTTTTATTGCCGGTTCGTGCTTCTTACGCATTGCCATAACTAAATCCTCCATTTTTAGGCCTTCATTATACCGCGTTTTTTATCTTAAGTTGGCCTGAAAAATGGTCTAGATTCTCCCGAGCATTATAGTTACTACATACACACAAAAAGCGGTATTATTCAATCTTTATCGCTAACTTTTGTATTCCTAATTTTGGGGTTTACCTCTTACTGCGATCCATTTAGCGGTAAACCATCTTCGTCTCTATCGGCAATTTCGCCTATTATTGTGTAATTACCTCCGCTGTCGCGCATATCGGCGATCTCTTCTTCGACGGTTTTTCTTTCCAATACTTCTTCTTCATCGCCCTTTGCATAATTCGCGCCGGTTGGCGGCGATGCGCTACCTTCCTCTCCTTGTGGACCATCTCCAAAAGCAGCTTTTAATATCTGATAATCGGCGAAATCTACCTTACCGTCTTGATTTATGTCACATCTTGGATCAAAGTTTTCGTCTCCAAAAACAGCTTCTAATATCTGATAATCGGCGAAATCTACCTTACCGTCTTGATTTATGTCACACCTTAATTCGTCTCTCATTTTCGCTATGAACTGAGAAAAAATATCCCTATCCTTTCCGTCGACATCACCGTCATGGTTGCAATCAAAACGACGCACAATACCTTCCGGCAGATATTTATAATATTTATTATAATATTCGATGGTGGTGGAATAAAAATCTTCGATAAAGGAGATATCTTCTGCGTTGACTATGCCGTCGCCGTTTACGTCGGCTATTTCCTCTATTACTGCTAATCCATATGGGATGGGAAGCCCCTTGGAGAGTGAGAGTTCTCCATCGGTATCATATATTCGGAGATAGCCGCTCTCGTAAAATATGGTTTTTCCGTCCTCCGGATACCCGATCATACTGCCATCCGCGAGGCATTCGCGTATAAGATTTCCGTCCAGATCATAATCGCGGTATGGGCCGGATGCGTAGCCCAAGTCATTAATCCAACCTTCCCAATATCCGTCAGTTAGAGTGACGCGGTCTACCATTTCTCCGTGTGATTCCACACGCGAAACGTGCAAGCTGCTCGAGGAGCCGAACGGGTTATAAAGCGGGTCGCCGTTAAACGCATAGGTCCAGACGCCGCCTTTTATCCGACTTGCGTAATAAGCGGCTTCGGCAAACGAGTAACCGTTCAGAATGTAATAGGTAAATAACTGAGGTTGCGTATGACAGAGTGCGGTTGGCTCTGCCACTGCCCCGAGACTTGCGCAGGCGCCGCGATTAATAATGTTTGCGCCCCACGCTTCGCCCCACGCGGCTTCGTTCTCCCTAAAGCTATAACCTGATCCCGAATCAAACGACCAGCCGATGGAGCCCCGCGCCCAGTCAAACCAGTCCTGGTATCCGAGGTAATTATACCAGCCCGAATAAAGGAAGGTATCGTCAAGCCTGCCGTCTCCGTCCGCATCGTACTCGGAAATAATATCGTTTAGGTTTGCCGCCATATCCCAGTTCTCGCCCTGTTCCCCGAAAAGCCCTGAATCATTAAGAATATCCGCCGCCTCAAGAAACCATCTGTCTACCATATCATACGGACCACCCCAATCTATAAAAGCTTTTAAGCCGCTTTCGGCCCGCCAATCGGGGTCAGCGAAATGATAGCTCGCTTCGGCCCAGATGGCATCGTCAATCATGCGCCGCGCATTGGCAATGTCCGCCGCGTCTATTCTTGTGGCGAGAAAGCCTGCGTCGCCAAGGACACGCGAAAAATGCCTTTCATGACCTAATGCTTCTTGTAAATCCGCCACGTTTCCGCCCAAGGCCGAGTAAAGACAGTGGTTAAGCTGATCTTCCCACGCCACAGCATCACTATAACTAAACAGAGGCGTGACCCCATTACTAATACTAACCGGAAACCTGTACGCGGAAGCTACGGAACCGATCCTGGCTTGTATGCCTTTTTCCACCATATGTTCGACTATGGGGTCAATCACATATTTCTGATAATCGTCGTCTGTCATGTATGCACGCTCTTCCAGGGGTATGTTATCTAAGAATACAATGTTTTCTTTGGGTATATTCCGTCTCATGGCATAATAGAGCCCCAAAGGAACCTCGATTTTACCGGTAGAGGTATCTTTTTGAATATGCCAGGCAGCGTTATAGGCGATTCCGCTTTCATCCACTTCACTGAAAAACGTCAAATCGTCTTGGGAAACCCCGAGAAAATCGCGAAGTTCACCCTCGGTTATCGGATCAAGCATGCCGAGCGCGTTTTCGTAGTCTTCGACTATTTCGCCGATATCGACCAGTCCCGTATCCGCGGTATTGACGAGGACAAGAATGTTTTCCGGCTGGAGTCCGTTGTATGCATCTTCGTAATTTGCGGACAATTTTACAGTAACAGAGGTAAGTTCGCTTTCCGCCGTATACGGCCTTACCTCATACTGGTAGGCTCTGCTTGTGTCTATATTTTTGTCAAGGTAGCGGGGTTTCATGCCGTTATCCGTTATAAAGCTCCATTCGTCCGTCCCGAATTCCCGCCTGTAAATATTATATCCGAGAATGTCTGCGTTATTCGTAATCTCCCAGTCCAGAATATTCGTGTCTACGCCTCCCTGGCTGGCATTAAGAGGTATATAATAAATAGAGCGGATAGGGGTTTCGTTAAGTAAGTTAAGTAAGCTAACGGAATCAGGCCTAACTTGCTCACCAGCTGCCGGCATTACATAACGGCGGAGCAAATTCGCGGCGGGAAGCGCGCTTTCATAGGCTCCATATCCGGCCATAAGGCCCAATGCCCTTCTCGGGTTAAAAAAGTACGCTTTCTTGAGATATAAATCCTCGTTATTTCCTTCCGTAACTTCGGCTGTTTTTAGACGCGTTATGAGATCTACGTTATCCGATAATTCCGTTTGCGTATTATATGGAGTTTGGGGTAAATTTTCGCTTTGCGGATATACGGGGCCTATAGCTAAATTAGTTATAACCATTACTGTCAATAAAATTTTAAAATACTTCATTTTAGCATCTTCCCATTTTCTTTTTAAAAGCGTTTAGATTCAGGTCAAAAAAATTTTCTTGCCGCATCCTTGCCGCAAGAGTAAGCGATTCCAGCTTATCTACAAGCTGGCGAATTCTCTTATTTCTTAAATATCTCTTATGGACTAATTCTCTCATTGCAGTTCTCCCGTTACTTATGAATACACGGGAGAACTGCGACATTTTACTACTTTATCCAGCTTTTTTGATGCCTAACCTTTCTTCAGCCAATATCGCTTCAAGGCTGTTAGGATATTTCCGCAGAACGAGGTTATACGCCTCATTCGCCAGCCTCAAGTCCCCTATCTTCTCCTCATATATGACGCCTATCGCGCATTGGGCCATGCTCGCAAGCGGCGAATCCGGGTATTTTCTAAGCACTTCCCGGAACGAGTTTATCGCGTCTTCATGCATATCCAGATACTCGTAGTAGGCGCCTATATATAGTAGAAGCTGAACGTCATATTTCGGGTTCGGATGTTCTCTTACTATCCGCTGGAGCGTCTTTATGCCTTCGAGATGTTTGGCGGCGTCTTTTGTCCTGACGGCTTCCGCTATCTTCAATACAGCCTTTTCCAAAAGTTCCGGTATCTGGCGCGGCTTCTCATCGGTTATGTATATAGGGCACGGTTTCAGAAGCTGCATGACCCTATCGGGCGTATTCTTTATTAGTAGTATGACTTGCGGCTTCTTTCCGATCTGGTACAACTCCTCAAGCTGGGCCCACTCTTCCTCCATAAGCCTTTGGGGAGGCGTAGGAATTTTATCCGCATAGACATCTGTCTTCTGACCCGCATCTACCGTAACAATCTGCTTTGCGAGTAAAATCTTTTCCGGTCGGTATCGACTTTTTACTTCCACCCTGCCTTCCAAAACGTCGATCTCGCTCTTTGGCTTATCTTTTCGAGAAACATCTATCGAGAATTTCGTTCCCCTGACCCCGGCAAGGGCTGTAGGAGTCCTCACCTCAAATTTTGAACCTTTAAAACCTTCCTTATTTACATCGACCAGCACCTTACCCACTGCCAATTCAAGAAATACTTTTCCATTCCCATATCGCGGCGTCAATTTCGCTATTCTCAAGTGTGTCCCTCCTTTAAGCCTCATCGCGTATTTATTTGAAAGCCCGATATCTACCTCGGCGCCCTTTCGCACGGTCACGATGTCGCCTACCCTGAATTTATATGCGGGGCATACCTTCTTGAAAGCCGCGTCTTTCGCACCCTGGACCATCACAACGCCTTCACTGGCTATCACTCCCGGTAAAGCCGGCTGGCTCGAATATACATAAAGTCCGACTGAGATCACTACTACAAAAGTCGCCGCGATCCTGGTAAGAACAAGAGGTTCGGGCATGAGGGCGTTTCTTAAATTATACGCGCCCTCTCCAATCCTTCGGAGTATTTTATCAAGCGGCTTTTCTTCGTATCGCCTGGCTGCGGATTGGCCCAGCCTCCTTTTGAATTCCGTCTCAAAGGCAGGCGTCGGCTCTACTTTCTTCATATGAGCCAGGATCATGTCAAGCCTGTCTATTTTTCTATCCATTTGAATCACGCCCCCCAGGGCCGCGTTGCCCTAAACCAAGTTTACGCATAAATAACTTTTTTGCCTCGTTTAACCGTATCGAAATGCCCGCCGCGCTGCACCCGAGTATCTTTGCCGCATCGTCGTATATAAGCCCCTGGACACTGCATAACGTTATGACTTCCTTATATTTTAATGGCATTGAGTCGAGGACTTTTTGCGCCTCCAGAGCCAGCTCCTTGTCGGAGGCAATCTCATCCGGGCCGATACTGGTATCGGCGATAACATCCATCAACCTGATAGCCTCATCCTCCCCGCCTATCTTTTGCTCCAGCGAGATGTCCCGGAAATATTTCTTGTCTCTTAAAGCGTTCTTTGAAAGATTCCGGGCTATCGTATAAAGCCAGGTCGAGAACTTCTTCCCCGGATCATATATGCGCAAATTATTATATACGTTCATAAATACCTCTATGGTGATCTCTTCGGCCGTTTCCCTGTTTCCTATAAGCCGATATATGAAATTCAATATCGGCTTTTTGTATCTCTCAAAAAGCTCCTCGAAGGCCTTTACATCGCCCTCTCTGGCCTGCCTCGCCAACAGTTCATCGGAAGACTTATCTGTTGTCATCTACGCTAAGTCCTATTATAAATACACGGGAAATGGGCATATTTTTACCTATTTTTTGGATTATAGCAGATTACTTAGGGACTCACAAGGAGAAAGGAAGGATTTTATTATTTTTTTGCTTCGGGCAGGTTTACTATCGTTTCTATCTTATCTTTATCGACGTTAAGATATACGGCTAACTTAGATTTTATGACCGCATCTATTATCTTATTGACGTAATCCACCGCTTTTTTTACCTTATCTTCAAATATCTGCCTGTTAGGGTTCAGGAACTCATCGGACAATATTTTTTCTACCGCTATAAACCGTTCGGCCTGCCGCGCCTCGCCGCGCCCCTCTTCGGCCCTTCGACGTATGTCCTGGACCGCTTCGTCGACGCTTTTCCTTTGCCTGGCGTCGATCGATCCGTCGGGCTTCTTATCTTTCACGTTAATGTCCACTTTTACGCCTTCGGCTTTCAGGCCGCCGGCGCTCGCCGCCAACTCATTCAGTATCTTTTCGTAATAAGGGGTTGTCTTCTTCATGTATTCTTCGTAGGCCTTATTCTTCTCCTTCAGGGCTTTGTCAAAACCATCCTTTATCTTATCGAAATCTATCGGCTTGCGGGCTATCTGCGGCAACGCATACTGAGGCAGGTATACAATTATTTCGGGTTTGTCTTCTGGCTTTTTTACCGGCTCTATAGGCTCGGGAGGTTTTTGGGTATCGTCGACAATTGACGTTATGGGTCTATCGCGGTCGCCGCATAGAGAATCCTCGCAACGGTTTGTACGTATACCGCCCCGGGGCTCCCCATTATCTTGAGGCAGATCGGGGGAACTATTTTGTTTATCTTTCTTGTCTTCCACCGCCCTGAATTCTAGGAACATACCATCGTTGCTCGTCAGGCTGATCATGGCCAGTTTTCCATCCTTATCGTATACATAAGAATATCCGATCTGCGTACCATCTTTTAGATGAACTCCGCTTATGCGGCCTTTTTCATCGTATTTCACACATTGTGAATCGTCGTTGAATATCTCAAAAATATTTTTTAAATCAACCGTCTCTTTTATGTTTTGTATGAATTTTTGGATAGCGGCCGGTATCACTTTATCCTGCGCAGAGATAGCAGACTGATAAAGGACAGGCGTCCCCTCATCCGCATTCGCTAGGCTCAAAGGCATAAAAAGGGCTGCCATAATCATAAGGGTCGCTCTTGTGGTTATCTGCATGAAGTGTCACCTTTCGAAACATTTTTACTTACTGGACAAAAAAATAGAAACATGAACACTATTCTAAATTTTTATTCCTTTTACATTTAGTATACACTATAAACATCTGTTTGTCAATAGTGTAACATCTGGCTTTTTTATAACTTAATTTAGAGCTTCGTTTTTGGGGGCTCTGGTCATAAGATCGCGAACCGCTTTTTTGGGGTCTTTATTCTCGTAAAGGACTTTGAATATCTCTTCGGTGATAGGCATCTCGACGCTATATTTTTTAGACAGGTCATATGCGGACTTTGCTGTGGCAACGCCTTCAACAACCATGTCCGTCTCTTTTAAAATATCGGCAAGCTTTTTCCCTTTACCGATCTCCTCGCCGAGCCATCTGTTCCTGGAATAAAGGCTTACGCATGTCGTCGTTAAATCGCCTAAGCCGCTCAATCCGTAAAATGTCTCTTTACGCGCGCCCATAGCCGCGCCCAGCCTCACTATCTCGACCAGGCCTCGGGTCAAAACGGCCGCTTTCGCGTTCGTCCCGAAACCAAGCCCGTCGCACGCGCCGGCCGCGATGGCTATTATGTTCTTGAGCGACCCGCCGAGCTCCACCCCGATCACATCGTCCGTTGTGTAAATCCTGAACCGGTCTGTCATGAAGATTTCCTGGACTTCCCTGGCCAACTCCGGATCCGCGGACGCGGCAACCGCCGTCGTCGGCGCGCCATTGGCAACCTCAAGGGCTATCGTAGGGCCTGAAAGGACCGCAAGCCGCCGGACGGCCAGAATGTCCAGCACCACTTCGGACATGCGTTTCAATGTATTATTTTCGATGCCTTTTACCACGCTTACAAATTCGGCGGCCGGTATCTTGTGCATCTTCATCATATCCAGGACGCCCCTCAAAAACTGGGAGGGCGCCGCGAGGACCACCACCTCTTTATTGGCAAGCGCTTCGTCAAGCGTTGAGGTCAGTTTCAAACCGTCAGGTATTTTCACGCCGGCGAGGAACTTGATATTTTCCTTATGCTTTTTTACGAGTTCGATATTGTCCGGGAATAGCCCCCAGATGGTCACGTCAAATCCTTTGTTATAGAGGATTATTCCAAGCGTCGTTCCCCATCCGCCGTCGCCTATTACCGCTATCTTTTTTCTCTTTGCCATATTTTACCGTCTCTTATATCGCCCCATAAGTTCGCCCTGGGCAAGGATGTGCCCTTCCATAGCCTTCAACATCGATTTCTTCGTCACGTCAGGCCCAAGAGAAAGCTTCGTGTCAAGCGCGTAGACTTTGAAATAGTACCTGTGCGTTCCGCCCGGCGGGCACGGGCCGCCGTATCCTGCGTCTCCGCCGTCATGCCTGCCCTGCACCGCGTCATTGGCAAGCCTCTCATTATGAGGAACGCCTTCGGGAAGCCCTTCCGTGTCGGGCGGCAGATTGAAGATAAGCCAATGCACCCAATCTCCTCTCGGCGCGTCAGGATCGTCGCTGACGAGCGCTATGCTAATCGTACCGGCGGGAATGCCGGTCCATGAAAGCGGCGGCGATAGCTCCTCTCCGTCGCAGGTATATTTACCCGGTATCATCTCTCCGCTTTTAAAAGCGCTTGATATTACATCTATATTCACAGGACCGCCCTCCTTCGATTGCGCTATTTCTAATTGATACAGATCCGAGTAGGTGCCCGTCAGCCAAAGATATTTCCCGTCCCACGCTATCCCTGTGGCCTTGGCGATAGGCGATTTGAACTGGCCGACGATTTCAAGCCTGTCCATGTCGATTTTGTATACCAGGCGGCGAAACCAGCTGGTTATCCATAGATTATGTCCGTCCCACGCCAACTGGCACGGCTCCTGAATATCGCTGATCCGTATCTTTTCCACGATATTCATTCCATCATCCACTTCCAAAATATTGAATCTCGTTCCCATGCCCCTTTGCCATGTGAGAACAAAAAGACGTTTTCCTATAAAAGCGACGCCGGCGGGATGGGTGGGCTCGAACGATATATCGGATAGGGGCGACATTTTATCGTTATCTATCTTTACCCTGTAAAGTTTCTTCTCGCCCCAATCCGTGACGAAGTATCTTCCGTCGGCGCTTCTGGCGACGCCTTCCGTGAATGCCGCTACGGGCGTTATCTCCGATACTATCGACCCCTTCACAGGATCGACAACCCAGATATTTCCTTTCTCGCCGTTACAGACCCATATATTCTTGCCGTCGTAAAACAGCCCCTCATGATACCATCTTGGAAGCGGGATCGTTTTAATGACCCTGACTTCGATCTCTTCGCAATCCTTAGCCTTTTTCAATACCTGGGCTTCTGCCGATGAAACGAAGACAAGGCTTAAGATCGCGATGACATTGATCAATCTAAACATTTTTCTAACACCCTATTTGGTACTTTGGTAAGAATATAATGACAGAAATAGCAATGGCTGCCGGTTTTCCCCGGAAATATAACGCCCAGCCTTTTGAGCCTCCTGCGTATCCTGGCCAAGCCTGAGTTAAATATAGCATAAAGAAGCCGATTTTTGCGAAAATTTTTCAATATTGCATTAGGTGAGTCTTTTCTGATATTGCCTATCGTAAAAACCGCCGGATCATTCGCGTATCCGCAGCAGGGCTTGACGTCCCCCGAAGGCGTGACGAAAAAGACGTTGCCCGGCCCTTCGCAATAGTCCTCTTTAAACCACCGTCCGTCCCACGGATCTTTAAGATTAGACGCTTTGCCTATTGGCGAGAGATCAATGTTAAAAATTTTTATAAAAAGCGTTTTACTTTTAATATTAGGGCGGTTTGTTCCGAATCCGGCAAGACGTCCTTTAAGGAGCCGGGCAAGGCTCCTTAGTTTTTTTTCCGCGGAATTCTCGCGCGCGCCGCGGACGCAGGCGATCGATATGGCATCCGGCCTTCTCCATATAGCGCAAGCCGTCTCTATAAAGCACGCTGTCTTTTCGAGGCCCTGCCTATGGAAAGCGTCCACGCTTACGCAGATATCACCGTCGTAACCACTTTCATTAAGTCGCGTGAGCGAATCTCGAAGATGCTTTTCATCCCTGAACCATACGCCGTTCGTCATTATCCTGTCGAAGAGAAAGCCCTCTCCTGCGGCCTGGGCGGTTACGCCGCACAAAAAATCGAGCGCGAGGAACGGCTCGCCGCCGGTAAACCCGACTCTATTGACGCCGACTTTTGCGCTTGCGGCGAGAAACTTTTTCGCGAGTTTTTGCGGGAGGACGGCTGCTGACTTTACGTTGGCGCAGTGCGGGCATGATAGATTACAATTCCCTGTGGGAGAAAATAGAATTTCTTTGGGGCGAAATCCCATACTTGTTACTGCGGGGCCGACTGCGACGTTAACACCTGCAGGTCCTGGACCGTGCCGATATTCTTCACTTCGAGATTAGGGTCGATCTTCTTCAACAGCCCTTTCAGCACCTGGCCGGGGCCTATCTCAAGGAAAGTCCTGATGCCGCTCCGGGCAGCGACTTTAACCGACTCCTCCCAAAGCGTCTTCTGGTTCACCTGGGATATCAGATTTTCCTTTATTTTAACAGGATCCGCCCGGGGCTCCGCGTCGACATTGCTGATAAAAGGAATTTTGGGCGGCAGAATCCGGACTTTTTCTATATAATCTTTCAATTTATCGCGCGCCGGCGTCATCAAAGACGAATGGAACGGCCCGCTCACTTCCAGCATCAGCACTCTTTTTGCGCCTTTTTCTTTGGCGAGGCTCGCGAAGAGCTCGATATTGTTCGTCTTGCCTGATACGACTATCTGTCCCGGGCAATTGAGGTTAGCGATTTCACAGCCGAACCCCTTGCAGAGTTCCTCAACTTGTTTTATATCCATCCCGATAACACACGCCATCTTGCCGGGATTTTTCCTCGAGGCGTCTTCCATAAGCTCGCCGCGCTTCCTCACGAGGAGGATCGCGTCTTCGAAGCTTATACTGCCGGCGGCAACGAGCGCCGTGTACTCACCGAGGCTTAAGCCGAGTGAGAATTTCGGCGTAAATTGGGAAAAGAGGGCGGATGATTCGAATACTTTCAAGGCGGCTGCGCTTGCGGCGAGTATGGCGGGCTGGCTGTTGTTTGTAGTCGAAAGCTCTTCCTGCGGGCCTTCGAAGCATAACTTCTTCAGATCAAATTTTAATAACGTGTTCGCCTTATCAAAAATTTCCCTCGCCTGCGGAAAATTATCGTAAAGGTCTTTTCCCATTCCAACCGTTTGAGCGCCTTGTCCCGGAAATATTAAGCCGGCGTCTACCATTCTATTACGATTGCCCCCCAGGAAAGGCCGCCGCCGAAGGCATCCAGAAGAATCTTGTCACCCTTTTTTATACGGCCGCTCTGGACGGCTTCGACGAGCGCGACCGCGCTCGAAGCCGCGGACATATTACCGTATTTTTCGATATTGAGGTATATTTTATCCGCCGTCAAACCCATGCGTTTCGCAACCGCATTTAGTATCCTTATATTGGCCTGATGCGGTATGACCAAAGCCAGGTCTTCGGCCTTTAAGCCGAGAGGCTGCGTTGCCGCAAGCGCCGCGTCAGCCATTATCTTTACGGCGTGTTTGAACAGTTCTGCGCCGTTCATCTTTATGAAGTGAAGCTTATCCTCGATCGACTTCCTGGTCGCCGGTATCCTCGAGCCGCCTGCCGGAAGTTTTATCAGATCACCCTCTTTTCCGTTCGCGCCCAGGCTTACCGATAATATACCGCCCTTATCCACAGGCCCGAGGACGGCCGCGCCGGCGCCGTCGCCGAAGAGAACGCAGGTATTCCTGTCGCTCCAGTCGGTCACCGATGAAAGTTTCTCCGCCGCGATAACGAGCGCGTGTTTGTACACCCCTGAGGCTATAAACCTGTCGGCTATAGCGAGGCCATATATGAAGCCCGAACAGGCCACGCTTATATCGAAAGCGGGAACGTGGCGCGCGCCTATCTTCTCCTGGACGAGGCATGCGGTCGCGGGAAAGAACATGTCGGGTGTGATCGTAGCCACTATGATGAGGTCGATGTCTTCCGCCTTGAGGCCGGCGTCCTTGAGCGCCGATTTCGCGGCCTCGGCCGCCATATCGCTCGTCGCCTCATGAGAACCGGCAATCCTGCGCTCCTTGATGCCTGTCCTTGTGGTTATCCACTCATCCGTCGTATCCACCATCTTCTCGAGGTCCTTGTTCGTCAGGACCTTTTCGGGCAGATACGCGCCCAATCCTATTATTCCGGTTTTTTTCGATTCACACATATTCTAACCTGCCATTTCTAACCAGGTTAGACTAACCTGGTTAGAAATTAGTAGCTTTCTATCTCCTCTACGATATGTTTGTTAATATCCTGGGTTTTGAATTCGGCGGCGACCCTGATGGCGTTCTTTATCGCCTTCGGAGTCGATGAGCCGTGGCTTATGATACAGCGGCCATCCACTCCCAAAAGCGGCGCTCCGCCGTATTCCGAGTAATCCATCTTCTTCTTCAATTTATTAAAAGCCGAACTCGAGAGAGCGGCGCCGATCGTCGCGATAAAATTGGCCTGTATCTCCTGCTTCAGGCCCTTGATCAGCGTATCCACGATAGATTCCGAAACCTTCAAGATGACATTTCCCACAAACCCGTCGCAGAGCACTATATCGGCCGAGCCGTGGTAGATGGCGCGTCCTTCTATATTCCCGATAAAATTAAGCTTCGATTCGCTTAGAAGCGCATGGGTTTCTTTTATAAAGTCCGTCCCTTTGGATTCCTCTTCACCGACATTTAAAAGCCCTACGGTCGGGTTAGGCTTATGCAGGATATATCTTGCGTAAGCGTCGGCCATTATCCCGTATTGTAAAAGATGGATCGGCTTCGGATCGATATTCGCGCCTATATCTATCAAAACGGAAACACCTTTAAGGGTCGGATAGCCTATGGCTATGCCCGGCCGCTCTACACCCGGAAGAAGCCTGAGTGACAGAGTCGCCGCGCAGACTACCGCGCCGGTATTGCCGGCGCTTACAAAACCATCCGCCTCTTCTCTCTTTAATAACTCCAGGCCGAGGACTATGGATGAATGGCGTTTGCGCCTTACCGATAACGCGGCCGGCTCATGCATCTCGATTCTCTCGGGCGCGTGCAGAATCGATATCTTATCGGAATGGTCCTTATATTTGGCGAGTTCGGACTTTATGGCCGGTTCATCTCCTACGAGAAGCAAGTCGTAGCCGTATTCCTCTACGGCCTGTATGGCGCCTTCGACCTCGACGGCCGGCGCAAGGTCGCTGCCCATGGCATCGATCACTATCTTCATTTGAGTAAACTCCTATTATCAGCGTATAGCGGATAGCGTTTAGCGTATAGAAAAACAAAAAAATCCTCTTTTTATCTTTTACTATACGCTAAACGCTAAACACTATACGCTAAAACTCATCTTTTTTTCTTCTTTTCTTTCACTTTTATCACTACGACAGGCTTGCCGTTGTAATATCCGCAGAACGGACAGACCCTGTGCGGAAGCCTGGGCTTTTTGCACTGGACGCAAAGCGAAAGATTCGCCGCATACATCTTAGAGTTCGCGCTTCTTCTCTTGTCCCGCCTTGCCCTGGAATGTTTCCTTTTAGGTAACGGCATTTTTCCTCCTCGTTATAGAACTTATAATTTTGTACGTATCTCTCGCGATTAAAAGTTCCTCGTTCGTAGGTATCACGAGGAATTTCGTCTTTTTTGACACTACATTTTTCAATTCTTTTTTGATCCGGCCGACGAGCCAGGGGCTATTCTCTCCGACGCCCGCCGTAAATACCACCGCGTCGAGCCCGCCCATCGCCGCGAAATAAGCGCCTATATATTTCTTGATCCTGTAAATATAGATTTCTATCGCGAGCTTACAGCGTCTGGCCGCCCGGCCCTTGCCTCTCGCCCCTTTCAGAATATCCCTCATGTCGTTACTGATGCCGGACAACCCGAGAAGCCCGCTATTTTTATTCAAAAGGTCGTTCACGAAATTGAGCGGCAGGTTCTCTTTCTCCAGAATATACAATACCACCGCCGGGTCGAGGTCTCCCGAACGCGTCCCCATGAGGAGCCCTTCGAGGGGCGTGAAGCCCATCGTCGTATCCCGCGACTTGCCTTTGTCCACCGCGGCCATGCTGCAGCCGTTTCCCAGATGAGCCGTCACCATCTTCAGGCTTTTCAAGGGCCGCCCGAGCACCTTCGCCGCTTTTTCTGAGACGAACCTGTGGCTCGTCCCGTGAAAACCGTATTTTCTTATGCCGTATTTTTTATAATAATCGTACGGAATACCGTACACGAAAGCCTCTTCCGGCATCGTCTGATGGAACGAGGTGTCGAATACCGCCGCCTGTTTTACGCCTTTAAGGATCTTGGCGCAGGCCCTTATCCCTGAAAGCGACGGCGGATTATGGAGCGGCGCAAGCTCACTGAATTTCTCTATCGATTTTATGACCCTGTCTGTGATAAGGCTCGATTCTTTGAATTCTTCCCCGCCGTGCACAACCCTGTGGCCGATACCGTTTATCTCATGCTTCGACGATATGACGCCATACCGCTTGCTCATCAATATTTCGACTATTATGTCTATGGCGGCGTGGTAATCATGACAGAGGACTCTCTGGTGCAAAGACAGAGAGCCGTCCTTCTCGTGTTTCAAGCTCGAATCGGCCTGGCCTATCCGTTCTACTATGCCCTTCGCGAGAGATTTCTCGCCCGCGACGTCGAATAACTGATATTTAGCGGAACTGCTTCCGCAATTAATGACTAATATTAACATTTAAATTTAAGCCCTTATCGCCGTAACGGCGACTGCGTCAACAATGTCTTCTACAAAGCAGCCTCTCGATAGATCGCTCGCGGGCTTTGTGAATCCCATAAGAAGCGGGCCAACCGCCCTGGCGTTCGCAAGCCTCTGGGTCATCTTATACGATATATTCCCTGAATTTAAATCCGGGAAGATAAGAACATTCGCTTTCCCGGCAACTTCGCTTTCGGCGCATTTTATCCTGGCGACCTCCGGCACTATCGCGCTATCCACCTGAAACTCGCCGTCTATTAAAAGTCCGGATGAGCTCTCTTTGGCCTTCGCGACGGCATCCCTTACCTTTTGGACGAGTGGGCCTTCGGCGCTGCCTTTGGACGAATAGCTCAGGAAAGCCACTCTCGGCGCGTGGCCGGTCAGCTTCCTGAAAAGATCCGCCGAAGAGACCGCGATACCCGCAAGCTGCCTTGAGTTCGGCTCGGGATTGACGCCGCAGTCCGCGAATATAAAAGCGCCATTATCGCCATACGGAGAATTCGGAACCTCCATCAAAAACGCGCCGGATACGACTCCGATATTTTTATCGATAGTGAGGCACCTCAGGGCCGTCCTGATGACGTCCGGCGTCGTGTGGCTCGCGCCCGCGACAAATCCGTCGGCCAGGCCCTGCCGGACAAGCATGCCGCCGAATATAAGATAATCTTTGCGGACAGCCGCTTGCGCCTCTTCGGGCGTCATGCCCTTGGCCTTTCTGAGTTCATAGTATTCGGAGGCCATCCTGTCTATATCTCTATACTTTTCGGGATCCAGTATCTCGAGGTCATTTAAATTTTTGCTTTTGATCGAACGCCGCGCATCATCTTTTCCCACCAATACGATCTTCGCGATCTTTTTGTCCAATATGCAATCGAGCGCCTCTATCGTCCTCGGATCATCGCTTTCCGGGAGCACTATCTTCCTGCCTAACTCAGTCGAACGATTCCTTATATCGTCTATCAGGCTCAATTTCCACCCCGCGCAATCCTTACTTTTTCTTTCAGCGCCGCAACGGCTTTCCGCGGAATGAATTTACTCACATCCGCTCCGAGGGCGGCGGCTTCTTTAATCAGTTTACTTGAGACATACGAATAGTCTTCATGCGGCATCATGAATATCGTCTCGATATCGCCGGCCAGTTTTCTATTCGTAAGCGCCATCTGAAACTCGTATTCGAAATCCGAGATCATCCTCAAACCCCTTACCATGACGTTGGATCCGCGTTTTTTGGCATATTCGACGACAAGCCCGTCAAAATCGTCAATAATTATATTGGTAATGCCCCTCACGGCATCCCGCAGCATCGCGACGCGCTCTTCCACGCTGAAGAGAGCGCCCTTCGACTTATTGTGCGCTACCGCCACGATCACCTTATCAAAAATCTTCGATGCTCTCTTGATGAGATCGATGTGGCCGTAGGTCACAGGATCGAATGTGCCCGGGTAAATCGCCGTCCTGACCTTTTTCATGATATCTTTCTATATATAGTGACCAGGGTATCGCCGTAAATTCGTTCCGTAAACATTTCCATGGTCTCGAGGCTGGTTTCGAGAGAGTCTTTCTTAAAATGTTCCGCTATGGCCAAACCGAATTTGGCTAATATATCATAATAATCTATATTAATCAAGCAATTTTTAGCCATATCCTTATGATACGGGGGGTCGAGAAAAATAATATCGTATCTCCGGCCCTCTTTTTCAAGCCTCGGCAAAACAGTAAGGACGCTTCCCCTGACAATATCGTATTTGGAGGCCGGGATATTAAGAGATTCGACATTCTCTTCTATCGCCTTGAGGCACCTGGAATTATTTTCGACGAAAGCGGCATGGGCCGCGCCCCGCGATAAGGCTTCCAGCCCGAACGCGCCGCTTCCCGCGAAAAGATCGAGGACGAGCTTACCGTTGAGATCGCCGAGGATATTGAATATCGCCTCCCTCACCCTGTCCTGGGTAGGCCTAACTTCGGCGTCCTTCGGCATCTGTATCAGCCGCGACCTGTAAACTCCGCCTATTATCCTCATCCCCATATCTTACCCCACCCCCATCAGGTCGAGCTTGCCGGCGAATCTCGCGGCGAGCGCCTCCTTGAGCGGCCTGTGATGATCTTCCGCGAGATCCGGATCCTTCCCGACGATGCCGAACGCTTCGCGCCGCGCCCTCTCCATTATATCGAAATCCTTCAATATGTTTCCGAACCTGATCTCCGGAAGCCCGTGCTGCCTCGTCCCGAAGAACTCGCCCGGCCCGCGGATATTGAGGTCCGCCTCGGCGATCTCGAAACCGTCGAGCGTCTCCTCTATGGCTTTGAGCCTCCTGGCGGCTTCGTCGTTCTTCGGGTCCGCCAGAAGGATGCAGTAGGATTCGTGTTTACCCCTGCCGACCCTGCCCCTCAACTGATGCAGCTGCGCAAGCCCGAATCTGTCGGCATTCTCGATAAGCATGGCCGTCGCGTTCGGAACATCTATACCGACTTCTATAACGATCGTCGAGACAAGAAGGGCGATCTTGCCTTTCCTAAAATCTTTCATCACTCTTTCTTTTTCTTTCGACGACATCCTGCCGTGCAAAAGCCCGATGTTGAAATTCATAAATACCCCGGATTTTAATTTTTCGAATAATTCCTCCGCCCCCTGAACCCTGAACCCTGAACCCTGAATCCTTTCAATCAGCGGGCAGACCACATACGCCTGCCTTCCCTTAACAAGCTCTTCTTTCACAAAATTATAAGCGTCGAGCCTCTTCTCTTCCTCGAGCCAATATGTCGCGATCGCTTGCCGGCCCTTCGGTAATTCCTTTATTATGGAAATATCCAGGTCGCCGTAGACGGTGAGCGCGAGCGTCCTCGGAATCGGCGTCGCGGTCATCACGAGAATGTG
The DNA here is from genome assembly GCA_043798375.1 of Candidatus Omnitrophota bacterium. Lineage (GTDB taxonomy): Bacteria > Omnitrophota > Gorgyraeia > 2-01-FULL-45-10 > 2-01-FULL-45-10 > JAPLMI01. The sequence goes on along the minus strand of JAZDOS010000046.1, from coordinate 10,692 downwards.
CGGATTATACCCTTTCTGTTTCAGGAGCGACCTCTGGGTAACTCCGAATTTATGCTGCTCATCGATGACGGCAAGGCCGAGCGATTTAAATTCGACCGATTCCTGAATGACAGCGTGAGTCCCGACGATGATATCGATCTTACCCTCTTTGACGGCCGCGTATATTTCCGATTTTGCCTTCCGGTCGATACCGCCGGCCAGAAGCGCGATATTGACCCCCAGCGGCATCAGAAGTTCGCTCAAAACTATAAAATGCTGGCGCGCCAAAACCTCGGTCGGCGCCATCATCGCGCCCTGAAAGCCGTTCTCGACCGTAAGTATAAGCGCGTAAGCGGCGACCACCGTCTTGCCGCTTCCGACATCTCCCTCGAGAAGACGGTTCATCGGACGGCCGCCGCACATATCGCGCTCTATATCGGCTATGGCCTTCTTCTGGGCCTCTGTCAATTCAAATGACAGGCTCTTCCTGAACGATTCCAGGAGCCCGCCGTCCGCCTTGTGGCCCGGGCCTCTCCGGCTAAACTTAATATCCTTCTTCTTGAGCGCCAACGCCAGCTGCAGCATAAAGAATTCCTCAAAGACTATCCTGGCGTATGCCCTTTCGAGGTTCGCGAAGCTCTCCGGAAAATGTATGTTTTTAACCGCGAATTTGACGTCGACCAGTTTTTCGCGGGCCAAGAGATATGTCGGCAGCCTCTCTTTCAGTAATTTCACGCCGGATCGCACCGCGGAATAGATGAGGCTCCTTAAATATCTCTGGCCAAGGCCTTCGGTAAGGGCATAGATCGGAACTATCCGCCCGACATGAATCGAATCCGTGTCGTCGCCTTTTAAAATTTCGTATTCGGGCTGGGTTATCTGGAGCTTGTCCATCATCTCGACTTTGCCGTAAAGGACGACCCTGACGCCTTTCCTGAAGTAATCCTTTAAATACGGCTGGTTGAACCATACGGCGTGGACAAAACCCGTGGTATCGGTTACCGCTATCTGGAAGAGCGCCATCCCTGTTTTTGTCATCCGCGATGCTGCCGTGATGATTTCGCCCTGCACCGCCTGAAATTCACCCGGCCTCAGGTCCTTTACAGGTACCGGGTTAGACCTGTCTTCATACCTAGCGGGCAAATAATACAGGATATCCCCGGCTGTCCGTATGCCGAGTTTCGAGAGAAGCTCTCCTCTCTTCGGCCCGACCCCTTTAAAATACCTGGCCGGCGTATTCAGTTGAATAAATTTCACTTGCATCCAGTATCCGCCTGTGTTAATATATCGCGCATTGAATGATTAAACCATAAAACGAAACGGAGCATCTCTCATGTCAAAAATATGCGAAGTTTGCGGTAAAAAACCGGTTGCCGGAAGGACCATAGTCCGCCGCGGCCTTGCCAAGAGTAAGGGCGGCGTAGGCCAGAAGATAACCGGCATAACCGCGCGCCGGTTCCTGCCTAACCTGAAGACCGTCCGCACAATCACGAACGGCGTTCATAAAAAGGTCCGCGTCTGCGTCAAATGCCTGAAGGCGGGCAAGGTCGTAAAAGCGGTTTAATTTTAGCACACGGCGCAGTCTTTTTCAATTAAAAGGCTTCGGGCGGAATACCGGAAGATAATTCGGAGGCTTTTTATTTTAACTTTATAATATTTTTATTGTTAACAAGATTATTAGCGATGAGAAAACCGGAAATCGCGTCAGCGATAATTTTATTACCTTTGGGATTACAGTGAAAATCCAAAGGGGCAAAGTGCAACACTTCATTTTTTCCTTCCTGCCTGAATATTTCGGTGAGATCGAGGAAAGGAATCTTCTTGGCGCCGCATTCTCCCGCTAGTATGTCACGGATTTTTAAAGACGCTGTAACGTCGTATATCTGGGCATAATTTGGAAAATATATAAATATGAGCGCGGCATCATTCGCGGCACAGAATTCTTTTAAATGCTTTAATGTATAGATATAGTTCGCGATCGCGTCGTTCGTCATGGTTGAAAATGGCTCGTTGGTCAGCAGGCTATCCGAACCTTTGGTGGTTCTTCTAAATATCCTGGCATTCTCTGTGTAATTTCGGCCCGCATTCTTAATATAATTATCCGCATCCTGGATATTTCCGTTTTTCTTTCTGTCGAAAAGCCGGTAATTACGAAACCTGATCTTCAATTTCAGATCTCCTATAAACTCGCCTATAGCTGTTTCCGTCAACAACCATTCCGGCAGATGCTTCAGGGCAGACCTGAATTTCATCGAAACCAATTCTTCTTTGGACTTTTCCAGAATCTCGGATATATCATTAGTTACAAATGTCAATAAGACAATCTCCGGCTTGAGAGGAATAATGGTTCTCAATATCGCGTACTCTTTATCAATCGAACAACCTCCTCTCGCTCCACTAAGAACTTCGGCCGGTATGCCCTTGGCCCTCAGAGATTCCTCCAGAAGATAGGGGTACGTTTCATTATTGCCGACAAAATAGCCATCTGTTACTGAGTCACCTATGGCCATAATACGAATCGTGCCTTTCTTTTTTTCCTGAGACACTTCTTCGCCCCGCATACCTAATGAATTCGATTTAACTATGTACGGCTTGAAACCATAATTCATGATTATGGTCGAATTCCTTGGGTAAAGACCATCTTTTATGGAAAGTAAATTATTGAAAAGACCGTGGGGATATCCGAATGCTATGCGCAGAAACAATTCGAATACCAATATTGTAAAGATAGAAATAGCCAGCGCAAATATTACTGCTTTAAATATTTTCATCCGGATCAGATATTCCTTATATAGACATCATACCTGCCTAAGGCTGTCACGGGGCGATAGTGGCTTCTGATGTAGTCATCCAGAATACATGAGTGTTCGGCCTCGGGCGCATTGACCAGAATCTTGCCATATCCCATAAGTACAATAAGCCGGATATCGTGAAGCGAAGCTATGATGTCCTTCTGTATCGCCTCCCTGTTCGTGGTGCCAGGGAAAGCAACGAAATGTTTCGTTGACGGAAGACGATCCGCCAGGAAATAGATAAGGATCGGGCCGCCGTGCAATACCTCCTTATAATCATCGAAGCCTATGAAGATCTTTTCGCCGGGAGCGGTGTTCTTTGCCAGATAGCCTATAAGCCTATTCACGTCATCGAATTCGTCTTCAGGAACGTAGATATTGCCGCGCGGTGTTTTCATCAGGCATATCTTTTTTGTAAACGGTTTCACTACGGTATTCTTGAAATATTTATCAGTATTTTTAATAAATAACAACATTAACAAAAATGCTATTAAAAAGAAGAATATTCTCATCGCAATGGCGTATAACCTGTCTTTACTATTCTTCGAACGCCTCATTTCGGTAAACAAAAACCCCGTAAGGATGAGTGCCGGATAGATCACGGGCATTGTATGTGTTGCATCAGCGCCGAAAATGGCCAGGGTGAATATAAGCGAACCAAAAACGCTTATAAACAGAATGGTAAGAAGGCGGTCAACGTTGATAAGCCTTTTTACGGTTAAATAGATGCATGATAATAAGGCCGCGATATACGTAAGTATGGGTATGTAATGCTGATTCACCTGTATGAAGAAAAGGCTTCCATAGAAGATCTGACGTGGATCAAGGCATGGTGGCGGAAACGACATGTGTCCATATTTAACTATGCCGGTATACGGCAGTAAAACCGAATAAATAAAACTGCCGATCACGCCAACTTTCCACAGGTAGGTCAAAAGGATAAGCGGTAAAATTGCCGCAGAAACCGCATATAGAAAAAACGCGGCGGTTGTATTGATCGAATTCCTACCGCCAAGTTTTTTAGACATAAGATTATGCAGTAGAAGTATTAAGGCTTCGCCCGCCAGGAGATAAAACCCGAGCTCAAACCTGCTCAAGATAGTTGCGCCAGTAAAAAGTCCGGCAATAATCAAGTCGCGCTTGTTGCGGCTTCCTAGAAACCATACATAGAATAGCATGCTCAATATCGAAAAGAACATGAACGGCCAGATCGAAGTAACCGCAACTCCCATCCGCGGCGCAAGACAGCTCAAACTGACAATCCATATGCCCAGGGATATTTTCTTGTTACCGCTTACTAAATAGGTAAGATAAAAGATGGCCGTGGCGATGGCGGCATGCATGGTGAGAATGTATAGATGGGCAACTTCTATGCGTGTCCCGAAAACATAAAAGATAGCTGAAAGCAGGTAATGCTGGATAACGCCGAAGGGTGTCACGAAATCCTGGTATGGGATACCTCCGTGCTTAAGAATATCGACGGCTACAAGCGCTATCCCCTCATCAAACGGAAACCAGAACTTATTATATGCCGGCAAAGCGTACAAGAAGCTTATCCCAAAAATTAAAAAAATTAACCTTTTCATAACCATCTTCACTCCTAACACATGTTTTTAGAGGCATATGTCGTAAGATGCTCTGCATATGCCGTGTCTGTTTTATACCCCAACTCGGAAAGAGCCTTCTCCAATTTAAAACAAGTCTTCTCGCCGTTTAATATATGGTATGAAGCAATCGCCAAGTCAACTTTATTATGCGTCAAAAACTGACTTGCCCCTTTAACCGTTTCCAGTTCAGAGCCTTCCACATCCATTTTGATAAAGTCGACTTTATCTATCCCCAAATTTTTAAGCTCATCGTCCAGCCTGACAACAGGGGCCTCGATAACCTTTCCGCCTTCATTACTGAACACGAATGACCGAGTTATATTTCTCGCCGTCATAAATTTCAAAACCCTGTTTTCGCTCCACAACCCTTTTCTTACCAATATCACATTGTCTAAGTCATTTAACTCAATATTCGATTTCAATTCACCGAATATTAGAGGGTCGGGCTCAAAAGCGATAACTTTGCCGGAGGATCCCACTGCCTTAGCGGCATATAAAGTGAAATCTCCCTCACCGGGACCGCAATCTATAACGGTCTCACCCATTCTTAATTCATGCTTCTTTATGTATCCCCATAACGATGCCCTTAGTTCGTGCTCGACATCGCTGTAACATTTAAATTTTATTCCGTTCGGGAACTCATATACGAAATGACCTTTTTCATAATAAACATAAAAATTATTTTTTTTGAATCGTCTTTTATTATAGAAAAATCTATAGTACAGGCTTTTGAATTCTTCTTTTACAAGCCCGTCGGGAATCAATTTAAATAGAGCCTTATTCAGTTTTGACATTATGACGCATTCTGTTCCGATTCGATTGGTATACTACGAGGATAATACTGTGTCAATTAAATAGAACCGTCCCCTTTATTTTCTTCCCCTTTATTTTCTCCCCTTTATTTTCCCTTTATTATCTTGTTGACTAAAAATCCCGGCGATACAAGCCGAGATTATCTGAAAAGTTATGTGGAATCTGCTCGATAAAACCATAAACCACCTGCTACTTTCCGCCAAGCAATTTTTTTAATCTTGTAATATCTTATATCAAATGTAGCTCCTGACTAAATAAACCCTATTTCGCTAATCCCTTCATATCAATATTGACACGGTGCAAATTCGTGCCGTCTGAATTGACGATCCATAATTCATGGGGGGCGCCACCTTTTGGCCAGCGGGGATCAAAAAGAAACACAACTTCTTTACCGTCTGGCGAAAAGGAAGGTGATGTAGCATTGTGCCTGAAACTGGTAAGCTGCCTCACCTTATTACTTTCCAAATCCATGATATAGAGTTCGTATTCATAATATCCCAACTCCATGTTCTTGGTTGACCATTGAAATGAGAACGATTTTCCATTAGGAGAAAAATGTGGCGCGAAAATATTTTCATAGATAGCCTCATCCCCCTGTTTCGTATCACCGTGGGGAATATAACTCATCAGATTAGGTCTCAATGCCCTTCTGGCTTTTGGATTTATAATAGGAACCAGCCAAAGTGAATCGGGATTTTTATATATTGCAAGACTAATCAGAATTTCTTTTCCATCCGAAGAAATGGATGGCTCCGACATTGCATAAAACGATTCGTTCGTCACAGCTTTTAAGTCCGAGCCGTCGGGCCGAATTGAAAAAATATCCTTATCTTGCCAAAACGATGAAACTAACAACGAATGACGGCCAAACCATCGAGCACGAATAAAATAAATACGATCGCCAGCCGGCGAAAATACAGGAGAAATATCGCACATATTATCAAACGTAAGTTGAGTTACATTCGATCCATCTGAATTCATGATATAGAGATTTGCCGGATCGGTGTACTTGGTGGAATGAATTCTCGAAAATACAATTTTAGATCCATCTGGAGAATAAGCAGGATCAAAATCATATCCCGGAGAAGAGGTAAGTTTTGTAAGTTCGGTTCCATCTTTTTTTATTCGGTAAATATCGCTATGACCATGGTATTTCATCGAAAAAATTAAATGTTGACCATCGGGCGAAAAGGTTGCCCTCCCGGGCTCTGGCGGGGGGTTCCAAAACGTCCAGGCGGATAAGAATAACATGCAACATAAAAGGAAGCCGACAAATAAAAACTTTCCAAGCGCTGCTTTCACATACCCTCCCGCGCCGTTATGGATTGATTGCTGCTATCGCGTTCTCTCCGGCCGTTACAGCTGTCATCGATATTAGAACGCAGAATACCACTTAACATGTATCTTGGCAATAAGAATTTAGTGAGCTGAATTTAGTGAGCCAAAACAACCGTATTTGACAAATCATCAAATCGCGTGTATACTTTTATCAAACAAAGGAGACGGTATGCAAGTCGGTGAAATAATAAAGAGGATCCGCAAAGAAAAGAACATGACGCTTCTGGAATTGTCCCAAAAATCCGGTGTGGCGCTGGCGACATTAAGCAGGATAGAGAACGGTAAGATGACGGGGACGCTCGATTCTCACATGAATATCTGTAAGGCGTTCGAAATGACGCTTCCCGAGCTTTACAGGGACCTTCCCTCTTCCAAGAAGACGATCGACGTCCAAAAGTCAAAGTTAAAGCACGATGTCTGCATCCACGATAAGAAATCTTCATCCGAGATACTCGCCTCCAACGTTCAGAATAAGAAGATGATGCCTGTTTTGGTCAGGATCGTTAAAGGCGGACAGACACCCGGCGAAGAATCCAGGCCCGGTGTCGAAAAATTCATATATATCCTCGACGGAAAGGTCGAGGCGCATATAGGTAATGATAAATACGGTTTAACCAAGGGCGATACCCTCTATTTCGAATCATCCGTCCCGCATTACTTCAGGAACGCCTGTCCCGGCGAAGCCGAGCTCCTGTCCATAATATCTCCGCCGCTACTGTGATTTAACCAGGTCCCACCTCGCGTTATTTTCCGACAGGATCAGATCGGCATGCACCTTATGAATCTCATCGCGCAGCACTTCCCTGACAACAACACCTCTCGTCAGGGCGAAGACACACGCCCTGTGATGATTTTTATTATCGATAAGTTTGCGGATTTCCCTGATCAGATTTTTGGTAAAGAGGTGGATTAAGTAGCTGTGCGCGGGGCTTCTTTTGACGGTAACCAGGACCTTCATTTATTCTCACCACTTTCTGCCAAGCGAGAATAAGTTTTTAAGTAACTAAAGCTTACCACAAGATCCGCAAGTGTCAAGGGGTCTTGGTTTTTAGTCTCTTAAAATTTTAAATAATCAGATTGTAACTTATTGTAATTAAAGGAATTATGAAACTAGGTAAGATTATAAAAAAGCTAGATATTTTCTGTAAAAGTGGTGTATGTAGGCTTCTCTTTTTCCGTTATCAAAATTTCCAATCCCAATATATCCAGAATCTTTTTTAGTGTGAGGAAAGATATGTTTATATAACCGCTCTCGACAAACGATATCGTCTGCTGGGAAAAACCGCATTTTTTCGCTAATTCACCCTGTGTCCACCCTTTTGCTTTCCGGGCCTCTCTTATCTTTTTTCCGATTTTGACGATGTCCGAGCCGGCTGTCGGCCTCTTTTCTTTCGGAGTCCGCAGTTCATCCTTGTCAATATGGCTTGAAACCACCCTATACACTTCATCCCAGAATACTATCTTATTATCATTCCACTTGTTTATGCGCATTTGTTTCTTTATTTTTCGCCATTGCCTGCAAAACGCCTTTTTATCGATATATTGGCCAAAAACAATTTTTGGCTCATTCATTCTGGAAAGAAAAAGAGCCGCGTATTCAATAAATCTCGGATGAGATTCATCCCGCAGAACCTTCCCGGCCTCTTCTTTCGTAATTTTTTTATCCCAAAACATTTTGCCATCTTCCATATTAAAACCCTTTTTCAATCATTTGCCCGATCTCATACCGGAAATGGCGCTCCATTTCCCGGAAATTAATTTTTTTATCGGTATTTATATCGAGCAGCCCCAGCTTTATTGCCATCCTGTCATATGTACGATACCATACCACAATACTTTCGATCTGTCCGGGAATACAATATCGTACGGCAAATTTTGACAAAGGCATAAATGTTGTTGAAAGAAAATACAGATCAAAAAAGTCCTTTGCCTCCTGTCTGCCGCCCTTAAATTCTTTATTCCCTATCTCATTTATCTTCGCATAGCTTCCGCATGCGGCGAATATTTTACGTAAGTAAATGTCTTCTTTTTCAAGTACCGGTATCCCGTCAATTATCCTGGGCGGCTTGATCAGTTTATATAAATCCTCGACAAAATCTATCTTTAGAACTTCTTTGCCGACATCGTAAGAATACATAAGCATCTTCGCCTTATCTTCCCTGCTTTCCTCGCCGATCAAAGATATCTTCTTGTCAATATCAACCGAAAGGCCTTTTATAATATCTTCTATGCGTTTCCTGGAAAACTCTTTCGTAAAGAAGTCGAGATCGTAGGATTCCCTGTGTTGAAAATAGAATAGGGATAGCGCGGTGCCTCCTGTCAGATAGTAGCCGTTTAGCCTTCCTGACAAAACTTTCAAAACCCTGTACATCTCTTTGATTACGGGATTCATATGTTTAAAGTATACACTATAAAATTTAAAAATGCAAGTTTTTTACTAATGTTAATTGTATTTATAGCTAATTTATTAAGTAATGAGTAAGGAGTAATGGGGACGTTTTTTAAAAGGTATGTTTTGGAAGTATTACTTAGGCAGGGAATACCGAGGTAATGCTATATGAGAATCTTTTCTTCAAGTTTAGTAATGCGCTTATCATGATTAGACAAGTTTTCGTCGACTTTGTTTTTCAGATCTTTCATATCGGTTTTAAGCTCTTTTACCTCGCCTTTCATATCTTTGACATCACTTGCGAGATTCTTTACATCACTGCTAATTTGTATAACCGCCGTGGATATAGTATCTATTGCGGATTCCAGCGCCGGTATTCGCTCAACTACTTTCTTAATTTTTGAAACATCATCCGCGGTTGCGGCTTGCGCCTCTGCGATTCGCGTTATATCACGGTTCATATTTTCAAGAAGCGTTCCGCGCTCTGTATCTGTCATTTTGCTCTTTGGAGCTTTGCCATTCTTTGCCATTTTATAATCCATCCGATTAACAAGCGCAACTATACCATAACCGAAGATTCATGTAAAGATATTTTTTCGCTGGTGTTGCCTTTCAATTTTCTTCATTTTTCCGTCGGAAGCGTATATTTCTGTTTGAGAGTAGTAATGGGGGCGTTCTATTTATTCTTTTTCGGTCTTCCCCTTTCAAACCTTATGATGCTTACCCCAAACTTTTTTCTCCACGTTTGATAAAACCGGCGCTCCCCGGGAATAACTGCCGGCTGATCGCCGGACCAACCTGCATAGTATCCGTTAACGCGAGTTTTCGGTATTCGTTCCGTCTTTGCAGACCATCTTTCCCTATCGTCTCATAGCAAGGATATTTATCCAGCAATGGATCGTCTTTACCAAAGACGTGGTATGTATAGCTTGAATGCGGATATTGATCGGAGAGCTTGACCATCTTTGCCCTTAGGGGATTACGTTCGATATAAAGGCCGCAGGTTTCTGCCAAGCACTATTTTCAATTATTCACTTAAAATAAAATAGAACCGTCCCTATTGTTTCCTATGCTTTATAGGTTCCGTTATTTTCTATCAAGGCCTTGCCTGCTATATAGCTTCTTTCTGCGATATCGTTACAGACAATCCTTAATCCTTGGGCCTTGGCGTATAATCCCACAGCGGCGCTCCCCATGAACGCATCTACGAATACCTTCCCTTGCCACTGCTCCCTTGGGATATATTTCGATATGCGCTTGAATATAACAGGACAGAGCTTCCTCTTACCTCCAAAATATGGTAATAACGCATCGAACATCTTCAATTTCATCGATATGACCCCTATAAAATAAAAAGACCCAAAGAATATGACATCAGCTTTCACTGACATCTTCCTCCGCCTTTATGTTGCGGAGTTATTTCTTTGGGTACATTCGTTCGGCAGATTTTACTCTGCCGAGATAAATCTAACCGCTATAAGTATATCACACAAAGTGATGAGCGACAAGGGGTGCTATTTTACTTTCGTCGCCATTATAAATGATATCAATCCGATTACCAGTGTTGCGATTATAAGTTGGATTTTGTAATATCCAATGCGAGCCACTTTACCAATAATATTCCTGAAGCCTACCTGTCTTAGGTGGTCGGGTTTGTCAAGACCATTCTTAGACGAAAATAAGATGTACCAGTAGCCGTAGTCCTTTCTTTCTTTTTCGCCTCCTTTTTCTTTCTTTGTGAATAATGTGAATATGTGGACATCTTTACCTCACC
>JAZDOS010000030.1:0-2286 GCA_043798375.1 Candidatus Omnitrophota bacterium | reverse complement strand
CGCGCGGCCCCGCACAGGGTCCTGCTCTATATATGCGAGCCGGAAGGCCTCATTGAACTTGTCTTTGCTGGAACTTACCTCTTCAAACGAAGGTATCGATACGGCATCATTGAAGTCGCCGATCGAATTCCTGACGATAACCGTTCCGCGTATGTCGTTCAGATCTTTTATCCTCTCGCCATCCCGCAGGCGCCTTGCTATTTCGGCTATCTGCCTTTCGCCCATCCCGTATACAAGTATGTCCGCCTTTGAATCAAGCAATATCGATCTGCGGACCGTATCCGACCAGTAGTCATAGTGGGCGAGCCTGCGCATGCCTGCCTCGATGCCGCCTATAACGATGGGCACATTATCAAAGGCCTGCCGTATCTTGTTCGTGTATATAAGCGTTGCGCGGTCAGGGCGCAGGGCCGTCTTTCCGCCGGGTGAGTACTCATCCTCGCTTCTGAATTTCTTATTAGCGGTATAATTAGCGATCATCGAATCCAGGTTGCCGGCAGTGACGCCGAAGAATAGCCGAGGCCCTCCGAGCCTCTTAAGAGAGTCCGGATTTTTCAGGTCAGGCTGGGCGATTATCCCAACCTTATATCCTTCAGCTTCAAGGACTCTTCCTATGACGGCCCCTCCATAGGACGGGTGATCGACATAGGCGTCGCCGGTCACTATTATTACGTCGAGAGAGCTCCACCCCCTCGCGGACATCTCTTCTTTTGTCATGGGCAAAAAGTCACTCATACGCGATGGCCATTATTTTTTTATAGACTTCATTGAAGTCTTTTGTTTTACAGGTATAGTCAGCTATTCTTTTCAGCTTAGCGCTTGAGCAGTTGAAAGCTATAAAGTAACCGGAATTTCTGGCAAGCGGTATATCGCCTTCGGTATCGCCCACGCTTATTACCTCGTGCGGTTTCACTTCGAACTTCTTGTAAATTTTCGCGAGCACCGCATGTTTTGCGCCATGTTCAAGGTTTATCTTCACGCCGCCGGAAAGTTCGCCGTTCCGGGAGGAGAGGCGGTTTGAAACGGCATAGTCGAATTTCAGCTCCGACCTTACCCTGTCCGTCATAAACTGAAGGCCGGTGGATACGGCAGCGAGCTTAAAGCCCATTTTTTTTAATTTAGCTACCGCGAGCGCGGCGTTTTTTGAATAAAGCACGCTTCTGAATATTGAGCGTATCTTTGTCACGCGCATCCCCTTCCAGTGGGCGGCGTCAAGTTCGCAGAATTTCCTGTAGGATATCTTGCCGGCGAAAAAATCTTCCTGATAGTGGAACGCGCGATTTGACCATAGGCGAAGCTTCTCGTGGATGTAGCGCCACGAGCTGATGTGACGGGTTACGGTGCCGTCGATATCGAATATTATCAGCTTATACTTCATCTATAATATTTTTAGCAGGGAGATTCCGGTCCCGGGGTCGATCTCTTTAGCCGCCCTTACCCCCTTCAGTTCAAATATCACCGCTTCTATAACCAGGAATACTTTGGACTTTTTGCGGACGCATCCGGTGAGGGTCTTTAGCTTTTTGCCCATCGAGGCGTGCAGATGTATTTGCGGGCCTTTTGAATTGGTAAATATTGTGCCTATGCCCATCACTTCCCAGGCGTCTTTAAACCCGACCCAGTTCGGCTCGGGCGGTATAACGGGTTTCTTAGGCCCGGTTACGAGATCGCCCTTTTTTAGAGCGCCGATAAATACCAGCGCAGCGGCCTTTATCCTCTCTTTTCTGGCAAGTTTATCAAGCTCATTTAACAGCACATCGTCATCGCTGAATTTTATTAAAAAAACTCTGCCTATAGAGCCCTTGGTATATCTCATGCCCTATTCTCCCGGTCTAATAATATAGCGGCACTATTCTTTCAGCTTATTTTATGAAGAGCATTTCCCGGTATTTGGGCAGATCCCAATGCTCATCGGAGACGACCCTCTCGAGGTCATCGACATGCTTTCTGATATGCTCCATCAGGGGTTTTAGCTTTTCGAAGTATAGATTTGCTTTCTTCTCGTGATCCATCGACCCGGCTTTTTCAAGCAGTTTTGTTATTTCATTGGCATTGCTTCTGACATAGTATATCTTTGCGACAACTTCAGCCAGATGATCTTTCTGATCCTTCACCGCGGCCTCCTCTACTTTCAGGCCGCATTCCTTTTTCAATCGTATTATCTTTGAGAGATTATCGGCAAGCATCTTTTCATATTCCATGCCGGCGGGAACCACGCTTGCGTTCACCATCTCATGCAGAGTGTTCGCTTCTATCTCAAGCACCGTATTGTAGGTATGCACCCAT
>JAZDOS010000031.1:0-3258 GCA_043798375.1 Candidatus Omnitrophota bacterium | reverse complement strand
CCCAGGTCTATCTCTTTCTCCGTTATGTACAATGACGGCGCCATGGTGAATGTATTCTTGTAATATCCGCCTATATCGAGGATGAGCCCGCGCCGTTTTCCGCCGGCCGAGAGCTTTCCGCCGAGGCCTATCTCTTCCATGGAGTCGGCAAGCTTCTTATTGGGCGTGAAGCCGTCTTTTTCGCACATCTCTACCCTCAACGCCAGCCCGAGGCCGTCGACATCGCCTATCTGGGGATACTTCTTCTGGAGGCTTCTCAGGCGTGAAATGAAATACTTGCCTTTCATGGGAACCTCCGTCGCGAAATCGGACTCCGCGATGAGTTTCATTACCTCTAGGCCGAGGGCTGTGCCCTGCGGATTCGACGAGAACGTCGAGTGGGTCGAGCCGGGCCCGAAGACTTTCGGCGATATCAGCTTCTCCTTCGCCCAGACGGCCGCGATCGGGTTCATGCCGTTGGTGAGTGCTTTGCCGAAGACTATCATATCGGGCGTCACGCCGAAATGCTCTATCGCGAAGAATTTGCCGGTCCTGAAGAAACCCATCTGTATTTCATCGTCGACCATGAGTATATTATACCGGCCGAGCACCTTCGCGAGGCCGGTAAAATATTCGCGCGGCGCGATCTGGTAGCCGCCGGTCCCCTGAATGGCCTCGATATAGAACGCGGCGAATTCACAGACATTCGTCTTCTTATCCACCACCCCGTAATATTCCGACTCGAATAGTTTTTCGAACTGTTTCAGGCAGTATAGATTGCAGGAATCTCGTCTCTTCCCGTAGAAACACCTGAAGCAATATGGGAACGGCACGAAGAGCGCCCTCTCGCCGAAATGGCCGTAGTGCTCGCGGTAACGGAAGCTCGACGTGATCGCCGAGGCGCCGAGCGTGCGGCCGTGGTAGCCGCCCATAAAAGCGAACATCAGGGATCGGCCGGAGTGAATTCTTACAAGTTTCAGCGAATCCTCGAGCGCCTGCGAGCCTCCGACATTGAAATGGATGCGCCCCTTTTCCTCGAAGGTCATCTCCACGCGTTGGGCGAGCGCCGAAGCGAGCCGTATTTTTTCCTCGTGCAGATACTGGCAGGCGAGTTGAGGGAGTTTGTCAATTTGTTTCTTCAGCGCGTTATTGATCCGCTCGTTATTATAGCCGAAGTTCCCCGCCGAATACCACATCTGCAGGTCCAGAAATTCCACCCCGTCCCTGTCATACAGGCAGCTGCCCTTGCACCGCGCGAAGATATTCGGTTTATCGACATAGTGGACGGTGTCGCCCCACGAACAATACTTCGCCTCGAGCTTTAAAAGCTCCTCGTCCGATAACCGCTTATTTAAATCGCAGGCGGATAAATCCTTCTTTTCGCTCACCCCGCACCTTCTTTCATTATATTATTACGCACGTTTAACATTTAAATTATCCGTTATGTTTTATTAAACCCCGACTTAAGAAGGTGCGGGGCTCATGACGCCTTCTCCTCAAGGTATTCGTATATATCTTTCAATCCCTTTATCGGGACATGGGGCAGTTTCTTATTTTTATAATAGGTTTTTAGAAAATCCTTCGCGAAGACTATGTCGGCTTCCTGCGAACCGCATAGATCCGACAGTCCGTCCCCTACGTAAGCGGAGACATCGCCTTTATTTATATTTTTCAGAAGGGTCGTTTTTTTACAATTTGCGCATTCACCGCAAGACCCGTTAGAATACGGAAAAACCGGCTTTAACCTGTCCTCCAAAATCTTTAACTTATTGGAATAGGCCTCCATGCCTTCTATACCGTTGTTCTTAAGTATCCGGTCTAATATATAATCAAAGTTATCGCTTACGATCATGGCGCGGACTTTATTATATCTTAAAAAGTCGAGAAGTTTCTTAAAGTAAGGATCTATCCGGATGGTCAGAAGATATTTATCAAGCTGGTTTTTCGTAATCCTGATGCCTTCGACCTGGCCCTTAAGGCATGCTCTTGACCCGATATCGCCCTTCTTCCATTTCTCCTCAAGAGCCTGCCACCTGTCATCCCTGGAAAAACGGACGAGCATATCGTCCAGGACGTCCATAGTCGTTATGGTATTATCGAAATCGAAAAAAAATACGAGGTTTTTACCGGTATATCTCTTTTTCATCCCGTTAGAAAATTTTCCTATTTTTGTTATATTGAATTTAGATTTAGGCTTGAATTATCCCGTTTAATGATAAATAAAGGCTTATGTAAATTTTCTAACGGGATTCATATTCTGTCAGAAGAGCTTATCATATCTTTTATCTCCTGGCAAACTTTTTTATGTTTTAATAGGGCCTCCAGCGATACCGGCATAACCATAGACCAGTTATTAATGCTTACCGTTCCGGGGCGGTTTATCCTGTAATTATAAGGATCGCCTTTTAACATATCGGCAAGAAAGAGATAGTCATTCAAAAGTTCTATGCAGAAGACGGCTCTTGAATTAAACGTTATGCTTAACGCCGCCTTAATAATATCGGCGTCCGACTTCTTCCTCATGGCGCCCGCAAGGCCGAGATCTTTCCAGAGCTTTTCTTTTTCGAGGTATGTATCCTGGTACAATTCGATAAAATCTTTAAGTTCTTCTTTCGGTTTGCCGAGGATCCCGACAAACTTATCCACCGAGTCGACCTCCTTAAGCCATCTCAGCCTGCCGTGCCTCGACAACGCCGGATCGAACAGCCGTTCCTTGACGCCGGGGTAATCTATTTTTCGGTCGATCGCCTTTCTTATAAACAACGCCTCGTCCACCGTGCCGGCTTCATTCTCCCACCATGCGGGCCAGTTCGTCGTGTCGTGCGTCGAAAGCATCGCTACCGATAGCTTCCTATACCGCTTTGGCTTCAGAAAATCGTGCGTAACGGCCCAGTCTTTGGTCCAGCGCTGGACATTGTTTCCCGGGATCTTCAACTCTGCCAGCGTCTCGGGGCACGCCGCGGGTATCATGCCGAGGTCTTCGGCAACGAGGAGAATCGACGCGGCATTGACCATCTCCGAAAGGATCGTCTTGCCGCGCTCCTTCCAGACAGCCTCATCTTTCGGATCGAAGAATCCGTTCAATCCCCCGGCCTCGAGCGGTTCATTATACGGGATGCTCCAGATGCGGAACAGCCCGACGACATGGTCCACCCGCAGTATATCGTAAAAATTTTCCGCGAAGGCGAACTTCTCTTTGAGATACCGGTAGCCATCCCCGGCAATCTTTTCCCAATTGTAGGTGGGCACTCCCCACCTCTGGCCTTTAGCGCAATACAT
>JAZDOS010000024.1:0-47064 GCA_043798375.1 Candidatus Omnitrophota bacterium | reverse complement strand
AAAGAGGAACTATGGTATGTTTGTTTACAACAGGATCTTCTTTCATGAAAAAATTCTTCACCCTTCCAGTTTATCCCGCCACTCTTTTATCTTTTGAACATCTTCCTCAGTAAATACAGGATATTTACGGTAATCTCTTTTAGGTTTTACCCACTCTTTCTCTATCCAGTAGTAAAGAGTCTGCCGTGCGATACCTAATTCTTTTGCTAACTGGCTTATATTATATTTTTTCATAGCACGCCTATATTACACATTTAGACAGTTTATGTCAAGATGTATTTTAGGGGGAAAATTGTCTCGTTGCTCAGGCTTCAATCCTTCGGATTTCCGCTCCTTGCGCTACGAGCCAATTTTTCCCCTAAAATACATCTTGACATAAACTGTCTAAAAGTGTAATATAGGTATGTTATGAAAAAATATAATATAAGCCAGTTAGCAAAAGAATTAGGTATTGCACGGCAGACTCTTTACTACTGGATTAAGAAAGAATGGATTAAGCCAAAGCGTGATTATCGCAACTACCCTGTGTTTACTGATAAAGATGTTTTAAATATTAAAAAATGGCAGAATGCATTAAAGTAGTAAACAGGAAAATTAAATTACAGGAGGATTGATGACGAAGAGCATCCAGAGCGGTTACCATAATCTTATTAAAAATATCGGAGACATTCTTGCCAGAGGGCGGCACAAGGCTTATGTTGCTGTTAATAATATTCTCGTTACGACATATTGGCATATCGGCAAAGAAATCGTAGATTTTGAGCAACACGGCAGTGAACGCGCTGATTATGGCTCAGATTTGTTAAGCCATATATCAAGAGACTTATCGGAGCGTTACGGCAAAGGTTTTAGCCGGAGTAATGTATATATTATGCGTCAATTTTATTTGAAGTATCCAAAAATCCAGACACTGTCTGGAAAATTAAGCTGGAGCCATTTCGTAGAGTTGTTGGGGGTGACGGATGATTTAGCCCGCGGGTTTTACGAAAAGCAGTGCTTGCGCGAGAATTGGTCGGTTCGAGAATTAAGCAGGCAGATAAATGCTATGCTTTTTGAGCGGTTGGCCTTAAGCAAAGATAAAAAGGCTGTAATGGCGCTATCGAAGTCCGGCCATGTGATAGAAAAAGACGCGGATATTGTTAAAGAGCCGTATGTTTTGGAATTTTTAAAAATACCCCAAAGCCATGCCTACTCAGAAAAAGAACTAGAACAGCGCATTATTGATAATCTGCAAATGTTTCTTCTGGAATTAGGGAAGGGTTTTGCTTTTGTCGGTAGGCAGTATAGAATAAGTTTTCGCAATAAACATTATTACATTGACCTTGTTTTTTACCACCGTATTTTAAAATGCTTCGTGCTCGTTGATTTAAAAATCGGCAACGTTGATCATCTTGATGTTGGTCAGATGAACATGTATTTGAATTATTTCAAAAAAGAAGAGATGGCTTTAGACGATAAGGGGCCTATCGGCATAATTCTTGCCGCCGATAAAGATGAGGTATTGGTGGAGTATGCCTTGGGTGGTATTTCCAACAAGCTTTTTGTATCCAAGTATCAGTTGTACCTGCCGGACAAAAAACAACTACAGGCACAGTTAAGAAAGTTAATTTAAAATATCATGAACAAACAAAATATTGCGCTTTATCTACGTGTGTCTACCGAGGATCAAGCTAATGAAGGATATTCCCTTGAAGTTCAGCGCGAATATCTGGAGTCTTTCGCCATACGCGAAAGTTATGAAGTTTTCAAAGTTTATTGCGATGACGGCATAAGCGCATATTCTACACGTCGCCCTGCTTTGCAACAGTTGCTTGCTGATGCGAGGGCAAAGAGGTTTGAGCTTGTATTGGTTCACAAGATAGATCGCTTTAGTCGCAATCTTAAAGATTTGCTTATGTTGGTGGACGAGCTTTCTTCGTATGGTGTAGCTTTTAAATCAGCAGCAGAGCCGTTTGATACTACTACATCAGCGGGGAAGTTAATGTTTCAGCAGTTGGGTAGTTTCGCTGAGTTTGAGAGGAATAGAATTGCAGAACGGGTGTTCCCCGGGATGATTAAGGGCGTTCAACTTGGCAATTGGCAAGGGGCACGCTTTGCGCCATTCGGATATGCCTACAACAAAGATAAGAAGCTATTAGAGGTAGAGGACAGGGAATCTAATATCGTTAAGTTGATATACACGATGTATATTTCCGGCAAGAGTACGCACGATATAGCTGGATACTTAGATAAAAAGGGCTACAAGACAAGGACAGGCAAGCAATTTTACAACAAGTTTGTCTGTGATATCCTTAAAAACCAAATCTACACCGGAAAGATTGTCTGGAATAAAAAGCATTATGACAAAAACCAGAAGACCAAAAAGCATTACAAATATATCAGAAATGATCCTTCAAAAATTCTTGTTGCGCAGGGACGGCATAAGCCGATAATTGACGAGGAAGATTTCGCAGAGGTTCAGAAGCTGTTAGCGAATAAGACACGAACGTGGCGACCGAGAGCAAAAAATCAAGAGTATCTTTTGACAGGGCTTATCACTTGTGCCAAGTGCAATCACAGATATACAGGCGTATCATCCATATCAAACCATCGTTTAAACCGGAAGAAACGCTGGTATCGTTGCTCCGGTCCTCATCCAAGCCATATTAACTGTAGCAACAGGGCAGTGAAGGCAGAGGATATTGAGCCGGAGGCAACGAAGATGGTTGCCCAGTTAATCCAAAATGAACGTCTAAAACAGAGCCGATGGACGACAGGGACTTTGCAAAACGGCGCAAATTTTCCTTATTTTGGCGAAAACGCCAAAATTGACTTCTCCGAAGTCAAAGATAAGCTAAAAAATAACCAAGAAAAACAATCAAAACTTACAGACGCTTATCTGGAAAATTTGCTTGGCGAGGACGTTTACCGCGAGAAAATAGGGACACTTAGAAGCGAAGAAGAAAACTCAAAGAAACTCCTTGCGGGATATGAACTTAGAGAAATTGAAAGGGAACGTTCAGAGGGCTATATAAACAGAGTAAAAGACTTTCTTGATGGCTATGATGACAGCAAAGAAAAAATAGACTTTGCTACTAAAAAACAGCTCGCCGGGCTGCTTTTTAAAAACATCAAAATCGACCCCGCCGTCGGCGGTGCTTTGCCCCCGAAAAGAATTTCTTTTTTTCTTTTTGCCCCATTTAATTTTTTGTTTTCGGAAACGGAAAAGAAACTGCAATGTCAAAAGAATCAAAAGGTTACAAAAATATGCCCAAAAAAATCTACATCCGGACTTTCGGCTGTCAGATGAACGCGCGGGATTCGGAATTTGTGATGGGGCTCCTGCTTGAGAACGGATTCAGGAAGGCGAGCTCTATCGAGAAGGCCGATGTTATAATATTCAATTCCTGCTCTGTGCGGAAGCACGCCGAAGAGAGGCTTTTCAGCAATATCGCGGAACTTAAAAACCTTAAAAAGAAAAAGCCCGGGCTTGTTATCGGGCTTATGGGATGCACGGCGCAAAGCTACAAAGCAAAGGCTGTGGAGAGGGCGCCTTTGGCGGATTTTGTATGCGGGCCGGGAAATGAGAGCGACATTCCGGCCATTATAAAGGATGTCGTTAAGAACAGGTGCCCGATAATCGCGGCCGAAAAGGTGAATGAAAAAAGGCCGGAGTTATTTCCGGAATATCGGGAAGGCGGTTTCAAAGCGTATGTTTCGATAGGAGAAGGATGCGATAATTTCTGCTCTTACTGTATAGTGCCGTACGTCCGCGGCAGGGAAAGGTCCCGCGATACGAAGGATATAATCAGAGAAGTCAAAAACCTCGCGGCGAGAGGATTCAAAGAAATAACGCTTCTCGGGCAGAATGTCAATTCATATCAGGGTACAGGGTTTGTGAAACTTCTGGAGTCTCTTAACCGGGTTAGAGGAATCGAGCGGATACGATTCATGACGAGCCATCCGAAGGACGCGTCGACGGATCTTTTTAAGGCGATGAGGGACCTCGAAAAAGTATGCGAACACCTCCATCTTCCGCTGCAATCGGGGTCTGACAGGATATTGAGGCTTATGAACAGAGGGTATACCGGGGATAAATATCTAAAACTCGCGGACAATTATAAAAAGATACTTCCCGACGGCGCGATGACAACCGACATTATAGCGGGCTTCCCGTCCGAGGCCGAAAAAGATTTTAAAGATACTATAGAGATTATAAAAAAGATAAAGTTTGACGGCGCGTTTGCCTTTAAATATTCCCCCAGGCCGCCGGCGAAATCGGCAAAACTGAAGGATGATGTCCCTGAAGAGAAAAAGTCCGCGAGGTTAAAAACTTTTCTCAAGCTTCAGGGTGAGATCTCGTTGGAGCGCAACAGGCCCCTCGAAGGGAAGGTTGTGGATGTTCTCGTAGACGGAATAAATAGAAAAGAAGCATCCGTCCTGGCCGGAAGGACCAGGTCCAATAAGATAGTCGTCTTTAAGGGCCCCAGGCACCTCATCGGAAAACCGGTTAACGTTCATGTCGACGTTATCGCGCCTTATGTATTGAAAGGAAGAATGATATGAAAAGGAAAAAGGGAAAATTTAAAAATAATTTAAGCGTTTTACCTTTTACCCTGTGCTTTTTACTTTTTAATTTTTACTTTTTACTTTCAGCTTATGCCGGCCCTGACATAACGGAGGCCGAGAAACTGTTTCTCGAAGGCCGGTACGAAAACGCCGCGTCCGCCGCCCGGGCTCTGATAAAATCGGGGCCGCGCAAGGCGTATGAGGTTTATTATCTTAAGGGCTTAAGCGAGTTAAAATTGAACAAATTCGGCGACGCGCGGGGATCTTTCCGCGCCATAATCGACAAGTATCCCGGCTCGCCGCGCGTTTTCGATGCCAATGTAGGGATAGGCGATTCTTATTTTCTGGAAGGCAGGAAGGACGGCGCCGCGAAAATTTATAATGAAATATTGCGGAATTTTCCCAATGATAAAAATATCGTTATTGTGAAATCCAGAATAAGAGAATGCGATATAAATGCATCCGACGAGGAACAACCCGGAATTATGCCCAGAGACGTTCCCAGGGGGGAGTCGAGCGGCTACGCATCGGTCCAGGTCGGTTCTTTCAAGAATAGCAGGAATGCCGACAGGCTGGCCAGGAAACTATCCATAGAAGGTTTCGACAGCTTCATTGAGGTGCCTGCAGGCTCCGGCGACAGGCTCTACCGTGTCAAGGCCGGCAAGCTGCAATCCAAAGACAGCGCCGAGGCGCTCGCGAGCCGCCTAATGGCCAAAGGTTACAATACTAAGATATGCCTCAAGCAATAATTTTTATAGTAGGGCCTACCGCCATCGGAAAGACGGCCCTTGCCGTAAAGCTGGCCAAAAGGATTGGCGGCGAAATAATCTCCAGCGACTCGATGCAGATATATAAAGGTATGGCCGTATTGAGCCAGGCGCCGGATTCCGCCGAAAAGAGATCCGTAAAACATTATTTGACAGGATCGCTCGATCCGAAAAAGGAATATAGCGCCGCCGATTTCAGGATTAAGGCTTCCGAAATAATAGAAGAGGTGATCCGCCGCAAAAAAATCCCCATCGTGGCGGGTGGGAGCGGCCTTTATGTAAAAGGGCTTATCGACGGGCTCTTTCCGTCGCCGAAAGCCGACATGAAGTTCCGCAAATCGATGGAAGAATTTGCGATTAAACACGGCTCCGGAAAACTTCATGAAAAACTTTATAAAATCGATCCCGGGTCAGCGCGCCTTATTCACCCGAACGACAGGCGGCGGATCATAAGAGCGCTTGAGATTTATAACGCTACCGCAAAGACGATGACCGAGCTTAAAAGCCGGACAAGAGGACTGTCGGATCGTTATGACGTCAAAATTTACGGGTTTATTAAGCCGAGAGAAGAAATATACGCGTCCATAAATTCACGCGTTGAAAAGATGTTCTCCTCGGGCCTCGTCCGTGAGGTTAAAAGGCTTAAAGGGAAAAGATTATCCAGGACGGCAAAAGGGATCCTGGGCTACAAGGAGATCGCCGGATATCTCGACGGGGATTACGGCCTCGAGACGGCGAAGGAGCTTTTGAAGAGGAATACGCGGCGTTTCGCGAAACGCCAGCTGTCGTGGTTCAGGGGCGATCGCAGGATCGAGTGGATCGACCTCGGTAAAACAAGCGCTGCTCAGGCAGTGCGTAAAATAGCCAAAGAGGCCGGATAATTTGGAGCGGGCATTACTAGTCACAGTCGATTTTCATAAGAACGAAGCCTGGTCGGCGGAGGAGCGGTCTATGGAGCTGGCCGAGCTTGCCAGGTCTTCTGGCGCCAAGGTCATCAGGGAAGAGATAGTCCGCAGGCATGAGCCGACTCCCGCGTGTTTCATCGGTACGGGTAAGGCGGAGGAATTAAGCGCAGCCTGCGCCGCAGATAATATAAATCTTGTCATATTCAATAACGATTTAAGCGGTACCCAGCAGAAAAACCTGGAGGACCTGATACGCAAGAGAGTGATAGACAGGACACAGCTTATCCTCGACATATTCGCAAAGCGCGCCCACACCGGTGAGGGCAAGATCCAGGTGGAGCTGGCGCAGCTCTTGTATCTCATGCCGCGGCTTACCGGAAAGGGCGTAGAGATGTCCCGGTTGGGCGGCGGCATAGGGACGAGCGGGCCGGGCGAGAAGAAACTCGAGATCGACAGGCGCCGCATAAAAGAGAGAGTTTTTAAGCTTAAGAGAGAGCTTGAGGGCCTGCATAAGCGGCGGGAGATGATGAGAAAAAAGCGCAAGAAGTTCTCGGTGCCGGCCATCGCCATAATCGGCTACACAAACGCCGGAAAGTCGACATTATTGAACAGCCTTACCGGCTCCGACGCGGCCGTCAGGGATAAGATGTTCGCGACGCTCGACCCTACGGTGAGAAGGTTCAGGCTTGCCGCGGACGGGTGCGAGATCCTCTTCATAGATACGGTCGGATTTCTGAACGAACTTCCGCACCACCTCATCGAGGCTTTCAAGGCGACCCTTGAAGAAGTGACCGAGGCGGACATGTTGCTGCACATCATAGACATCAGCCATCCAAAAGCGGTTGAACAGTCCGACGCAGTATTTAAAGTGCTGGCCGAGATAGGCGCGCAGAATAAACCCATCCTTACCGTATTAAATAAGATAGACAAGGTAACCGAACCGGGCCGGATAGAGAGGATGAAGGAAAGTTTCGGGGGCGCTGCCGCCATATCCGCGATGAAGAAAGAAGGATTCGGCGAGCTTATAGACAGCATTCGCGTTTTCTTAAAAGCGGACAGGCATGAAAATTCTTGACATTTAGCACTCATTGGTGTAGAGTGCTAATGGTTCGGCGCGGCCCGCCAAAGGCGGGCCTTGCTCACCATTAGCCATGAGTTTGCCGAAGGGCTAATGGTGCAATAGAGGTAAGATATGTTCAAAGATCCGAGAAAAAGAGAAGAAGAAGTGCTCGCGATAATAGTGAGGCGCTATATCGAAACGGCCGAACCTGTCGGTTCCCGTTACGTTGCGAAGTCCCTCGGACTTTCGAGCGCCACTATCCGGAACGTCATGGCCGATCTTGAGGAGAGAGGCCTTATAACCCATCCCCACACGTCCGCCGGAAGAATGCCTACAGACAGGGGATACAGGTATTATATAGATTTGATCATGCGGATAAGGAACGTCAATCCGGAGACGGTCAAATCGATAAAGAACGAGTATCATCAGGCGATGCAGTCCCTGGAAGACGTCCTGGAGCGCACCACTCATCTTATTTCCTCCATAACAAACTATGTCGGCATCAATATGTTCTCGGAATACCATAAATTATATATGGATGGGGCGAGCCATATCGTAGAACAGCCGGAGTTCAGGGATTTAAAGAAGCTTACCACGCTTCTCAGGTCCCTGGAAGAGAAGCGCGGCATACTCGACCTTTTAAGCGGCGATTCCGAGGACGGCCGCCTGGCGATTCACATCGGTAAAGAGAATAAGCTGAATTACCTGAGCGAGTGCAGTATCGTGACCCGGGGGTATAAGAAAAAAGGCAAGGTCACGGGCCGCGTAGGCGTCATCGGCCCGAAGAGGATGGTCTATGAAAGGGTCATCCCGGCGGTAGAATATCTGGCCGAGACGGTTACGGGAATACTGGACGAATTGGAAGCGTAGGAAACCATGGCGGAAAAAGAGAACAAGAACAATAAAACGGACGACGGAAACGTGGCCATCCCTAAAGAGGAATACGAAAAGCTCAAGGCTTGCGCCGGAGAGGCGGCCGACCTGCAGGACAAGTTCCTGAGGGCGCACGCGGAATTCGAGAATGCGAAGAAGCGCCTCGAAAAAGACAAAATAGATTATCTGAGATTCGCCAACGACAGTTTTTTACTGGAATTCCTGCCGATACTCGACAGCCTGGAGATCGCCGAGAAACACATAAAGGAAGCGAAGGATTTCAAGGCGGTCCAGGAAGGCGTTGACATGATCCAGCTCCAGATCCAGAAATTTTTGAAGGATATAGGCGTTGAAAAGGTGAAGGCGGCGGGAGAGAAGTTCGATCCGCACGCGCACGAGGCGGTCGAAACGGAAGATGCAAAAGATAAAGAGGACGGCCTGATACTGGCCGAACTGAAGCCGGGATACAGGGTAAGCGGAAGATTGCTCCGCCCGGCGTGTGTACGGATAGTAAAACACAAAGATTAGCGTATAGAAAAAATATTTTTCTCTAAACGCTATACGCTAAAACTAACAGGAGGACTGAAAGATGGCAAAGGTAATAGGGATAGATTTGGGGACTTCGAATTCAGCGGCCGCCCATATGGAAGCAGGGCGTCCCGTGATAATTCCGTCAGCCGAGGGAGCGGGAGTGGCGAGCGGAAAGGCGTTTCCGTCATTTGTGGCGTTTACCAAAGACGGACAGAAACTCGTCGGAGAGCCGGCGAAGAGGCAGGCGTCCATAAATCCGGAAGGAACGATCTTCGCGGCGAAAAGAAAGATGGGGACGGATTTCAAATATAAAGTTTACGGAAAAGAATATACCCCCCAGCAGATATCCGCCTTTATTCTCGCGAAGATAAAACAGGATGCCGAAAACTACCTGGGCGACACCGTCAACGAAGCCGTTATCACATGCCCGGCATATTTCAACGACAACCAGCGCCAGGCGACAAAAGACGCGGGCGAAATCGCGGGGCTCAAGGTATTAAGGATAATAAACGAGCCGACGGCCGCATGCCTTGCGTACGGCCTTGATAAGGCCGGAAAAGAGCAGAAGATAATGGTGTTCGACCTCGGCGGCGGGACGCTCGACGTCACGATCCTCGAGATGGGATGGGATGACGAGCACAAGGCGGCGACCTTCGAGGTAATATCGACGTCCGGCGATACTCAGCTCGGCGGAACCGATATGGATAATAACTTGATCGATTACATCACAAACCAGTTCAAGAAGGATACGGGCATAGACCTGAAGAACGATAAGATGGCGATGCAGCGCGTAAGGGAAGCCGCCGAGAAGGCAAAAGTGGAGCTCTCATCAACGCTTTCGACCGACTTGAACCTGCCGTTCATCACCGCGGATGCCGCGGGCCCGAAGCATCTTACGATGTCCTTAAACAGGGCTAAACTTGAAGACCTTGTGAAGCCGATAATAGACAAGTGCAAGGGCCCGATAGAGAGGGCGGTGTCGGACGCGAAAATCACCGCCAATAAGATAGACAGGGTCATACTCGTCGGAGGCCCCACGAGGATGCCGATAGCCCAGAAATTCGTGGAAGATTACGTCGGCAAAAAGATAGAGCGGGGAGTCGACCCGATGGAATGCGTGGCGCTCGGCGCCGCGATACAGGCGGCTATCATGACAGGTGACGCGAAAGACGTCCTCTTACTCGACGTCACTCCGCTATCGCTCGGTATCGAGACCCTGGGCGGGGTAGCGACAAGGCTCATCGAAAGAAATACGACCATTCCCACCAAAAAGAGCCAGATATTCTCGACGGCGGCCGATAACCAGACAGCCGTCACCATAAGGGTGCTCCAGGGCGAGCGGAAGATGGCCGAAGGTAATATCGAGCTCGGCAGGTTCGACCTTATCGGGATACCGCCGGCGCCGCGGGGCATCCCGCAGATCGAGGTAACATTCGACATAGACGCGAACGGCATAGTCCACGTCGGCGCGAAGGATCTCGGGACCGGTAAAGAGCAGTCGATAAAGATAACGGCCCCTAAGAAGCTTTCGAAAGAAGATATAGACAAGTTTGTAAAAGAGGCGGAAAAATTTGCCGCCGAGGACGAGAAGAAAAAGGACGAAGTCGATACTATCAATCAGGCCGACACCCTCGTCTACGCGACCGAGAAGGCGCTTAAGGAATACGGCGATAAGGTGAGCCAGCAGGAACGCGCCGACATAGAAGTGAAGATAAACGACCTTAAGCAGGTAATGAAAGATAAGAATATCGATAGGATTAAAAAGGGCATGGAAGAGCTGACGAAAGTCTCTCACAAACTTGCCGAGGAGATATATAAGAAGGCCCAGGATGCGCAAAAGGGCCGGCAGGGCCAGGAGCCCGGCGGTCAGCAGGGGCCGGAATACGGGCCCGGGGGACCGCAAGCCAACGGACCCGAGACGGAGAAGGAATCCGCCGGGCCGAAGAAGGACGACGACGTCATCGACGCGGAGTATACCGAAGAGGACGACGATAAGGGCAAGAATGACCCCAAAAAGTAAAAATAGCAAAAGTAATATTTTGCTTACTTTTATATTGACAAAGTAAGTTTTATTATGTATACTTAGTGGTGGAGGTAAAGGCATGAAAAGCGTGTTGTCTATAAAAATAGAAAAGTCATTGATCCAGCAGATTAAAGAATTTTGCCAGATGCATGGTTTGAAACAGGGGTTTTTCGTTGAAAAAGCCATTAAGAGCCAGCTTGAGAGGGAAGAGATGATAGAGGATATCGTTGAGCTCAAAGAACTCCGCCCTCAAGAGAAACTCGCCGTGCCATTTGACGAGTATCTTAAGAAAAAGAAGTCATGAAGTATCGCCTTAAGATAATACCAAAGGCCGGCAAGGACTTCGACGAGCTTGGGATTCACGATTTCGATTCCGTAAAAAAGAAGATTTTGTTATTAGGCGAAAACCCGAGGCCTTTCGGATGCCAAAAACTGGCTGCTGACGAAGGTTACAGGATACGAGCGGGTAATTTTAGAATATTGTACCGAATAGATGACCATGCGAAAGAGGTCATAATTTACAGGGTGAAGCATCGTAGAGAGGTTTATCGATGAAAAAACTGTATCTTTCCGATTCGAATAAGAAGATCGGCGGAGTGTGCGGAGGGTTGGGAGAGTATTTTGATATAGACCCGACGCTTGTCAGGGTAGCTTTTATATTCGTAACCCTGCTATCGTTCGGGCTGGGGGTTGTCGCGTATATCCTGACCTGGATGATCATCCCGCGAAAGCCTGGGTAATGGAATAGGCGGGATAGTATGAAAAATTTCCTGATCAAATGGGCGCGGCCCGTTTTTTCACACGGGGAATTCCCGCAAAATAGATGACGATAACGTCATCGACATAGAGAAGGTGGAATGATATGGATCACGTGAATATCGTTGGTTTGTTTGCCGGGGCGATTACGACGGGCTCATTTTTACCGCAGGCGGTAAAAATTTACAGGACGCGCCATACGCGCGACCTTTCGCTGTCGATGTATATAACGCTTTTCGTAGGGGTATCTTTATGGTTATGCTATGGCTTAATGGCGCATAGTTATCCGATCATCATCGCCAATGCCGTTACGATAGCCATAACTTTATACATACTGGCCATGAAGATTAAATATAAATAAAGGTATGACGACAAAGCGCGATTATTACGAAATTCTCGGAATATCGAGGGGCGCCGCGGCCGACGAGATTAAAAAGGCGTATCGCAACCTCGCGCTAAAATACCATCCCGACAGAGTCCCTGCCGACAAGAAGAAAGAAGCCGAGGAGAAGTTCAAGGAGATGTCCGAGGCCTACGAAGTCCTGATGGATCCGCAGAAAAAAGCGACCTATGATCAGTACGGCCATGCCGGCGTAGACCAGAGCTTCAAGTCCGGCGGTTTCGATATGAGGCAGGATTTCCATCACTTCGACGACCTGAAGGATATATTCGGCGGGTTTGACATAAGCGAACTCCTGAGAGGGTTCGGTTTCGGCGGGGATATATTCGGCGGCGCGTACGACGATGACGCCGGCGGAAGAAGGCGCACTGTTTCCAGGCAGGGCCGCGACCTGGAATACCAGATCGAAATAAGCTTCGAGGACGCCGCATTCGGCGCAGAAAAGACGATATCGATACCGCGCCAGGAAACATGCGAGGAATGCGGCGGCACAGGCGCCAGGCCGGGTTCGAAGATCCAGACCTGCCCTGCGTGCGGCGGCCGCGGCAAGGTGGCTCAATCAAGCGGATTTTTTAATATCGTCAGGACCTGCGACAGGTGCGGAGGCGAAGGCGCCATAATAAAAACGCCGTGCCAGGCCTGTAATGGAAGGGGAAGAGTAAGGACGAAGAAGAATATAAAGGTTAAGATACCGGCCGGCGTCGATACCGGTTCCCGCCTGAGGATGCACGGTGAAGGCGAAGCCGGCGAGAAGGGCGGAAGGCGCGGCGACCTCTATCTTCTGATTCATGTGCGGCCGCATGAAATATTCGAACGGCATGAATACGATATATATTGCGAACTTCCGGTAAGCTTTGTGACGGCAGTCCTGGGCGGAGAAGTAGAAGCGCCGACACTGGAAGGCAAGATCATGATGAAGATTCCCGCGGGAACTCAGGGCGGGCGGACGTTCAGGTTGAGGGGCAAGGGCACCGCGCATCTCGCCGGCTACGGAAAAGGCGATGAGCTTGTTAAGGTGCAGATCGACGTGCCGACGGAATTGACGGCTGAACAGAAACGGACGTTAAGAGAGTACGCCAGGGCTTCCGGTAATGACGGCAAGGGGCCGCTCTCGAAATCGTTCCTGGAGAAGATGAGGAGAATGTTCAAGTAGACAGGAGAAAGATGCCGACTTACGATTATGAATGCGAAAAATGCGGGAAAGTTTTCGAGGTCTTCCAGAAGATGAGCGACAAGCCCATCTTCAAATGCCCAAAATGCAAGGGCAGGGCCCATCGCCTGATAGGCGCCGGCAGCGGCATTATATTCAAGGGAAGCGGATTTTATCATACAGACTATAAGGATAATAAAAAACCCAAAGAAGAAAAGACCTGCCAGAAATCGGATCCATCCTCCGACAGCTGCAAGGCCTGCTCCCTGAATAAAAAGAAGGGAAAAGATTAGAAGATGCCGAAGGTAAAACCATTCAAAGCCGTCCGTTATAACACCGCGAAAGTCAAAGATATGTCCAGGGTGGTCTCCCCGCCCTATGACGTAATTTCGCCAAAATTGCATGATGAACTTTACCGCAGGGATGAGCACAATTTCGTTAAGATCGAACTGAACAGGATCGAGCCGTCTGACGGCGAAACCCGCAATCGTTATACGCGCTCAAGAGACCTGTTCGAATCCTGGTTAAAGGACGGCGTCCTGGCACGCGGCGATAATGACGCGCTCTACATCTACGCCCTGAAATACAATAAGCCGGCGAAAACAATAGAACAGGTCGGTTTTATCGGCTTGATGGGCCTTGAACCGGAAGGTGGTAACAGGGTCCTGCCGCACGAAAATACGCTCGCCGCGCCGAAAGAAGACAGGCTCAAGCTTATACGGGCGGTGAAGGCAAACTTAAGCCCGATATTCGTTCTTTACGAAGACAGGGCTCACGGGCTCACCCAAATTTTGAAAAAATTCATGTCCGGGAATAAGCCGCTCATAGACATAGAATCTGACGGCGTAAGGCACAGGCTATGGAAAATTGAAGACCGGAATAGTATCAGGAAGATCGGGAAGATGATGGCGCGAAAAGACATATTCATAGCCGACGGCCACCATCGGTATGAAGTATCGCGGATGTATTCCAGGGAAGCCGGGACGGACAGCTCGAAGTATATGATGGTATATTTCGTCGAAATGGACGATCGGATGCTCACCGTCCTGCCCGCGCACCGCATCCTGAAAAATATAGGTAATTTGAATAAGGATGAGGTATTGAAGCGGGCGGAGAGGTTCTTCCGCGTAGAAAAGGCCGCATCGCTAAACGCGCTCATGGCGCGAATGTCGAAAGCCTCCGGCAAGCACGCCTTCGGCATGTATCTGGGTAAGAAAGATTACCGTCTTTTGCGTTTGAAGAGCGTTAAGGATTCGGATAAGGCGATAGAGAATAAACCGGCCCCATGGAAGAGGCTTGATGTCTCCATACTGCACCACTTTATCATTCAGCATATGCTCGGCATCCGGGACGACGACGATAACGTGGAATTTCTGAAGAGCGCCGAAGATTCGGTTGATGCCGTCGATAGCGGCAAATTCAAACTCGCCTTTTTTCTAAACCCCACAAAAGTTACGGAAGTGAAAAAGATAGCCGGGATCGGCGAACGCATGCCGAGAAAATCGACCTATTTCTATCCGAAACCCCTATCCGGGCTTGTCATCAATAAGTTTTAACGAAAGACGAAAAACGAACGACGAACGACGAATATGTGCGGAATCTGCGGCTACATACATTTGGATAAATCCAAACGCCCGAGTGAAGCCATCCTGAAAAACATGATGGAGACCATTCGCAAACGGGGCCCGGATGAAGAGGGCGTCTACTTAAAGGATAACGTCGCCCTCGGCCACAGAAGGCTCTCCATAATCGACCTCGAAACCGGACAACAGCCGATGTCCAGCCAGGACGGTTCGATAACCATAGTATATAACGGCGAAGTCTATAATTTCCCCCAGCTCAAAGATATCCTGATAAAGTCGGGCCACCGCTTCAAGACCCATTCCGATACGGAAGTTGTCATCCACGCGTATGAAGAATACGGCAAGGACTGCGTCAAATACT
Source organism: Candidatus Omnitrophota bacterium (assembly GCA_043798375.1). Taxonomy (GTDB): domain Bacteria; phylum Omnitrophota; class Gorgyraeia; order 2-01-FULL-45-10; family 2-01-FULL-45-10; genus JAPLMI01. The sequence continues at coordinate 32,107 of JAZDOS010000024.1, read as the reverse complement.
TTAACGGTATGTTCGCGTTCGCGATATGGGATTCGCGTAAAAATATTTTATTCATGGCGCGCGACAGGTTCGGCAAGAAGCCGCTATATTACGCCGTCTTCGACAATCAATTCATATTCGGCTCCGAATTAAAAGCGCTTCTCAAGCATCCGTCCGTCAGGAAAGAGATCGATGTCGACGCGCTCAGCCGGTACCTGGCTTATGAGTATGTCCCGTCTCCGTATTCGATATTCAAAAATATCAATAAGCTGGAGCCGGCCTCGACGCTCGTGCTTAAAGACGGCAGGATTAAAACAGATTATTACTGGGATCTCGCTTTTGGGCGCGCGGACAGGTTCGATATAAAAGAAGCGGAGGAGCGGCTCTTGGCGCTTCTGAAGGAATCCGTCAGGAAGCGCCTCATAAGCGATGTTCCGCTCGGCGTATTCCTGTCCGGCGGCATAGACTCTTCCAGCATCGTCGCGATGATGGCCGAACTCGTAGACCCTAAAAAGATAAAGACGTTTTCCATAGGGTTTAAGGAAAAATCGTTCGATGAATCGTCGGACGCAAGGCGCGTGGCTGAATATTTCGGGACGGATCACCACGAAGAGATATTAAGCCCCGATACGATGATCGGTATTTTCCCGGACATACTGGATATACTGGACGAGCCTTTCGCGGATTCCTCCATAATTCCGACATATCTCGTATCGAAATTTACGCGCCGGTATGTTAAAACGGCGCTCGGCGGCGACGGCGGCGATGAACTATTTCTGGGCTATCCTTCGTTCCTTGCCCACAAGATCAACGGCTATCTGAATCTCGTCCCGGCCGCTATCAAAAAAATACCGCTTGAGATGTTGACCAGGGTAACTTCGGCATCCACAGAATACATGAGCGTGAATTTCAAGGCAAAGCGGTTCTTAAGGGGATTGGACTTTCCCGAAGATGTCCGCCATCAGGCCTGGATAGGCTCCTTTACGCCGCAGGAACAGAAAAAGTTATTCGCGCCGGACAGCGCCCCGGATCACAGCGCCGATAAGATCTATGCGGCGACGAAAAGGCTGTTCAATAATGCCCCCACGAAAGACCCCTTAAACAAAGCCATATATACCTATGTCAAGACCTACATGACGGACGATATCCTCGCGAAGGTCGACCGCGCCAGCATGGCAAACTCCCTCGAGGTGCGCGCGCCGTTCCTCGATACGGAATTCGCCGAATTCGCCTGCAGCCTTCCGAGCTCCGCGAAACTCAAAAATTTCAGGACGAAGACGATATTGAAGAATGCGCTCAAAGGCAAGCTGCCCGAAGAGACATTGAACAAACCCAAACAGGGTTTTGCCGTTCCCGTGGCGAAATGGCTGAAAGGCGACCTTAAGACGCTGTTATTCGAGGCATTCGACAAAAAGAAGATAGAGCGCGAAGGCTTGTTTAACTACTCCTATATAAGGAAGATGAGAGACGATTTTGTCGCGAACAGGCATGACACGAGAAAAGAAATTTGGGCGCTATTTATGTTCGAAATGTGGTATGATAAGTGGATGTAAATGAAAGGTAGAAGATGAGAGAGAAGATTCTGGAGGATATAAAGGACGCGCTTGAAAAGGGGGATAGGCAGGGCGTTGTCAAATTCACCAGGGCGGCGCTGGACGCGGGGATCGAAATACGCGATATCCTCAATGACGGGCTCATCGCGGGGATGGAGTTCATCGGGAATAAGTTCAAGGCAAACGTTGTATTTATCCCGGAAGTCCTCATATCGGCCAAGGCGATGCACGCCGGCATGAGCCTGCTCGAACCCCATTACGTAAAGTGCGGGATAAAGCCGATAGGTAAAGTCGTGATAGGGACCGTCAAGGGCGACCTTCATGATATAGGCAAGAATATCGTGAGTATGATGCTGAAAGGCGCCTGTTTTCAAATTGAGGACTTCGGCATAGATGTGCCTCCGCAGAAATTTGTGGACGCCGCCAAAGCCGGCGACGTGGACATAATCGCCATGTCGTCCCTTCTCACCACGTCGATGAACGCGATGCGAGAAACGATAAACGCGTTGAAAAATTCGGGGCTCCGTGATAAAGTGAAGGTGATGGTCGGCGGCGCGCCGATCACCCAGGAGTTTGCCGATTCCATCGGCGCCGATAGTTACGCGAAGGACGCGGCAGTGGCGGTCGATAGTGCGCGCGAACTGATAAAGAATCGAACAATTTGATTAGCTATACGCTAACCGAGGAGTTAAACTGACGATATGCCGATTTTCCCCAGGAAGCCGAAGTACACGATAGTTAAGGTCGCTAAGAAGAGGGATATCCCCGACGACCTGTGGACGAGGTGCGGGGAATGCAGCGAACTTATATATAATAAGAAGCTCGAAGAAGCCCTGCATGTCTGCCCGAAATGTAATTTCCATTTCAGCCTCGGGGCGCGCGAACGCATAAACCTCCTTATCGACGAAGGCTCATTTCTGGAGATGGACGCGGATATGGAGACTCTCGATCCGCTTAATTTCGAAGGGCCCAAGACATATAAGGAAAAAATAAAGAAGGACCAGGAGCTTACCAATTTAAAAGAAGCGGCCATTACGGGCGTTGGAGCGATTGCCGGTAAACCGGTAGTATTCGGCGTAACGGACTCGAGGTTCATAATGGGGTCGATGGGCTCTGTCGTCGGGGAGAAGCTTACAAGGGCGATTGAGCGCGCTACCGAAAAACGCCTCCCTTTAATAATAGTTTCAGGTTCCGGCGGCGGGGCAAGGATGTACGAAGGCCTGTATTCCCTTATGCAGATGGCAAAAACCTCGGCTGCCCTAAGCCGGCATGACAGGGCGGGCCTCCTTTTCATATCGGTCCTCACCAATCCCACGATGGCCGGAATCATGGCGAGCTTCGCGTCTTTAGGCGACGTCATAATGGCCGAGCCCAAGGCATTGATCGGATTCACCGGCCCCAGGGTGATAGAGCAGACGATAAGGCAGAAGCTTCCGCACGGTTTCCAGAAGTCGGAATTTTTGTTGAGCCACGGCCTCATAGATATGATCGTGCACAGGAAGAATATGAAGGAAACCCTGTCGAGGCTCATCAATCATTTTTAGTTGCTTAATAGTTAAATTATGTTAAGATATTACCTCTATGGCGCAGGTAAGCTTAAATAATGTTTCGAAGGTCTTTTCCGGCAATGTATGGGCGATTCGCGATATCAATCTGGGTATTGAGAACAAGGAATTCATAGTATTCGTCGGCCCGTCAGGCTGCGGAAAATCCACGACGCTGCGCATCATAGCCGGCCTTGAAGAAGCTTCCGGCGGCGATGTTTACATCGGCGACCAGCTCGTAAACGAAGTTCCCCCCAAAGACAGAAATATCGCGATGGTATTCCAGAATTACGCGCTCTATCCCCACATGTCCGTCTACGATAATATGGCGTTCGGCCTCCGGCTGAGGAAATACCCGAAAACGGAGATCGATACCCGGGTCAGGGAAGCCGCCACAATATTGGGGATAGAGAAGCTCCTTCACAGGAAACCGCGCGAGCTTTCAGGAGGACAACGCCAGCGTGTCGCCGTGGGAAGGGCGATCGTCAGAAAGCCGCTCGTCTTCCTGTTCGATGAACCGCTCTCTAACCTCGACGCGAAGATGCGCGTACAGATGAGGACGGAAATCAAGAAGCTTCATCTCAGGCTTCAGACCACCATGATATACGTTACCCATGACCAGACCGAAGCCATGACGATGGGCGACAGGATTGTCGTCATGAAAGACGGTGTCATCCAGCAGATAGCGGATCCGATAACGCTTTACGACAAGCCGGTGAACAAGTTCGTGGCGGGCTTCATCGGGAGCCCCCCGATGAATTTCGTCAAGGGCACCATCGTAAAAAAGGAAAACAGGATATATTTCAACGAAGGAAAGTTCCAGGTTAAACTGATAGACGCCATGGTTAAGAGCATAACCCCTTACATTGACAAGGAAATTATCTTCGGGATAAGGCCTGAAGACATATACGATAAACTTTTCGTATCGAGCGCGCCGCCGGAAAATACCATCAAAGCGACCTGCGAGGTCATAGAGCCCATGGGATCAGAGGCGTACCTGTACCTGAATACCGGGAAGAGTTCGCTCGTCGCCAAAGTGGGCGGGCACAACAAGCCGACCATCAACCAGGACATGGACCTTGTATTCGACATGTCGAAGGTCCATTTTTTTGATAAAGATACGGATGGCGCTATCGTATAAAATTGATGACGCACCCCTCCAGCAGGTCTATTCTCGGAGTATTGTCGATAATATCGCTGGTGTTTTCTATTTATCTTCTTGCCGGATCATCGGCTGAGACAGATCCTTCCCTGCCGGTTTCCGCAGCCACTCTCATAACGATAATTTCAAGTTTCAACATCGCCGTATTTTTCGGCTGGCTCGCCTTCGGCTTCCCCATGGGCATTACCATAATGATCCTGTCCGCTTTGATAGTTTTCTGGGCGGATTTGAGGGCCGGGATGAACGGTTGTTCCGCCCTGACATTCCAGTTTTTCATCGCCGCGTTTTTCGGCCACAGCTTATCCAGGGACAGGGTCAGGATCTCCAATTCCTACCTTCTTAAGCTCGAAAAGACAGGCGAAGATAAGAACCTGATAGTAAATGATATAAGGGAGAAAGAGGAGAATATACGCGCGCTCAAAGAGAAATTAGACAGGTATGCCGTCTTCCGGGAGGTAATCGAAACGATGTCCACGCGCCTTTCGGTAGACGAGATAGTAAAACTTGCCATAGAGAAGGCCGCCGGGATTCTGGGTTCATACGGAAGGATATTATTTTTTCTGGTGGATACGGAGAGGCAGGGTTTGATGCTGACCGCTTCGGAAAGTACTGCGGCAAGGATCATGACAAAGACGGGCGACGTTTTCGACCATTGGGTATTAAAGAACAGAAAATCATTGATAGTCGAAGACGTGACAAGGGATTTCAGGTTTTCGACAGGAGATGTCGAGGCATCAAGCAGTATATTCAGGTCGTTGATAGAGACGCCTCTTGTCGTGGAAGACAAAGTCATAGGGATTCTCAGGATGGATTCCTCTGACGCGTTCAAGTACTCGCAGGACGACTTGAGGCTTCTGGATATAATAGCGAACTTAAGCGCCGTAACCATACAGAACGCAAGGCTATATTCGAAAGCGGAAGAACTTTCCCGGAAAGACGGCGTGACGGGGCTCGTCGTCCGCAGGTATTTCCTGGAACGTTTCGAAGAGGAGGTCGAAAGGGCCGCCATCAATAAAGGGATGTTATCGGTCCTGATCCTCGACATAGACCATTTTAAGAGCTACAACGATAAGTACGGCCACGCGGCGGGGGATCTCGTCCTGCGCCATCTGGCGAAGACGCTTCTGTCGCTGATTCGGGAAGGCGACATAGCGGCAAGATACGGCGGGGAGGAGATGGTCCTCGTTCTGTGCGGCAGAAGCAAAAAAGAAGCCCAAGGCGCTGCGGAAGAAATCCGCAAAACCGTCAAGAACAAACCTTTGGTTTTAAGAAGGCATACAGCGAACATCACCGTCTCCGTAGGCCTTGCCGCCTATCCGGAAGACGCCATGCGCGAGGAAGAGCTTATCAAAATCGCCGACAGGCGCCTCTATAAAGCCAAGGACGGCGGGAGGGACAGGGTTTGTTCAATATAAATATACCATACGCCCTCATCAGTACATTGCTTCTCCTCGCCGCCCCCCTGGCGTATTTTTATAAAAAGATCGCGGATATTCTGGCCTTATCGTCCTGTCTTGTCATCGCCCCGATCCTGATTTTTTTAAGCAAAGTCGATCCTGTAAATACCCTGTTTTCAGTCCTCATCTTTAACTTTATCCTGGCGGGCCTTGCGAGATACAGGAATACCATGGAGAGCGAGAAAAAAGGCCTGGATCTAGAATTGAAGAAAGAAGAGGCCGATAAATCCGGCCTTATGGAAGAGCTGAAAAGCCTGGAGGGAGCGGAATCCAATATAAAAGAGAGCGAGCTTTCGATGGTGAGCCTGTATGAGGTCACCAGGAAGATGTCCGAAGGCCTTAAGTTTAACGATATCTTCAATGTCTTCAGCGCCTTTTTAAAAGAGAGCTTTAATTTCAGTAATTGCGACCTTTTAATATTGAAGCGGGACGGCCTTACCCCGCGCCTTGATAGAAGATACAGCGTTAATCGGAAGGAAGCCGGCGCGGCAAGTCCGGACGGTACCACGAGCGTTAATTACGAAATGCTGATCAAGGCATACACGGAAGATCCTAAAAAGATATACTTCTCGCGGCCCGGCGATAATGATATGTTCGAAACCCTGGAAATAAGAGACCCGGCGATAGCGGCGTATACCAGCATACCTCTTGTAAGCGACAACAGGGTCGTCGCCATACTGACCGTCGAAAACCTTCCAAGGGAAGAGCTCGAAAGGTTTATCATACTGGCGATGCAGTTCGCGCTTGAGATAAAGAAAGTCTTGTTATACGAAACGGTCGAGAAGCTGGCGACCACCGACTCTCTGACGGGGCTTTATGTCAGGCAGTATTTTTCCGAGCGCCTCGGCGAAGAATTACAAAGGTCAAAACGCTATAAATTGAAACTTGCCCTTCTCATGATCGACATAGATAATTTTAAACAGGCCAATGATACCTACGGCCACCTGGTCGGCGATGTTATACTGAAAAACCTGGGGGCTATCTTGAAGGAGAGCATCAGAGAAATAGACCTGGTTTCCAGATACGGCGGCGAGGAATTCACTGTGGCCTTGCCCGAAACGGGCTCTGACGGCGCATTGATAGTCGCGGAAAGAATAAGAAAAAAGACGGCGGAAAATATATTCAAGGCATATGACGAAAAATTGAAGGTCACCGTAAGCGTCGGCGTATCCGTATACCCTAAAGATTCCGCGAGGCTCAAGGATCTGATCGAGAAGGCCGACAGGGCAATGTACGCCGCAAAAAAAATGGGCAAAAACCTTGTATGTGAATACAAAAGAGGGTATAATGTGTAACATTAATTAACAAGGCATTTACGATGAAGCTATTCATAGGAAGGTTGGACGATATCGGCCAGGCATCCTCTTACGGATGCGGGAATAGAGAAATTTTTAAAGGATTGGCAGAGTGTTCCTAATAAATAAAAATTTTTGCGGTTTTCGGTTTGCGGTTTTCGGTTTGATGATATTCCTTTCTTCCGCCCTGGCCTGCGCTGAAGAGTTGATGCCGGATAAGTTATCTCCGAAGGAGCCGATCGTCGTCAACGGCGACAAGGTCGAATATTTTCACGAGAAGCAGCAGGTTGTCGGCATAGGTAATATTTCCATAACTTATAAAGATGTCCTCCTGACCTGCGATAAAATAACCGTTTATCTGGATACGAAAGAATCTATAGCCGAGGGAAACGTCAGGGTGACTCAAGGCGGCGCCTTCTTCACCGGCGAGAGGATGAATTACAATTTTGAAACGAGAAAAGGCAAAATCCTGAACGGCTATGTCAACGCGAAGCCTTTTTACGGAAAGGCAAAAGACCTTGACAAGCTGGCCAACAAGGACCAGTGCAATCTGGACGATGGCTATGTCACAACCTGCGATTTCACGAATCCCCACTATCGCGTTCAATCCAAAGAGGTAAGGATATATCTGGATGACAAGGTTATAGCCAAGCATATCTTCTTTTATGCCGGCAATGTCCCTGTCTTCTATTTTCCCTATTACGTCCAGCCGCTGAAAGAGAAAAAATCGCACATGACGGTTATCCCCGGCCGGAGCAAAGAATGGGGAAACTACGTGCTGACCACATACAGGTATTATCTGGATGATAAGAACTGCGGCGACATACTTCTGGATTACAGGACCAAAAAAGGGCTCGCCGCGGGCATCAACCATTATTATCACTTTAAGGATATCGGAGACGGCGCCGTGAAATTTTACTATGTCCGGGAAAACGAGTTTGTATATGAGCAGATGGCGCCGCCGATATCAAGGTACCGCTGGCAGGTAAGGCACCGCTGGGATCTGCCGGAGGAGACGGGCACTTTCATGACTATGGAATTCAACAAATTGAGCGACAGGAACGTGATAAGCGACTATCTGTACAATGAATATGAGGAGCTGGGCAGCAAGCCGGACAATTATATCTCGTTCATCACCCAGAAAGAAGATTACTCCTCCGAGTTTTTGATACGCATGCGCCTTGATAAATTCTACGATGTCGTTGAGCGCCTGCCGGAGTACAGCATAAATATACCCAGTTACAGGTTATTCCGGGATATACCGGTCTATTATCAGGCGAACGCGAGCGCCGTATACCTTAATCACGCGTTCGACAATACGAACGTAAACCCGCCCCAGAAAGACCTGTTTGCCGCAAGAGTCGACACGTATAATCAATTGTCCTATGCCGCGAGGTTCTTCAGGGCCCTCAACGTGACTCCTTACGCGGGAGTGGAGGAGACCTATTATTCGAAGAACAGGTGGGATGATACTAACGTCATAAGGGGCGCCTTCTCAGCCGGCGTCAATAATTCCATAAAGTTTTACAAAATATACGAAGTTGTGACGAACGCCATGGGGCTGGATATAAATAACCTGAGGCATATCATAACGCCGACAGCGGGTTATTACTACACGCACTGGCCGACCATCTCTTCCGACAACCTTAACCAGTTCGATTCCATAGACGCCGTGGGTATGCGCAACGGCATCGCCCTGGGCCTGGAAAACAGGCTCCAGACGAAAAGGCCGGACGACGAAGGACAGATGAAATCCGTAGATCTCGCCACTTTAAGGATCAATACGAATTATGATTTGAGGGTGACGGAAAGTAGCGGGAATTCCAAGGCCGGGGGCCTCGACAAGATCGTTTTCGAGCTCGAGCTCGTCCCTTATTCATGGGCCTATCTTCAGGCCCAGATGACCGTCAACCCTAAGCTGCCTACCGTGGAGAACGAATCGATAGATCTCGTCGCGAACGGAGGGGATAAGTGGTCGCTCGCGATAAGCAATAGATATGAAAACGTCGCGACCGGCATGAGCAACCTCGTAACCCTGGACGGAATGTATAAAATAACCGAAAAATGGAGGGTCAAGGCTTACGAGAGATTCAACGTCCTGGACGGTTATGTTGAAGAACAGGAATATACGATTGCAAGAGACCTCCACTGCTGGATCGCGGAGTTTATTTTAGACGTTAAAAGCAACCAGGATGTGACGTTCTGGTTCGTGATGACCCTGAAGGCGTTCCCGAGGTATCCTGTCGGCTTCAAACGCACCTATTCCCGCCCAAGATTCGGCAATACAGGGGACCGTTAATCACACCCATTTATTCCTTGCCGTATATATTAATATTATGATAAAATACCTTCTTTAACGGGAAAACCAGAAGGAGAAGGAGCTTGAAGTGAATATCTGCATAATAGGCGCGGGTTATGTGGGCCTCGTTACAGGGGCATGCTTTGCCGATTTGGGCAACGATGTCATCTGCATCGATAATGACAAATTTAAGATAAAAGCGCTTAAAGCGGGCGTCATTCCCATCTATGAACCGGGGATGGAAGAGCTCGTCAGGCGGAACAGGAAAGAAGGAAGGCTCTCCTTCGGCACAAGCATAGAAGAAGGCGTAAAAAAAAGTGAGGTGATATTTATAGCGGTCGGTACGCCTTCAAAAAGTGACGGCGACGCCGACCTTACCTTCGTCGAACATGTTTCGCGTGAGATCGCCGCGGCCATGCCGTCCTACCGGCTTATCGTGGAGAAATCAACGGTGCCGGTGAATACCGGCGAATGGATGGAGCGTACGATAAAGGTTTTTAACAGGCGGAATGTGAAATTCGACGTCGCCTCCAATCCGGAATTCCTTAAGGAAGGTTCCGCGATAGAGGACTTTATGCATCCGGATAGAATAGTCCTCGGCGTGAAATCCAAAAAGGCCGCCGGGATACTGGCCGAATTATACAAGCCGCTGAAAGCGCCGATAGTGGTGACCGACATCAAATCGGCCGAGATCATAAAACACGCCTCCAACTCATTCCTTGCCGCGAAAATCTCCTTTATAAACGCGATATCCGATATATGCGACAAGGTCGGCGCGGACATCGTGGAAGTCGCCAGGGGCGTGGGGCTGGACAAGAGGATAGGAAGAGAGTTTTTGAACGCGGGGATAGGTTTCGGCGGATCCTGTTTTCCGAAAGACCTTGCCGCTTTTATACACATAGCGGAGAAGATAGGATATGATTTCGGCCTTTTGAAAGAGGTCCAGAAGATAAACGACTCTCAGAAGAAGCTTCTTGTGCGTAAGATCGAGGGGCTCGTCTGGAACTTTCCAAAAAAGACGATAGGCGTCCTGGGGTTGTCGTTCAAACCCGATACCGACGATATAAGGCAGTCTCCGGCGCTCGATATAATATCGATGCTGATAAAGGAAAAGGCCGATATAAGAGCATACGATCCCGCCGCAATGAAGAAGGCGAAAGCGGTATTCGGTAAACAGGTGAAGTTCTGCAGGGACGCGTATGAAACCGCAAAGTCGAGCGACTGTTTATTGGTAGCGACGGAATGGAACGAATTCAAGGAGCTCGATTTCAAAAGGATAAAGAAGCTCATGAGGCAGCCCATATTGGTCGACGGCAGAAATATTTACGATCCTTCGGAGATGAAGAAGCTCGGGTTCACTTATGTGGGGATAGGGAGAAAATAACGGTGATAGACGGCGTTAAAGTCAAAAAACTGAAAATAATTCCGGATGAACGCGGCAGGCTCATGGAGATTCTGAGGGCGGACGACGAAAATTTCACGAAGTTCGGCCAGGTCTACATGACGACGGCCTATCCGGGAGTAGTCAAATCGTGGCACTATCATAAAAAACAGGATGATAACTTCACATGCATACAGGGCAGGATGAGGCTTGCGCTCTACGACGCCCGTCCGAAGTCTCCCACATTCAAAGAGGTGAACGAATTTATCATAGGCCCGGACGACCCTATGCTTGTCACAATACCCAAGCTTGTTTATCACGGATTCAAATGTATCAGTAACATTGAGGCGCTTGTAATAAATACGGTCACCAGGCCTTACGATCCTAAAAAACCGGATGAGTACAGGGTAGACGCTTACGAAAACGATATCCCGTATGATTGGAGGAAATAAGTTATGGCGACGAAAGGCGTGATACTGGCCGGCGGGCTCGGGAAGAGGTTAAATCCCCTGACCAAATTGACCAACAAGCATTTACTGCCGATATATTGCAAACCTATGATATATTATCCGATCCAGACGCTTGTCGATGCCGGCATAAGCGATATATTGATAGTAACCGGCGGGATGCACGCGGGGGAATTTTTGAGGCTGCTCGGAAACGGCAAAGAGTTCGGGCTCAAGCATATAAATTACACATATCAGGAAGGTGAGGGAGGAATAGCCGAGGCGCTGGGCCTTGCCAGACACTTTGCCGATAACGAAAAGATCGTTGTTATTCTGGGCGATAATATCATCGAAAAAAGTATCAAGGATGCGGTCGACGAATTCCGGAAACAGCCAAAAGGCGCGAGGATCCTGTTGAAGAAAGTGGATGATCCCGAAAGATTCGGTGTAGCGGAGCTGAAAGGCGGGAGGATTGTCTCCATCGAGGAAAAGCCGAAGAAGCCTAAATCCGAATACGCTGTCACGGGAATTTATATGTATGATAATCAGGTCTTCGATATCATAAAGACCCTTAAGCCGTCAGGGCGGGGCGAGCTTGAGATAACGGACGTCAATAACGCGTATCTTAAAAAGGGCGAGTTGACGCATAGCATACTGGACGGCTGGTGGACCGACGCGGGGACGTTCGAGGCGCTCTTGAGGGCGAATAATCTCGTGGCGAAAACTGACGCTGTAAACTGTAACCTGTGAGCTGTAAACTAAATTTATGAAAAGACTGCTAGTTACCGGCGGAGCGGGATTCATCGGCTCCAATTTTATCAGGCATATCTTAGGCAAATACGACGATTATAAAATCGTAAACCTCGATGAGCTCACCTATTGCGGCAATCTTGATAACCTCAAAGACGTCGAGAAAAATAAAAATTACATATTTGTCAAAGGCGATATCGCGGACCGGGAAATTGTAGAAAAATTGGCCAAGGGCTCGGATGTCGTAGTTAATTTCGCGGCGGAGAGCCATGTGGACAGGTCGATAACGGATCCTTCGAGCTTCGTCCGGACGAACGTTTTCGGCACGCATACCCTTTTAGAGGCGGCTAAAAAATACTCTGTCAAATTATTTGTTCAAATCTCGACTGATGAAGTGTTCGGAAGCATCCCGAAAGGCGCTTTTAAGGAAGAAGATTCTTTGAAGCCGAACAGCCCGTACTCCGCGACGAAGGCCGCGGCCGACCTCATAGCAAGATCCTATTACATCACGTATAAATTGCCGGTCATCATAACGCGCAGCTCCAATAATTTCGGCCCTTACCAGTATCCCGAAAAAGTTATACCGCTATTCATAACCAATTTATTGGATAGTAAAAAAGTCCCTCTATACGCGGATGGAATGAATGTGCGGGACTGGCTTTATGTCGTCGACAACTGCGAAGGCATCGATACCGTGATGCATAAAGGTAAACCCGGCGAAGTATACAATATAGGCGGCGGAACCGAAATTACCAATCTGGAACTGACGCGCGCGCTTCTCGAGATGCTCGGTAAAGACGAGAATTCCATCGAATACGTAAAAGACAGGCCCGGCCATGACAAAAGATACGCCCTCGATATCGCGAAGGTCAAAGCTCTCGGGTGGAAGCCGCGCCATGATTTTAAAACCGCCCTCAAACTTACGGTGGAATGGTACAGGAAGAACGAAGAGTGGTGGAAGCGCCTCGTCAAATGCCGAAAAGATATAAAGTATTGATAACCGGCTCGAGCGGAATGCTCGGGGCCGATCTTTCGAGCGAGCTTGGTAAATATTACGAAGTCTACGGATTGGATATTTCCGTCGGCGTCGATGCCGAGAGGTGTTTAGAGTGCGACATCACGGACGGCGATAAGATTTCAGAGCGCATAAGTAAGATAAAACCCGAAATTGTTGTCCACGCCGCCGCGATGACTGACGTGGACGGATGCGAAAGCGATAAAGAGAAGGCGTATAAGATAAACTCGGAAGGCACCGGCAATGTCGCGGCCGCGTGTAAAGAATCGGGCGCGGCATTGATATACATCTCAACAGACTTTGTATTCGACGGGAAGAAAAGCTCGCCGTATGTTGAAAGCGACAAGCCTAACCCACTAAGTGTTTATGCCGATTCGAAGCTTAAGGGTGAAGAAGCAGTCGCAAAGTTTTTAAAAAATTATTTTATCCTGCGCACGGGCTGGCTATACGGAAAACACGGAAAGAATTTCGTCGACACGATCCTTGAAAAAGCTAAGACCGGGAAAGCGCTGAAGGTCGTCGATGACCAGATCGGCTCGCCGACGTATACTAAAGACCTGGCGAAGGCGATACGGGTATTGATCGACCAAGAATATTCTAACCAGGTTAGATCTGTCAGGTTAACTACGAGGTCTAACCTGGTTAGAATATACCACGTATCGAATTCGGGGAGTGTTTCGTGGTATGAATACGCGAAGGAAATATTGAGATTGGCCGGATCCGGGGCAGAAGTCGTTCCGATATCATCCGGGGAGCTGAACAGGCCGGCGAGGCGGCCCGCCATGTCGGTCCTGGATAATTCAAAGTTTATCAGGTTTACCGGTTATAAAATGCGGAATTGGAAAGACGCCTTAAAGGAATATATCGGGGGATAGCCATGTCAAATAAACTTAAAGAGAAAATTCTGAATAAAAGAGCGAAGATCGGGATCATCGGACTCGGATACGTGGGGCTGCCGCTTGCGGTCATATTTGTAAAAAAAGGATTCACCGTCTACGGCATGGACGTGGATAAAGGCAGGCTCGCGAAACTCAAGAAAGGGATCTCGTATATTCTCGATGTCCCTTCGTCGGAAATAAGAAAAGCGGTATCCGGCCGGAAATTCGTCATCACGGACGATTTCGCGCGCATAAAGAAACTGGACGCCGTCATTATTTGCGTTCCGACGCCTCTATATAAGACAAAAGAACCGGATGTGTCATACATAGTGTCGGCGGTGGAAAACATAAAGAAACATATGAAGCGCGGCCAGATAATAGTGCTCGAATCCACCACATATCCGGGGACGACAGAAGAGGTCATGCTCCCCGTTCTGGAATCGACCGGATTGAAAGAAGGGAAGGATTTTTACCTCGCCTTCTCTCCGGAAAGGATAGACCCCGGCAATAAGAAGTTCGACACCGGAAATACGCCGAAAGTCATAGGGGGCATCTCGAAAATCTCGACGGAGCTCGCGAAGACGCTCTACGAACAGGTGATAGATACGGTCGTCCCTGTCTCGTCGAGCAAGGTTGCCGAGATGGTGAAACTCCTGGAAAATACCTTCAGGATCGTGAATATAGGCATGGTCAATGAGCTTATGCTCATGTGCGATAAGCTGGGCGTTGACGTCTGGGAGGTCATCGACGCGGCCAGGACGAAGCCGTACGGCTTCATGCCGTTCTATCCGGGGCCGGGTTGCGGCGGCCACTGCATTCCAATAGATCCGATATACCTGTCGTGGAAAGCGCGCATGCACGGGTTCGAGGCGCGCTTCATAGACCTCGCGTCGCAGGTCAATTCCGAAATGCCGCACTATGTTGTCAGCAAAATTATCGAAGGGTTAAACAACCATGGCAAACCTCTTAAACGCTCTAAAGTCCTTATAGTGGGCGCCGCGTATAAAAAAGACGTGAAGGACCTCAGGGAATCTCCGGCATTGGAGATAATAGATCAACTCATAAAGAAAGGCGCGGCCGTTTCATATTACGACCCGTACCTGCCGTATCTTAAGATACACGGCATCAATCTTAAGGCCCTGAAATTTAACAGAAACGCGTTCAGGGATTCGGATTGCGTTGTGATCGTGACCGACCATTCAAACGTCGATTATGATTTTATCGTGAAGAATTCCGATCTTGTGATCGATACCAGGAATATTCTGAAGAACATTAAGGGTAGAAAAAATATAATAAGGCTGTAATATGGCAAATTATCTTGTGACGGGCGGCGCGGGATTCATCGGATCCAACATCGTCGAGGAACTGGTAAGGCGAAAGGTCGGGACAATCCGGGTCCTCGACAATTTCATCACCGGCAAACGCGAAAATATAGAGCCGTTCCTGAAAAAGATAGAGTTGGTAGAGGGCGATATCAGGGACAGGAAGGCTTTGGATTCGGCTCTGAAGAGCATAGACTTCGTGATACACCAGGCGGCGCTCCGATCAGTGGCAAAATCGGTTGAGGACCCGTTCACGACGAACGATGTGAACGTATTCGGGACGCTCAATCTCCTGGCGGCGGCAAAAGACGCCGGGGTCAAGAGGGTAGTTTACGCGTCATCAAGCTCCGCGTATGGCGACGTGAAGCGATTCCCGCAGAAAGAAACGGATCATGCCTCACCCATCTCTCCGTATGGCGTCTCCAAGCTCGCGGCTGAGAATTACTGCGTAACATTCGCGAAAACATTCGGCCTCGAAACGGTATCCTTGAGATATTTCAACGTCTTCGGACCCAGGCAGAACCCCGAATCCAAATATTCAGCCGTAATCCCGATGTTCATCTCAAAGATGTTGAAAGGGGAGAGTCCCACAGTAGAATGGGATGGAAAGCAGTCGAGGGACTTCACATACGTCGCGAACGTCGTCGAGGCGAACCTGAAAGCCTGCGTCACGCCGGGCATATCCGGCGAGGTATTTAACATCGCCTGCGGCACTACGACGTCGATAATAGAGATAGTTGATATGCTTAATAAGATACTGAAGACGGGCATTAAGCCGGTCTTCGGGGCAAAGAGGCCGGGCGACGTCAGAAAGAGCTATGCCGATATAACAAAGATGAAGCGCCTGCTAAAAATTAAAAAGATAGTTAAGTTTGAAGAAGGCATAAATCAGACTGTAAAGTGGTTTAGACCTTCTTTAAAACTCAAACTATAAGAAGTTAGTATTGCATATGGTTAAACTCCATACATGCCTAATATTCTGATAGTTAAATCGATAAAAATACTATTTTACAGTATTTAAGTTGACTTAAATGTATTATTATGGTAATATCTAAGCATGAAACGAAAAATAACCATAAAGCTATCTGAATGGAAAGATAGCAGCCGGCGCCAGCCTTTGCTCGTGTATGGGGCAAGACAAGTTGGGAAGACCTACGTTATCAATGAGTTTGGCCGTAACAATTATGAGAATGTTGTTTATGTCAATTTTGAAACCAATCTAACCGTCGCCGCTGATTTTAGTAATGATATTTCTCCGGAACATATTATAAATTGTTTGGAGATATTCTATAAACAAAAAATAGTTCCCGGGAAAACCCTTATTTTTTTTGATGAGATCCAGTCATGCGAGCGGGCATTGACATCGTTAAAATATTTTTGTGAAACCGCCCCGGAATATCATATTATTGCGGCAGGAAGCCTTTTAGGGGTTGCTTTCAATCGTGATAAGGGCTCTTTTCCGGTAGGCAAAGTGGACATGCTTCATCTATATCCTTTGGATCTCGAAGAATTCTTATGGGCTGCGGGCAGAGAAACGTTGACGGAGGAAATACGCGGTTGTTACGCGAATAACAATTCCTTGTCAACCATGCTTCATGACGCGGCTCTTAATCTGTATAAAGAATATTTGATTGTCGGCGGTATGCCTGCCGTTGTGAACGAGTATTGTAAAAGCAAAAGGCTGTTGGATGCCGCCAATGTGCAGGCGCTGATAGTTGATACCTATATAGCTGATATGGCAAAATATGCTGCGCCTGCCGAAACGACAAAGATCATGGCAGCTTTTCAGTCGATACCGGCGCAGCTGGCCAAGGACAACCGGAAATTTCAATATAAGATTATTCAGCGCGGCGGTTCCGCTTCGATATTCGGAGCTTCGATAGATTGGCTGTGTGCCGCCGGACTGGTTATTAAATGTAATAAGGTTGAACACGGGTATATGCCTCCGGCGGCCTATCAGGATTTTTCGAGTTTTAAGCTGTACATGGGAGATGTAGGGCTATTGACTTTAAAGTCCGGGATGTCGGCCCATAATATTTTAACGGCCATCGAAGACCACAATACTTTTATCGGCGCGATCGTCGAGAATTATGTGGCGGATCAGCTGCGGGTTCATCGGAACGAGCTTTATTATTGGGATTCTGCGCATACGGCCAAAATAGATTTTATTATCCAGGACGGGGATAAGATCATCCCCGTGGAAGTTAAGTCAAGCGCCCATACCCGCTCCAGGAGTTTGTCGGTGTATAAAGAAAAGTACGCCCCGGCGTACGCGATAAGGATATCCGCTAAAAATTTCGGATTAGAGAATCAGATAAAGTCTGTTCCGTTGTATGCGGTGTTCTGTATCGCGTAATATCGTAATGGATAAATTGGTCGGAGCCAGAATTGCAAAGCAGGGTATTTTATGCGAAAAACAGTTCTCATAACAGGCGGCGCAGAATTTTCCGGATCGCATCTTTGAGAGCTTTTTCTGACAAAGATTATTAGTAACCCGATGGAGTTTAATCTGTAACATGGCAAGGCGAAATGTATATATAATCGCAGGCCCCAATGGGTCGGGCAAGACAACGTTCGCAAAGGAATTTCTGCCGGATTATGTTAATTGTCAAAACTTTGTGAATGCCGACCTCATCGCCCTGGGCCTGGCTCCGTTTGAACCTCGCGCCGCCGTCATTAAAGCAGGCAAGCTCGTATTGC
The DNA here is from genome assembly GCA_043798375.1 of Candidatus Omnitrophota bacterium. Lineage (GTDB taxonomy): Bacteria > Omnitrophota > Gorgyraeia > 2-01-FULL-45-10 > 2-01-FULL-45-10 > JAPLMI01. The sequence continues at coordinate 14,326 of JAZDOS010000024.1, read as the reverse complement.
AGCAAATCCATGAGTTTGCCAGGCGGGATGTCGATTTTGCTTTTGAAACAACATTATCCGGTAAATCATATACGAGCTTACTTAAAGAATTAAAAACAAAGGATTACGGGCTGCATCTTTTCTTTTTATGGATTACCAGCCCGGAACTAGCGATAGCGCGTATTAAGGAGAGAGTTGCTGAGGGCGGGCATAATGTTCCAGCAGAAGACGTCCGGAGACGTTTTGTCCGTGGTATATATAATTTCTTCAACTTGTATGAACCGTTAGTTGATTCATGGATGTTATTTGATAATTCTAAAACAAAGCCTGTTTTGATTGCCAAGAGGAAAAATGGGCATACCGAAGTTACAAATAATGATCTGCTCGAGATTATTAAGAAAGGAGCAAGATAATATATGAAAAAAAGAATGTCTTTACAGGATAAAGCCGAAGCGGCGCTGAAAAAAGCCGTGCGGCAAGTAGTCGAGCGACACAAGGAAACAGGCCGCCCTCTTTCTGTGTGGCAAAATGGAAAAGTAACTAAAATATCCCCCGGCTGCCTGTAGCTGTGGGTATATGCCTCCGGCGGCCTATCAGGATTTTTCGAGTTTTAAGCTGTACATGGGGGATGTAGGGCTATTGACTTTAAAGTCGTCTGTTCCGTTGTATGCGGTGTTCTGTATCGCGTAATATCGCGCCTTATTCATGTATTGACAAAGTCTATCGTATGAGATATACTATTATTGTCCGATACATCGGACAATAATAGGGAGATGTTATGAACCGCGAGCGCATAATAGAAACCCTGCTCTTATGGAACCTCTGGCAAAAGGCTATCGATACCGGTATCCCCCGGCATAGTTACCTGAAGCGCATAAAGAAGTTCTTATCTATCGATGAAGTGGTGGTTTTGACAGGGGTCAGGCGCTGCGGAAAGAGCACTATCCTGCTCCAGGTTTTATCGGAATTATGCGGAAATAAGGTTCCGAGGGAGAATACGCTTTATGTAAATTTTGAAGACGCGGGGTTTTATAATTCTTTGAATATTGGCCTGTTGGATGAAATATGGCAGGCGTATCTTGATTATCTTAAGCCTAAGGGCAGAGTCTATCTGGTTTTGGATGAAGTGCAAAAGGTAAAAGGCTGGGAGCATTGGGTGAGATCAAAGTATGACCGCAAGGAGAATGTAAAAATATTTGCGACGGGCTCCAACGCCGACATTCTTTCTCCGGAATTCGCCACCGTGCTTACCGGCAGGCATCTTCAGCTTGCGGTCGCTCCGCTCGACCTTGAAGAGTTCCTGAAATTCAACGGCGTAAACGTAGAAGATAACCGCATGTGGCGGCTTGAGAATAAGAATAAATTGGTAAGCCTGGCCTCGGAATATTTGAAGATAGGAGGCTTTCCAAAAGTTGTGCTTACAAAAGATGAGTTGATGAGAAAAGAGCTTCTCGCGCAGTATTTTAACGACATTCTCACCAAGGATGTGGTAGACAGGCACAAGGTGAAGGACGCGGCTAAATTAAAGAATCTGGCCTTGTTTTACAGCGCCAATTTTACCCGCGGCTACAGTTTCAATAAAGTCAAAAAGGTGGCGGATTTCGCCTTATCCCTGGATTCCGTGCAAAGGTTTTCCCGTTATCTTGAAGACGCGTTCATGGTCTATTTTCTGCCCCGTTTTTCATACTCGCTTAAGAACCAGATGCAGACCGGCCGAAAAGTCTATTTTGTGGATAACGGTATGCATAACGCGGCCGCCTTTAAATTCTCCGAAGACAAAGGCAAGTTGTTGGAGAACGCGGTTTACCAGCAGCTGAGAAGCTCCCCGGGCGAAATATATTATTTCTCCGAAAAGAATGAGGTGGATTTTATCCGGAAGGAAGGGCTCAAGGTAAGGGAATTATATAATGTATGCTGCAGCCTTGAAAACAAAGAAACACGTTTACGTGAAGTCAGGGGGCTTGTCGAAGGGATGAAATATTTTAAGTTAAAGTCATCAAAGATAATAGTCGCGGAAGGCGATAAGAGGCAAATATCGGAACAGGGCCTCGATATTTCGGTAGAGCCTTTTTACGAATGGGCGCTTACTTCGAGATAACATATGAAAAAAACAACACTCATAACAGGCGGCGCGGGGTTCATAGGTTCGCACTTATGCGATCTGTTTATCTCCTATGCCGATATAGCAAAACCCAATTAGACCCTTTGGTTTGACGAGGAATGAAATGATAAGCATTACGTAAAACAATTTGATAGAATGTATATTTGTGGTATACTTATAGTAGTAAAGCGTAAAGGATAAGATGAATATCAATCAACTGATTGAATTTGACCGCGTGGCCAAAGAAGATAGCCGGCGATACGATAAAAAACGTGCGCTCTACGATGACATTACCCGGGATTCTGGGGCTCATTTTATTGGGATTGTTGGGCCGCGCGGCGCGGGAAAGACGATCATACTTAAACAATTGGCCCTGGCAAATGAAGGGTCTTTCTATATATCCCTGGATGCTATGGATGGCGATCTTTTCGATCTCGTCAAGACCTTACACGAAACGATGCAGATCAGGTTGTTTCTGTTAGACGAGGTGCATGTTTATCACCGATTTGAGGCTGACATCAAGAAAATCTATGATATTCTCGATGTCAGAGTGATCTTCACCAGTTCCACGGCGCTGGGAATGTATGAATCTGGTTATGATTTATCGCGGCGTGTCCTGCTCAAGACTCTTTATCCTTTTTCATTGCGGGAGTATGCGCGGTTTAAGTATGGGCAGGAATTTGACCCCTTAACTCTCCGGAATATTGTGGAGAAAAAGGTTCCTCCGGACGTTTTGAGAGCGGGAGAACATTTTTCATCGTATATTCAGGGCGGCCTTATGCCATTCGCTTTACGGGAGCCGCAGCCTCTGATGCTTTTAGAGAACATTCTTAAAACGATTATACGTAAAGACATACCTCATATAGCGAGGCTTATGACCGATGAATTGGAAAGAATAGAGCAGCTTATTCGTTTTATAGGGCTTGCCGGGGTGGATGGGATTAACTATTCCTCGGCGGCGAAGAATGTTCATATTACGAAGTATAAGGCAGAGCAATATATTACGCTTTTGGAAAGAGCTTTTGTTTTACATCGGGTCTTTCCGACGGGGAGCAATGTGATGAAGGAGCCGAAGGTTGTCATGGCCTTGCCGTACCGTCTTCTGTATAAGCCGCTCGATGAGGCCATCGGCGGCCTTCGGGAGGATTTTTTTGTAGGAGCGCTTAAAGCTTTAGGCAAAGAAGTTTTTTATCTTAAATCCATGCGCGGCCAAAAAACGCCGGATTATTTTATTCGTGATTTACAGGACATCGTTTTTGAAATTGGCGGCAAAGGCAAAGGAAGAAGCCAGTTCAAGGGCATGGATGTTAAGACAAAAATTATCTTTGCCGATGGGTATGATATAACTGGTATACGACGGCCGTTATTTCTTGCTGGGCTGCTCAATGGATGAGGTTATCCCCCCTTGTTAACCAAAGCTCCCTAAACTGACACCTCCGTTTACGACATCTCTATTTTAGCTTGACATGCAGGAGGTAATCATTTGACAATATATGCCCTTGTATTATATAATTTAGCCTACTATATTCAATAATAGGGGGTTTTATGCGGAGTGATAAGGTTAAAAAAGGTATCGAAAGGGCAGGCGCCAGGAGCCTTTTGTACGCCACAGGCATATCGAAAGAAGACATTGCCAAGCCCTTTGTAGGCGTTGTTACTTCCAGGACTGACCTGATCCCCGGCCATATCCATATGCCCAGATTGGAGCGCTTCATAGAGCGGGGCATAGCGATGGGAGGGGGAGTTCCGTTCTTCTTTGGCGTGCCGGGAATATGCGATGGCATAGCGATGGGACATGCGGGAATGCGGTATTCTCTGGCATCGCGCGAGCTGATAGCCGACATGATAGAGTGCGTAATGAAAGCTCATTGCCTTGACGGGCTCGTCTGCCTGACCAATTGTGACAAGATAACGCCGGGTATGTTAATGGCTGTCGGACGACTCAACGTGCCGTCCATAGTCGTAACCGCCGGGCCCATGATGAGCGGCAATCTGAAGGGGAAGAGGTTATCGCTGGTAAAAGATACGTTTGAGGCCGTGGGAAGATGTAAAAAAGGCGAGATATCGCAGGATGATCTTGCGGCCCTTGAGATGTGCGCGTGCCCGGGAGCAGGCGCCTGTCAGGGCCTATATACGGCAAATTCGATGGCATGCGTGACCGAGGCGCTTGGCATGAGCGTTCCGGGATGCGCGACCGCACTTGCCGTGTCGGCAAAGAAGGACAGGATCGCGCAGGAGTCCGGCGAAAAGATCGTGGGCCTTGTGAGGCGCAACATCCTTCCTAGGACGATCTGCCGCCGCGAGGCATTTGAGAACGCGATCAAGGTGGATATGGCGCTGGGCGGCTCGACAAATACGGTCCTGCATATAATCGCCATTGCAAAAGAGTTTGGCATGGAGATCACTCTCGATATGTTTGATAAGATATCAAGGTCTACGCCGCATATAACGAACATATTGCCGGGTGGCGAGCATTTCATGGAGGATCTGGAGTCGGCCGGCGGTATTCCGGCCATCATGAAGCGCATGAAGAACCAATTGAACGATGTCATGACTGCGAGCGGCAAACTGATAAGCCAAATTGCCAATGAGGCGCAGATACTCGATGAGGACGTGATACGCGACTACAAAGGAGCTTATCACAAAGAGGGCGGTATCGCGGTATTGAAAGGCAATCTTGCTCCGGAAGGCGCCGTCGTAAAGCAGACCGCGGTTTCCGATGCGATGATGAAATTTAAGGGGCGTGCCCGCGTATTCGATTCGGAAGAGACGGCGATGCAGGCCATAATGGCCGGTAAGATAAAGAGCGGCGATTGTGTCGTGATCCGTTATGAGGGCCCGAAGGGCGGCCCCGGGATGAGGGAGATGCTCTCTCCCACCGCGGCCATTGTCGGCATGGGACTGGCTGATGACGTCGCGCTTATTACGGACGGCAGGTTCTCCGGTGGGACTCAGGGGCCGTGTATAGGACATCTATCGCCCGAGGCCCAGGAAGGCGGGGCCATAGCTATCGTTCAGGAGGGTGACGAGATAATCATAGATATCCCGGCCAGGAAGATAGAGCTGAGTATCGGCGGATCAGAGATAAAGGCTCGTCTTGCGAAATGGCGTCCGCCGGAGCCGAAAGAGCGCGAGGGGTACCTGGCGCGTTATGCTAAAGCGGTCGGCTCCGCATCCGAAGGAGCGGTTTTAAAAGCATGAAGATGACAGGGGCGCAGATACTGATAGAGTGTTTGAAACGCGAGAAGGTCGAAGTGATGTTCGGCTATCCCGGGGGACAGGTACTGCCCATTTTCGATAAGCTATACGATGCTCCCATAAAATTTATCCTCGTCCGTCATGAGCAGGCCGCCGCGCACGCTGCGGACGGCTATGCCCGCGCGACCGGCAAGACCGGCGTCTGTATTGCTACCTCCGGGCCGGGCGCGACGAACCTGGTCACGGGTATCGCGACAGCTTATATGGATTCGATACCGATGGTGGCTATCACCGGCCAGGTAAAATCGTTTCTCATAGGCAATGACGCATTCCAGGAGGCCGACATCACGGGGATAACCAGGCCCATTACGAAACACAATTACCTGGTTGAGGATGTAAAGGATCTGGCGCGGATAATGAGGGAGGCGTTCCATATAGCCTCCACGGGCCGTCCTGGCCCGGTGCTCGTTGATATACCGACCGATATACAGATGCAGCAGGTTGAATTCGAGTATCCCGAGAAAGTCTCGATACGCGGATATAATCCGACCTACACCGGCCACGTCGGCCAGATCAAGAGGGCCGCCAAAGCCATCTCCGACTCGAAGAAGCCCATACTTTATGTGGGCGGAGGAGCCGTCACTTCCGACGCCTCGGAAGAGGTTACGGAGCTTGCGATAAAGAATGAGATCCCTGTTACTATGACACTTCTCGGCCTCGGGGTGTTTCCCGCCACTCATGAACTGTCTCTGGGTATGCTCGGCATGCATGGCACCGCGTATGCCAATCATGCGATAATGGACTCCGACCTGATAGTGGCTGTGGGCGCCAGATTTGACGACAGGGTAACGGGAAAGCTCGATGCATTTGCGCCGTACGCCAAGGTTATCCATATCGATATTGATCCGGCAAGCGTGTCGAAGAACGTCGATGTCGATATCCCGATTGTTGGCGACGCGAAGACGATCCTGAAGGAGCTGAACAAGTCCCTGAAGAAGCCGGACACGAAGGAATGGGTAAAGGCGATAGCGGAATGGAAGAGGAAGCATCCTTTAAAATATAAAGATGATGATGTCCTTAGGCCCCAGTACATATTGGAGCAGATATTTGAGGCGACCAAAGGCGATGCTATAATCTGCACGGAGGTCGGCCAAAACCAGATGTGGACCGCGCAGTTTTATAAGTTCATGAAACCCAGGACGATGCTCTCATCCGGCGGTCTTGGAACTATGGGTTATGGCTTTCCTGCCGCTATAGGGGCTCAGCTTGGCAAGCCCGGGGCGCATGTCTTTGATATCGCGGGAGACGGTTCCATACAGATGAATATACAGGAGCTCGCCACATCGGTTGTAAATAAATTGCCGGTGAAGATCGTCATATTGAATAACGGCTGCCTCGGGATGGTGAGGCAGTGGCAGGAGCTATTTTATAACAAAAGGTACTCATATACATGTCTCGATGGCGCTGAGCCGGATTTTGTGAAATTGGCTGAAGCCTACGGTGCCCTCGGCATGCGCATTACCAGGAAAGAAGATGTGCGCTCGGCCATAGACAAGGCTCTGGCGATGGATAATACGGTGATAATGGATTTTCATATCGAGCGGGAAGAGAACGTCTTCCCAATGGTGCCGGCAGGCGAGGCTATTAATAAGATGATAGGCGGAGGACTGGCGTAAACATGGGAGAGCTTTCTTACCGTCAGCTATCAGCAAAAAGCTGAAAGCTGAAAGCTGAAAGCTGAAAGCTGCGATGAAACATACGATATCGGTGTTGGTGGAGAATAAGTTTGGAGTGCTCGCGCGCATATCGGGGCTATTCAGCGCCCGGGGATTTAATATATCGAGCCTCGCGGTGGGCGAGACTGAAGATCCCATGGTATCGCGCATGACCATAGTGGTCGAGGGCGATGATAAGACGCTGGAGCAGATAAAGAAACAGTTGAATAAGCTTATCGACGTTATCAAAGTAATCGATTATGGGGAAGGTGATTTTATCGACAGGGAGCTCATCCTGGTCAAGGTCTCAAGTCACCCGAAGACGAAGAGGGCGATCCTCGAGGTGATAAAAGCTGTTGGCGCTAAGATAGAGTTGGCCGGTGAAAAGTCCTTATGTATAGAGGCGACGGGAGACCAGGCCAAGATCAAGACGCTTTTGGAGTTACTTAGGCCTTTTGGTATTCTGGAAGTCGTGAGGACCGGCAGGGTAGCGATGGACACGACCGATAAAGGACTGAAGGCTGACGGAAAGCCTGAAGTCAACGAATAGAAAGGGGAGTAGATTTAAGATGGCAAAGATCTATTATGACAAGGATGCGGACTTAGGTATTTTGAAGGGCAAGAAGATAGCTGTGATAGGTTACGGTATCCAGGGCCGCGGACAAAGTTTAAATCTTAGGGATTCCGGGCTCGACGTTATCGTGAGTGAACTTCCGAGCTCAAAGAATTACGAGCTGGCGAAGGGAGACGGATTTGATCCGGCGCCGGCGGAAGAGGCTTCGAAGCAGGCGGACATTGTGCAAATATTGACCGAGGACCATGTCCAGGCAAAAGTTTACCATGATTCGATAGCCAAAAATATGACGAAGGGCAAGGCTCTTCTTTTCTCGCACGGCTTCAATATACGTTTTAAACAGATAAAGCCGAACAAGAAGATCGACGTGTTTATGGTGGCTCCAAAGGGACCGGGTGCGCTATGCAGAAGGATGTACGAAGAGGGTAAAGGAGTTCCCTGCCTTATCGCGATATACCAGGATGCTACGGGTAATGCCAGGCAGATAGCTCTTGCTTATGCCAAGGGTATCGGCGGAACGAGAGCCGGTGTTATCGAGACCACATTTCAGGAAGAGACCGAGACAGACCTATTCGGCGAGCAGGCGGTTCTATGCGGCGGAGCCAGCGAGCTTATAATGGCGGGCTTTGACACGCTGGTCGAGGCCGGCTACCAGCCGGAGATAGCATATTTTGAAGTACTGCATGAACTTAAACTTATCACCGATCTGATCCAGGAATACGGAATAAGCGGAATGAGGCGCAGGGTTTCCAACACGGCGTGCTACGGCGACCTGTCGCGGGGTAAGCGCGTTATCAGCGCAAGAACGCGAAAAGAGATGAAGAAGATGCTGAAAGAGATCGTCTCCGGTAAGTTTGCCAGGGAGTGGATAAGGGAAAATGAAGAGGGCAGGCCCAATTTCAATAAGATGCTGCAGGACGGGGATGCTCATCCGATAGAGAAGGTAGGCATGGACTTGAGGAAGATGATGCCCTGGATGGGTGACGGAAAATAATCTTTCTTACGCGCAAGGGACACGGAAAAGATGAAGACTGACAAAATAATAGTATTTGACACGACATTGAGGGACGGGGAGCAGTGCCCCGGAGCCAGCCTCAATACCAAAGCGAAGCTCGAGATAGCGAAGCAGCTCGCTATCCTCGGCGTTGATATAATCGAGGCGGGCTTCCCCGTCTCCAGTCCCGGCGATTTTGAATCGGTTAAGACGGTCGCCAGGAATGTGAAGGGACCTATAATCTGCGGTCTGGCAAGGTCTCTTGAGAAAGATATAGATGCCGCGTACGGCGCGGTAAAGTTCAGCGCTCGTCCGAGGATTCACGTATTTCTGGCGACTTCAAAGATACATATGGAGTATAAGCTGAAGAAGGCGGAAGACGAGATCCTGAAGCTTGCCGTTGCGGGCGTAAAGTACGCGAAGAGCAAAGTGCCCGATGTCGAGTTTTCGCCCGAGGACGCCTCGCGCACGGAGAGGGCGTTTCTGTATAAGGTCGTGGAAGCTGTCATATCCGCGGGAGCCGGAACGGTAAATATTCCGGATACGGTCGGGTACAGCACGCCATTTGAGTTCGCCGATATTATTCGCGGTATCAAGGATAATGTGCCTGATATCGAAAAGTGCGTGATCAGTGTACATTGTCATAATGATCTGGGCCTGGGAGTTTCAAACTCTCTGGCGGCCGTGCTCAGCGGTGCCCGTCAAGTTGAGTGCACGGTGAACGGGCTGGGAGAGAGAGCGGGAAACGCGTCGCTCGAAGAGATCGTTATGGCTATCAGGACCAGGAGCGATATATTCAGAGGGCTCTATACGGATATCAATACTAAGGAGATATACAAGTCCTCACGGCTTGTCTCAAAGTTGACCGGCATGCTCGTACAGCCCAATAAGGCCATAGTGGGAGCCAACGCTTTTGCGCATGAGTCAGGAATACACCAGGACGGAGTACTGAAGGAACGGATCACCTACGAGATCATGAACCCTGAAGATGTCGGGTTCGAGGAGTCGAAGATCGTGCTTGGTAAGCACTCGGGACGGCACGCTTTTTACGCGCGCCTGAAGAGGCTGGGAGTCGACCTGAAGAAGGCGGAGCTCGATAAAGCGTTTGAGCGTTTCAAGGAGCTTGCCGATAAGAAGAAAGAGATATTCGATGAAGACCTCGAGGCGATCATCGACGAGGAAATATTGAAGGTGCCTGAGAAGATACATCTCGTGCATTTCGATATAACCTCCGGCGATCGCATTAAACCGACAGCCAAGATAACGATAAGATGCAGCGGCAAGATCATGGAGTCTTGTTCTACAGGAGACGGCCCCGTGGATGCCTGCTATAAAGCGATCGATAGGATAACCGGTATCCCCGGGAAACTCATGGACTACCAGATACGTTCCGTTACCAGGGGTAAGGATGCCCTCGGAGAGGTATCGGTGAAGGTTGAGTCGAAGGGGAAGATGTTTTCGGGCAGGGGCGCGAGCACGGACATAATAGAAGCCAGCATAAAGGCTTATGTAAATGCCATCAATAAACACGCTACTTGCGGGTAACATCTCTTAACCTGATATTTTATGGTATAGGAAAGTATAAAGCACTTTCCTAACCACTGAAAATCGCACATTAGAGTTATCGCCAGATTTATCGCCGAAGGCGATTTTCTTGACGATCCGCTTCGGTCACATTTATCGATCAAGCGGATTTTTTGGCTAATCATGGATAAACAGATATACGGAATAATGGGAAGCCCGGTCGAACATTCGCTGTCGCCTGCGATGCAGAACGCGGCGTTTCGCCACCTTAAGATAGACGCCGAATATCGCCTGTTCGAAGTCTCCGCCGGCGATTTTGAGCAGTTTCTCGATCGTATAAGGCTCGAGAAGAATATCTCCGGGCTGAACGTGACGATACCGCATAAGATAAGGGCCAAAGAATATCTCGAGCGTAAGGGGTCTCTGGATGAACATTCCCTGATCCTCGGCGCGGTGAACACTATAAAGGTATCCGGCGACGGGTCTTTGCGCGGGTTCAATACGGATGGACCCGGTTTTTACCGATCCCTGGTCGAGGACCTTAAATTCGAACCTGAAGGCAGGAATATCTTCGTGCTCGGAGCGGGCGGCGCCGCCAAAGCCATTGTCATGTATCTGGGTGCCGGGCCTAAGGGCATATCCGTATTCGACGTAGATGAGAAGAAGGCCGGAGAGCTGAAGAGCCACTATGGCAAATATTACGATGGAGAGAAATTGAATATAATATCGGACTCCGGAGAGATCGGAAGCGCTCTGGCAAAGAGCGACCTCTTTGTAAATTCGACTCCCGTAGGGATGAATGAGCTTGATCCTTCCCCGATATCGAAGGACCTTATCAGACCGGGCCTCGCCGTGTACGATCTGGTATATAACAGGCCCTATACACAGCTGGTGAAAGATGCCAATGCGGCTAAGGCTCATGCCTTAACCGGGCTCGGCATGCTGTTGTACCAGGGTGCGGCGTCCTTTGAGATATGGACGGGCGAGCCCCCGCCGGTGGCTGTGATGAGGCGTGCGCTGAAAGAAGCGCTGACGAAACGCGGAGCCTTCCGGTGATGGACCATCTTACGGAGAAGATATTCGTTTTTGCGATCGGCGCGATAGTCGGCAGCTTTCTGAACGTCTGTATACACAGGATGCCGGCAAATAAATCGATAATATTTCCGCCATCGCACTGTCCGAAGTGCGATAAGAACCTTTACTGGTACGACAATATCCCGGTCCTGAGCTATGTGATGCTGCTCGGGCGATGCAGATTCTGCCGCGAGAGGATATCTATACGATATCCGGTAGTTGAGCTCGCCACGGCGTTCGTAGTGGTATCGTTATTTACGGTATTCGGCGCGGGCGGAAGCGTAAAATTTTTTATATATACGGCGTTCGCCAGCGCGCTCATAGTAGCCGCTTTTATCGACATAGATATAAACGAGATACCCGATTCGATCTCGCTCGGCGGATTGGCATCCGCTCTGGCGCTCTCGGCGATATTTCCCGCGCTATTCGATACCGATTTGAGGATCGTCAGTTTTACAAGATCGCTTACAGGCGCGCTGATCGGCGGGGCCGCGATATATTCTATGGGCGTCTTCGGCAAGATATTGTTCAGGAAGGAAGCGATGGGCGGAGGGGACGTCAAGCTGATGGCGATGATCGGCTCGATACTCGGATGGAAGCTTGCGCTATTCACCTTTTTCGTCGCGCCGGTCTTTGGCGCGGCTGTGGGTTTATTTATGAAGATCAAGGACGGCCGTGAGACTATAGCCTACGGCCCGTACCTCTCCCTGGCGGCGATGATCGCGATATTTTTCGGAAATAGTATTATCGGAGCTTTATTTTATTGAGACGCAGGCTATGAGAAAGGAAGATTATGCTCAGATACATGACAAGCGGTGAATCGCACGGAAAGGCTATGATCGCCATACTTGACGGTATGCCGGCAGGTCTTCGCGTCGAAGATTCGATGATAAATGTTGACCTCTGCCGCCGTATGCGCGGTTATGGCAGGGGAAAACGCATGCGGATAGAGGCCGATAGAGTGCGGATACTCTCGGGTTTGAGGAAGTCCATCACGATCGGCAGCCCGATAACGCTTATGGTGAATAATATCGATGACTCGATAGACGCCCTGCCTGCCGTCCTTCATCCGCGTCCCGGCCACGCTGACCTATCCGGAGCTATAAAGTATGATTTGAAGGATGTAAGGAGCGTATTGGAACGCGCCAGCGCCAGGGAGACTGTTGCGCGGGTCGCTGTAGGCGCGGTCGCTAAGGCGCTGCTGGCCGAATTCGGCATCGCTATCGCAAGCCACGTTACCGCGATAGGAGGTATAGAGGCGCATACCAAAGACCTGGGTTTTAAGCAACTGGTCTCCATATCTGAAAGATCGCCCGTTCGGTGCGCCGATCCTGACGCGTCAAAGCTTATGTGCGCTGAGATAGAAGACGCGATGGAGGAAGGGGATTCATTGGGAGGGGTATTCGAGCTTATAGTCAGAGGAGCCCCTGCCGGGCTGGGTAGTTATACACAGTGGGATAAACGTATAAGCGCGCGCATAGCATTCGCAGTCATGTCGATCCAGGCTGTCAGGGGAGTCAGTTTCGGCGCCGGTGCAGGTGCCGCCCATTTAAGGGGATCGATGGTCCACGACGAGATATTTTATGACAAGAAGAGAGGTTTCTACAGGACGACGAACAATGCCGGCGGGATAGAGGGAGGCATCACTACAGGCGAGGCCATCGTGGTGCAGGCGGTCATGAAGCCTATAGCTACGCTAGGATCACCCCTTGCGAGCGTCAACATCAGGACGAAGAGGCCTGTGCGCGCCGCGCTTGAACGGGCTGATGTATGCGTGGTACCTGCCGCAGGCGTTATAGGTGAGGCGGTGGTCGCGATAGAGTTAGCCGGCGCTATGATCGAGAAGTTCGGCGGCGACTCGATGCGCGAAATGAAGCGCAATTACAACGGTTACATGGAGCAGGTCAGGAAGTTTTAACGAAAGGCCACGGCCGGGTTCAGCGGATATGCGGAATATCGTACTTGTAGGGTTCATGGGCACCGGAAAGACTACGATCGCTATTGAGCTTTCACATAGACTCGGGATGAAGTATGTCTCGATCGATGACCTGATCGAAAAGAGAGAACGCTGCACGATAAATGAGATATTCACCAAGAGAGGAGAAGACTACTTCCGCAATGTCGAGAGCGCCGTAATAAGGGATGCCGCCTGCATGGATAATCTTGTGATCGACACCGGCGGCGGCGCGGTACTCCGGGATGAGAATATGGCATACATGAAGTCGAACGGCATCATCGTATGCCTTACGGCGGGTGAAGACGTGATAATGGAGCGCACTAAAAAGTATAAATACCGCCCGCTCCTCAATGTCGAGGATCCGAAGAGAAAGATACGGGACCTGCTTGCGAAGCGCTTGCCGTACTATGCGAAGGCCGATTACACGATAGATACGGGCGAGTTCACGGCGCGACAGGTGATCGATAAGATAGTCGGGATAGCGGAATCAAAATTGAAACAGGAAGAGAGGCCTGGATGAATCCTAAAAAGAGGCTGTGGATAGGTCTGACGCTACTGATAGTCATACTGATCAATTACGCGCTTATAGGCGTTCCGCTCCTGTCGAAGTCGAACTCGATACAGGGTAAAGCAAAGGCCATACTTATCAAACAGGCCAAGTCAACGAGTTTCTTTAATAATTCGGACGATGAATATTTACTCGATATATTTCGGAAAGAGAAGACGTCCATAGGTACGAAGATAACGGTGCTGAACTCCGTTGCGGCGACGCTAGTCTTTGTTGCGGCGAGCTGGACGATATTCGGGTTGATCTTTAAGAGGAAGTGATTTTTCGGCTGTGACGCTTTTAGTCCCCCGCGGGAGAGGGTGCCTCGCGCCGGACGCAAATCAGCGCACAAATGGCTTCATTCGCTTACGATGAATTATTTTCGCCGTGGGGCTCGCGGTTTACGTATCGCGAATTATGTGTACAGATTCACGCACTTTCATATTCGCTCAACGTAAAGCATGTCTTTAAACCATATGGGCCTTGCGCACCTACAGCCATACTACGCACTATGGCGAAAAAATTCAACTCGCCGCTTCATGAAGCTATTTGTGCGTAGCAATGAGGGCCGGATCCTCTGCTAAAGCTGAAGATGTCCCCGCGAGAGACTGCTGACTAGGCCGAAAAATTTCCCTGGGGGAGCGGGTGGGCAGAAAGACCTAA
>JAZDOS010000004.1:0-19517 GCA_043798375.1 Candidatus Omnitrophota bacterium | reverse complement strand
TCCTCCGCTCCAAAAATCGGCGGGACGCTCTTTCGCGGGAAGGCAAAATTTTGGTGCGGGAAAATTTTGCCTTCCCATGTCAGTCTTGGTGAGGGCTCGGCATACGCCGAAGCCTCGTGAGTTTAGATGTGTGGTAGGCTGAGGCGGATGTGGACGAGCTTGTAGCGGCTTACAGACATTTGCGTAGCAGAGTGTAGGGCGAGGACACGCCCGGCCGCAGGCCGGGTGCGGGCGGCCTGCGGCCGGGCCGAGCCAGGGTTGACATCTTTTAGGCGGTTATTTTAGAGGGAACCCCCTAAAATATGTTCTGATCTTGTCGGGTAGGCACCGCCATTCCCTCCTGGGGTCAATCTCGGACACTAAGGAGAAGGGCGAAGTATAAGAAACTAAAAGACTTAAGTCTTTTAGAAAAAAGTTCGAGCCGATTTTTTTCAAAATTTCTCTCTTGGCGCTTGGGTTTCCTTATCCCGCCAAAAGCGGAATAACTCATATTTTGAGATAAATGTCGATCTCAAAAAATGATTTTGCCAAGCGACAACGGAAACAAAATTTTTGGAGGGTTAGTGCCATGCCAAAATACTACTTATACGCCAGAAAGTCCACCGATGATGAAGATAAGCAGATACTGTCTATCGAGTCACAGATTAACGAGCTTCGAGAATATGGTAAGCATGAGAATTTATCGATAGTGGATGAGTATGTGGAAACAAAGACTGCCAAGGAGCCGGGACGGCCTATCTTTTCTCTTATGATTCAGCAGATAGAGGCTGGTATTGCCGATGGTATTTTGGCATGGCACCCGGACAGGCTTGCCCGCAACAGTATGGATGGCGGAAAAATAATATATCTCGTCGATAAGGGCATGATATCTGACTTGCGTTTTCCTACATACCGCTTTGACGCGACAGCGCAAGGCAAGTTTATGCTCTCTATCGCTTTCGGGCAGAGTAAATACTATATCGACTCACTCTCTGAGAATGTGAAACGAGGGTTGCGGCAGAAGCTGCGCCGGGGCGAGTGGCCTGGATACGCTCCCATAGGCTATCTCAACAACTACAAGAATCACACGCTATATTTCGACTCGGAGAAGTCTGTATATATAAAGAAAATCTTCGAGATATATTCTGCCGGTAATCATTCTATCGCTAGTCTCGAGAAGCAGATGACTGACTTAGGCTTTACGTCTCGGGCGGGCAAGCCTGTCCGAAAAACGGAGCTCGCCAGAATACTTCGTAATCCTATTTATTATGGTGTTTTCAAGTATAAGGGCGAGCTCCATGAGGCGAGCCACCCGCCGCTTATCTCTAAGAAACTTTTTGATAGAGTTCATGACGTCTTAGAGATGAAAAGTAAGCTGGTAAAACATGGCGTGATCAAGTTCGCTTTTACCGGCCTCATGACATGCTCTACATGCGAATGTAGTATCACAGCGGAGATACAGAAAGGCCACACATATTACCACTGCACCAAAAAACGAGGTTCATGCGACAGCAAAAAGTTTCTTAGAGAAGAGGCTTTGCTTTCCCAGATTGATAAAGCGATATTGAAAGTATATATTGATGCTGAGACAAAAGATAAAATTATAAATAGGCTGGAGGAATTATCCCGCGAGGAAAGCAAAGCCTCCTTTTCTCTATCCGACGAGCTAAAGGCAAGCCTCAAAGAATCCGATGAGAAGATAGAGAGATTGATAGATCTCTACATCAATCGAGAGTTTTCCGCTGAGGAGTATCAGACTAAGAAAGCGAAGCTACTCAACGAGAGGCAGGAATTGAAGGAGAAGCTTACCGAGATAGAGAAAATAAGCGGCGGGTGGCTCGAACCCTCCAAAAATTTTGTAAGTGCTTGTAACGAGGCGGGTTGTGTCGCTTGGCAAGGAAACCCAAGCGCCAAGAGAGAAATTTTGAAAAAAATCGGCTCGAACTTTTTTCTAAAAGACTTAAGTCTTTTAGTTTCTTATACTTCGCCCTTCTCCTTAGTGTCCGAGATTGACCCCAGGAGGGAATGGCGGGGACGACGGGGATCGAACCCGCGACCTTCAGATCGACAATCTGACGTTCTAACCAGCTGAACTACGTCCCCTGAAAATTTTGATAAAAATTTTCATCCCGAGAACGCGATCGATATGGAGCGTTCGAGGGAAGATCAATGCTTCTTAATCAATTTAATCTTATCTTGACGCGATAAGCTCTTGATTTCTGCCTCGCGTTTTCTTGCTAAAGATTCGCTATTTACAATCTCGGAATGAACTAACTTTACGGGTCTTCTAGCTCTTGTATATTTAGTAGCCCTTCCTTGATTATGCCGTTTTATTCGTTTTTCTAAATCCGTCGTGATACCGGTATATAACGACCTGTCGTGGCATTCAATTATATATAAAATCCAGTTCGTCATCAAGGATTATTTATATTAGTGATTATGCCTCTCGCCGCTGCACAAAAACTATGGCGGCTCGGGACAGTTTTTGGCGAAGGCCAAATTTGCATTGGTGGGCAGCACAGGACTCGAACCTGTGACTTCTTCGGTGTAAACGAAGCGTTCTACCAGCTGAACTAGCTGCCCGCTTTTGCCCAATCACCCATGCCTTCAATTCAACCTTTAAGTTATATTATAGAATAGCATAAAGGTTCTAATAGCACAATTGTTTCGTGTTGATACTAACGCCGGGATCCCGGCTTTGTGATGGGTATATTTGATTTGCATAGAGGGCAGTCGCCCTCTTTGAATGTATCGATTTTTATCTTTGCGAGGGATTCGAATCTCGCGCCGAAATCTATCGGGGAGGCGCTTCTGTCTATAATACAGCCTACGCCTGCCGCTATGCCGCCCGCATTTTTAACGGCTTCTACGACCTCTTTCGTGGATCCGCCGGTGGTGATTACGTCTTCTACGACCAGGGCCTTCTCGCCCGGTTTGATCGAAAATCCTCTCCTTATCGCCATCGCGCCGTCCTGCCTCTCGGCAAAAATACCCCTTACGCCGATGGCCCTCGCCGCTTCGTAAGCTATTGTAATCCCGCCGAGCGCGGGCCCTATCACCACGTCGATTTTTTCGCCTGCAAATTTTTTCACAAGCTCCTTCGCGAGCGCTTCCGCCGCTTCAGGATGCTGAAGGACGAGCGCGCACTGCAGGTATTTCCCGCTGTGCAGCCCGCTCGACAGCTTAAAATGGCCGGTCAGGAGCGCGTTATATTTATCGAATATTTTTAATACGTCTTTTTCTGTCATAAAGCTATCTCTTGTAAAATATTCCTTGCCGCGCTGACGGGATCCTTCGCTTCTGTAATGGAACGCCCCACGACGATGAAACTGGCGCCGGCCCTTATGGCCTCACCGGGTGTCGCAACCCTCTTCTGGTCGTGGACTTTCGCATTCCGAGGCCTCACGCCGGGGGTAACTATCAAAAAGTCTTTACCGAGGGCTTTTCTTATTGCCTTTGCTTCCCTGGGCGATGCTACTACACCGTCAAGCCCGGCCCGCGAAGCGAGCCTTGCGAGTTTTAAAACCTGGGCCTTAATATTAGCATTTACCCCCGTATTCTTCAAGGCCTTTTGGTCCATACTGGTTAAAATCGTGACGGCCAGGATCTTCGGCCTGTCTATCCCCGACGCCTTCGCCTCATCCGCCGCGGCTTCCCGGGCCGCTTTCATCATATCATATCCGCCGATGGCATGAACATTGAACATATATACGCCGAGCCTCGTCACGGCTCTCGCGGCTTTTGCCGCAGTATTCGGTATATCATGAAACTTAAGGTCCAGGAATAGTTCGCAGTCCATTTCTCCTATTCTCTTGACTATCGACGGCCCGCATGAAGAGAATAGCTCCAATCCTATTTTAAAAAACCTTATTTCATTCTTCAGCTTTTCGGCCATGCTTACGGCCTTTTCTTCGCTATCCATGTCCAGCGCGACGATCAATCTGTCTTTCGGGTTCATATTTTCAGTTTTCCTATGATATCCGTTACGCTCTTTAGCCCATTTTTCACTAAATATGCCTTTATACCTTTAACAATCCCGATAGACGTATCCGGATTTACAAAATTAGCCGTTCCTATCTGGACGGCCGCCGCTCCGCAGAGCATAAATTCTATCGCATCTTCATAGTCCATGATGCCGCCTATCCCTATCACGGGAATTTTAACGCGCTTATAAACATCCCGCACAAACTTGAGCGCCAGCGGTTTGATCGCGGGGCCGCTTAAACCGCCGGTGACATTCCCGAGTTTCGGTCTTTTCGTATCGATGTCGACGGCCATCCCCAGGAATGTATTGACAAGTGATATCGAATCCGCGCCGGCCGATTCGGCCGCCGCCGCTATTTTTGTTATATCGGTCACGTTAGGAGATAGCTTCACTATCAGCGTTAAAGCCGTTGATTTTCTAACTGCTTTGACAATTTTATAGGTGGCGTCTTTATCCTGCGCTATCATATGCGCGTCCTGTACCCTGTACCCTGTACCCTGTACCCTTTTTATATTCGGACATGAGAGGTTAAGCTCTATCGCGCCGACTTTTTTTATTTTATTCAGGCCATCGGCCAGCCTTGTGAATTCATCTTCGCTGTCACCGGCTATGCTTACTATCAAGGCTGTTTTATTCGCTGGAAAAAGCGGTATTTTGTTTTTAATAAAATCGGCCAGCCCTTTATTTTCTAACCCTATTGAATTTAACATGCCGGACGCGGTCTCCGCAATCCTGGGCGGCGGGTTACCCGCGCGGGCCTTCAGTGTTATCGTTTTCGTAACGACGGCGCCCAATAAGCCCACATTGATAAGCTTCCGATATTCCATACCGAAAGTCCCCGACGCCGCGATAACCGGGTTCTTGAGTTTAAGTTTGCCGATTTTAACGGATAAGTCTACCACGCTATCTCCTCCGCGTTAAATACCGGGCCGTCTTTACAGACCATTTTGTATTCTCCGCCTTTAACCTTAACCGGACAACCTAAACAGACGCCGACGCCGCAGGCCATATGTTCTTCGAGCGAAACCTGGCATGGTATCCGTTTTTCCCTGGCTATTTTCGATACGGTTTTCAGCATTCCGGCCGGGCCGCAAGAATATATCGCCGCCCGCGGCGCGCAACTCGCGGCCGGCATATCCCGCAACAGGTCCGTTACGAGGCCCCTGTATCCTTTCGAACCGTCCTCTGTCGCTATCTTGACTGTGCAGCCAAGCGCCTTGAGCTCGCCTTCGCATAGAAGATGGGATTTTTTCTTCGCGCCCATCACGACGCTGACTTTACGCCCTGTACGCGATAACTTTTCCGCCAATGCCATGATCGGCGCGATACCGGCGCCGCCCGCAACAAGTATGGCCGCCCCGACCGAAGCGGCGATATCGAACCCGTTACCCAGCGGCCCGATCAGATCGATCTTCTCGCCGGCCTTTTTTTTCGAAAGCAGCGCGGTGCCAATTCCTACGACTTCGTAGAGCAAATCGATCCCGCCCTTCGATATCCTGTGGACGCCGAGCGGCCGGCGAAGGAGCGGTTCGGTATCATCGGAACATTGAACTTCGATAAACTGGCCGGGTTTTGAGTTTTTCGCAAGATAAGGCGATTCTACGCGCATCTTATAAAAACCTTGCGCTATTTTCTTATTCTCTAATATTCTGCATTTAAGCTGTTTCATACTGCCTGCCAACCTCGGAGGTTGCCTTCGCGGCAAACTGACAGGCAGCCTTCGAGGTTATTTCGGTTTACAAGAAGCTCAACTGCTTCTCCGGCGATTCCTCGCCCTCCTTAAAAACCTTCACCTTGCCGTATTCGCCGTCGTATCCCGGGCTTATCCGGACGCTGCCCTTACGGACGTTGATGACGCCTTTCGCGATTCTCTCCGGCAGGTTCGCCTTTAACCCGGCCTCATCCATACCCACAAGTATATTGAATTCCGTCCCGAAATTCTTTATGAGCTGGAAATACTCTTTTTCCACTTTCACCGAATCGGGGCTCGCCTTAAGCGCGGCGCCTATTATTTCCGCGAGCGGCACAACGCTTTTGAAAGACGGGCTCGATTCATCAATATAGCCTTCCGGCCTGTCGGCAAGGCCTTCCACCCGGTGCATGACGCCTATTGTAATTTTTTTGCCGCATACCGGACAAATATTATTTAATGTTACCGCTTCTTTCGGCGGAAGGCAGCTCGAGCAGGCCCGGTGGCCGTCCCAGTGGTACTTGCCTTCCTCCGGGAAAAATTCTACGGTATACAGGAACCTGGTTTTATCTTTTGTCTTCAATATCTCCATGAGCTCTTTATAATCGATCTTATCCTTAAAGACATTCGCCTCCCGCCCTATTTTCGACGGAGAATGCGCGTCCGAATTCGACATGAGGCAGAACCTGTCCGTCTTTGACCATCTCCAGTTCATTTTGGGGTCTGAAGACAACCCTGTCTCGATCGAAAATATCTCCGGCGTCTGGGCCTCGAAACACTCTTCGGGTGAGTCGAAGCCTGAGTTCGACCCGAATACGCTGAAATGCGGCGTCCAGGCGTGGGCCGGGACGAAAAATACGGCCGGATCTATCCGGATGAGATCCCGAACCATCTTATCGCATTCGAGCCTCAGGATCGGCCGGCCGTCGCTCGAAAGGCCGCCGTATTCCGAGAGGGCGGAATTTATCTCGTCGACGGCTTTCATGTCCGGCGCAAATATGATATTGTGGACTTTTCTCGTCCTTCCGGCCTTGAAGTATATATTCGAAACTTCGGCCGTAAGCACGAAATATATTCCGTTATAAACATGGAGGCCGCGGCCGGCGGGTTCTAATTTACTTTTCAACTCCGAAAGCCATACCGGGTGGGTAAAATCGCCGGTGCCCATCATCGAAATACCTTTTATCTTCGCCCACTTCGTAAGATTTTCCAGATCCATATTTTTCGATGTCGCGCGCGAGTATTTAGAATGAATGTGGAAATCGGCTATAAAAGGCATTGTTTCCCGCCCACAAAGACGTGCGTGACCTTCGCCTTCAGCTTCCAGTCTATGAACGGCGAATTTTTAGATTTGGATTCGATAGAATCTTTTTTATAAATATATTCCTTGTCCGGATCGATTATGACGATATCGGCGGGGCTTCCGGCCGACAAAACGCCTTTTCCTATCCCCAATATCCCCGCAGGATTTACCGACATCTTAATTATAAGCTCGCTCCAGGATAAGGCTTTTTTATCGATCAGCTCGGTTACGGCAAGGCCGAGGGCCGTCTCGAGGCCTATTATCCCGAACGGCGCGGAATCGAATTCCACGTCTTTTTCCGCGTCGGTATGGGGGGCGTGGTCCGTCGCAATGCAATCTATCGTCCCGTCGGCAAGGCCTTTTTTTACCGCCTCGACATCCTCTTTTGAGCGCAGCGGCGGGTTCATCTTTGTGTTGGTATCGTATGTCGCGCAGCAATCCTCGGTCAGCGTGAAGTAGTGGGGCGCGATCTCCGCCGTCACTTTTATGCCGCAGTACTTCGCTTTTCGTATCAGATCGACCGATTCCTTACAGCTTACGTGCGCTATGTGTATGGCGGAAAGTTTCCTGCGGGCCAGGTCTACGTTCCTTTGCGCCCTTTCGTATTCTGACGCGCGAGATATGCCTTTCAATCCCATCTTTGTCGCCATGAGGCCGGCGTTCATGACCCCGCCGGCTGAAAGCTTCCTGTCTTCACAATGCTCTATTATAACAAGCCCTTGAGCCGCGGCTTCGGAGAGAGCGCCTGCCAGGAGCGCCTGGTCGTCCACCGACGACCCGTCGTCCGAGAAGGCCGTAACGCCCGCCTCCTTCATGTGAAGGAACTCGGCCAATTTCAGGCCTTGCCTCAATTCCGTTATCGCGCCGACGATCACGACGTTACAGGCAGCGTCTTTTTTTATTATGGCCCTTAAGGTATTGGCCGCGACCGGATCGTCGGTAGGCGGCTCGGTGTTGGGCATGCAGGCGACCGTCGTGAACCCGCCCTTTATGGCGGCGCGCGTCCCGCTATATACCGTCTCCTCATCTTCTCTGCCCGGCTCTCTCAGATGGACATGCATATCGACAAACCCGGGCGCGACGATTTTGCCTTTAGCGTCGATCGTCTCGTCCGCTTTTACGCCGAGATCCTCGCCTACCTTTTCTATCTTACCGTCGGATATCAAGACATCGCATACACCGTCGATTTTATTAGCCGGATCTATGACATGCCCGCCTTTTATTAGATATTTCACTTTGCCGCCTCTTTCGCGTAAGCGACCAGATACAGCGCCGCCATCCTGACAGCGATGCCGTTTGTGACCTGTTCCAATATAACGGAATTTTTTCCGTCGGCGACCTCGCTGGACATCTCTACGCCTCTATTGATAGGGCCCGGGTGCATGACAACGATATCTTTTTTACATTTTTTAAGCCTGTCGCCGGTTATGCCGTACTGTTTGAAATATTCCAGTTTCGACGGAAAAGCCGCCGGGCCGTCGCGTTCGAATTGCATTCTGAGCACGTTTATCGCGTCGGCATCTTCAAGCGCCTCGTCAATATCGCTTGTGACCCTGACGCCCATATCCTCTATCCCCGCTGGTATCAAAACCTGCGGAGCGCAGACGGTCACTTTGGCGCCGAGCTTGGTAAGCCCCCAGATATTGGAGCGCGCGACGCGCGAATGGGCGATGTCGCCGATTATGCTCACATTCAGGCCCTCAATACGTCCGAGTTTCGATTTCAGCGTAAACATGTCGAGGAGCGCCTGGGTCGGATGTTCATGCCAGCCGTCGCCGGCATTTATGACTCTTGCCTTTACGGCGCGCGAAAGGATGTTCGGCGCGCCCGAACAGTTATGGCGCACCACGATTATATCTATCTTGAGCGCCTCGATGTTCCGGCCGGTATCTATCAGCGTCTCTCCTTTTTTGACGCTGGATGTTTCTATCTCGATATTTATGACGTCCGCCGAAAGCCTTTTTGCGGCGAGCTCGAACGACGTGCGGGTCCTTGTCGATGGTTCATAGAAAAGGTTCACCACCGTCTTGCCGCGCAGGGCGGGGACTTTTTTAATCTGCCTGGTTGAGACCTCTTTGAAACTGGCGGCCGTATAGAGTATAAGCCCTATCTCCTCGCGCGAAAGGTATTCTAACCCCAGCAGGTCCTTTTTCGTCCAGGTTATCTTCTTATCCATAGCGCAACCTATTCAACCTCGCAGGTTGAACCTACGAGGTTAACTCGCATAATACCACTTCATCTTTACCGTCGGATTCCGCGAGCCTCACCTCGACTATCTCTTTCGTCGAAGTCGGCACGTTTTTTCCGACGTAATCCGCCCTTATCGGAAGCTCCCTGTGGCCGCGGTCGACGAGGACCGCAAGCTGTATCATGCCGGGCCTGCCGAAGTCTATCAGCGCGTCGAGCGCGCACCTTATCGTCCTTCCCGTATAAAGGACGTCATCCACCAGGATTACCTTCTTGCCTTCGATACCAAAATTTATTTCGGTCGCATGGACAACGGGTTGATCGGAGACTTCGGTAAGGTCGTCCCTGTACAGCGTTATATCGAGCGCCCCCACCGGCACCGATTTACCGGAAAGGCCTTCGATCTTTTTGGCGAGCCTTTCGGCCAGATATACCCCCCGGTTCTTTATGCCGACTATGGCGATATCCTCTACGGATTTAAGCCTTTCCACTATCTCATGCGCGATCCGCTCGAGCGTCCTGTCTATGGCCGCGCCGTCCAATAACCTGTTTTTTTCTTTTATGGTCATATTCTCACCTTGCTCAATCTATCCGCCTTCGCAATCAACCAGCAATAGAGAAGGTGCTTCGGCGGATGTGCCTGCCAACCGTTATAACCAGCGGACACAAAAAATCCCGCTTATCCAAAATATCAGGATAAACGGGTTCTATATTCATGCCATCTCTCCTTTTCCGGCCTCTCAAGGACCAGGTTTAAAAGGTTGAATCTGATTATTACTGTACTAATTATCCCATATTTTACTTTTTTGTCAAGCGCTTTCTTCCGCTCCCTTTTCTTCCGCTCCGCTCCGGGAGCGGACATTATTCTATCTCCGTATCGTCCAGAAGTCCTCGGCAAGCGTCTGGAGGTATTCGAACGGCATGGTGAAATAGCCGCCTATGCCCCAGAGCCTGCCCCAGGAATTACGAACTAAGCAGCGCTTCTTATCCCTGTCGTATCCCATGGCCATAACGGCATGGCCGCCGAGGGTGATCTCGCCTTTTTTGGGCATATTTACGATACCCGTCTTTTTAACTTTGGCCGATTCAAAGCTTTCATAGACGGTAAAACCGAATACGAACGGATAGCCCTCGGTGAGGCAGGTCAGCATTTCGCCTAATGTGTGAATGCGGTGATAGGATTGAACGAGATGCTGCTTTGCTTCCGCATAGCATTTCTTGGGCGGCTTTTTGTCAAATTTCGATATTACATAAGGCCAATTTTCTTCGCGGCATACGCCGTCATTCTTCAGAGTCTTTATCCCGTCTCTAAGCGAAGCTCCGGAGTCATATTCGACAGTGCCGATTAGCGCGCGTTCGTTGTAATAGATAAAGAGTCGGCTCACGTCCGTGTATAACGAATCTATTTTATTATCAAGAAATTCGATATTCCCGGCGAGGGCCTGAGCCGTACAGCTGCCGAGATTTTCCTGGTCCTCTATCGCAGAGCAAAAATCACGCAGGTCAACCTTATCAGGCAGCCTTATTACAGGCCGGATCGCGCCATATAAGTAGTCGCGCCGGTCGGGTATGTCCGGCAGCCAGCCGTAGGTGTGGTTCATGAAAAACCTCGTCAATACACCGCCTCTATACTACTTTTGATAAGATTAGCGTCAAAAAGACGAAGCTCGCCTTTATCCTCAAGAAATCGTTCCGCGTCTTTTTTGGCCTCTTTAAAATCGACTTTTTCTATGCCTTTTAGGAGGAATTCCTTAAAATTGCTTTCATCGATAGCCGGATTTACGCCTTGTGTCTGCGCAATGGCGTTGTTCAACAGAGTAAAGTTGGGTTTCACTTTGTTGCCCAGATACCAGATAAAATCATAATAATCCCTGCCTTTTAAGTAGGCTCGGTAAAAACAGGCGTGTAATTTCGTAGCAAACATTGACGGCAGATCAAAGTGAGCCACGTTAAAAACATACGACCGCTGGATAATACGAGTTTGAACATGCCCGCCTCCGGGGGGATTCGTATCAACTTCCAGCTTGATTGAAAGCTTCTGATGCTCAAGCGGGGAAAGGCCGACCGCCTTCAAGACTCCGGGAAATCTAAGCATGGCGCTATGAACGGTTTTTTCGGATTTGGGTTTTGATTCCGCCTTCAAGCCTGCTAATGAAATAGCTTTAAGCAAATCGTCATTCATCCGGGGAAATGAATAATTCTCTTTTTTCACCAGCGAAAAATCAAGGTCCTCGGAAAAACGTTTTACGCCAAAGACCACCCTTAACGCTGTGCCGCCGGTGAATGATAAATTATCAAAGAACTTATGCTCATCAAAAATCTTCAGGCAGAGAAGCTGAATAAGCTCACGGCAGCGATTAAGCTTTTCCTCAGCCGACATGCTGTTGGTTAATTGTTGTTTGATAAGTTCGATCATGTTTTCTCTTTCTTGAGAAAAGTGCAAAATTCGTCGGCAACGGCATCAAGGAGGCTATTCTTGAAAAGACGCGCCCATGAGAGGATCTTTTTTGGTTTAAGCCCTTCGGTGTTCTGAAAACGATATGATTCCTTAAAAACCGCTTTGGCCCCGGTCTTAAACTTACGCAGATTAAGGTATAAAAAATCCACTACAGCCTTTTCCGGCTCGGCGACCAGGCACTCAAGGCCGGCTTCATCCTTATAAGACTGGTACCCCCTGAAGGCATCCGGCTTAATGCGCTGATAAATAAACCTGCCGACCGGATTAGTGAACCGGCTGGTTTTTTTGGTACTGACCGAAGTAACGTCCGCCACCGCCTCCGGAATAAGGCCATAATAACCAAGCGCTGATTCCAGGCTCACATAAGACGGCCATAAGAGCTGGTTAGCCAAAAAGAACCTGCTGGAGTTAACCTTCCTGTCCATTTTATTCAAAATGTAGACCCCGCGCTTCAGCTGGATAATAAGCCCCCTCTTTTGCCAACGCGTAAGCTGGTTGCGCATAGCTTGAGGACACTGCCGCTCAAGCGACATCACCATTCTAGCCGAAATAAACGGCATTTCGCAAAACTTTTCTTTAAACTCGTTGAAATTCATAATGTTTCTCTATATAATCAAAAATGATTATTTACAGAAATAACTATACCTGAAATCCGTCTCTTTGTCAAGTGGCAACAGTATAACTCTTATTTATTTTGCGCATCGTTGCGGGGCGTTCTTTTCGACTTGCGCCTTAACCCATTCATACGTTTTCGCTATACCTGTTTCAAGGTCGATCTCCGGGGCCCAGCCGAGGATCTTTTTACACAGGGAATTGTCGGAGTTTCTACCGCGCACGGCCAGATGATGCCCTATAAACCCGCCCGCACCCGCAACAATGATCTTTCTCATCCCGACATCCTATTAATAAAACTTCTGCGCTTCCCAATATCCGCAGAATTTGCCTTTTTTTGCGAGCAGTTCGTTCAGCGGGCCCTGTTCGACAACCCGCCCGTCTTCAATGACAATAATCTTGTCCGCGTTTTTTATCGTCGAAAGCCTGTGGGCTATAACTATGGCCGTCCTGTCTTTTACCGCCTCATCGATAGCTTCCTGTATAAGTTTTTCGGTAGTTGAGTCAAGGGACGACGTTGCCTCGTCCAAAATCAGTATTTCGGATTTTTTGAGAAGCGCCCTGGCGATAGCGACTCTTTGTTTTTCTCCGCCGGATAATTTAACGCCTCTGTCGCCTACTTCGGTATTAAATCCTTCGGGCGCGTTTTTCACAAAATCATAAAGCCGCGCTTTCTTCGATATGTCTACAAGCTCTTCGTCCGGGACCTTTCTATCGAGGCCGAATATCATGTTGTTGCGCAGCGTATCGTTCATAAGAAGCACTTCCTGGTTCACGAGGGCCATATGATGCCTCAGGGATTTTAAAGTGTAGCCCCTTATGTCAGAGTTGTTTATCAGTATCGAATTCGGCGGGCAGTCGTAAAAACGCATTATCATGCTGACGATCGTCGTCTTGCCGGCGCCGGACGGTCCCACAAGCGCCGTGATTTTGCCTTTTTCGATACAGAGGCTCAGGTCTTTTAAAACCGGCCTGTCTTTTACGTAAGCAAAATCAAGATGATTGAACTTTATCACGTTTTGTAACCCTTCGAATATTTTAGGCCCATCTGTCACGAAGAATTTATCCGTATCATCGAAGATCTTCGACAGCTCTTTTAGCGGCGGTTTGGCCCGCGCGAAGGTTGTCCTGACAGTATTGAAGATATTGAACATCGGCAGCGACCGCCGCGCGGCGTAAAAGAACACGACAAACACGGATATTTCGGCGGGCTTGCCTTTCGCGAACAGTAAGGCCGCCGCCGAAATCATAATTAAAAGCGTCAATGTCACGATTATTTCCTGTATAGGCAGCGCCAGGTTGTCCGTTTTTGCAGCCGACAGCTCCAGCTTGCGCAGATCCTCGTTTATCCTGTTATAATTTGCCTTCGTTTCTTCTTCTTTTGAATACGCTTTGACAAGCGGAATACATGAGAGTATATTGAATACGTTTTTGTGCAGTTCGATCATCGATTTGTTCGTCAGCACGGCTGTCTTATTAAGCCATATAACGATCAGCTTCAGCGAATAATGCAGGAGAGGAAAGACAAATATGGCGAATATGGTAAGCTTCCATGAGATCATCAACATGATCACAAAATATACCGCAAGCGTGAAAAACTGATTTATCGAATTCTCAAAAAGATTGAGAATGTCCATCACATAGACCGAGTAATCCATGACCATCATAAGGTAGCCGTAATTTGTCCTGTCGAAAAAGAGCTTCCCGAAGGTCAGGAACCTTTCAAAAACAAATTTATAGATATTGCGCTGAAACCTGCCGTGCCAATAGGCCGAGAGGACGCTGTTGGCATAATTGAGCGCGTTCTTCAAAATGACAAACAGGAAGACAAGCCCGATGAGGAAAAGAAACGCGTTTTTATTGGAAGTATTTGTATCAAGAAATATCTGCGGGAACAGCCTCACGATGTATTTAAGCCCGGCCATATCTTTGATAAAGTCAAAGCTGTTGGAGACCACCCCCTTTACCAGCGGCACAAGAAGGCCCAGGCTTATGCCGTCGAACGAAGCCGCGATAAATGACAGGAATACCGGCAATACGATATGGGCCGGTTTCACACCCATAATGCCGAAAAATTTCTTCATTATCGTGTAGCGGAAATACATCCTATGATTTTTTAATTTAGCTTTTATGCCCACTTAGTCCTTCGCCCACCACCTGTTCGGGAATTTTTCTCTCAATATTTTATCGCTTTCGCCTATCGGCTTCAGTCCCGCGGCGCGCATGTCGGCGTCGACCATTATCTTCACCAGGTCTTTGAATGATGCCTTGGGCCGCCAACCCAGCACCTTCCTTGCCTTGGACGTATTAGCCAGAAGCTCGGCCGTTTCGGTCGGCCGCAAATAATTCGGATCCATTTTTACGTACTTCTTCCAGTTTAGCCCGGCATAGGAAAATGCCTCCTCGACAAATTCCTTTACCGAATTGGATCTGCCGGTGCCTATGACAAAATCGTCCGGCAATTTTTGCTGCAGTATCCGCCACATCATCTCTACATATTCAGGGGCATAACCCCAGTCTCTTTTCGCGTCCAGGTCCCCCAGGAATAATTTGTTCTGCCTGTTTGCCAGTATCGACGCTATGGCGATCGTGATCTTGCGGGTAACGAATGTTTCGCCCCTGCGCGGGCTTTCGTGGTTGAACAATATTCCGTTTGATATAAACATCCTGTAGCCGTTACGGTAATTTCTCGCCATCTGGTGGGCATATGCCTTCGCGCACGCGTAAGGGCTTCTCGGCCTAAGCTGTGTCATTTCATTCTGCGGCGCTTCGGACAACCCGAATATTTCGCTGGAGGACGCCTGGTAAAATTTTGTTTTTAGGCCGCTGTGCCTTATCGCTTCAAGGAAGCGGGTGGTGCTAATGCCCGTAACGGTGGATGTGTATTCCGGGATGTCAAAACTGACGCGAACATGGCTCTGGGCGCCGAGATGGTATATCTCGTCCGGTTTAATATTATAAACGATGTTGGAAATCTGTTCCGAATCGGCGAGGTCGCCATAGTGAAGAAATAGCCTCACCCCGGGGGAGTGAGGGTCAACATAGACATGGTTCAGCCTTGCCGTATTAAAAGTGCTTGCCCTTCGGATAATACCGTGGACCTCGTATCCTTTCGAAAGCAACAGTTCCGCCAGATACGAACCGTCCTGCCCGGTGATCCCGCTAATCAACGCCTTTTTCATATGCTCTCCTTTTATTTTTAGATGATGATGATAAATTCGCCTTTGGGAGGGGTTAGTTTAAAATGAGCCGCCAGGCTGGAGGCCTTTTCGCGCCTTACCTCTTCGAACTTCTTGGTCAGTTCCCTGGCAAGGACTATTTCTATATCGCCGTAAACCTCCAGGATGTCTTCCAGTGATTTTACGATCCGGTGCGGAGATTCGTAAAGCACGGCTGTCCTCTTTTCGTCTTTTAATTTCTGCAGCTGATTTTTTCTCCGCGCGGACTTGTTCGAGAGAAATCCTTCAAACGTAAACTTATCGGTCGGCTTACCGGAAATGGTGAGGGCTGTTACAAGTCCCGACGGGCCCGGAATCGGGATAATGGAAATGCCGCTGTCTATGCACACCCTGATAACTTTATAGCCGGGGTCCGATATCCCGGGAGTGCCTGCATCCGAGACAAGCGCGACAGACTTACCTTCCTTTAAAACCTTTAAAAGGTAATCGGTCTTTTGAATCTTATTGTATTCGAAATAGCTTGTGGTCGGGGTCTTTATCTGATATCGATCGAGTAAAATCCTTGTATGGCGCGTATCTTCGGCCGCGATAAGGTCGACTTTCTTAAGGGTATCGATAGCTCTTAAAGTGATATCCTCAAGATTGCCGATAGGTGTTGAGACAATAAAAAGTGTGCCTAACATAAAAATTAAATGGGTGTACCCTTTTATTCGACGGTTACGGATTTGGCCAGGTTACGCGGCTGGTCGATATCATAGCCGAACTGTTTCGCGACGTAATACGCGAGAAGCTGTAATGGTATTACTACCAATAGCGGCGAGAAAAGCTCCTCTGTCTTCGGGATTTCTATCAGGTAATTGATGTTGTAATGGAGTATTTCCTTATCGCCTTCGGTAACTACCGCTATGACTATGCCGCCACGCGCCTTTATCTCCTGGATGTTGGAGAGCATTTTATCGTAAGTCCTGGATTTCGTGACGATGCAGACAACCCACGGATTTTCATCGATTAAAGCGATCGGGCCGTGCTTCATCTCACCGGCCGGATAACCTTCAGCGCTGATATAGGAGATCTCTTTAAGTTTCAGCGCGCCTTCGAGGGCGTTCGGAACATTGATGTTTCTCGCAAGATACAGAAAATACGACTTATTATGCTTTTCGTGATAATATTTCTTGAATTCCCGGGCGTATGCGGCCAAAGTGTTATATTCGGATTTATATCCCGAGATCAGTTCATCCATCAGTTTCGGCACTTTTTTAAGTTCCCCGATCAGGCGGCCGATCTTCGACGGAGAAAGCGCCTTCCGTATTCCGGCAAGATACAGGGTAAGGAGGTAAAATATGGCAAGCTGCGCCGTGTATGCCTTGGTCGACGCAACCGCTATTTCAGGCCCCGCATGCGTGTATATAACTCCGTCGGATTCCCTGGCGATAGAGCTTCCGAGGACGTTGCATATTCCGAGCGCCGTCGCGCCTTTTTTCTTCGCTTCCCTCAGCGCGGCGAGGCTATCGGCAGTCTCGCCGGACTGCGATACTATTATGACGAGCGTATCTTTGTCGACAAGCGGATTTCTGTAGCGGAATTCACTTGAGGTATCGACCCAGCACGGGATGGCGGCATATTCCTCGATCATGTATTTCCCGGTAAGCCCGGCGTGATACGCTGTTCCGCATGCGACTATTGCTATCTTTTTAAAGCGTTTGAAATCGCTTTCTTTTATCTTGAGTTCTTCGAATGTTATACTGCCCTTAACCAACCGCTCATCGAGTATCTTTGCCAGGACATGCGGCTGTTCGAATATCTCTTTAAGCATGAAATGGCTAAAGCCGCTTTTTTCCGCCTGGGCTATATCCCATTCGATCTTCGACGGCTTTTTGTGCACCTTTCGACCCGTCAGGTCTTTCACGCTTACTCCATCCTTAGTTATAGTGATAACTTCGTGATTTTCAAGATAGAGCACTTCGTTTGTGTAATCGAGGACTGCCGGCACATCACTTGCTAAAAAATTCTCACCCTTCCCCAGCCCCACAATAAGAGGGGAGTCGCATCTGGCGCCGATAATTCGCTCGGGCTCATCCTTATGGATCACGGCTATAGCGTACGAGCCTTTCAATAATCTGACCGCCGATAAAACCGCTTTTTCGAGGTCGCCCTTGTAGAATTTTTCTATCAGGTGGGCGATGATCTCGGTATCCGTCTCCGACGAGAATTTATGGCCTTCTTTTAAAAGGCGCTTTTTAAGCTCCAGGTAGTTTTCGATTATCCCGTTGTGGACAACGGCTATATTGCCGTGACAATCGAGGTGCGGATGCGCATTCGCATCGCTCGGCGCGCCGTGGGTTGCCCAGCGGCTATTGTGAGACACGAGCCCATTCGCGATAAAACTGGCGTCGGGATGCTCAACTTCTAAATCAAAAAGGAATTTTTCTTCCGATTTTTTTTGCTCAATTTCCAAAATTGGCTGATAAAAAAGATTTTTGTCCGACGCAACCATGCATTTGCCGTTTTTTCTATTGACAGCTGTAATGTGATGAAGCCGCGCCATTTTGATTTCGGATGTAAAACCGACCGATTTTATAAATTTTTCAAAGGAATTTCGGTTGCTTATCGATACGCCGTACGACTGATTCCATTCTTCTCTGGGTTTTTTCGGCAAACAAAAAGATGATGTGATATCAAATTTCAGAAGCAGTAACTGAATAATACGCATAAGATGCCTGTCCGTTGTTCTTATGCTTATTTGATGAGATTTTAAATTAACGCACCCTTCGGCATCGAAAATCCCTTTTAAAAAAGCGGCTATTTCACTTTTGGGCAGCTGTCCTAATTGACTCAAGAATTCATTTTTTCTCGAGAGCACATTCTCTCGGAACCACCGGCATAAGTATAAACTGTTGGTTTCAAGAAGCCATGCCCTCGTTTCCGGCAGGGGGGCCACTCGGCTATGAATATTAAAAGTCTTGTTTATTAAATCTTTGTATGCATAAAGCACGTCTCTATCCATATCTTTAAATCTTATGCATCTTTCTTTAACATTGCCGTCGCCCAGCAGATAACCGATGATCTGCATCAGGCCTGCCGAGCTCACATCAGGCAGCATTACAAACTTGCCGTGAATGGTATCTTGCGGAACAAAATATTTTGACTCGAAATCCACAGAAATCGTCTTTAGCAATTTATCAAGCTCGTCTTCTCTAAAATTGCGGTCGTTTTGGTATACATGATCAAGGTACGATTCGCTTATTCCGGATCGCGCCGCGCATTCAGCCCTGCTGAGTTCCAGTTTCTTTATCCTTTCTTTAATCAGCATGCCGCCATCATCGGTAACGCTATAGTATCTTTTCGCGTATAATGGACGGAAGTGCGCGCTCTTGATTTCCGTGCCAATATTCTTGGGCATTACCAGCGAGTCTCCTTTTTTAAGATCGGATGCCCGCTTCTCCGCTATTTTCCCTTCGGAAGAAACGAACATTTTATGCTGCGCGGAACATTTTATCGTGCTAAAGGGTGTTCGAAGATGATAAATGTAT
The DNA here is from genome assembly GCA_043798375.1 of Candidatus Omnitrophota bacterium. Lineage (GTDB taxonomy): Bacteria > Omnitrophota > Gorgyraeia > 2-01-FULL-45-10 > 2-01-FULL-45-10 > JAPLMI01. The sequence continues at coordinate 594 of JAZDOS010000004.1, read as the reverse complement.
TCCGGCGAACCATGCTTCATCACCCGGGCTTTCGCGGTTTCTGTCTTGCGGTCTTTTACATTAAATACGCAAACTTTCTGGCCATTCCGTATCTCTGATATGGGCATTATCCTTCCGTCGGCCAGATGGATAAGTGTGTCGGAGGTAAGACAATGCCCGATCCCAACGGTACCTTCAAGAGGGCTTGGGCGCAGCTCATCCATCAGGATCTTGAGCTTGCCCTTTCTCTTCACAAGGTCTATCTTGCCGCCTCTTAAAACGGCGATACCTGCGGAGTCATACCCTCTGTATTCGAGCCGGCCGAGGCCCTTCAAGAGAACATCCTGGGCTTTTCTGTTACCTATGTATCCAACTATCCCGCACATATTTGCCTCGCAATAGCTAACCGTGTTGTTCGTCGTTCGGTAATATCTTAGCGTAAATAAGTGTTCCGTCGATGTCGTAGGAGACATTTAACATTACTTTGTTAAAAAATATTTTTTCTTCCGATTATTTTCAAAAATTGTCTTTACGTAAAATTTGCGGCTCCGTAACTTACGTCATTTCAATGCGTTGCGTCAAAATCGCCCTCTTGTTTTTCTTGTAACCTATGCT
>JAZDOS010000028.1:0-104073 GCA_043798375.1 Candidatus Omnitrophota bacterium | reverse complement strand
ATAGATTTAAACGACCCCATTATCATACATTACCCGCCGTATTACCGGACTACGATAACCCTGGCCTCCTTCGTAGACAACAACACAGGAGTGGACTATGTGGCTGAAGCCAGGAGAAGCGTTTTAGGCCTACTTAACCCGGAAAACAGGGATGTAGGGGCAGGATATTGGCATATGTCTGACGGGGTTCTCACACTCGGCATGGACATATCCGGCAACAATTATTTTTATCTAAATGCCTACGGCAGAAATATTCCCGTGAAAGTCAACCTGCAGTCAGGCGAAGTAAAGATAGACGAGAAAATAGTGGATGCCGTAACAAAAGCCCGCAAAGAAACATCGGAAAGGCTCGGTATAGCCATTGAGGACGTCCATGTGAACAGTATTATGCAGAGGATGATCTACTATATGATGCTTGACGGTTATCCTACTCCGAAGCTTCCTTATATTCTCGGTATTTCCACGCCTCAGTTTAACCTTACCTATAACTACAATTCAAACACCGGTACCCTGAAACTCATCTTGCTCGTAAACAGGGAAACCGGCGTTAACTTATATGCGAAGGCCATTGAAAATCTAAAGGAAAAATTCAATCCCGAAAAGTATAGCCTTAGCGAATGGAAATTAGGCGAGAATAATCTGGTAGAATTTAAATTTAATCTCGGCGAAACCACGAAAGTCTCCATAAAAATTGATATGCATAGCGGTATTATGAGAGAGTCGTTATATAATGAGGAATTCCGCGACTCTGACGGCAGCCTCCTCAAAACCGAGACTAAATCCAGATACGACGAAGATGGCCGCTTAATAGAAGAAACGTATCAGGCAGCCGCGATTGAAAACGGCCGCACCTGGTGGGCGTGTGAACACTACTTGAAATTTGACGCCGCCGGCAATGTAATTGAGGGATACCAGCTCGATTCCTACTATGCCGGCGATGGCATGCTGACGCAGATGAATGGCGTTATAGGCATGTCCAAAGACGGCGTTTTTAAGCTGTATACTGTGAGCTACGATATAGATGAGAACGGAAACGTAGTAATGACGCACCTGTATGATGAAAACGGCGTAGAGGTAGGTACATACGAAGGATTTGAGCATCCATCTGAAATTATAAGCGTCATGACGGTAATTGATTCAAATCAGAATAGTGACAGGCAGGAAGCGCAGGAAGAACTGTGCAACCAGGAGATCCTGGCAAGGAAGGCCATAGAAGAACTGGTCGCGCGGCAAGCGGCTGACAAACGATTTGTAAATGAGATGGCCGAGAAGGCAAAAATGATCGAGCAGCCGCAAGTTCAAAATCAATAATATATGGGTAAATAAATTTGTTCCTCGACCCGGTGTGTAACCGGGCCCTAACCCCGCCTTGAGCAAGGCTTGGATTGATACATCCTCTTGCGCAAGGCGGGTATTTTATGCTACAATATATTACAAATATGAGAGGGCAAGCAAGATGGGATCGGTTTTGAAATTAAACAGATATAACTCCAAGAAAGAGATAGCATTCGAATTGAGATATCTTAAATCTCTATCGATCAAGAAGAGATTTGAGATGATGATTAAAAAGACTAAAGAGATGGTAAGATTATTGGAGAAAAGTGGATACAGAAGGCCTTTTGAGGTTATTAAAAGAACATAGGGTTGATTTTGTGATCATCGGCGCAACAGCATTTCCGGTCCATGGTTATGCACGCGCGACGTTAGATATCGATATTTTTATAAGGCCAAACGAGCTTTTGTTAAAGGGATAAGCTTTGAAGAAGTATGGAACAATAAAGTTAAGGCAAAGTTTGGAAAAACTCCGGTATATTTTGCCTCTTTGAACGACCTCATCAAGATGAAGCGCGCCGCAAACAGGCCGCAAGACATCGAAGACCTCAAATATCTAAAGAAATTGAAGAAGATAACCTAGTTAGAAAACCCTTCCCTATATAACAATATCTGATATAATATTAGGGCATATTTGGAAAAGAGAGGTTCATGTAAAAAAGGCGAAGGCAAAAAATTTGCACCAACGGGGGGTGGCTCAGCCCGGCTAGAGCACTTGCTTGGGGTGCAAGGGGTCGCCAGTTCAAATCTGGTCCCCCCGACCAAAGCAAATTTTTTGCCCTAGCCGTAACGGCTAAGGGCACTTGTCCCGCCAGCTATATAGCAATAAACGTGCTATTTAAAGGTTCTGGCGGGATCCCGCAAAACACCTTTAAAAAAGTTCTGTATGCTATAAAGCTGTTTTGCGGGACTTGGGGTGCAAGGGGTCGCCAGTTCAAATCTGGTCCCCCCGACCATGGTTCGACGCGCCAGAAAATTGCATTAGCAATTTTCTGGCTTGCTCACCATGATTCAACCGTATAAAATAAGGAGTTACGAACCCAAGCTCGTAACTCCAGTTGTTTGGCGATTTAATGGGATTTGTGCTCATCTTCGTCGAACAACAGCCACATGTAAATCTCAAGAATAAGTATTAACATGGCTATGAGGAGCATATAAATGAAGACAAGATCAGTGATTTTTATCGGCAAGGAATATACAAAATTCCTCAACGAAATAAAATCAAAGATTCTTCACGCACAAATTAAAACAAGCCATGCTCTCAATAAGGAATTGATTAAACTCTATTGGGATATAGGCAAAGAGATATCGACCCGGCAAAAAAAATGTCGCTGGGGAAACAGTATCGTTAAGGCCCTTGCTGGAGATCTGCAGAAGGCATTTCCCTGTATTCGTGGATTTTCCGAGAGGAACGTATGGAATATGCGCAGGTTTTACGAGGAGTATCATAATGAGCCGATTCTGCAACAGCTTGTTGCAGAATTGCCATGGGGACATAACTTATTGATCATGGAAAAGATGTCAGATGCCGATGAGCGTGAGTATTATATAACAGCATCAATCAAATTGGGCTGGTCCAGAAATGTGCTGCTTAATCAGATCAAGGCTGGAGCATATAAGTTAAGCCTGAAAAAGAAACATCATAATTTTGAAAAGGCGTTGCCATCGTATCTTGCCGAACAGGCGGAAGAGTCGCTTAAGAGCATTTATAGCCTAGATTTTCTTGGTATTACAAAGCCGGTATTGGAACGCGAGCTAGAGAAACGGCTTGTGGAAAAGATAAAGCATTTTATATTAGAATTAGGATCTGGATTTTCATTTATCGGCAATCAATATAAAATTGAGCTTGAAGGAGACGAATATTTTATAGACTTGCTATTTTTTAATCGTCGCTTAAAATGCCTCGTAGCCATAGAATTAAAAGCCAGTGAATTTAAGCCTGAATATGCCGGGAAAATGGATTTTTATCTTCATTTATTAAACGATCGAGTTAAGCTGAAAGGTGAAAATCCACCGATCGGTATTATTCTTTGCGCGCATAAAAAACAGATCGTCGTTGAGTATGCACTGAAAAGTACGAAAAACCCGATCGGCGTAGCCGAATACCGCTTAACCCACAAGTTGCCGCCTCCCTATAAAAATGTGTTGCCGTCTGAGGTTGAGTTTAAAAAGCAGATCAGGGCGGAGTTGGAGCAAGAGAAATAATTATGCCCATGCAGGAGAATGTGATATGGTAGTAGATAGGAAAAATATGGTAATCGTAATGCTTGCGCCAGCTATTTTTTCTGTAAGCGGACCATTTTATAATTACCGGCGGAGACGAAAATGCGCCAATACTCAATTATGAAAAAGATAAATGTGGGAATTATCGGATTTGGAACGATAGGCGCAGGCGTCGTTAAAGCCTTAAAGTCCAAGAGGGCATTCATCCGGGAGAAGAGCGGTGTCGATGTAAATATCGCAAGGATTTGCGATAAGGACCTTAAAACCAAAAGGCCGGTGAAGGTTGATAGGAAGCTTCTTACCAAAGCCGTTCCAAAGGTTCTGTATGACCCGAAGATCGACATCGTAGTCGAGCTGGTAGGCGGCATTCATCCGGCGAAGGATATCGTGATGGAGGCCCTGCGGCAGGGTAAGCACGTCGTGACCGCAAATAAGGCGCTTCTATCAGAGGCCGGATATGAAATATTCAGCCTCGCGAATAAGCTGGGATTGTGCGTTGGTTTTGAGGCGTCGGTCGGCGGCGGAATTCCGATAATACGGGCACTGAAAGAAAGTTTCGTAGCGAACAGGTTCGATCTTATATACGGTATAATGAACGGGACGAGCAATTTTATATTGACCAAGATGGCCGAGGAAGGCATCTCTTTTAAGGATGCTCTTCGCCTGGCGCAAGATAAGGGTTACGCGGAGCGCGATCCGTATCTTGATATAAGCGGAGGGGATTCGGCTCATAAATTATCCGTATTGTCGTTTCTGGGTTTCGGCGTCGCGGTGCGTCCGGACAGGATTTACACCGAAGGCATAGCGGATATCGAACCCGGCGATATACAATACGCTAAAGTCTACGGATATGCCATCAAACCTTTGGCGATAGCCAAACATTCCGGGGATGAGCTTGAACTGCGCGTCCATCCGACGCTTGTCCCGATGAAGCACCTTTTGTCAAATGTGACAGGTGTCTACAACGCGATATTCGTGAAGGGGGACCTGATTGGCGAAAACCTGTTTTACGGGCAGGGGGCCGGCGCGGATCCGACCTCCAGCGCTGTCGTGAGCGATATTATCGCCATCTCGAAATGCGCGTCCGGATGCTGCAAGGCGGCAGAAGGTATCGCGTTCAGGAAAGATGCGCGCCGCATGAAAAATATCGATGATATCAGGACCAGATATTATGTGCGGTTCTCGGCAATCGACAAGCCCGGTGTTCTGGCAAAGATTTCCGGCATACTCGCGAAATACAAGATCAGCATCGCGAACGTTACCCAGAAAGAGAGAAAGGCCGCGGGCATCGTTCCGATCGTCATGATGACTCACGACGCCCTTGAGCGCGATATGTCGAAAGCCTTGAAAGAGATAGACGCGCTCGGCGTGATAAAGAAAAAATCCGTAAGGATAAGGGTGGAAGGTTAACCTGACAATTCTAACCAGGTTAGAATATGGGGGATGGAGCAAGAAAAATGTATAACGGAATTATTGAAAAATACAGGAAGTTTTTACCGGTAACCGGCAAGACCCCGGTTGTGAGCCTGAATGAAGGCAATACGCCTCTCATACATGCCCGCAACCTGAGCGGCTTAATCGGCGAAGGTGTTGAGGCCTATCTGAAATACGAAGGCCTTAATCCGACAGGATCATTTAAAGACAGGGGAATGACGCTCGCGATTTCGAAGGCGATCGAAGAAGGCTCAAAGGCCGTGATCTGCGCGTCGACCGGCAATACTTCCGCGTCGGCCGCCGCATATTCGGCGAAAGCGGGATTAAAGTGCGTCGTCCTGATCCCCGAAGGATCCATTGCCCTCGGAAAGCTTTCGCAGGCGATGATTCACGGCGCGAAAGTTATCGCGGTCAAGGGTAATTTTGACGATTGCCTGGAACTTGTTAAGCGGATCGCGGAAATTTACCCGATAACACTGGTAAACTCCCTGAACCCTTACAGGATAGAAGGGCAGAAGACCGGTTCGTTCGAGATATGCGACGCGCTGGGCGACGCGCCGGAATTTCACGCGATCCCCGTAGGAAACGCCGGGAATATCACCGCCTACTGGAAAGGTTATAAAGAATATAAATCCGCCGGCGTCAGTAAAATATTGCCGAAGATGCTCGGATTCCAGGCTGAAGGTTCCGCGCCGATAGTCCTCGGCCGTCCTGTTAAGGATCCGAAGACTATAGCTACCGCTATCAAAATCGGCAATCCTGCAAGCTGGAAGCAGGCCGAGGGAGCGCGCGACGAATCCGGCGGCCTGATCGACATGGTCTCGGACGATGAGATTCTGGCCGCCTACAAACTCCTCGCCTCGAAAGAAGGCGTTTTCGTTGAGCCGGCCAGCGCCGCAAGCGTCGCGGGAATTTTAAAGCTGGCAAAAAAGGGTTTTTTTAACGCACAACGCACAACGCACAACGCACAACGAATACGAATAACTTGTGTATTGACCGGCCACGGTTTGAAGGATCCGGACAGGGCGATCGCGAGCATTGAAAAACCAAAGATATTAGCAGCAAAGCTGGATGACATACTGAAGGAAATTGGAATTTAAGTTTAACTCATATGAGGTGTTAGCATGAAATATGCGATACTCGTGGGCGACGGCATGAGCGATTATCCGATTCCCGACCTCGGCGGCAAGACGCCGCTCGAAGTCGCGAAGATCCCGAATATGAACGAGATCGTGAAGAAGGGGATGATCGGCCTCGTCAAAACCGTTCCCGCCGGGATGAAACCGGCAAGCGATGTCGCGAATCTTTCGATAATGGGCTACGATCCCAAGACATATTATACGGGAAGGGGGCCGCTCGAAGCCGCTAATATAGGAATAGAGCTTGGCCCTGACGAGGTAGCTTTTAGATGCAATCTTGTCACGGCAGCTAATGACACCATGGCTGACTATAGCGCGGGCCACATATCGGACGAAGAGTCGAAAACGCTTCTCGAATATCTGGATAAAAAACTCGGGTCGGAAAGATTAAAATTTTATCACGGAAAAAGCTACAGGAACCTTCTCGTGATCAAAACGAAGTCCGAGGACGAGCTTAAAGAGCTTATGAAGGCCTCGTGCACGCCGCCGCACGATATTACCGGCGGAAGCATTTCGAAAAACCTTCCGAGCGGCCGGGGTACGGAACTTCTCGTAAGGCTTATGGAGGACTCGCGCTCGATCCTCGCGGAGAACGAGATCAACAGGGTGAGAGTTGACCTGAAAGAAAACCCTGCCAATATGATATGGCTATGGGGCCAGGGGACGAATTCCAACATGCCGAGCTTCAAGGGAATGTTCGGAATAGAGGGTTCGGTAATTTCGGCGGTAGATCTTGTCAACGGCATCGGAAAACTTGTCGGCCTGGAACTGATAAACGTGCCGGGCGCGACAGGTTATTACGATACGAATTACGAGGGAAAAGGAAAGTATGCCGTCAATGCTTTAAGGCGGAAGGATTTCGTTTTTGTCCATGTCGAGGCGCCTGACGAAGCGGGCCATAACGGCGACCTCCGCGCGAAGATCACGGCGATTGAGAATTTTGATAACTATGTGGTCGGGCATGTGTGGAATTTTTTGAAAGATATTAAAGATTACAGGCTCATGGTCCTGTCGGACCACGCCACGCCAATTTCGGTGCGGACGCATGTAGCGGATCCGGCGCCTTTTGTTATGTCGGGTAAAGGCGTAACCCACAACGGATTTGATATTTTTAGCGAGTCTAACGCGGGTTTGAGCAAGGTTAAATTCAAATCAGGGGCCGCGCTGGCAAAGGCGTTAATAAAAGGAATGTGATATGTCAAAGCCGATTCTGGTTCAAAAATACGGCGGGACGAGCGTTGCCGATGTCGAAAGGATCCAGAATGTCGCGAAAAGGGTTGTCATAGCCAGGCGCGGCGGATACGATGTCGTCGTTGTGGTTTCGGCGCTCGGCGATACGACCGATAGATTAATCGAGCTTGCCCAGAAGATAACGGCTGAGCCGTCGGAGAGAGAGCTTGACATGCTCATCTCCACCGGCGAGCAGGTCTCGTGCGCGCTTCTTGCCATGGCGATACACAAGCTCGGCGAGGACGCGATATCGTTCACCGGCGCGCAGGTCGGGATCATAACAGACACCGCGTTTACCAACGCGCGCATAATAGATATAAACGCGAAGCGCATCATCGAAGAGCTCAAAAAGAAGGTTGTCATCGTTGCCGGTTTCCAGGGGGTAAGCTTAAATCAGGATATAACCACTTTGGGCCGCGGCGGGTCGAATCTGACCGCTGTGGCGCTCGCGAAAGTACTGAACGCGAAATCCTGCGAGATGTATACTGATGTGGAAGGCGTCTTCACCGCCGACCCGCGAATCGTGGCGGGCGCGAAGAAGATCGACACCTTAAGCTATGAAGAAATGTTCGAGCTGGCATCGCTCGGCGCGCAGGTCCTGCAGCCGCGTTCGATAGAGTTCGCCATGAAGTTCGGGGTGCCCATACACGTGAGATCCAGTTTTTCGGACAAGGTCGGCACAATTATTTCCAAGGAGGTAAAGGCCATGGAGGATATAATCGTTTCAGGCGTCGCGTTGAATAAAGACGAGGCGAAAGTTACCATCTGCGACGTTCCGGATAAGCCGGGTATCGCCGCGAAGATATTCAAGGATATAGCGAAAGAGAATATCAACGTCGACATGATCGTCCAAAACGTTTCGAGGACGGGCGCTACGGATATATCGTTCACCGTTCCTGCGGGGAGCCTCAACAAAACGATAAAGGTGGCGAACCAGATATCCGGGAAAGTCGGCGCCGGCGAGATCACCTTTGATAAGGAGATCGCGAAGGTCTCCATCGTAGGCATAGGGATGAAGAGCCACTCCGGCGTCGCGGCGAACATGTTTGAAGCGCTCGCCGAAAAGGGGATAAATATAGAGATGATATCGACCAGCGAAATAAAGATATCGTGCGTCGTGAATAAGAGGAAGGCTGAGGAAGCGGTCAGGGCGATTCACGAGAAGTTCGGGCTGGGGAAGAAGGTAAAATAGGAGACCGTATATATAACCTCGGAGGTTACCTTCAATGTAAACTGATAGGTAACCTCCGAGGTTAGCAAGGTTAATCGAATACGAGGAATTATGACAAAGATCGAACTGTACGATACGACGCTGAGGGATGGGGCGCAATCGGAAGGCATCTCGTTTTCCGTCAGCGATAAGCTTAAGATCTGCGAGAAGCTTGACGAGCTCGGAGTTAACTTTATCGAGGGCGGCTGGCCGGGCGCGAACCCGAAAGACATGAGTTTCTTTAAGGCCGTAAGATCGCTTCGCCTTAAGAAGGCAAAGATCGTAGCTTTCGGCAGTACCCGGCACCCGAAATCCAAGGTAAGCCGGGACAAGGTATTGAAAGGGCTCCTGGGCGCCGGCACTAAATTTATTACGATCTTCGGCAAGTCCTGGGACCTTCACGTCCGCGACGTATTCAAGGTCGACCTGGATGAGAACCTGCGGATGATCGAGGATTCGGTTAAATTTTTGAGATCAAAAGGCAAAACCGTTTTTTATGACGCGGAGCACTTCTTTGACGGCTATAAAGCGAATAAGGATTACGCGCTTAAGACGCTCAAAGCCGCGCAGAGCGCCGGAGCGGACAGGATCATTCTCTGCGACACGAACGGCGGGACGATCACATCCCAGGTTTTTGAGATAGTCGAAGAGGTGAGGTCCGTTATCAAGACGCCGCTCGGGATCCACGCCCATAACGATTGCGGTATGGCCGTGGCGAATACTATCGCCGCGGTCCAGGCGGGCTCGATCCATGTCCAGGGCACGATGAACGGATACGGCGAAAGGTGCGGCAACGCGGACCTGGTATCGGTCATCGCGAACTTGAAGCTGAAGCTGGGCGTGCCTTGCGTTTCAGACCTGGAGATTAGAGAGCTTACCGAGATCGCGCGGTATGTCGCCGAAGTGTGCAATGTGAAGCTTGAGGATAACGAACCGTTTGTGGGGACGAGCGCCTTTGCCCACAAGGCGGGCGTCCACGTCAACGCGATCCTTAAGAATCCCAGGACATACGAGCATGTCGACCCGGCGACTGTGGGAAACCGCAGGCGTTTATTGATCTCGGAGCTTTCCGGAAAATCGACGATCATCAAAAAGGCCGAGGATATGGATATCGATCTCGGTAAAGACGCCAAGAAAACGAAGAAGATCCTTAAAACCCTGCAGGATTTGGAGCATAAAGGCTATCATTTCGAATCGGCCGAGGCGTCGCTCGAGCTTCTGATAAAACGCATTATGAAAAAGTTCAAAGACTTTTTCGATCTGGAAAATTTCAGGGTTATTATCGAAAAGACGAAGACGGGCTCGATGACGAGCGAGGCGACGATCAAACTTAAGGTCGGTAAAGAGCTTGAACACACCGCTTCTTTAGGCGACGGCCCTGTGAATGCCCTGGACAGCGCGCTCAGGAAGGCCCTTACAAAATTCTATCCAAATATCGCCGAGATGCACCTCGTGGATTACAAAGTCCGCGTGCTCGACGAGAAAGAAGGGACGGCCGCGAAAGTCCGCGTCCTCGTCCAGTCGCAGGACACTAGAGATTCGTGGTGGACTATGGGCGTCTCCGAAAATATCATCGACGCTTCCTGGCAGGCGCTAGTTGACTCTGTGGAATATAAATTGCTGAAAGATTCAAAACGGAGGATAGCCCCATGATCAAAAACGTGACGTTGGGCGAGGAGATTGTCATAACGACGATAAATAAGGTGGGGCTTTTGGCCGATATATCGGTGATGCTTGCCAATGAGGGCATAAACATCGAAGCGGCGGTCGGCTACGAGGTCGGCAGGACGGCGAAGCTCATGCTCGTGACGGATGCCAATTTAAAGATAGTCGCCGAGCTGAAGAGAAAAAGATACAAGTCCGTTAAGGAGCAGGAGGTGCTCCTCGTTGAACTTGAGAACAAACCCGGCGCCCTGAAGGTTGTGACCACCGAACTCAAAGCCAATAAGATCGATCTCAGGCATCTTTACGTGACGACGTCGGCCGGCGGATGGTCGAAGATGGTCGTCCAGACGAGCGATAACGAAAATGCCATGGCCCTTCTTAACAAATACGCCGAAAATGTGGCTAAATGAGCGAGCTGGCGAAGGCGTATAATCCGAAAGATGTTGAGGACAGGATATATAAGTCCTGGGAAGAAAACGGGTGTTTTCGCGCGGAACCGGATCCCGGCAAAAAGCCCTATTCGATCGTTATCCCTCCGCCCAACATAACCGGCATACTCCACATGGGCCATGCCCTCAATAATACCATCCAGGATATCCTTATTCGTTTTAAGAGAATGCGGGGTTGCGAAACCGTTTGGATGCCGGGCACAGACCACGCCGGCATCGCTACGCAGAATGTAGTGGAGAGAAAACTGGCAAAAGAGGGCGTGAAGCGCCAGGACCTGGGGCGCGAAAAATTCATTGCCGAGGTATGGAAGTGGCGCGAAGAGTACGGCTCCACGATAATAAAACAGCTAAAGTCGCTCGGCTGTTCCTGCGACTGGCAGCGGACAAGATTCACGATGGATGAAGGCCTCTCCGGCGCGGTCCTCGAAGTATTCGTTAATCTCTATAAGAAAGGCCTTATATATAGAGGAAACTACATAATAAACTGGTGCCCGAGATGCCAGACCGCGCTTTCGGACGAGGAATCTCAGCATAAAGACGTGGAAGGGATGCTCTATTATATAAAGTATCCGGTCAAAGGCGGTGATGGCCATGTAATCGTGGCGACTACGAGGCCGGAGACGATGCTTGGCGATACGGCGATCGCGGTAAATCCGAAAGATAAACGATATAAGAATCTTAAGGGTAAGACGATAATCCTGCCGCTCGTGAACAGAGAGCTCGCGGTAGTGATGGATCCGCTTGTTGACCTGAAGTTCGGGACAGGCGCGCTCAAAGTAACGCCGGCGCATGACCCTGTGGATTTTGAACTGGGATTGAAATACGGACTTGAGCAAGTCAATGTTATGAACGGCGACGCCACAATAAATTCTGACGGCGGCAAGTATGAAGGGATGGACCGGTTCGAGGCCCGCGAAGCGATCGTGGAAGACCTGAAAGAGAGGGGCCTTTTTGTTAAAACGGAAGCGCACAGGCATGCCGTGGGCCACTGTTACCGCTGCCACACGATGATAGAGCCGAGACTTTCCCCGCAATGGTTTGTAAAGATGAAGCCGCTGGCAAAACCCGCGATACAGGCTGTAAAAAAAGGGAAGGTGAAGTTCTATCCTTCACGGTGGACGAAGGTCTACCTCGAGTGGATGAACAATATAAGGGATTGGTGTATTTCAAGGCAGATATGGTGGGGGCACCGCATTCCCGTATATTATTGCAGAAGATGCCAAGAAGCCGGGTTATCGGTTAGCGGTGATAGGTTATCGCCGAAAACCGATAACCAAAAACCGAAAACCGAGAAAGGCATTATAGTTTCCAAAACGAGGCCGGAAAAATGCCCGGAATGCGGATCGACGGATATCGAACAGGATCCCGACGTCCTCGACACGTGGTTCTCGTCATGGCTGTGGCCATTCTCGATATTCGGCTGGCCCAAAGAAACGCCTGCGTTGAAATATTTTTATCCGACGAGTTCGCTCATCACCGCGCAGGAGATAATATTCTTCTGGGTGGCGCGCATGATAATGGCGGGATGCGAGTTTATGGGAGACATACCCTTTAGAGACGTCTATATCCACGGCACCGTGAGAGATATCACGGGGACGAAGATGTCGAAGTCCCTGGGTAATATCATCGACCCCCTGGACATGATCGAGAAATACGGGACGGACGCGCTCAGGTTCAGCATCATATCGATAACCGCCCAGGGGCAGGACGTCTTCCTGTCCGAAGGTAAATTCGAGCTCGGAAGGAATTTCGCGAACAAGATCTGGAACGCGTCGCGGTTCATCCTTGCCAATTTAAAGGCCGGATCCGCGGCTAAGGATCTCTGTGTTTTCTATAAAGGCTCAAAGCTGTCGCTTCCCGACAGGTGGATATTATCCAGGTTTTATTCGACCCTCGGCTGCGTGACGAAATGCCTCGACGAATACAAGTTCAACGAAGCCGCGAACTCCATATACGAGTTCTTATGGCATGAATTCTGCGACTGGTATATCGAGATAGCGAAATCGAGGATAAACGAGCCGGCTGTGCAAACCATCCTGTATAAAGTATTGGAGAAGAGTTTACGGATCGCTCATCCGTTCATGCCGTTCATTACGGAAGAGATATGGCAAAAGCTCACTATGCCCGGGGAAGGCGCTTCTATTATGGCCGAGCCCTGGCCTCACCTTCAGAAAGAGATGATCTCCGGTGAGGCGGAATCGGACATGAGGGTGCTGATAGAGCTTATAACCGCCGTCAGGAATATGAGGAGCGTCTGGAATATAGAACCCAAGCTCCAGATTCGCGCCGCTATAAAAACGCACCGGGCGAAAGATGAGAAGCTGTTGACGGAGAACGTCGGTTTTATAAAACAGCTTACCAGGGCCGAGGATCTTAAGATAAGCAAAGTCGATAGGCCCAAGAACGCCGCCGTGAGCGTTGTAGGCTCCATGGAGGTTTATCTTCCTCTCGAGGGCCTGATAGATTTCGAAAAAGAGAAGGCGCGCCTTTCTAAGGAAGAAGCCAGGATTGGCGGCGAAATAAAGGCTATCGCCGCAAGGCTGAAGGATAAAGATTTCACAGGGAAAGCCCCCGGGGAGGTTATAGAGAAACAGAAAACGCGGAAAGTAGAATTGGAATCGCAGGCCAAAAAGATAAAGGATAATATTAAAGAGATAGGCCCCGTTAGAAATACTTGACATTCTATAGAGTGAAAGATTTCTAACGGGGTAGGATAGAAAGGGGAAGCATATGAAATATCTGTGTTTAGTGGGTGCGCTGGTTTTTGGATTATTGGCCGGGGTTTCCGGCGCGGAAGAAAATGCGGGTAATGATTTGAAAGAGATAGATACCGGCGGGGCCGAGACAGCCGTAGTGGAAGAGGATTACGGCGTCAATGACGACGATCCGATGGCGCCGGGCGGTATCTACGACGAAAATACGGGGCTGCCGGATGTCGTGGAAAGCGATAAGTTTGGAGAACTGGGACAGGAATGAAGCTTGAAAAGGAGAGGGCGCTTGCTATCATAAAAGCGGCTCTCAAAGAGGATATCGGAAAAGGCGATATCACGACGAGCGCCCTCGTTGATAAATTCGCCGGCTGCAAAGCCGGCATCATCGTGAATGAGGATTGCGTGGTGTGCGGGTTGGAGATCGCCGAATGGGCGATGGCCCAGGTCGATTACAGCGTAAGATTTAAGCCGAACTGCAGGGACTCTGATTACGTTGGAAGAGGGAAAGAGATCGTTTTCCTTGAAGGCCATGCGGCCTCGATCCTGCGGGCGGAGCGCACAATGCTGAATTTCCTTTCGATGTTATGCGGGATCGCCACAAAAACGAAACAATTTGTCGATAAGGCGAAGCCCTACGGCGTAAAGATTCTCGATACGCGTAAAACCCTGCCGCTATTAAGGTATCTTGAAAAGTACGCCGTTTTTACAGGAGGCGGGGCAAACCACAGGATGGGGCTTTACGATCAGGTGCTTATTAAAGATAACCACATTAAGGGTGCAGGGTACCCCTCGACTTCGCTCGGGGCAGGCAGGGTACAGGGTACAGGAAAAGAAAAAACTTTGAAAAATCTAATTGAAACGGCCAGAAAGAAAAATTTAAAAGGCACGGTTATAGAGATAGAAGTTACTACGATGGAAGAGTTCAATGACGCGCTGGCCGGGAAGCCGGACATTATAATGCTCGACAATATGAGTTCGCGGGATGTGTTGGCGTGTGTCGAAATAAGGCGCCTTTCCAGGGTAAAGCCTCTTTTTGAGGTATCCGGCGGCATTACGCTGGAGAACGTCGAAGAATACGCGAAAATAAAGGTTGATATGATATCGATAGGCCCCCTTACCGCATCCGTCAATTCTACCGATATGTCGTTGGAAATAATTTAATGGCAAATTTCAAACTCGTATCAAATTTTAAACCCGAAGGAGACCAACCCGAAGCGATCGCAAAACTTACCCAAGGCCTGAAAGACAAAGCGCCTTACCAGACTCTTCTCGGAGTCACGGGGTCGGGCAAAACTTTCGTCGTTGCTAATATCATCGCGAATATCGGCAAGCCCGCCCTCATCGTCTCGCACAATAAGACGCTCGCCGCCCAGCTATACAGCGAATTCAAGGAATTCTTTCCGGAGAACGCGGTCGAATATTTCGTAAGCTACTACGATTATTACCAGCCCGAGGCATATATTCCCCATACCGATATATATATCGAGAAAGACTCGTCGATCAATGAGGATATAGACGCCTTAAGGCTTTCGGCCACGAGCTCCCTCATGTCGCGGGACGACTGCATTATAGTCGCAAGCGTCTCCTGTATCTACGGCTTGGGCTCGCCGGAAGAATACGGCGAGATGCTTGTATTTTTGGAAGAGGGAGAAGATGTCGGCCGCGACGAGATTATAAAAAAACTTATCTCGATACATTACACAAGAAATGATTATGATTTCAAGCGCTCGACGTTCAGGGTGCGGGGCGACACAGTCGAAGTATTTCCGGCGTACACAAAGACGGCGTACAGGATCGAGCAGTCGGACGATAAGATCGAGCGCATATGCGAAATAGATCCGTTGACCGGAAACATCGTGACGAACGTTAAAAAGGCCGGTATATATCCGGCGAAACATTTCGTGACGACGCCCGACAGGATAGAGGCGGCGGTAAAGTCGATCGCCGAAGAGCTTACCGCGCGGCTTGAGGAATTGAGGTCGCAGAATAAGCTCCTCGAGGCCCAGCGCCTTGAATCGAGGACGCGCTATGATATCGAGATGATGAGAGAGATGGGATATTGCAGCGGCATAGAGAACTATTCGCGCCACCTGTCCGGAAGGCCGCAGGGCGAGAGGCCCTGGTGCCTGATAGATTATTTTCCGAAGGGCTTCCTGACGTTTATAGACGAATCGCATGTTACGATACCGCAGTTGCGCGGTATGTATAACGGGGACAGGGCGAGGAAAGAGACCCTCGTCAATTACGGCTTCAGGCTTCCGTCCGCCCTGGATAACAGGCCCCTCAAGTTCGAAGAGTTCGAGAAACTGGTATCTCAGTCCGTATTTGTTTCGGCGACCCCGGATGACTATGAGATCGAAAAGTCGAAAGGTAATGTAGTTGAGCAGATCATAAGGCCCACCGGCCTCGTCGATCCGCCCATAGAGGTAAGGCCGACCGAAAATCAGATAGACGACCTGATAAAAGAGATTAGAATAAGGGCCGGGCGGAAGGAGCGCGTTCTCGTCACGACGCTCACCAAGCGGCTTTCCGAGGACCTTACCGGATATTTGAACGAATTTGGGCTGAAGGTCAAGTATCTCCATTCGGAGATCGGCGCGATCGAACGGGTCGAGATATTGAGAGACCTTAGGCTCAACAAATTCGACTGCCTGGTAGGTATTAACCTCCTGAGGGAAGGGCTGGACCTGCCGGAGGTGTCGCTTGTCGTGATTCTCGACGCGGACAAGGAAGGATTCCTGCGCAGCGGTACGAGCCTCATACAGGTCGCGGGCCGGGCCGCGCGCCACGTCCACGGCGCGGTCCTGATGTACGCGGACACCGTTACCAGATCGATGAAGAAGGCGATCGGTGAGTCGATAAGGCGGCGTGAGATACAATTGGAATTTAACAAAGCCCATCACGTGACCCCGCAGTCCATACAAAAGGCCGTAAGAGATGGGATAGAGTCGTACAGGAAGGCGCGCGAGGTGATCGAGGGCGTAGTCGAGGAGACAGCCGAAGAATATGATGTGACCAGCCTCATAGCGGAATTGCAGCACGACATGGAAGTTGCCGCGAGAAACCTGCAGTTCGAAAGAGCGGCCGTTTTAAGGGACCAGATCAGGGAGCTGAAGGAGAAGCTGGATGCTGGACGAAAAGATACTCGGCATATTAAGAAGTAACACGGACTCGCACGTATCGGGCGAGGAGCTATGCAAGCTTGCCGGCATATCGAGGGCCGCCATATGGAAACATATCGAAAAACTGAGGGCCGAAGGCTATGATATCGAAGCCTCCCCGCATCTTGGATATCGGCTTATCGGCATACCGGACAGCCTTATTCCCGATGAGATAAAGTGGAAATTGAAGACACGCCTCATAGGAAAATCCCTGATTTCATATAAGAAGGTGGATTCGACGAATACAGTGGCGTACGGATTGGCGGAAAAGGGCTCAAAAGACGGCACTGTGATATTGGCCGAGGAACAGGCCCTCGGCAAAGGGCGGCAGGGAAGGCGCTGGGCCTCGCCTTCGAAAGGCGGGATATACCTCTCCTGCATATTGAGGCCCGGGATAACGCCGAACGAGATCCCGAAAATAACGCTTCTTTCCGCGGTGGCGGCCGCTAAATCGATTAGGCAATTAACCGGCCTTAACGCGATGATAAAGTGGCCCAATGATATACTTGTAAACACGAGAAAGGTGTGCGGCATACTTACCGAAATGAAAGCCGAGCAGGATATGGTCGATTTTATTATAATAGGTATTGGCATCAATGTTAATACGCCCATTCGCCTTCTCCCTAAAGGCGCGTCATCCCTTAAAGAAGAGTTGCGGCGCGCGGGGAAGGCTGAGGACCTCTCGAGAATAGAATTGACGGGAAGAGTGCTCGAGAATCTCGAAAGCGACTATTTTCTTATGAAGAAAAACGGATTTAAGCCGGTAATAGAAGAATGGAAAGAACTCTCGGCCATGCTTGGGTCGAGGATAAAGGTCATCATGCAGAATAGGCAGTTCGAAGGCCAGGTGCATAATATAGATGAACATGGCTCACTCGTTGTGAGGACAGAGTCGGGAGTCCTGGAGAAGGTTTCGTCAGGTGACATCGTTATGGCGAGGTGAATAAAGTGAATAGGCAGGATCGTTTGATAGCGGTAGATATAGGAAATACCAATATTACCATTGGCGTATTCAAGGGGGAACGGCTGATAAAAAAGATGAAGATCCCGACGAACTCCTATTCCCTGTATGATAAAAATTTTCGAAAGTTTCCATCATCCGATATTATCATATCGAGCGTAGTACCGCCTGCCTTATCCAGGCTGACCGCGTCGCTGAACAAAATCGGGAATTGCCGCGTATCGATAGTCGGGCGGGACGTATTGGTTCCGGTAAAGAATCTATACAGGATAAAGAGCGAAGTCGGCCAGGATAGATTAGTTAATGCTTACGCCGCCGCATCCATCTATGGCGCGCCCTGCGCGATAATCGATTTCGGAACGGCGATAACGTTCGATCTCGTATCAAAAAAGGGCGAGTATCTGGGCGGGCTGATACTGCCGGGTATAGATATGTCGCTCGCGGGCCTTTACAGGGATACGGCGCTCCTGCCGAAGGTCAAATTGAAAAGAGCGCATGATATTATAGGTAAGGACACGGTAAACAGCATGCGCGGCGGAATACTGTTCGGCTTTGGCAAGATGTGCGACGGGCTCATTTTCGAATACAGGAAGATATTGGGTAAGGGCCTGAAAGTTATAGCGACCGGCGGCAACGCCTCCCTTATGAAAATTTACGCGAAGTCCATCCATGCGGTCGACGCGGACCTCACCTTAAAAGGCCTCTATCTTATCCACCGGAAAATTTAAAAAATTTTAAAAAATTTTCCTTGACAAAAACTCACGATTTTGTATAATAGGTTTCTGTTAGCACTCCCTTTAGGTGAGTGCTAAAACCGGAAAATTTCAAAGGAGGTGTGGATATGAAGATTCAACCATTGGCGGACAGGATAATGGTCAGCGTTCTGGAAGCCAAAGAAGTGACGAAGGGCGGCATAGTGCTGCCTGATACCGCGAAAGAGAAGCCGCAGGAGGCAGAGGTAATCGCGGTAGGCAAGGGGAAAATTTCGGATGAAGGCAAGAACATCGCGCCGGAAGTGAAGGCAGGCGACAAGATTCTGTTCGGAAAATATTCCGGGACAGAGATTACGGTCGACGGGAAAGAATATCTGATATTGAAGGAAGAGGATATTCTGGCGATAGTTAAATAGCGTATAGCGGATAGCGTTTAGCGTATAGAAAAATTCACTAAACGCTATACGCTAACCGCTAAACGCTAAAACTGGAGAAGGAGACGTAAAAATGGCAAAGCAACTGTTATACAGCGAAGAGGCCCGCAGGGCGATACTGAGGGGCGTTGAGCAGCTTGCCAAGGCTGTGAAGATAACGCTCGGGCCGAAAGGACGCAATGTCGTCCTCGATAAAAAATTCGGAGCGCCCACCATCACGAAGGACGGCGTGACGGTAGCCAAAGAGATCGAACTTAAGGACCCGTATGAGAATATGGGCGCCGAGCTTGTAAAGGAAGTCGCGTCCAAGACCTCCGATATAGCCGGTGACGGTACAACGACAGCAACCGTTCTTGCGGAGTCGATATTCAGAGAAGGCATGAAGAACGTGACTGCCGGCGCGAACCCAATGGCGCTTAAGAGGGGAATCGAAAAGGCGGTCGAAAAGGTCGTTGAGGAATTAAAGAAACTCGCCAAACCGATCAATCCGAAAGACAAGAAAGAGATACTCCAGGTGGCTTCGATAGCCGCGAACAACGACCAGGAGATCGGCAATCAGATAGCGGAAGCGATGACGAAGGTCGGGAAAGACGGCGTTATCACGGTAGAAGAGGGGAAGGCATCAAAGACAGAGCTCGAACTGGTCGAGGGTATGGAGTTCGATCAGGGCTACCTCTCGCCGTATTTTGTAACGGACGCGGAGAAGATGGAATGCTCGCTCGAAGATCCTTACATCCTGATCCATGAGAAGAAGATATCGAGCATGAAGGACGTCCTCCCTCTATTAGAGAAGGTGGCGAGGGCAGGCAAGCCGCTAATGATCATCTCGGAAGAGACAGAAGGCGAAGTGCTCGCGACTCTGGTTGTGAACAAGATCCGCGGGACTCTCCAGTGCGCCGCGGTGAAAGCGCCGGGTTACGGCGACAGGCGCAAGGCGATGCTTGAAGATATCGCGACCCTCACGGGAGGAAAGGCGATTACCGAGGATCTCGGAATAAAGCTGGAAAACGTGAAGATCGAGGATCTCGGCCGCGCGAAGAGGGTAAGGATAGATAAGGATAACACCACCATAGTGGAAGGCGCCGGCAAGACCGTCGATATCCAGGCAAGGATCTCCCAGATAAAGAAGCAGATCGAGGATACGGATTCGGATTACGACAAGGAGAAACTGCAGGAACGCCTCGCGAAGCTCGCCGGCGGAGTCGCTGTCATCAATGTCGGAGCGGCTACCGAGACAGAGATGAAGGAGAAGAAAGCGAGAGTCGAAGACGCGCTTCACGCGACACGCGCCGCGGTTGAAGAGGGAATTGTCCCGGGCGGCGGAGTGGCGCTCTTAAGATGTATCGACGCGCTCGCGAAGATGAAGCTTTCGGGCGACGAGCAGATAGGTATTGAGATAGTAAGGAGAGCGCTTGAGGAACCGATCAGAACCATAGCCAATAACGCGGGTATGGAAGGTTCCGTAGTCGTGAATAAAGTAAAAGATATGAAGACGAATGAAGGTTACGACGCGGACAAAGATGCCTATGGCGACATGATCCAGGCCGGCATCATCGATCCGAAGAAGGTGACCCGTTCGGCCCTGCAGAACGCGGCCAGCATCGCGGCCCTGATGATCACGACGGAGACGATCGTGACGGACATACCGGAGGAAGATAAAGCGTCGGCAGGAATGCCGGGCGGCATGCCCCCGGGCGGTATGGGCGGGATGTACTAAGAGAGCAAGTTGGAAATAAAAGGATGTGACCCTTTTATTTTCTTTACCGATACAACCTGCGAGGTTAACAGGTAGATAGCTGCCGGCAAACCTCGCAGGTTGTATCGGTTTATTTTTACCCTTTTATTTATTGACAACGAGCCCCTTATTATATATCATATTATCCTCTAACACGTTTCCTCTGTTCATAATCTTATATCACGGAGAAAAATATGGCACAATTCTTTATAGGCGTTGACAGGAAGGCGCGGCGTTGTTACGGCTTTGACGAGATAGCCCTTGTCCCGGGAAGGATTACTATAAATCCGGACGAAGTCGATACCTCGTGGGAGATAGGCGGTAAACGCTATAACGTTCCCATCCTGGCCGCGGCGATGGACGGCGTCGTTGATGTTAAGTTCGCTATAGCGATGGGGAAGATGGGCGGGATCGCGGTCCTGAACCTCGAAGGCGTCCAGACCAGATATGAAAATCCGAACGAGGTTCTGGACAGGATCGCTCACGCCTCGCCCGAAGAGGCCACAAGGCTCGTCCAGCTCATATATGAAGCGCCCATCAAAGATAAACTCGTTTCCAGGAGAATAGAAGAGATAAAGCGCGCGAAAGTCCCCGCGGTTGTAAGTTCGATCCCGCAGAGGGCTGAAAAATTCGGCCGTATCGCGCAGGAAGCCGGAGCGGATATATTCATCGTCCAATCGACAGTGACGACGGTGAAGCATGTCGCGCGGAAATACAAAGCGCTCGATTTCTACAAGTTTTGCAAGTCGATGAAGATCCCGATCGTTATAGGTAATTGCGTTACCTACGAAGTCGCGCTGGAACTTATGGACACGGGTATCAGCGGCCTATTGGTCGGCATAGGGCCGGGCGCCGCATGCACTACAAGAGGTGTTCTGGGAATAGGCGTTCCTCAGGTTACGGCGACGATCGACTGCGCGGCCGCAAGAAACGCGTATTACAAAAAGAAGAAGAGGTATATTCCGATAATTACCGACGGCGGCATGTCTACGGGCGGCGATATCTGCAAGGCATTTGCCTGCGGCGCCGATGCCGTAATGGTAGGAAGCGCCTTTGCCAGATCCAAGGAAGCGCCCGGAAGAGGCTACCACTGGGGAATGGCGACGCCGCACGCGAACCTTCCCAGGGGAACGCGCATAAGGGTCGGAGTCACCGGCAGCCTTGAGGAGATCCTGTACGGCCCCGCGAAAGTTGATGACGGTTCGCAGAACCTCATGGGCGCTCTTCAGACTTCGATGGGAAATGTCGGCGCCAAATCTATCAGCCGGATGCATAAGACGGAAATAATCATCGCGCCGTCCATACAGACAGAAGGAAAAGTTTTCCAAGCCGCCCAGCGGGTTGGAATGGGAAAATGACACATTCTGACTTCGTCCACCTTCACGTCCACACGCAGTACAGCCTGCTTGACGGCGCCTGCATACTCGAAAACCTTATACAAAAATTAAAAGAAGAGAAGATGCCCGCCTGCGCCATGACCGACCACGGCAACATGTTCGGCGCGATCGAATTTTACGACATCGCCATGAAGAACGGCATTAAGCCGATCATCGGAAGCGAAGTCTATATCGCTCCGGATTCCCGGTTCGAAAAAACAAGCCATGGAATACAGGAGGCGTCGTTTCATTTAATCCTGCTGGCCAAGAACGAGGCAGGATACAGGAACCTTTTAAAACTTGTCTCGATAGGATTTCTCGAAGGTTTCTATTACAGGCCGAGGATCGACAAGGAAGTCCTCGCCAAATATAAAGACGGCCTCATCTGCACGACCGCCTGCCTCAAGGGCGAGATACCTCACCTGATATACACCAACCAGCTGGACCAGGCGAAGAAGGTCATAGATGAATATAGGTCCATGTTCGGTAAGGAGAATTTCTACCTCGAGATCCAGGATAATCTTATACCCGAACAGGAAAAGGTGAACGAGGAACTGATAAAACTTTCCAAAGATATGAGTATAGGGCTCGTTGCCACGAACGATGTCCATTATCTCGAAAAAGAGCACGCGCGGGCTCACGAAACGCTTTTGTGCATCCAGACGCAAACGACGGTCGATGACCCGAACAGGATGCGCCTCCAGACGGATGAATTTTATTTAAAATCAAAGAACGAGATGAGCCGCACCTTCGGGGATCTTGCGCCGGAGGCCCTCAGGGCTACGATTGCGATAGCTGAAAAGTGCAATCTCGAACTCGATTTCAAAAAAGCGCATCTTCCGAATTTCAAGGTCCCGGAAGGCAAAACCAGGGAAGGGTACTTAAGAGAAATTGTGCAGGACGGTTTGAAATCCAGGTATCCGGATGACGATAAGGTTGTTAAGGAGCGCGTCGAGCATGAGTTGAAGGTCATAGAGAATTTCGGATACACAAGCTACTTTCTGATAGCGTGGGATTTTGTCCACTACGCGAAACAGAACCTTATTCCGGTAGGGCCCGGCCGCGGAAGCGCTGCCGGAAGCGTCGTTAGCTATGCCCTTGGCATAACCGACATCGACCCGTTAAGATACGACCTCCTCTTCGAAAGATTCCTGAACCCGGAAAGGATAAGCCTGCCGGATATCGATATAGATTTCTGTTACGAGAGGCGCAACGAAGTCATCGATTACGTCGTGAAGAAATATTCCAGGGACAATGTCGCGCAGATAATAACTTTCGGGACTATGATGGCGAAGGCCGTGATAAGGGACACGGGCCGCGCGCTCGGGATGGCTTATGCCGATGTCGACAAGATCGCGAAACTCATTCCCAACGACCTTAACATGACGTTAAATCACGCGCTCGAACAGGAGCCGGAATTAAGAAGCCTCTACAAAAACGATTCTAAGATCGCCCAGCTCATAGATACGTCGCTTGTGCTCGAAGGCCTCACCAGGCACGCTTCTACCCATGCGGCCGGCGTCGTCATAAGCGAAGAGCCGCTCGTAAATCATGTGCCCCTCTATAAAATCCAGGATGGCCAGATCACGACCGGCTATCCGATGACGTCGCTTGAGAAGATAGGGCTTCTCAAGATGGACCTTCTGGGCCTGCGCACGCTCACGGTTGTAAGTGAGGCTATAAAGATCATAAAGCGCACCAAGGGCATAGATCTGGATATAAATAAGATATTGATGGACGATAAAAAAACTTACAAGCTTCTTGCCAATGCCGAGTCTGTCGGGGTCTTCCAGCTGGAAAGCTCGGGTATGAGGGACCTTCTGAAGAAATTGAAACCGGAGAAGTTCGAGGATATTATCGCGCTCCTTGCGCTATTCAGGCCCGGCCCGATAGGGTCGGGGATGCTGGATGACTTCATGAAGAGGAAGCACGGCGAGACCAGGATACGCTACGACCATCCGCAGCTGGAACCGATATTAAAGGAAACTTATGGTGTGATATTGTTCCAGGAACAGGCGATGAGGATCGCTTCGTCCTTAGCGGGTTTCTCGCTCGCCGAAGCCGATAACCTCCGGCGCGCGATGGCAAAGAAGACGCCCGAGGTTATGATCGAGATGAGGGAGCATTTCGTATCGGGATGCATCAAGAACGGTATAGATAAAAGATCCGCATCCAAGATATTCGACCAGATAGAATATTTCGCCGGGTACGGTTTCAACAAATCGCATTCGGCCGCCTACGCCATGATAAGCTACAGGACCGCGTATCTCAAGGCGAACTATCCGGTTGAATTCATGACAGCGCTTCTGACAAGCGAAAAAGACAACCTCGACAAGATCGCGACATATATCAATGAGGCGGTGAAGATGAATATAAAGATACTGCCGCCGGACGTGAACGAAAGTTACGCCAACTTTACCGTTGTGGGGGGCTCGATAAGGTTCGGGCTTCTCGCAGTCAAGAACGTGGGGCATGGCGCAATAGATTCCATCATAAACATGCGCGGCCGATCAGGCAAATTCAAATCGATCTACGATTTTACCGAGAAAGTCGACTCCAGGCTTGTGAACAGAAAAGTAATCGAAAGCCTTATAAAATGCGGGGCGATGGATTCTTTGGGCTTATACCGCTCTCAGCTTTCGGCAATGATCGACAAGGCGCTGGAAGTGGCCGGAGGCATCCAGAAAGACAAGATAGCCGGCCAGCTTTCGTTCTTCGATAAATTCGAGGACCAGGAAAACTTCAAGAAGACATTCCAGGAGACGCCGAATATCCCCGAGTGGCCGGAAAATCAGCTTCTGGCCTATGAAAAAGAACTCCTCGGGTTTTATATAACAAATCATCCGCTGGCGAGATTTGAAAAGATTTTAAAGACGTATTCGACCTGCGCCACGACCGGATTACGGAACCGCTCGGACGGCGAAGAAATCCTGCTCGGAGGTATCATAGCAAAGGTTAAATTCACCACTACAAGGAAGACGAACGAGAAGATGGCGATAGTAGGGCTTGAGGATTTGGAGGGCATGGTCGAGACGCTGGTATTTCCCAGCACATTTTCTAAGTGCGCCAACCTTGTAAAACAGGATGCGATAGTTTTTGTCAAAGGCCGCTTGAGCCTCAGAGAGGAAGAGCCGAAGATAGTGGCAAATGAGATCGCCTCGCTCGATTCGGTCCGCATGAAGTACACTAAGACCGTGATAATAGACCTCCTGACGGCCGGGCTTGAGACAGGCTCGCTGGAGAAACTGAAGAAGGTGCTTGCCAGATATCCGGGCCGCATACCCGTATATATGGCGTTCAAGAAGCCGGACGGCGAGCGCACGCTGGTATCCGCGTCGAGGACCTTGTCGGTCGAGCCTCACGAAGGGCTCGTCCGCGACGTCGAAAAGCTCTTCGGCCGCGACGTCGTGAGCTTCAAGACGTAAAACAAAAGAGGTGCCAGGCACCTTCGGGGCACCTTCGATACAACCTGCGAGGTTAACAGGTAGATAGCTGCCGGCAAACCTCGCAGGTTGTATCGGTAAGCAGGGCACCTTCGGTAAATATTAGATTGACTTTACTCGACGGCGATGATAACATAACCCATTATAGAGCAAAATGTTATGATAGACAAAAAGACCGAAGCCGGCATAAAAGCGGTGAAAAGTTTCATCGAGTTCTGGACGAAATTTCATCACATATACAATGACACAATATCCAAAGGCATCATTTCCAAAGAAGATGAGGAAAAATTTCTCGAGACGAAGGATGTGATCAAAGCCAAGTATGGCGACCTGACCGGCATAATGGAATTTAAATACATGCCTCACGGCCGCCTCACCGACCCGGTGAGCGAAGTGTTGAACGTCGAGACGATACGGTTCATCTCCGAGGAGAATCAAAAGAGGCTCAATAACGACTGGAAGGATTCATACATATTCCTGAACAATATTCAGGAAAGGCTTAAGGAAAAGAGGAGAAGGATGGAAGACCTTAATCCTGTAGGCGTTTTTTTAAAAAAGATATTTAACGGGGGGGCAGCATGACAAAAAAAGATATTGTATTGAAGATAACCGAAGAGACCGACATAAGACAGGTTGACGTGAAAAAGGTGGTGCAGAGGACACTCGACCATATAACGAGCGCGTTATCCGGAGGGAAGACGGTTGAATTAAGAAACTTCGGCGTCTTTAAGGTGAAGACGAGAAAGCCGAGGATCGGCAGAAACCCCAAGACCGGCGCGACGGTCCCTATACCCGAGAGGAAAGTCGTTACATTCAAAGCCGGGATGGTGATGAAGAAGAAAGTCAAATAGAGTATAGCGTTTAGCGGATAGCGTATAGGGAAAAATATATGAAATATCAGGCGGTAAAGGGAATGGAAGATATACTGTGGCCGGATATCCAGCTATGGCAGGATTTGGAGCGTAAAGCGCGCGCAGATCTTGAATCCTATGGTTATATGGAAATAAGGACGCCTGTATTGGAGGATACTGCCATCTTTGTCCGAGGCATAGGTGAAACTACTGATATAGTTACGAAGGAGATGTATACTTTTAAAGATAGAAAAGAGAGGTCTTTGACGCTTAGGCCTGAAGGAACCGCCCCTATAGTAAGGGCGTATATAGAACATTCAATGGACAGGATTTCGCAGGTATTAAGGTTATATTACATCGGCCCCATGTTTAGAAGCGAGAGGCCGCAAAAAGGGCGTTCCAGGCAATTCCACCAGATAGGCGTAGAGATTTTTGGAAGCAAGTCTCATTTTGCCGACGCTGAGGTAATCTCACAGCTGAACAACATGCTTAAGCTTTTTAAGCTGACAGATTTTGTCATAAATCTAAATAGCCTGGGATGCAAGAAAGACAAAGAAAATTTCGGGGAAAGCTTAAAAAAATTTTTGGAAGGCAAAAAAGACCGGTTGTGTCAGGATTGCAAAGAACGAGCCGGTAAGAACGCCTTAAGAGTATTAGACTGCAAAAATGAGTCTTGCAGGCAAATAGTAAAAGAATCGCCCGATATTTCAAAAAGTCTCTGCCCGGGATGCGAAAACCATTTCAAAAAGCTTAAAGATTTGTTGGAGAAAATGAATATTAAGTTCAACGAGTCGGCGAATCTTGTCAGAGGGTTGGATTATTATACGGGACCTGTTTTTGAAATTACGCATACCGCCCTGGGCGCGCAAGACGCCATAGGCGCAGGAGGGCGGTATGACAACCTTGTAAAGGATTTGGGCGGTCCGGACGCCGGCGCCATAGGGTATGCCCTCGGGATAGAGAGGATAATAATGGCGCTTAAAAAAGAGCCGGCTATAGCTAAAAAAGTCGTATATATTGCGACATTAGGCGATGCGGCGAAGATTTACGGTATTCAGGCTGCCGGGAAGATAAGAAAAGAATTTCCGGATTTAGTAGTATTTACCGATATTACGGAAGCGTCGTTAAAATCACAAATGAGAACCGCCGATAAAAGTAATGCCGGGGTAGTTTTGATTTTGGGAGAAAATGAGCTGGCTCAGCATAAGGTAGTTTTAAAAGATATGAGAGAAACCGAGGAACAGAAGAAGCAGATCCTGATCGATAAAAATTCTATTGTAATGGAGCTTAAGAAGAGATTATGCTGAGAACTCACACTTGCGGCGGGCTGAATGATAAAGATATGGGTAAGGCCGTCGAGCTCTGCGGCTGGGTAGGGTCGAGACGCGACCACGGGAACCTCATATTTATCGACCTGCGCGACGGTTACGGATTGACTCAGATCGTTTTTAATCCGAGCCTCAAACAGGATGTCCACAAGAAGGCGGAGGAGCTTCGGCCGGAATTTGTTATTAAGGTAAAAGGTATTGTCCGGAAGAGGCCGGCCGGAACAGAAAATCCGAAGCTGGCGACGGGGCTTATCGAAATAGCCGCCGAATCGGTCGAGATCCTTAATAAGGCCGCGACCCCGCCGTTTGAAGTGACGGATGATGTTAACGTCACCGAAGAGTCGAGATTGAAGTATAGATATATAGATCTCAGGCGGCCGGGTATGCAGAAGTCCTTGCGCCTGCGGCATAAAGTATGCAAGCTTGCCAGGGACTATTTCGACGGGCGTAATTTCGTCGAGGTCGAGACGCCCATTCTCACAAAGTCGACGCCCGAAGGCGCGAGGGATTACCTCGTTCCCTCAAGGGTAAACCCGGGGATGTTTTACGCGCTCCCGCAGTCTCCGCAATTATTCAAGCAGATCCTCATGGTATCGTCCTTCGACAGGTATTTCCAGATAGCGAAGTGCTTCCGCGACGAAGACCTGAGGGCCGACAGGCAGCCTGAATTTACCCAGTTCGATATCGAGATGTCGTTCGTGACGGAAGAGGACATATTCGAGATATCCGAAAATCTGATGAATAAGATATTCAAAGATACGATAGGCTGTGACCTCAAGCCGCCGTTCCCCCGGATTAAATACGCCGAGAGCGTGTCGCGTTTCGGGTGCGATAAACCTGATACGAGATTCGGGTTGGAGCTTGCCGAGATAACCGATATCGTGAAAGATTGCCGGTTCAAGATATTCCAGGATGTCCTGAAGAAGAAGGGTAAGGCCATCGCGATAAATGCGAAAGGATGCGCAAGTATCTCGCGCGGCGAGATAGACCAGTTGATCGAATTTGTCAAAGAATACGGCGCGAAGGGGCTCGCGAATTTTAAGGCTGAATCCGGGGGGCTCTCCTCGCAGATAAATAAATTTTTCACGGAAAGCGAATTGGGCGCGATAAGGAAGCGCCTTCTGGCTGAAGACGGCGATATGATATTTATCGTGGCCGACGCCGAGAAAATTGCCCGCGATTCGATGGCTGCCCTTAGGAGGCATTTGGGGAGAAAGCTTAAACTTATCGATGAAAAGAAGTTCAACTTCATTTGGATAACGGACTTCCCGCTTTTCAAATACAATGACGAAGAGAAGAGGTGGGAATCGGAGCACCATCCTTTTACGTCCGTGCATCCGGACGACGTCGGGCTTCTGGAAAAAGGCATTCGTCTCCACGACATCAGGTCGAGATCATACGATCTTGTCATAAACGGCGCGGAGATAGGGTCGGGGAGCATAAGAATACACGAGCGGCTTCTTCAGGAACTGATCTTCAAGACCATAGGGATAGGCGATGACGAAGCGCGGCTGAGGTTCGGATTTCTGCTCGACGCGTTCAAATACGGCGCCCCGCCTCACGGCGGCATCGCGTTCGGATTAGACAGGCTCATGACGTTACTGTTGGGCTGCGAGTCGATAAGGGACGTGATCGCGTTTCCGAAGACACAGAAGGCATTCTGCCCGATGACGAACGCGCCCTCGATTGTAGGCGGGAAGCAGCTCGACGAATTGAATATCAAGATAAAGACGTGAAAAGGGAAAGGGTACAGGGTTCAGGGGACAGGGTACAGGGAATAAGGATTGACAATCTCCACAAAAAGTACCGATTAAACATCGCGTTCATAAAAAAGATTACAGCGGAGATCCTGAGGTATCTGAAGAAATCTCGAGGAATCGAACTTGAGATAGTTTTTTTAAACGACAACGCTATATCGGCCCTGAATAAAAAATATAAAGGCAGGTCCGGCCCCACCGATGTTTTAAGTTTTGGGATTGACAGAAAAGAATTTGGAAAAAAAGGTTTTATCGGGGAGATATTTATATCGCCGGATCAGGCGCTTAGAAACTCGAAAATTTTCAAAACCCCGTTAGAAGAAGAAATAATTCTTTACGTTATACACGGCATTTTGCACCTCTCCGGCTATGACGACGAAAGGGCCCCGGACAAGCGGCGGATGGCCAAAATTCAGGACGAGATTTTAAAATACTTATGGAAGAAAGAAAATTTGTCGAAAGTTTTAACGCCGCGGTAGAAGGGTTTATTTACGCCCTCATAACCGAGCGCAATATGCGGATACATTACCTGGCCGCGTTCTTCTTTATCCTCCTCGGCATCTACCTCAACTTCACATATCTGGAGATAATCGCGTTATCGGTCACGGTAAGCCTGGTCCTGGCGAGCGAGATGATCAACACGGCGATAGAGCGTATCGTTGATATGATGAAGTCCGACCTCGATCCCGCCGCGCGGATCATAAAAGATATAGGGGCCGGCGCCGTTCTCGTAACGTCCATTAACGCAGGTATAGTCGGATACATATTGTTTTCGAAAAAGCTTCCGTTCGACGTAGCCGCCGCGATGGAGAACGTCAGGAGGTCGCCGTGGAATGTCACGTTCATAGCGCTCATCCTCGTTTTCGGGATGAGTATTATAGGAAAGCTTGTCTTTCATAAAGGGACTCCCTTGCGGGGCGGTATGCCGTCGGGGCACGCGGCGATAGCCTTTTCGATATGGACGGTGATAGTGTTTTTGACCAGGAATTCTATCGTCATCGCGCTCTCATTCCTGATGGCGTTCCTGATAGCGAGGCACAGGATCAAGGATTCCGTCCACACTTTCTGGGAGGTCCTCGCCGGCGCTATCTTAGGAATTCTTCTCACTACTTTCGTATTCCAGCTGTTCCGCTAGACTATGGCCATACAGAAATCCGAGGGTATAATTTTACGCAAGGCCGATCTGCGCGAGACGAGCCTGATATTAAATATCTACACCAGGGATTTCGGCAAGATAAAGGGCATAGTCCGCGGCGTGCGCGGTTCGCGCGCTCAAGGCGGGGCCGGCGGCGGAAGCCTTGAGATATTTGCCCATGACGAAATCGTTTTCTACGAAAGAAAACGCAGCGAATTTTATACCGTATCCCAATGCGACCTCCTCGATTTTTTTTACCCGATAAGGGGATCCCTTGAAAAATTAGCCTACGCCGCCTATATAGTAGAACTCGTAGATTCCGTCACGGTGCTGGGCGATAAAAACACAGAGGTCTTCGGCTTGTTGCTGAACAGCCTGAAGCTTCTCTCCGGAGAATCAAGCCCGCGCCGCGTGACGAGGATATTCGAGATAAAACTCCTGCATCTTCTGGGGCTCATGCCGACGCTTGAACTTTGCGCTTCCTGCGGTCTCCGGGTCGACGCGTCCGCCAGGTTCAGCTTCAGGCACGGCGGCCTTTTATGCAAGGCGTGCCTTGCCTCCGATAACCAGGCGTGCCCCATCTTACAGGGAACGGTGAAATTTATCGAACATATCAGGACGTCGCCGTTCGAGCGGATAGCGCGGGTCAAGGTTGCCTCCGAGGTGGGCAGGGAGCTCGAAGGGATCTTAAGAAAATTCCTCGATTTTCACATAGAGCGCCGCTTGAAGACGCTCGAATTCTTGAAGGAGATCGAGAAGCGGAGCTAATTAAAAAAGTTTCAAAAGAGGTGCCAGGCACCTTCTCATTTTGCTTGCATTTCGCACGAAGGAATGTTAAGATAGAAAAAATTTCGGAGTTATCCGCCTTCGCAATCAATAAGCGATAGAGCAGATGCTTCGGCGGATGTCGCAGGTGATGTAAAAAGGTAGGGTTCCATCTATATGCAGCCCAATCCCGATGTAATGGATAAGATCACCTCGCTTTGTAAAAGACGGGGATTCATATTTCAATCAAGCGAGATATACGGCGGCCTCGCGAGCACCTGGGATTACGGCCCGCTCGGCGTGGAGCTGAAACGAAACCTTAAAGAGGCGTGGTGGCGCTCCAATGTCTACGAAAGAGACGACATTGAAGGGCTCGACGCCTCTATTTTAATGCGTCCCGAAGTATGGATGGCCTCCGGCCACGTAACGAACTTCGAAGACGCTCTCGTAGATTGCAAGGGCTGCAATAAACGCTTCAAAGTCGAACACGTAACGGACAAGAAATGTCCGAAATGCGGAGGTGAACTGACTGAGGCCAGACAGTTCAACCTTATGTTAAAGACTCACCTCGGACCCATTGAAGACGAAGGCTCTCTCATATATCTGCGCCCCGAAACAGCCCAGGGCATATTCGTAAATTTCCATAATGTCGTAGATTCGATGCGCCGGAAAGTGCCTTTCGGGATCGCCCAGATAGGAAAATCATTCCGAAACGAAGTCACCACAGGAAACCTTACATTCCGCTCCCGCGAATTCGAGCAGATGGAGATAGAGTATTTTGTGAAGCCGGGAACGGATGAAGAGTGGTATGAGAAATGGGTCGATGAGCGCTTCAATTGGTATATTAAACTGGGTATCAGGAAAGAAAACTTACGCAAACGCCGGCACGAGAAGACAGAACTTGCCCATTACGCCAAGGCCTGCACCGATATCGAATATAAATTCCCATTCGGATGGTCGGAGCTCGAAGGGATCGCGAATAGGACCGACTTCGATTTAAAACAGCACAGCGCCTTAAGTGGAAAAAATCTGGAATATCTGGATGAGGAGACCAAAGTTAGATATACTCCTTATGTGATAGAACCGTCGGGCGGTATCGACCGGTCGATCCTCGCGTTTCTTACGGACTCCTATAAAGAAGAAGAGGTGAGGGGCGAAAAGCGCGCGCTTCTTTCGATAGACAATAAGCTATCTCCGATAAAGGCGGCAGTCCTTCCTCTATTGAGGAACAGGCCTGAAATCGTCAAGCTTGCGAAAGATATAACGGATAACTTAAGAAAGAGCCTAAAGGTGATGTATGACGACACCGCTTCCATAGGAAGGTTATACAGGAGGCAGGATGAGGTGGGGACTCCATACTGCATAACCGTCGACGTAGAGTCCTTGAGCGACCGCAAAGTTACGGTTCGCGAAAGAGATTCCATGAAGCAGGATCGTATCAGTGTTGATAAGGTGAAAGATTATCTGATCGAGAAGTTTAATTTGAAAGGGGTGTAGTTTAAATGGGAAGCATAGCTTTAACGGAGGAGAAAAAAGTGGGAACATCAGGTAAGGTTAAGAAGTGCGTGTATTCATTCGGCGGCGGAAAGGCCGACGGAAACGAATCGATGAAGAATCTTCTCGGAGGAAAAGGCGCGAACCTCGCCGAAATGGCGGGCCATCCAAGCTTGCGTTTACCGGTTCCGCCGGGATTTACCATAACGACAGAGGTCTGCACTTATTATTATAAGAATGATAAGGTATATCCGAAAGAGCTCAAAGGCCAGGTGGCCGATGCCATGGCAAAGGTCGAAAAGCTGATGGGGAAAGGGTTCGGCAATCCTGTGAGCCCTCTGCTTGTCTCTGTCCGTTCAGGCGCCCGCAGATCGATGCCGGGCATGATGGAGACGGTGCTGAACGTCGGGCTTACCGAGAAGACTATCCAGGGGCTCATCAAGCAGACCGGCAATGAAAGATTTGTTTATGACGCGTATCGCAGGCTCATCATGATGTATTCGGATGTGGTGATGGAAAAGGCTGCGGGAATCGAGCCGAAGGGTAAGGGCATCCGCAAGATACTCGACGAGAAGCTGGATAATATAAAACATTCGAAGGGGTATAAATCTGACACGGAGCTTGACGCGAACGAACTGAAGAGCCTCGTCGCCGATTTCAAAAAGACTATCAAGGAAGTCCTCGGCAAAGAATTTCCGGATAATCCCGAAGAGCAGTTGTGGGGCGGTATAGGCGCGGTATTTTCGAGTTGGAACGGCAGAAGGGCGGTGGAATACCGCCGCATCGAGAAGATCCCGGATGAGTGGGGCACGGCCGTTACCGTCCAGACGATGGTCTTCGGCAACATGGGCGATGACTGCGCGACCGGCGTCGCCTTTAGCCGCAATCCCGGTAACGGTGAAGACCGGTTCTACGGCGAATACCTGGTGAATGCCCAGGGCGAAGATGTTGTCGCGGGCATAAGGACGCCCGGGCCCATCAACGATTATTCCAAGAACGAACAGAGTAAAAGTTTACCCACCCTTTCAAAGATCATGCCGGAGATATACAGGGAACTTGACAGCATACGGACGCGCCTCGAGAATCATTATAAGGATATGCAGGATATCGAGTTCACTATCGAGAAGGACAAGCTCTTTATGCTTCAGTGCCGCGTCGGGAAGCGTAACGGTGTTTCGGCGGTGCGTATGGCGGTGGATATGTATAAAGATAAGTTTATCGATGCGAATACGGCTATAATGCGCGTGGCGCCGAACCAGCTTGTCGAACTGCTTCTTCCGATGATCGATCCAAAGGCCGAATCAACAACGGTTCCTATAGCCAAAGGATTGCCGGCAGGCCCCGGCGGGGCGATCGGGCGGGTTGTATTTACGTCTAAGGACGCCGTCGAATGGGCCTCGCGCGGCGAGAAAGTCATTCTTGTGCGCGAAGAGACATCCCCTGAGGACGTCGACGGAATGCACAAGGCGCAGGCCATCCTTACCTCTAAAGGCGGCATGACATCGCACGCGGCGCTCGTAGCCCGCGGATGGGGCAAGTGCTGTATCGTCGGCTGCGCCGATCTGGATATCGCCGATGACAATAAATCTTTCAAGACGAAGAAGGGGCCGGCGGTTAAAGAGGGCGACTGGATAAGCTTGAACGGGACGAAGGGGCTTGTTTATAACGGTAAACTTCCGCTGGTTGATATCGACCTTGAAAATAACAAATCTTATACCGAACTGATGAAGCTGGTCGACAAAACCCGCACCTTGAAAATCCGGACCAACGCGGATACTCCGAAAGACGCCGCGCAGGCGATGAAGTTCGGCGCCGAGGGCATCGGCCTGTTCCGCACCGAGCACATGTTTTACGGTGAAGGCAGCGACAAGCCGCTTTTTCTCCTTCGGAAAATGATAATGTCGAAGACGGAGGCCGAGCGGCGCAAGGCGCTCGATGAGCTGTTCCCGTTCGTCAAGAGCGACATGAAGGCGACGATCGAGGCGATGAAGGGGTATCCGGTAACCATACGGCTCCTCGACCCGCCGCTGCACGAATTCGTCCCGCACAGCGAAGATAAGCTGGAAGCGCTTGCCGGAGAACTCGGCGTCGATATGAGCGAGCTTCGTAAACGCGCCGAAGGCTTACACGAAAACAACCCGATGCTCGGCCATCGCGGCGTCAGGCTCGGAATAACATATCCCGAGATAACGGAGATGCAGGTCCGGGCTATTCTCGAGGCGTCCGTAGAGCTTATCAAAGAGGGCAAGAAGGCTCTGCCGGAGATAATGATCCCGGTTACCTGCGCCAGGTCCGAATTGGATAACCAGAAGGCGATCGTCGAAAAAGTGGATAAAGAGGTCTCGGCCAAATTAGGCGTGAAAAAGATACCGTATATGTACGGGACGATGATAGAGATCCCGCGCGCGGCGCTCGAGGCCGGAAAAATAGCCGAAACGTGCGAATTCTTTTCGTTCGGGACGAACGATCTTACGCAGATGACTTTCGGATTCTCGAGAGATGATATCGGCGGCTTCCTGCCGGATTATTTGAATTCCAAGATCCTGCCGGCCGATCCGTTCCAGACGATCGACCAGGACGGCGTGGGAGAGCTTATCAAGATTGGCATCGACCGCGGCCGCGCGGCCCGCAAAGATCTCAAAGTCGGTATATGCGGCGAGCACGGCGGCGATCCGGAAAGCGTCAAATTCTGCCATCGGGCCGGGATGAATTACGTGAGCTGTTCGCCGTTCCGTGTGCCGATAGCCCGTCTTGCGGCAGCGCAGGCGGCGGTTGAAGCGAAGAAAAAATAATATATGGATGCGATAAGATTATATCTCAAGGATATAAAGAAGCTGCCCCTCCTGACCGCAGAGGAAGAGATAGATCTTGCCGAGCGTATCAAGAAAGGCGATAAGCATGCCCGCGCGAGGATGATCCAGTCGAACCTTCGCCTCGTCATAAATATCGCCAAGAAATATTCGCACCTCGGCGTCTCGATGATGGACCTCATCGAGGAAGGCAACCTCGGCCTCATGAAGGCCGTAGAAAAATTCAACCCGAAAAAAGGGTACAGGTTCTCGACATACGCCGCGTGGTGGATACGGCAATACATATCGAGGGCGATAGCGAACCAGGGCAAGACCGTAAGGATGCCCGTCTATATTATAGAATTACTTATGCGGTTTAAAAAAGTCACCGAGCATCTTACGAATTCCCTGAAAAGAAAACCGCGCCTCGCCGAGATAGCCAAACGGATGAGCCTTCCCATGAAGCGCGCCAAGCAGCTTTCCAAGATGGCATCCGGCACATCCAGCCTTAACGCGCCCGTCGGCGAAGAGGGCTCGACCGAATTCCTCGATCTTATCGAAGACGAGAATATGGTCTCGGCCGCCGACGAGCTCTCCAATTTCCTGACGCAGGAACGGATAAAGTGCATGCTCGAAAAGATGTCGAAGAGGGAGCAGAAGATATTGTCTCTCAGGTTCGGGCTGAAGAACGGCGTACCGCATACATTAAGGGACACGGCGAAACATTTCGGCATAACAAGGGAGCGCGTCCGCCAGATAGAGTCCGCCGCGATGAAGAAGATGCGCGAATTTATGCTGCAGCAGGATAAGGAAGCCGCGTTGAAGGCCGGGTGAACAAAAACGGGAGGATCTTATGATGGATCTCAAATCCTGCGTCAGGGACATACCGGATTTTCCGAAAAAGGGGATCATATTCAAGGACATAACCACGCTCCTTAAAAATAAAGACGCTTTAAGGGACGCGGTCGATACGATCGCCGATAAATTCAAAAATGAAAAAATAGACTATGTGTTGAGCGTCGAGGCAAGAGGCTTTATCTTCGGCGCGGCCGTAGCTTATAAGCTCGGCGCCGGGCTTGTTCCGGTAAGAAAGAAGGGCAAGCTTCCGCATAAGACGCTCGCGGTAACTTATGGCCTCGAATACGGCACGGATACGCTCGAGATCCATCAGGATGCGTTCAAACAGGGCGACAGGATTTTGATCGTCGACGACCTTCTGGCCACAGGCGGGACGGTGGCCGCTGTCAGCGGGCTCGTGAAAAAGATGGGCGGATATATCGTCGGGATAGCGTTCGTAATAGAGCTTCTTCCCCTGAAGGGCCGTGAGAAGCTGAAGGGCTGCGAAGTATTCTCCCTGATAAAAGACGAATACTGCTAATTGATACGCCGATTTGACTATATCGGATTCATCATGTATACTTATGGCGTTGGAATTTTTTCCAATGCTATTTTTTATTTCTAACCTGCCAAATCTAACCAGGTTAGAATAACCTGGTTAGAAAATGAGGAAAGGAGAAACATAGCGATGATATCAAAAGGTAAGGCAATTATATTAGTTATAGCTTTAGCGTTTGCGATGTGCCTTGTTTTAAACGATTTCGCGTATGCCGGTAACGGGACGCGATTTTTAGGGTTCAGCGCCAGAGACTCCGGCATGGGCGGCGCTACTACCGCTTCGCCGGCAGACACATCATGTTTAGTGAGGAACCCCGCCAGTCTCGTATGGATAGGGAACAGGATCGATCTGGAATATCTCAATATCCTGCCTCACGATGTTACCATGCACACGGAAGGGGTGCTCGCAAATGCCGGCACGCGGCAGAAGAGCAATATTACTTATCTGCCCGGAGCCGACGCGGGCATAAGTTATCGTATCCCGGGTACGGACAAGTACCCGGTATCGGTCGGTTGCGGGATCTTTACAATGGCCGGTTTGGCACTTAATTATCCGGCAGCTCGTTTTAACCCTATCCTCCTCAGGGATACACATGACTTCGATAAAATGGTAGATTTGAGAAGTTTGCGTATCGCGCCGGGCATAGCGGTGGCATTTAACGACAAGCTGTCTTTTGGAGGCACCGCCAACATCGGCATACAAGGCTTAAGGACGAACCTGACGACAACCGCCACCTACGCCAGTCAGTATCTGGAGACGGCAGGTAATGGAGACTGGGACTTTGCGCCAGGTGCTGGTTTTACACTAGGCCTTCTGTATAAGTTCAATGAAATGCTGAATCTCGGAGCGTCTTACGAAAGCCACGGATGGTTTGGCCATCATTATAAATACAAAGACTGCCTGCCGTATATAGATGAGCCGCCGGTGATAAATGCCGGCGTATCATTGAAACCAATCAGGGATTTCGAATGGACGTTCGACACCCGGTATATTAACTGGACGGATGTGAAGCTTGCCAGAAACGGCCCTGAATCAGGCGGTTTCGGATGGGGGGACCAGTGGGTTTTCGCGACAGGCGGCGAATATAGTTTTAAGGATAAGAAGAATGACGATAAGTTTAAACTGCGTCTCGGGTATATGTATGGAAAAAGCCCTGTCCAGGCGCATGTCGTCTTCGCCAACGCGCTTCTGCCGGTAATCATGGAGCACCATCTTACTATGGGTTTTTCATATTTTGTGATGAAGAACCTGTCCCTTGACTTCGTGTGGGAGCATCATTTTATGGGTGTAAAGGCGGATAACGGCTGCGGAGACACATACAGCGTAAACGGCAACGGAACTAAAGTAACCGCCGCGGCGGAAATCCTCGGCGTCGGACTGGGGTATCAGTTTTAGGAAAATCGGACACGCTTTTTTATCAATACAACCTGCGAGGTTTGCCGGTAGCTATCTACCGGTTAACCTCGCAGGTTGTATCTCCTATTTTTCCTTTTAAGCTTGACAAAACAAGTTATATCTTGTATACTTTAAAGTGGGTATAGGCATGCTTAAAGGCGTATATTATTTTATAGACGATGACGGTTGTAAACCGGTTAAGGAATTCATCAATTCTTTGACCGAGAAAGAACAGGCTAAGGTTTACGCCTATATCGCTGAATTAAAAAATCAAGGCAATAATCTGCGTAGGCCCATGGCGGATTATTTAAGAGACGGCATATATGAATTACGGCCTAGAGACAACCGAATATTCTATTTCTTTTACTTGCGCGACAGGGCGGTATTGGTCCATGCGATTAAGAAACACGTTAATAAGATACCGGAGAACGACTTGAAATTATGTATAAAGAGAAGGATGAAAATAGAGGCCTGCGGAGCTAATATTGAACGAATTGAACTTGAGAGGTAAGAAAAATGAGAAAAGTTAAATTAGAAAATGTTGACATAGGGTTAAAAGAAAAGCTGAAAGATAAAGAGTTTAATCGGCTCTATGAAATTGAGTGCGTAAAGGTCGCGTTGGCGCAGAGGATTGCCGAGATTAGAGGAGAGAAGCATATGCGGCAGGCGGATCTGGCCAAGAAGCTTGGCGTATCCCAACAGTTCATATCGCAGATCGAGACGGGGGAAGAGAAGAACCTGACATTAGAGACGATGATCAAGATAGCGCGGTCATTAGGACGCGGGCTTAGTATTTCCTTTCCTAAACTTACCGGCAGGCATGCGTCACACTTGAAAGTTACCTAAAGAGTTTGCACTCCATAAATTCTTCCTTTACACCCTCCGAAAAAGTTGCTATAATCACTTTCACTTTACAATATTCTGTGGTATACTCGCCCCTGTAGCTCAGATGGATAGAGCACAGGTTTCCTAAACCTGGTGTCGCCCGTTCGACTCGGGCCAGGGGCGCCATCAAATTTGGCCTCAGCCAACGGAAAGGTAAAAGGCAAAAGTAAAAAGGTAAAAGTTCAAGGCAAAAATCAAAATCGCAAATTTAGGTCTGAAGGACACAACACTTTTACCTTTTGCGTTTTGCCTTTTGAGTTATTTATGATAGACTTACATACACATACGCTATTTTCTGACGGCGAACTTCTGCCAAGCGAGCTGGTGAGGCGCGCGGAAGCGAAAGGCTACACGGCGATCGCGCTCTCCGACCACGTCGACGCCTCCAATATCGATTTCGTTATCCCGAGGATCGTGAATGTCTGTAAGGTATTGAACCGTTACTGGAAAATCCGCTCGATTCCGGGGGCTGAAATTACGCACGCGCCGATACAAGAGATTAAACCGCTTGTCAGGCTCGCCAGAAAACTCGGCGCGAAGATAGTGGTGGTTCACGGGGAGACCCTCTCCGAACCCGTTATGCCGGGTACAAACAGGAGGGCCATAGAAGCTCGCTGCGATATCCTGGCCCACCCCGGCCTTATAAACAGGGAAGACGCCGTCCTGGCCGCAAGGAATAACGTCTATCTCGAGCTTACCACAAGGAAGAATCACCTGAAGACAAATAAGCGCGTCTTTAAGATGGCTAATCTGGGAGGCGCGAAGCTCGTACTGAATAACGACGCCCATTCAGGCGATGATCTGGTATCCCATAGCCAGGCAAGGCGTATCCTGCAAGATATAGGGCTCAAAGATGCCGAAATCAAGGCTTTGGTTAGGAATTCCGCATATTTAGCCGCTAACTGTTGAACCTGCGCAAAGGGCTTGACAAATTCCTAACATATGCTATACTTATGTTAATAATAAATAGTAATTCCAAAATTTTCAATGTAAAATTTTGGAATGGCCATCCTAAAATTTTACAGAGTAAATTTTAGGAGCAGTTCAGCCTATAACACCATAGATAACTTAAATCTTGGCGAAAGAGGAGGTGGTATCTAAAATAGCCTTAAGCTATCAGGATGTGGTGATATAGATAAAGAAGTAATGCATACATAAAGTTGGACAACCAATCCAAACTTTCATATATATAATAAGAAATTCCTAAAAGGAGGTATTATGAAGTTTTTAAGGATACTTTGCGTTTTAGCGATAGCGCTCTCGGTTGCGGGAAGCGTTTACGCTGAAACCCAGAGCGTAAAGGTAAGCGGAGACCTCACGATGAGGGCTTTGCTGAGAGATCAGTATAACTTAAGGAGCCATCCGGATGAAGCGATTATCACCGGAACAGACAGCGCTCAGCAACAATGGCTGATGTCAGTTGCCGCCGTCCAGATCGACGCGGACCTGACGGATAACGTCCAGACCGTCATCAGGATCCTCAATCAGAGAGACTGGAACGTTTATGATTCGACCGGTGCGACGGGCACGATGAATCCAAACGGCCGCGGGCTTTATATCGCTAACCAGGATGAGTTCGACGTGATGATCGACCTGGCGTATGTGCAGTTGAAGAATTTCATCTATTCGCCGCTGACGGTGACGATCGGCCGCCAGGACCTATGGTTCGGTAAAGGCTTCATCGTAGGCGCCAACCAGCAAAACCCTGGTTCCGGGCCAGGCTCGAATACGATACTTGCAAGCGGCAACCTGTCGGCTCCGGAATACACCGCCATCAATTCGTTTGACGCGGTGAAGGCGGTGTTGGATTACGATCCGTGGACGATCACAGGTATTTACTCGAACATCTACACCGATGGGGTGCAGGCCAAAGACGGCGTCGACCTGTGGGGCGTAAACGTAGGCTACAAGTTCAACTCCTACAACGCCGAATCCGAAGCATACTGGTTCTACCAGCAGGATGATTCGATCACTCATTTCGGCGAGACGCAGAGCACCAATAACGTCTATACGCTGGGCTTGAGAGGCAGTTTCGATCCGATCAACGCCTTCACGCTAAACGGAGAAATCGCGTGGCAGGGCGGTTCGTATCTGGGTTCGACTCTGCAGCAGACTTCGAGGCCCCGCAGCGCATGGGCGCTCGATGTGAGCGGCGAATGCAGGTATTTTGCCGATAAGACGGCATGGAAGCCTAAGATAGGCGCTGAGTATATTTACTACTCCGGCGATAAGAATGAGAGCTATGGCGATGTCAATGCCGGCGGCACCTATACCGGGTGGAATCCGATGTATAGAGGCAAGTTCGATTCCGCCATCCGTGAATTTGTCGGCAAGTTTTACTCGACGGCAAGATATGCGGTGAGTGGCGCTGTTACGCAGTCATGCGCGGATGATTCCAGGACCAACCAGCATCAGATGGTCTTCATGGGGAGCGTTCAGCCGATCGATAGCGTAACGGTGAAGGCGAACTACAACTTGTTCTGGAATCAGTATTTCTGGACCCCCAATACGGGAACGTTTAACGCGAACGTGCTTGACGGTCAGTCGACCGGCGGATTCATCGGTCAGGAAGTCGACATTAACATCAACTGGGATTATACAGAAGATGTTAGCTTCGGCCTTCTCGCCGCATGG
Organism: Candidatus Omnitrophota bacterium; assembly: GCA_043798375.1. GTDB lineage: Bacteria > Omnitrophota > Gorgyraeia > 2-01-FULL-45-10 > 2-01-FULL-45-10 > JAPLMI01. The sequence continues at coordinate 62,428 of JAZDOS010000028.1, read as the reverse complement.
TTCGTGCCGAATGAAACTTACCGAAGCAGCTTAGTAGTTAGTGCTGCAAGTAATCAGAGTGGATATGATAAGGTTGCTACCGACTTAGTCGGAACGGTAAAGGTAAGCTTCTAAGTATAGTTAGTTGTATAATAAAAAATCCCCTGCTCCTTAAAAAGAGCAGGGGATTTTTGTAACAATACAATCTACGATACCAATACAACCTGCGAGGTTTGCCGGTAGTTTTATACCAGTTAACCTCGCAGGTTGTATTGACCCTCTTATTTCATTGACAATCCTTGCGTATAAACATAAAATATACCGATAATACGATGAAACAAATTTTGCCGAAACGGTTCTGGATTTACGCCATAATAATAATCTCGATAATATTTACGGCCCTGTTCTTCGGCCCGCCCTTAAAGAAGAGAGGGGCGGCGCCGGTATCGAAATATAAGGTAGGGCTTCTTGCGCAATTCCCTTTTTCGGAAAACGATTCGCTGAAGGACTGGGAAGAGAAAGTTTTTAAGGGCAGGGTCGCGTATAATATCGAGAAGTCGGGAGACCTCTCTTACGTAAGGGGCACGAGCGATAAATCGGCCTCGGCGTTATATTACCGCATAAATATCGACGCCAAAAACAAACATCCTGTAATAAGCTGGAAGTGGAGGGCGCGGATTTTCCCGGCCAAGAAATTCGAAGAGAGCTTAGACGGGGAGAACGAGGACGATTTTGCCGCGAGGTTTTACGTCATTTTCCCGGCGATGTTCATCACAAACTACAAGGTCCTTGAATATGTCTGGGCGGAATCGCTTCCCGCGGGCGCTGTCGGGACAAGCCCCTACTCCGAGAATATCAAGCTCATGGTGTTGAAGAGCGGCATAGATGAAGAAAACGTTTGGTTTACGGAAGAAAGGGACATCGTATCGGATTACATAAAGATGTTTGGGCGTCCGCCGGAGGCCGGCATAGGCGCTATCGCGTTCATGACTAACGCGGAACACACCCAGACGTCCGCCGAAGCCCTGTATGACGAGATAACGGTCGGTTATAAAGAAGAGCCGAATAAGGCTGGAAGGAGGAGACCTTGAGAGCGAGATTCCTTAGGACAAAATATCTTACAGGAAGCCGTATCCAGATGAGATATCTGGGCCTTTTGATGGTATCGATGATAGTACCCCTTATCTTTGTAACGGCCTGCCTCTATTATCTGATATTCAAGATCATGGCGGAGCAGATCGGGATACCGGAATATATAGCCTACAACCTCTTTCCCGTCATCCACAAGATAAACCTTATACTGCTAATCGGGGTGCCGCCGATCTTTTTAATCCTGATATTATGGGGGATAGTCCTTTCTCACCGTTTCGCCGGCCCGCTGGAAAGGGTGGAGAAAGAATTGCATAGAATTTCGGACCATGGCGAACACCACAGGAGGCTGAATATTAGGCGCGGCGACGACATTATGCCGATCGCCGAGGTGATAAATAAACTGCTCGATAAATTAGAGGGAAAAAATAAATGAGTCCCGTGAGTATAAGCGACAAGGCCATAGTCAGTAAAAAGGCCAGGATAGGGGAGGGTGTCGAGATAGGGCCGTTCGCCGTTATCGAAGACGATGTTGAGATTTCAAACCGCGTGAAGATTTGGCCGCATGCGCATATTGCCGGCGGCACATCGATAGGAGAGGGCGCCGAGATCCACATGGGCGCCGTAGTCGGGCACCTGCCTCAGGACCTGACGTTCGATAAGAACAAAAAGACGCGCCTTTTTGTCGGTAAAAATACCGTGATCAGGGAATATGCCACCGTGCACAGAGGGACCAAGGAAGACCATCCCACGGTTATCGGCGACAATTGCTACCTAATGGCCGTATCGCACGTAGGCCACGATTGCCATATAGGTAATTCCGTCATCATAGCCAATTGCGCCCTTTTAGCCGGCCACGTGCTGGTGGAAGACGGCGTGTTCATTTCCGGTAATGTCGTCGTCCATCAATTCTGCCGCATAGGGGCGCTTTCGATCATCGGAGGGTTTACAGGCGTCAATAAAGACGTGCCGCCATACATGCTGGTGAGGGGCCCGTCGGTGGTGCGGTCGGTCAACCTGATAGGCTTGAGGAGGGCGAAGTTTTCGCGGGAGCTTATAAATAACATCAAAGAAGCGTATAAATTTTTGTATATGTCCGAACTCAATACGGCGCAGGCGATAGAAGAGATTAAAAAATTGACGCCCTCGAAAGAGCTTACGCACCTGGTCGAATTCATCCGGGGCTCCAAAAGGGGCATCTGTAAATATAAATACAGCGATACGGATTATTTCGAATAAACTAATCAGCATATACAAAAGGTTGTATAAATTCTACGGGCCTCAACGCTGGTGGCCGGCCGACACGCGTTTCGAGGTGATCGCAGGCGCCATCCTTACGCAGAATACCGCATGGTCCAACGTCGAGAAAGCGATAATTTCCCTTAAGAAGGCAGGGGCATTATCATCTCCTTCCGGGATGAAGAGGGTCGGCGCGAAAAGGCTGCCGCGGCTTATAAAACCGGCAGGCTTCTACAATCTCAAAGCGCGAAGGCTGGCGAATTTTTTGTCGTTCCTGTCTTCGCGATATGGCTCGAATCTTGGCAAGCTGTCGCGCCTCAATACAGAAGGACTGCGCGAGGAGCTTCTTGGCGTGAACGGCATCGGCCCGGAAACATGCGATTCGATTTTACTATACGCGTTCCAGAGGCCCGTTTTTGTGGTGGATGCTTATACGAAAAGGGTCTTCTCAAGGCTCGGGCTGATTTCTGGCGATGCCGGGTATGACGACATTCAACGGTTTTTCATGAAGAATCTTCCGCGTAAACATAGGTTATTCAACGAATACCACGCGCTTGTAGTACGCCTTGCGAAAGACTATTGTAAAACCAAACCCAAATGCGGATCGTGCCCGCTAAATGATAAAATTTGCCTTGCAAATAATTTTGTATGATAATATAATATTCATAAATTTCGGGGGTGCGATATGGCGAAGAAGAAAAAAAAGACGGTAAAGAGAGTAAAGAAAGCACAGGTCAGGAAAGTAAAGAAAGCCAAAGCTTCACGGAAAAAGACAGCTAAAAAAGCCGTGAAGAAAGCGCCGGAACTGGGGCTTGAAAAGATCGGCGAGGTCACTCATTACTTTCCGCACGTCAACGCCGCGGCGGTCCTTCTTTTAAAAGACGGCCTTAAGGTTGGGGACGAAATCTACCTGAAAGGCCACACAACGGATTTTAAGGAGAAGGTCCGGTCGATACAGCTGGACCACGTATCGATACAGGAAGGCAGGAAGGCCCAGGAGATAGGCCTCCTTGTCAAATCGCGCGTCCGGATAGGGGACTCTGTCTACAGGATTTAGTCAGGAAGGTGCTGGGTGAACAGGGCATACAGAAAAATATTGCTTGGCATGGGCTTCGACTGTAAAGACGGCCACGTGAGGATCACGAAAGGCGAGAATTTCCATTTAGTCGGCGGCTCCGAGGAGACGCACGAGATGATGCAGGAGAAGGCGGTCAAGTTCAACGAACATCTTGACAAGCGCCGCAAGTCACTTGATGATATCAATGAAAAAGAATTCCGGGAAATATCAAAGGCCGTAGGTTTAACTATACCGAATAAGGAAGCCAAATAAGCGAAGAAGGAGCAAGAAAAAGGGAGGGATCAGAATGGCGAAGATCTCCATAGACGATTCATTGTGCACCGGCTGCGGGCTATGCTCTTCAAATTGCTCTGAGGTATTTGAAGTGGGAGACGACGGCCTGGCGCATGTGATATCCGAAAAGTGCGATTCTTGCGATATAAAAGAAATCGCTGGGCAATGCCCGGTGAACGCGATAAGCGTTAAGTAAATTGATCAAAGTATTGGGAATATGCGCCAGCCCCCGCAAGGCCGGCAACAGCGAACTCATCCTGGACAGCTTCCTTGAAGGCGCAATGTCCGCGGGAAGATGTTCGGTCAAGAAGATATTTTTAAGCGACCTCGAAATAAAGTTTTGCAGGGAAAACGAATGCTGCCATAAGACCGGCGAGTGCGGCATGGACGATGACATGCGCCTTATATATAATGGCATAGACGATGCCGATGTTGTCGCGATAGCCGCGCCCGTATATTTCGGTAATATCCCCGCCCAGCTCAAGCTTGTGGTCGACAGATTCCAGCCTCATTGGATCAAGAAAGAAGTCTTGAAAAAACCGCCCTTAACCGAAAAGAAAAGAGCCGGGGTGTTTCTGTGCGTATCCGGCGCCGGGAGGGAGGATTTTTTCAGGAATTCAAGGCAGGTCTTGAAGAACCTCTTCGCCGTTCTTGGCATCAAATACTATGGCGAAGTCTATTGCGGCGGAGTCGATGCTAAAGGGGAGATCAAGCGCAAAAAAAATTTCATGAACAAATCCCACACGTTAGGCAAAAGGCTTATCAAAACCCTCCAAAACAAAAAATAACCATTCAACCTCGTAGGTTAAATCCGGTTATGGTTAAGGTTTAAAAAAGATAGATTTTATGACTTGACAATCTTTGTGGAATAGTATACAATTTATATGTTAACAAAATACAAAGATTGAATTATGAAATATAAAACAACAATACAAATCACCACCGAAGCCGCCGATAAAAACGAGGCGCTGGAAATCGTCGGAGAATATCTCTCCGGAAACCTGGTATCCGGCATAGAAATGAAATGCCGCACAAACCGCGCCGTCAATTACAGAGTAGGCCTTGTCGCTTGCACGGCGTTTTCCTTTGTAATTATCGCCGGCGTTGTTCTTGCGGTCCACTTCAAAAGTTCTACGAATCCGATCCAAAATTCCTACGGTTCGAGCGCTATCCAACCGCCGCTCAGGACGTCATATCCGGAAGGCCGGAATGCCGGTTTCAAGAAAGATTGGCAGAATACAGAAGCCAAAAGAGCGCTTGAATATATCAAGCGCTAATCTTGCAATTCCTTCTTTTTGATGTATAATTAGTTTCATGCTAACAAAGACCGATCCTGCCGCTTTAACTAACTACCTCGAGGACAGCTCAAATCTTAAGGGCGGCCATGCCGATAAAGTTATCATACCTGCCAGCATCGAAGAACTATCCGATTTTATAAAAAAAGCCAATGTCGATAAGATTCCGATGACGATTTCCGGCGGGGGCACCGGCACAACAGGATCGCGGGTGCCGTTCGGCGGTGTTGTAATTTCTACGGAAAGGCTTAATAAGATAGTCGATATCTCGGAAGCCCGCATGAGCGCGACGGTCCAGGCAGGCGTTCCGGTGGAAGAATTTAAAAGCGCCTGCGAAAAAAAAGGATTGTTTTACACGTCGCATCCGACCGAAAAGACGGCGTTCGTAGGCGGCACTGTCGCTACCAACGCTTCCGGTTCAAGGTCGCTGAAATACGGGCCCACAAGAAAACGCGTCAATATGCTCAAAATGGTACTTGCCACAGGCGAGATATTTTCCGTCCGGCGCGGAGAAAAATTCATAGACAAGGATAATTCCGCGGTTATGCTGCCCGGCGGACGACGTATCGATATACCGATGCCGGCGTATAAGATGCCAAACGTCAAAAGTTCGGCCGGGTATTACGCGAAACCGGGGATGGACATTATAGACCTCTTCATAGGCCAGGAGGGTACGCTATCCGTCATCGTTGAGATCGGGATGGAGCTGGTAAGAAAACCTGCGGGCATATTCAGCTCGTTTGTATTTTTTGACCGCGAGCCGGACGCGTGGCTCTTCGCGAAAGACGCCAAAATCGCCAGAGGCATCCTTTCCGTAGAGTACTTTGATTCAAACGCGCTCGGATTTTTATACGAAAAAAATACAAATGTTCCCAGGGGCAAGAAGGCCGCTATATTTTTCGAGCAGGAGACGGATGGCAGTATCGACGACGCGGCCATCGGAGAATGGCTTAATTTAATCGAGAAACACAACTCTTCGATGGATAGTACGTGGGCGGCGATGAACGAAAAAGACGCACGTATTTTTACCCGGCTTCGTTACGCCATACCGGAATCCGTAAATGAGATCTTCCGAAGGAGCGGTTTTAAAAAATTGAGCGCGGATATAGCCGTGCCTGACGATAAATTCATAGAGATGATGGATTTTTATATGGACGCGTTTAAAAAAGAGAATTTGGCTCACGTGATATTCGGCCACATAGGCGAAAATCATGTCCATGCCAATATCCTTCCGGGATCACCCGATGAAGAGAGGGATGCGCGCGATCTTATTTTGGCTTTTGTCAGGAAGGGGCTTTCTCTGGGCGGGACTGTTTCGGCGGAGCACGGCATAGGCAAGATAAAGCACATGTATCTGGAAGAGATGTACGGGAAACAGGGTATCCTGGAGATGGCCGGGATAAAAAAGGCCTTCGACCCGAATTGTATTCTGGGGCTTGACAATATATTCCCTAAAGAATACCTGGATGAACCGATACAACCTGCGAGGTTAACTGACAGATAGCTGCTATCAAACCTCGCAGGTTGTATCGGTTTCTTCTTTTATTTTCTTGAATTTTTCGCGTTTATAATGTATATTTGATTATGATAAACCCCGTTAGAAAGGACGTCCTTTCTAACGGGATAAATATGGAGGTTGATACGCTTATGAAGAAATTTAATATGTTAACGGCCTTGGCCGTGTTTTTGACAACCGTATTCATCGCAAGCCTCGCTTATTGCCAGGATGATGACACGATGAAAAATGTCCTGAAGCAGGGGCTGCTCGGCGCGGGCACCGGCGCGATCGCATCAGGCGCGTCCGGCGGTAATGCCGGCAAGGGCGCTTTGATAGGAGCCGGGACCGGAGCGATAGGAGGTATTCTACTCGATGCCATTACGACGCCTTCATCCTCATCCAGGCCCGTTCGCAGGAGGGCAGCGCAGCCGCCGCCCGCGGATGACGATTATTACTACGATGATCAGCCCGAGGATTATTATTACGAAGAGCCGCCGCAGGAATCAGGCACTCAGAAGGTCCTGAAACAGGGGCTCTTGGGCGCCGGCACCGGCGCGATCGCATCAGGTGCGTCGGGCGGCAACGCCGGCACCGGCGCGCTGATAGGCGCGGGTACCGGAGTTATCGGGGGCGCGCTTCTTGACGCCATTACCCAGCCATCTCAGCCGAAAAGGGTCTATCGACGTCCCGCGCCGCGCGCGCAACCGGTACCCATGGCACAATCCACCGTCCTGCCGGCGCAGAATGTGCAGGTCTCGGAGGAACTGGCGGGGCCGGAAGGCGGACGCAAAAAAGTAATTAAAAAATATGACGCGGCCGGCAAGCTCGTTTCCGAAGAAGAGACATACTATTAAAAAAGACATCAGGAACCTGCAGATAGCGGCGCTTGTCATAGCGTCTGTAATTTACCTCGGTTTTAAGTCCCCGCCTTTTACGAAATATCTGGAGGCCAAAGAGGAATTTTGCTATGTCGAGCGCGTTGTCGACGGAGATACGTTAAAGCTTTCGGACGGCCGCAGGGTCCGCCTCATAGGCGTAGATACCCCGGAGCTGCATTACAGCCGGAAACTTTTAAGTGACTCGAAGAAGAGCGATAAAGGTATTAAAACGATACAGGCGATGGGTAGGAGGGCCCGCGATTTTACCAAATCGTTATGCGCGGGTAAATCAGTAAGGCTCCAGGCCGATGTCGAAAAATATGATAAGTATGGAAGGATGCTTGCCTACGTTTACCTTGAAGACGGGACCTTTGTTAACGCGAAGATCCTCGAAGAGGGTTACGGCCAGGTCATGACGATTCCGCCGAACGTTTCGAGGGCCGGATATTTTCTTAAATTGCAGCAAGAGGCAAGAGTTAAACGAAAAGGCCTCTGGGGCGCCGAAAATGGAAGAAATTAAAATATATAAGAATATAGATTTTGTCCGGCCTGTGATGATAGGCGGTTGGCCGGGTATGGGCAGCGTCGCGCTGGGAGTGGTCGACTACCTGCAGAAGAAGTTAAAGGCTTCCAGATTCGCCGAGATAAAAGTAAACCCGTTGACTTTGCTCGATTCGGTCGTAGTCGAGAACGGCATAGCATCGCTTCCGCCAAACCCGCAGAACGCCTTCTACTATACCCGCAATCCGGAGCTCGTCATATTCAAAGGCGAGGCTCATGTGGCAGGCGCCGGCGGCATTGAGCTATTGAGTAAGGTTATCGATCTTGCCTCCAGGTTCAGGGTCTCAAGAATATATACAGGGGCGGCCTTTCCTTTTCCTATAAGTTACAAGGAATCTCCGCACGTATACGGCGCGGTCAACAATAAAACACTTCTTGATATCATCGCAAGCTTCGGCATAAGCCCCATGGAAAACGGCCACATATCAGGAATGAACGGGCTTCTTCTGGGCTTTGCCGAGAAGAAGGGCATAGAGGCGCTGTGCCTTCTGGCGACGATGCCCCAATACGCGATAAGCCTCCCGAACCCGAAGGCATCCGCGGCGATAATCGATGTATTGCAGCGCATCCTGAAATTTAAGATCGATTTGAAGGAGCTCGAGGATTTTATTAAAGACATGGACGAGAAGATGTCCATGATAGAGGACAGGGTAAAGGATGTATTGACGATAGAAAGCCAGCCGGGCCGCGAGCCGCATCAGGCCGAGAAGAAGGTGCCGCCCTACATCGTGGAGAAGATAGAGAGGCTTTTTCTGGAAGCCGAGGGCGATAAGGCGAAGGCGATTTTGCTGAAAATCGAACTGGATAGATGGGATTTGTACGGCGCATATGAAGACAGGTTCCTCGGCCTGTTTAAAAAGAACCAATGAAAAAGATTTTGATAGCGCTCATCGTTATTGCCGCCCTGGCCGCCGCGGCAATATTTATTTACAGGTATCAGCTCGTCCAGTATTCAGCCGACAAGATCATCCGAGGCTACCTTCCAGATTACGTCAGGATAGATAAGATAAATTTTGACGCGAAATCCGGCAGGATTGTTATCAACGGTTTTAAAATTTTGAACCCGCCTCACTTTTCCAATAGCTGCCTGATTGAAATGGAAGAGGCCTCTTGCGGCTACAGGATGAAGGGAAAGACGCCGGCCGAGGGGTTTGAAATTCTGGATCCGGTTTTTAATAGGCCAATACTGAACATCGAGAGGCTCGGCGACGGAAGGTGCAACCTGTCCGAAATACAGGCCCTCATGATTAAAAAGGCTCCGGAAGCGGTTCAGGCGCAAAATTATCCGAGCTCTCCGCCGCCGTCGCAAGCGGGCATTAATCCGGCGGCCCTCATTAAGCTCCCTGAAAAATTTTTACTGAAAGACGGCAGGATAATTTTTACGGACAGGTTCCGGCTTTCGCGGCCGCATCTGATTACCTTTGAGAATGTCAATTCGGAAATATCCGTTAAGTTTGACGATAGATATTCCAGGGTGCTTGGCTTAAGTTCGACCGGAGAGGGCCTTGTCAGCGGCCATTCAAGCGAGGTCGTCAGGTGGGTTGTCAGCATGGATCCCACGGCGCCGAGGCTTACAATGTCAAACAGGTTCGAGGTGTGGGGTGTGGAGATTTTGCCGTTCGAGCCGTATTATGACCGATATTCACCGTTCGTATTCAGAAGCGGCACATTCTCAGGAACGCTCATATTCGATTTTGATAACGGCAGCCTTGGGTCAACGAACGAAATACATCTTGAGGGTTTAAAATTTTACGTGAAGCCGGGATATGAGAATGCCCAGTTCTGGGATACGACCGTGCCCGACCTGATTAAATATTTTACTTCATCCTCCGGTGAAATAGTCTTTGATTTTAAGATAAAGGGAGACATGGAGAACCCGAGATTTTATCTGGGGCCCATATCGAAACAGGCCCTTGCGGCCATGGCCATAGATAAAATATCGCAGGCAATTGAGAAGGCGGCCAACAAGGGCCAGGACGCCGGAGGGCCTAAGAGCGACCTCGAAAAGGCAAAAGAATATATAGATTTGTTTAAGGGGATGATCAAGAAGTAGTGGAAAAATTATCTAAAAATTTTATGTGGATGGCCGCTTCCAATATTGTAGCGAGCCTTTTTAGTATAATCCTATTTATCTATCTTGCCAGGGCGCTCGCACCGGTTGCGTTCGGCTACATCTCCTATGTCTTTACCCTTATATTCTTCCTGGCGAATTTCATCGATATGGGGCTTTCCACCTACGGCACAAGAGAGGTCGCGAAAAACAGGCCGCTCGTATCGAATTACGTCTCCGAGATCGTGTCTTTACGTTTCTTCATAGCGGCGATCATAGTGTTTTTCCTGACCGGCGCGACGTTCATGTCGTCTCATTCGCCTATATTAAAAGCGCTTATCTTCGAGTCCGCCTTCATACTATTTATCTTTGCCTTCGCTACCGAGTGGGCGTTCCAGGGCCTTGAAGAAATGCATATGGTTTTCATATCGTTTACGGTCACGTCCGTATTGCAGGTAGGCCTGATCTATCTTTTTGTAAAAAGCCCGGCCGATCTTTTCAGGGCACCCATACTTTATCTTGCGGCGACCCTGCCGATAATCACCGTGTATTTGGCGCGATTACGGTTCGGCTTTAAGATGAAGATGGCCGATTTTAAAACGATGATAGGGCACCTGTCGGGGGCCTTTGTGATATGGCTTATTTCATTATGCGTTCAGGTCTACAATGTCCTCGACATTTTTATATTGGGGCTCTTCAGGCCGCTTCAGGAAGTCGGGTACTTCACGGTCTCGCGCAGGGTTACGGGAACCGTGGCTGTCTTTATGCTTTTTCTGGCAGGCGCCATGCTGCCGAGGCTGTCAGCGTCTTTCTGCCTTGACAAAGCCGGATTTCGCGACAGCATAAATAAATTTTTAAAAATGGCCGCCGGTTTCACGGTAGTGATCCTGGTGCCTCTCGGCCTTTTTAATAAATATCTTATCACGGTTACGGTAGGCGCGGAGTACCTGCCGGCAAGCCTTCCTTTGAGCATCATGACGATAGGGCTCGTCCTGATTTTATTCAACCTTCCGTATTCGACGGCGCTCATCGCCTGCGGCCGCGAGAAAGACGTCCTGCGGCAGGCAGGGGCCTGCGCAGGCCTTAGTTTAATTTTAAACTTTATTCTTATGCCGATATATGGTATGATTGGTGCTTCCGTATCTTTTGTCATCGTTGAAGCGGTGGCGCTTTTATGGATTATTCTGGTGTATAAAAAAGGGGGAATAGATGGTAGAGAGAAGCGAGTTTAAGGGTAAGCCCGTATTGATAGTGAGGCGCAGTGAAGACGATAAATATCCGTTTACGTTCGGGATGAGCAAGGCCCGCCTTATACTGGAAAACCTCGAAGAGATCAAGAGGTTCGTAGAGGAGAACGAAAAGAACGACACTCAATAGCCCCGCCCCTGCAGTTTCAATGAAATGAGAGCGTTTTTAAGAGGGCCTTATTATGCCTATTTTGCCGGATAAATCCGGCGTTCTCAATCCGGTTTAAAACCCCTCTATAATTTCGACTCGTAAATAACAGACTCGTAAATATACCTTGTATTATAGCCAATATTGGTATACTATACCTTTGTATATTAGCCATATATAGAAAGAATTAGCCATGAAAAGAGACATAGAAAGAGATTTATTTAACTGGAAAGAGCATAAAGACAGGATGCCCTTATTGCTGCGAGGGGCACGGCAAGTAGGTAAAAGTTACATCGTGGAAGAGTTTGGAAAGAAGGCATTTAAAAATATAGTTATTGTCAATTTTGAATTTAGGCCTGAACTTAAACAATGTTTTACCACGTTTGATCCCGGTGAGATTATTAATAAACTGCAGCTTCTTATGGGCGAAAACATAGAAGCAGGGAAAACATTGCTCTTTCTTGATGAGATACAGGAATGCCCTAACGCGATAATGGCCTTGCGGTATTTCAAAGAAAAGTATGATCGGCTTGCCGTTATTGGGGCGGGTTCATTGATGGAATTCGCTCTTAACAGTCCGGATTTTAAAATGCCGGTGGGGAGAATTCAGTTTATATATCTTGAGCCCTTGTCATTTGGCGAGTTTTTAACGGCATCCGGAAATGAGTTGTTGCGGCGTCATCTTCGGGAAATTCGATTGAACAGCGTATTTGATAACGCGGTACATCAGAAGCTGATGGATTTGTTGCGGGTATATCTTATTGTGGGAGGTATGCCGGCAGTAGTTAAAGAGTATCTCGAAAGCGGAAATTTTTTAAATTGTCAGCGACTCCAAAATTCCCTGCTTCAAACATATCGGAGTGATTTTGGGAAATACGCTAAATCTTCCGAGCACAAATATTTGCGAAAGATATTAGATGAAGCTCCGCGGCTCGTTGGAGACCGCATTAAATATTCGAATATCGACCCCGATAGCAAATCAAGGGATATTAAACAGGCGCTTAACCTTTTAAGATTATCCGGTATTATTTATCCGGTATATGCTACCGCCGCTTCAGGGCTCCCCCTGGAAGCGCAAGTTAATGAGATGAAATTCAAATTAAACTTCCTTGATGTAGGGCTGATGCAGAATGCCTGCGGCCTGCAAGCGGAACTTACATTAACGAATAATTTTTTTCAGATTAACGCCGGCGCCGTAACGGAACAGTTTATCGGCCAGGAATTAAGGGGCCATTCTGACAGTTATTTAGAGCGCAGCCTGTTTTTCTGGGCGCGTGATAAAAGAAACAGCTCGGCTGAGGTTGATTATGTTGTGGCGGTAGCTTCCCTGATATTGCCGGTGGAGGTCAAGGCGGGAAAAACCGGCACGCTTAAATCACTAAAACTGTTTATTGAAGAAAAGAAATCATTGTTTGGTGTACGTTTTTCGCAGGAGAAATTGTCTTTGCATGATAAAGTGTTAACACTACCGCTGTATATGGCAGAACAGATGAAAAGATTGGCTCGGGAAGCGGGGAATCTGTAACGCATCTGTATTTTGCCAAAGACGGCATGGAAATCGGACAAACAAAGAGGGCGCTGAAAAAGTAGATTTTTAAGGGGCGGGATTCGTCGGAGATGGACAGATATCCGTTTACGTTCGGGATGAGCAAGGCCCGCCTTATACTGGAAAACCTCGAAGAGATCAAAAGGTTCGTAGAGGAGAACGAAAAAGAAGCAGTGTAAATAGTGTGGGCTTTATACGCGTTATTATCCGCTATTTTTGCAGCGTCAACAGACCCGATAGCGAAAAGGATCCTTTCGAAGACCGGTGACGAATATCTTGTCGGATGGTTTTCGCTTCTTCTTTCCACGCCGTTTCTAGGCCTGTACTTCTTTTCAAACAAGATAGCGCCTGTAAGCCCCGAGCTCATCAGGACAATACTTCTTTACGTCCTGCCGTTCGAATTCTTTGCCGCCTTCCTTTATTATAGGGCGCTCAAGCTGACGGATATTTCGCTGTCAGTGCCGTTTCTGGCGCTCACGCCTGTCTTTGTTATGTTTACCGGACTTTTGTTTCTTGGCGAACGTATCCGGCCCGCGGGAGTAGCCGGTATAGCCCTGATATTGACGAGTAATTGAGTATGAGACCTGTCCTGAACAAGCTGATATTTTTTATCGGGTGGCTCCTTTCGCCGTTCACCTTCTGGAACGACGCATTCATAAATATCCCGATTTCCTATCTATGCGCAAACCTGTTTATCAGGCTATTCCCGTCCGACTTTCTCCTTACAGTGCTCATATTCTACTGGATGAGCAATCTCATCGGTATATTTATGATGTATGTCTGCGGGAAGAATATTCTGAAAGGCGGAGAAAATTTAATCCTCGAACTGGCAAAGCTTTTATGCGCTATAACCCTCTATAGCCTGATGCTGCTCATCCTGGGCAGGATGGGAATTCTCAAGCCCTTGCCTTGACAAATGAGGAAAAGTATGGTTTACTATATAGCATAGTTTACCAATTTGTATACTATGCTATATAGGAGGGCATGTATATGTATATACCGGAAAAAAAGCTTATTACGAAAGTAGAAGGCGAGTTTAAAAAACGCATTCCATTTCTTTCCTGCTGGAAGATTGCGCGCAGCAAAAAAACAAGAACGGCGGAGATAGACCTGTTAATAACGGCTAAGGGTAAAAAGCAGGCCTATCATTTCTGCGTAGAGGTAAAAACGGCCGGTTATCCTCAGTACATCAGGGATGCCAGTGTCATTCTGAAGAAATTCACGGAGACGAACCCTTCGTATTGCCCAGTTATAGCCGTTCCTTTTATAAGCGAGAGGGGAAAGGAAATATGCGATGAGCATAATATAGGCTATCTTGATTTCAGCGGAAACGCTAAAATAGTATGCGGAAACATATTCATTTACACCGAAGGGAGGAGCCGCCCTAAAGACGCTGTTGTCGAGAGGCAAGCTTTATTTTCACCAAAAGCGGCAAGGGTTACCAAATTCCTTCTTGGCCAGCCCGAGAATAGATGGACACAGAAAGAAATTTCTGAACGTACAAGATTGAGTAAAGGCATGGTTTCGCGAGTTATTAATACGATGATAGGGATGGGGTACGTAACCGAGAAAGATAAAAAACTGGCGCTGACGAATTTTGACGATCTTTTTTCCGCATGGGTAGAATCGGAGACAAAACGGCGCGAGAGAAAGAAAAGTTATTATGTGTGGGCGCAAAATCCGCGGAAATTAATGGAGATGACATCTGCCGCGCTTTCGGGCCGAAGGATCAAATATGCCTTTACACAGGAGGCGGGAGCCTCGTTAGTGGCGCCTTTCGCCATATTCGATATTGTATCGGTCTATGTTGAATCGCTTGACAAGTTTCCCGAAAAAGCTTTATCCGCTTCCGCAATTGATAAGGGGTTCAATCTTACGCTTATCGAAGCGCCCGATCAATATATCTTTACCAAGGCTCAAAATAAGAGCGGCATGATGATTGTGGATAATCTGCAACTCTACGCGGATCTTATGAAGAATCCTTTGCGAGGCGAAAAACAGGCCAATCATATTTTGAAGATTCTTAAAAAGGGATTAAAATGAGGGACAAGGAATTTGAATATTATTCGCCAATTCATTTAGGCAAACTTAGGCGTATATTGGCCGATATATACACCGCGTTTGGCGATGTATCAAAAAATCTGTATTTAGTTGGCGGCCTTGTGCCCGATCTTTTGGTGAAAAATAAACTATCGTACATTAGAGAGTATTTGGGGACGCTGGATATAGATCTTGCTATAAAATTTGCCGTTTCTGAAAAAAGTAAATACAGAAACTTGTATAATATTTTGCGATCCCTGGGCTTTGAGAAACAGAAGACAGATGATGGCAGGGATGTTATGAATCATAGTTTCATCAAGTACGAAAGCGGATATAAGCCTATTGAAGGCATTCGCTTATTCTGATGAGGAAAATTCGACAGCGAAAGACGCCTACGATATATGGTACACAACAGTCAATTTTAAAGACGGCCCGGCTTCCGTAAAAGAGGAATTGGCGAAATATAAAGGTAATAAAGATGTGGGAGACGCCTTTAGGGCGATCCGTCGCTACTTTGACAGCGAGAACTCATCAGGAACGAAAGATGTTGTGAATATTTTGACCAAGCGGTATGGTTTAAATAGAATGCTTGCGGTTAAAGAGGTAATTTATCCCATAAACCAGTTATTTGTTAAGTAATCAAGCAGTATTGAACAAGGCGGGGATCATTAAGCCGATTTAGGCTTTTTTCCTCAAGTGCTTCGGCAGTATCCTTAAGGCATTCCTGTATTTGGCGACAGTTCTGCGCTTTATCAGAATGCCTTCCTTTGATAATAGATCATGGATCGCGTCATCCCTTAAAGGCTTCGACTTGTCCTCGTTCTTGATTATAGAAGATAACCTATCCAATATATACGATTTGGAAATTACCTGGCCGTCGGCTTTTTTTATTCCGCTGCTTAATAGGCTGTTTAAGGCGAGGACCTTCTTGTCCAATTGTATATACTTGTTAGATATCGTTCTACTTATTGTTGAAGAATGAAATCCGAGCGCCGCCGCCACATCTTTAATAGCGATAGTTCTTATGCTGCCGCTCTTTCCGCTTTTAAGGCTTGCCAGCTGAAAGTTAAGTATATAGCTCGCCACCCTGCACATCGTATCCTCGCGCCTTTTTAAGCTATCGAGCAGTTGTTTTGCCGCGGACTCATTGACCTTCACAAACTCCCGGACCTCCGGATCTTTTATCATATCCGGCTTATTTTCATAAGGATTGTAAAATCTTATTACAGGGAACCAGTCGCGGTTTATCCTGATCGTGACCTTGTCTTTTTTTATATGGGCGACAAGATCAGGTATCACCAGATCTATCTTTTCGCTAAGTAGCGTGCTCGCGGGCTTGGGGTTAAGTTTCCTGATAGATTTGAATGCTTTCAGGACATCGTCTTCGCCGATCTTTAAGGCTTGAGCGATCCTTTGGGCATCATGAGAAGTGAGCTCGTGTATGTAATCCTGTACTATTTTGTATTCTGTAGAACTCTCTTTACCGAGTCTCTTTAACTGAAGAAGAAGGCACTCCTGCGCGTCCCTGGCGCCTATTCCCGCCGGCTCCATCTGCTGAATGATATCGAGCACATTTTCAACTGTCTCTATATCGGCGCCCAGATCTGATGCGGCCTCATCCATATCGCAGGATATGTATCCGTTATCGTTTATCTCATAGATGAGGTATTCGGCTATGCGCATCCGGTCCTCGTCCAATTTGCTCATTCTTAGCTGTGATAGAAGGGCAAGCCTGGGGTCAACATTGCTGGTTATTTGAGGTTCGGAGCCTATTTCGCCGGTTGGCCTGTAATTTTTCTTCTCAATAGCTTTCTTAAGAAAAGGGTTCTTCTCTAATATAGAGTCGACATACTCGCCGAGCTCCTTCATAGGCATAGCGAGCAGTTCTATAGACTGCCTCATCTGGGGTGTTAAGGCCATCTTCTGCTGTTGTTTTTGGTTTTGAGAGAATTTATGTTTCATAAGTTTATATTATTCCAAGATGTAGGGCAGGTTTAAACCTGCCCTACTATAATTAGATATAGTATTTTGCCAGTTAAGTAATTAAAAAGCAACTTTTTTCTTTCAATTCCTAACAATGTATAAAAATAGACTTCACTGTCCCGCATTGCCTACACCGAGATACAAAACAGGTTAAAGTTAGCCTTAAAAACATTGGCACAGATATTGCTTATACAGGAAGATACAGGTCAGTCATAGTATTTCATAGACAGATATATAAATAGGAGGATTTCGGAAATGGTGCTAAAAGATCGCTTATCGATAACGGAAGTCGCGAAGTCTGTAGGGGTTACGCCGCGGACCATCATGAGATGGGAGAAGGCGGGGAAGATCAAGCGCTCCAAGCGTGATTGGCGCGGATGGAGATTTTACGAGAAAGGGGATATTGACATGATAAGAAAATTCTTTGAAAGCAGTTACGAATATAATGAGCTTGAGAAGCCGGCAAGCGCTTACGCGAAAGACGTGTTGGTAAGCGCGCTATGCGCCTTTTCCCTCGCTTCCTATATAATAGGAGGCACGTGCTTTGCCGAAACCGCCCCTGCGCAAACCAGGGCCGTCGTCGAAACAAGCAGTTCCGTGGATATCAATCTAAGGGATCTGCCTGCTGTCAATACGCCGCCACCCGTCTCTATGACCGAAGCGGTTAAATACACCCTGGGCGCGGATGACGTTATTGAAATAGAGGTAAGGAGGCATCCCGAGTTTAGCGGCCAATATACCGTTACATCAGAAGGCAAGATCGAGTATAAGTTCATCGGCGACGTGCTGGTAAACGGCCTTACGAAAGTACAGCTGCAGGAGCGCCTTTCAAGCATACTTTCCGAATACATCATCGAGCCTGAGGTGAACGTCCGCATATTAGCATATTTAAGCAAAGTCTTTTTTGTTGTAGGTGAGGTCGGTAATCCGGGCAAGTTTTACATGAGGGGCAACACAGTAAAGATCCGCGAGGCCCTTATAGCGGCGGGCTTGCCCACAAACGCGGCGGCTATGAGAAGATGCCGCCTCATCACTCCGGACAATAAAGGCAGGAACAATTTTACGGAAGTAAATGTGTTCGAGTTATTATACAGCGGCGACCTTAAATGCAATCTTGAGATGAAGCCCGGGGATGTCCTTTACATTCCCGCTACGATCATGGCTAAGATAATCAGGATAATATCGCCGGTAACCAATGCTGTCAGCGAGGCAGGCGGCGCGGCCGCGGCAGGCGCGGGTATTGCGGCGGTGGGATTATAAAAAGAGGAGAAGTAGAACAATGGAAAACATACAAGCTAAAATAAGAAAGCCGCTCGAATACCTGCAGATCATATTCAGGCGAAAATGGCTGCTCATTATTCCTATAATAATAGGCATCATTGCAGGCATTGTCGCGGGCAATGTCCTTCCCAAGGCTTATCAGGCGTCGACATTGATACTCGTCGAAGAGGGAAGAATAATCAATCCCCTGATCCAGGGACTGGCGATCTCCACCAGCACCGCTCAGCGTCTGGCCGTTCTAAGGGAGCAGATACTCGGCTGGGACAGGATGCTTCAGCTGATAAAGGCTCTCGATCTCGCCAAAAACGTGAGCAACCAGGCGCAGTTTGAAGCTCTTGTAAAAGGCCTGAGGAAAAATATAATAGTGCGTATGCACGGCCAGAGCATAATAAGCATCGCTTATGAAGGCCCGAGCCCGGTTGAGTCGCAGAATATAGTGAAGACGATAACCGATATATTCATATCCGAGAACTTAAAACAGCAGAGCAGGGAGAGCGAAGACGCGATCTCGTTCATCAATGACCAACTGGGCCTATACCAGAAGAAGGTCAAGCAGGCGGATGTGGCCCAGATGGAAGACCAGCTTAAGAAGCTCCTGGTCGATTCCACGGATAAGCATCCCATGGTTATAGAGCTCAGGAAGAAGATCTCCTCGGCTAAAGAAGAGATTAATAGAGGTAATTATGACGTGACACAGGCTTCGGTGGCAGGCTCTGACGCTGAGCTGAAAACGCTTAAGACCGAGCTTAAGAAGATGAAAGAGAACCTCGCCCAGCCGAATCTGGACTCGCAGGGAGGCGCAAACAGGGAAAAACTCACTACAGCGACTAATGAAAAGCTCTACAAGCTGCTTCTTTTAGAGAAGATGGACCAGGTAGCTACCGAAGACCAGAACGTAAACCAGAAGTTATACAATACGCTTCTGGAGCGGCTCGAGACGGCCAAGATTACCCAGCGCCTGGAATCATCCAAGGAAGGTACCAGATACACGATTCTGGACCCCGCGCGGCGTCCGCTTAAAGCTACGAAGCCCAATAAGATAGCGGTGCTATTCGCGGGCATGTTTGCGGGGCTTTGCGCCGGCCTTGCGTTAGTATTTGCCGTTGAGATGCTCGACCATTCCTTCTTAAGCGTCGAAGACGTAAAGATGCATTTCAATCTGCCGATGTTAGGCGTAATATCGAGGATCGTAACCGAGACCGATATCAAGGTACAGAAGATAAGGAATACCAGGATTACCGGCATATCGGTGGCGACAGGCCTTATCCTGGCGGTATTTATCATAGTTACGTTATTGACAGGTAGCTAACGGGGAGTAACACATGTACGAAAAGTTCTACGGATTCAAAGCTAAACCATTCAACATGACGCCTGACTCGAGCTTCTTCTTCCCGAGCCAAAAACATGAAGAGGCGCTGAACAGGCTTCTTCTGGCTATAAGCGAGAGAAATGGCTTTGCCGTCATAACCGGCGAAATAGGCTCCGGCAAGACCACGGTCTGCAGGACACTATTGAATAAGCTTGATCCCCTTACGAAGGTGGCGCTAGTCCTGAATACTCATCTTGGAAAGAAAGAGCTTCTTACCTCTATATTGGAGGATTTTGGCGTTGAATACCGCTCCACATCAAAAACCCATCTCATGTCGGCGCTCAATAAATTTCTGATAGAACAGGCGGCCAGAGACATTAACGTTGTGATACTGGTTGATGAAGCTCAGAACCTGACCCCGTCTGTCCTGGAAGAGATCCGGATGCTCTCCAATCTTGAGACCGAAAAGGAGAAGCTCGTCCAGATAATACTCATAGGACAGCCGGACTTGCGTAAAAAATTGTCGCATCCCAGATTAGAACAGTTCAGCCAGCGAATAGTTCTTTACTATCACCTTGAGGCGCTGGATTATACCGAGACAGCGGCATACCTGAAGCACAGGCTTAAGGTATCAGGCAACACGGCAGCCGACATATTTACGGAGGACGCGATCGGGGAGATCTATAATTATTCGAAAGGCATCCCGAGGTTAATAAACCTCGCGTGCCACAACTCACTTATAAGCGGTATAGTCGCCGAAGCGAAAATTATCACAGGAGAAATAGCTCGGGAGTCGATCGAAGAGCTTTTGCATAACAAAATAATATCTATGAGCGTATCGCGCAGTTTAAGCTATGCGTCATAGCAACAGGAGGGGTCAATGGGAAAAATAACAGATGCGCTGAAGAAAGTAGCGGATGAGCGGATAGCGCGCATTCAAAAAAAACCGGAAACCCAATATGTAATACGGAAGATCAATGATACCGCGATAAATGAGCATATCGTCTCATTTCATGACCCTTCCTCGCCTATAGGAGAACAGTATAAGATATTGCGGACCAATATCCAGACGCTCAGGCTTACGAATAATTACAAGACATTCGTTGTGACGAGCGCTATAAATAGCGAAGGAAAGACCGTCACGTCGATAAATCTTGCCATAACAATGGCGCACGATCTGAACGGCAAATCCGTTCTTATTATCGACGCCGATATGCGTAAAGGCGCCGCAGCGAAATATTTCGGTATAAACCGCTCACCCGGCCTTTCGGAGATATTGAAGGACGAGGCAGGGATAGATGCCGTATTCGTTAATCCCGGTATCGATAATCTCACTGTGATGCCGGCCGGCAAAACTCCGAGGAACCCGTCAGAGCTTCTCAATTCAAAGAAGATGGAAACCCTGCTGAATATGCTTAAACCGAGGTTCGACTACATATTTATAGATTCGCCGCCCGTAATGCCGCTCACCGATGCCTGCATACTCGGGCCGCTCGCGGACGGTGTCATACTCGTGATTCAAGCAGGTAGGACTCAATCCGACATTGTCAAGCATGCCGAGACGCGCCTCCAGCAATCCCGCGCCAAGATCCTCGGCTATGTCATGACTAATGTCGAGTATCATATGCCGCAGTATCTTTATAAGTATATAAATAAATATGAAAGTTACTATTACCACGAAAAACAGCCTGTAAAGGCAAAAGAAATGGAGGTAGTATCATGAAGAAGTTAGTGTGGTTTGTTTTAATTGGCATAGTGGCAGTGACATTATTAACGGGGTGTAAGAAATCCGGAAACGATGGCTCAAGTTCCTCGGGAAGCTCAAGCTATTCAGGCGGCGGGTCCAATCCGGGCGGCGGAGACGATCCTATAACCCCTGCTCCCAATCCCGAGCCCGCGACCATCGCCCTCGTAGCTAGCGGCCTAGCCGGCTACGCTCTGGTGAGATGGAAAAATAGGCGCAAGAAATAAAATTATTTTAAAATATTTGTCCCGTCAGATAGCTTTATAGAAAACTGAACCTTTTGACATGTATCTGTCGGGATCCCGAAAAACATCTTTAAAAAAGTTCGATTTCCTATAAAGTTGTTTTACGGAACAATAATTTTTCTCCTTTTAACGTCTTATATAGTAGGGGATGAGGTGGATATCTTAAGGTCACAAATTGTGACCTTAAGAGAGTTGCCAAGAAAATATCACAAAAATAGCATAGTAGACCGTAGACCACAGATAGAAGACCGTAGACCTTAGATGAGAGAAATATCATGAAAAATAGAAGAGATGAGAATGTAGGAGCTAATAAAGGCGAAATTGCTATTTATAAAGCGAAAAGCGGCTCTGTTCGCCTGGACGTGAAGCTTGAAAATGAGACGGTGTGGCTTAGTCTTAATCAGGTTGCGCGGCTTTTTGATAGGGATAAATCGGTAATCTCAAGGCATATTAGCAATATTTTCCGAGAAAAAGAGTTGGATAGCCGTTCAACTGTTGCAAATTTTGCAACAGTTCAAATAGAAGGGGCAAGGCGTATCGAAAGACTCATTGAATGCTATAATCTGGATATAATCATATCCGTCGGTTATAGGGTTAATTCAAAGCGGGCGACTCAATTTCGCATATGGGCGACGAACGTTTTAAGAAATTATCTTATTCGGGGGTATGCGCTAAATCAAAAAAGACTACTGGGACGCGAGACCGCGTTAAAGGACCTCCAGGAGACTATAGCCTTCATTAGCGGCAAAACCGTCCATCCTCAATTGACCGGTAAGGGAGATGAGCTCCTAAAACTGCTTAATGAATACGCGAATGCGCTCACAATTCTTAATAAATATGACAGCAAATCTCTTTCTATTGCCGGTCGGAAAACACCAACGTTTATTTTGACATATGAGCACGCGCACAATAGCATTAATGACATTAAGTCACGACTCTGCGAAAAAGGTGAGGCGACCGAGTTGTTTGGCCAAGAGACATCGCATAAGTTCAAGAGCATTATCGGCGCTCTTTATCAGACATTTGATCGTAAAGATCTCTATCGGAGTATAGAGGAGAAGGCGGCGAACTTATTATATCTTACCATTAAAGATCATCCTTTTTCGGATGGGAATAAAAGGATCGCGTCACTTCTTTTTATCTACTATCTTGAAAAGAATAGCTATCTGCGTAAAGTCAATGGCGAACGCAAGATCAATGATAATGCAATCGTTGCCCTTTCTCTTCTTATCGCCGCAAGCGATCCTCGAGAGAAAGATGTAATGATCAAAATCATCACGAATTTGCTTAAAGAATAGTGCATGAGAGCGTAAGTGCATGGGTGCATAAGTTATGAAAATTACAAAATTTGAAGATTTGGATATTTGGAAGAGATCGCGGGAGCTGACAAAAGTAGTCTATAGAATTACCTCAACGTCTAAATTTTCAAAAGATTGGGGCCTGAGAGATCAGTTAACCAGAGCGGCAATATCGGAAATTCAAAGCCAATTATATATGGCGTTAGATCAATCGTATATTGCTAAAAATGAATTTGATAAAATTTATCAAGAAACCGAAGAAATCCGTAGAATGACTAATGGTTTTATCAAATATTTGAAAGGATTGAGCTGAAATGCGTTTCCAGCGTACTTACGCACTCAAGCACTAACGCACTTTTGCACTAATATATTATGTCATTCATCATGCTGTTGCTATACATTACAGCAATCTACATCCGCCCGCAAGAATGGGTCTTCACGATCTACGCCTGGCCTTTAATCAACATCTTGGCCGACATATCAAAAGCGGAACGACTGCTTGGTTACAAGCCAGCCGTCGATTTTGAGGAAGGGCTAAAACGTACTATTGGATGGTTCGCGAGTCGGCAGGCGGTAGCCTCATGCTGATCACATTTTCAGGGTTGGACGGTGCCGGTAAGACCACGCAGATAAAACTCTTCTCTGAGTTTTTGGAAAGGCATAAATATAAATTCAAGTGTATCACTATGTATGACGATATATCTCTCTCTGCTTCAGTGAGAAAACTTTTACCCAGGGAGGAACGCGGCGCTGCGGCCGGTCATAACCCATCCTATCGATACGATAAGAATAGAAAAGACTCGAAAACAGTCCTGTTTCGAAAGATCGTCTATATCGGCGACCTCTTTATATTATTGATAAAATCGTTATATTATACAAGGATTAAGAGATATACGTTGATAATGGACCGTTATATGTACGATTCGCTCGCGAACCTGTTCGGCACCGGCTCGAAGACATACACCAGATGTATGCTCAGGGCGGTTCTGAGGCCGGATCTGCCGATCCTGCTTGACGCGGCGCCTGAAATGGCGTACCGAAGAAAACCGGAATATCCTCCGGACTTTTATAAGGAGAGAAGAGCGGCCTATTTTGATATTTTTCATTCTGTGCCGCAAAGCATCATTATCGATCAGGCTGATATAGATAGCGTCCAACGCGAAATAGTCGATCGCTTCAGGGATTCAGCGAGACCCCTGAGGAAAACGGCCGATATATATTCTCAATATATTGATTTTATAACAGGCTCAATGTTAAACCCGGCCTATAAAGGCGATAGAAAAGAACTTGAATTTAACCGCATCCTTTCAGTGTTGAACAAGAATAGGCTGACGGTCCGCTGGCTGAGATCCAATGAGAAGTTATTAACCGCTGCGGAGACGGAACAGGTAAAACCGATCCTGGAAGAGGAGGGGCTGCGCCTGGACAGGGCTGTAGACGTCATAGGTAAAGTCACTGAAGAATTTGAAAAACGGAATCTTCGCATCATGGTCATAAAGAGTCTCGATAACTATCCCGACCTTGGCCACGATGTTGATCTGTGCACCGATGCGCCTATCGAAGAGATCGACAACATATTGATAGGCCTTTATAAGGCAAAACTGGACGTCCCTACATTAGCAGAAAAGATAGCCGTAAAAAGAAACTATAAGATGCCGAATAATATTACCCTGGAAGTGCACTGTTCGCGGCTGGGTGAGTTCGGAGAAGAGAAGAGGTTCGTGCGAGGCCTGCTTTCGGAGAGGGTAAAAGTCAATATAACAGATGATAAGACAGCTTATGTTCCTAAGGCAGAATACCGCCTATTATTGTGCGTCCTTCAGAGGATGTATCGCCATTTTAATATAAGGATATGCGATGTCTATAACACTATCAGGCTCATAAACGATAATGTCATAAACTGGGAATACCTTAAAGAAATATCTCTGAAATACGGCATATGGGAAGGGGTCCTGCTGTACCTCGGCTATGTTCAGCGGATAGCAGACTATTATGACGCGGACTTCAGCATAAGAGATCGCCTGGATAATTCCGTTTGGCCTTCAAAAATCACTGACAGGAACATGCACTATCGTTTTCCGCTCCTTTCCACGGGGGCGAGGATCTACACGACTAAAATAGCCTCATTTATCAAAAATGCGGACATTGACGGCCTGGCCAGGCTTTCGCTCGCCTTTCCTTTATCCTTAATGCACTATGTCTTGGTTAAATTAACCGGAAGAAGCAGGGTATGGTAAAAAACACGTTCGATAAATCGTTAGATATTCTGGAGTTAAAGACCGTGATTGAGAACAGGCTTCAGAAATACTATCCGCATCTGGCCTCGTCTCACGTCAGGGTCGAAGGTTCGCTGCTTAAAAAACATCATAAGTCGATAATATACCAATTTTCCATATATAACACCGATAGCGTGCTGAAAAGATTGATTGTAAAAAGAAGGATATACAATAATCTCTATCATAATGATGTCACAAAGGATACCGTGAAGGAGTTCGATATTCTGTCGTTATTGCGCAAAAACCGCGTATTGAAAGATTCGATATCGCACGCGCTGGATGCCATACCGGAGAAGGGTTTGCTTGTCACGGAAAAGATCGAGGGGGAAACCCTTTACGCCTATTTAAAAAATATCTCGCTAATGCCCCTCACGAGATCGAGGAAGGCAATTCTGAAAAGCCTGTTTTCCGAGACAGGAGAATGGCTTAAGGATTTTCACAGCGCAACTTTTGAAGGTAAGCACGGAAAAATTGAAACCGGAAAATTTATCGACAAAGCCGGGCAGATCATCGATAAATTCCCGTATCTCAATATACCTGTTGATCTGGGAAGAAAGGTCATGGAGAGAATGGAGGCCCTTGAGAGTGATGTTGCGTCCTACGATTGCCC
Source organism: Candidatus Omnitrophota bacterium (assembly GCA_043798375.1). Classification (GTDB taxonomy): domain Bacteria; phylum Omnitrophota; class Gorgyraeia; order 2-01-FULL-45-10; family 2-01-FULL-45-10; genus JAPLMI01. The sequence goes on along the minus strand of JAZDOS010000028.1, from coordinate 36,761 downwards.
CATCTCTTTAAAACACGGCGATTTTCAGCCTCATAACATAATACATAACGGCAGCAGGATATATGTTCTGGATATAGCCGCCGAAATAGAAGATCTGACCATTAAAGACGTTTGCAACTTTATAACCGGGCTCAATATATCAATGATGAAACTGCCGGGATTATCGTTCAAAGAACGATACCTAAACGGTATGGTCGGCGAATATCTTAAAGCATACTATGGCGGAGGGGAAGCGCCTTATTCTGTCATACGGTTTGTCAGGATCCTGGGGATCCTTGAGCAGCTGGACAGCGTTTATAAAAGAAATCCTAATTATTTAAGGCGAAAAATAATCACCCGCTTCTACGCTGGCGAGATGAAAAACCTGGTGACTAAATGAAGAGCATAAAACATTTTTTAAAGCAGGATAATCTACGTGATCAGAAAGCTTGGTGTAATATTTGGAGTAACCATAAGCATTTTTCAATTGCCTCAAAGGAAAGTATTGTCAGGAGATGGATCGAAGAATATTTTAAAATTTTAAAAAATGAAGAAAAAAATGTTTTGGAAATCGGTTGCTTTCCGGGAAGCCATCTCGCAGTGTGGGGTGAATTGGGCTATGAGCTAAATGGAATTGATTTTTACCCTCGTGTTAGCAATGAATTACCGCATTGGCTAAAAAGTGAGAATTATAAAGTAGGTAATTTTTATGAGGTCGACTTTTTTAAATACAATGAAAAAAACAAATTTGACGTGGTATGCTCCTTTGGATTCATTGAGCATTTTACAAATTTCGAAGAAGTTTTAAACAAACATGCTTTCCTCGTTAAAGAAGGAGGATACTTAGTTATCTCTACTCCTAATTATCGAGGGTTTATTCAACGAATATTACATAGTGCTCTTGATACGGCATCTTATAAAGAACATTATATTCCTTCCATGAATCCTTACCTGTGGAAAAACATAGCTGAAAGATCGGGGTTTCATACAATTTTTTGTGGGGGGTTCGGTAATTTTTGGTTTTGGGCTAACAGCGAAAAGGCTAATTTTATACAGAAAATATCAATAAAACTGTTACTAAAAACATTGCCTGTTTTAAGCAGGTTGCCATCTTGTCTTGCTTATTCACCTTGCTATGGGTTAATAGCAAGGTTAAGCCCGTAGTATTAAATTTTATAAGAAAAAGTTTACGGATTTAGTTAATTCGAGAAAGCAGTTATAGGCAATGGAAAGCATATCAAAAAAAGTTAAACACGGGATTAAATGGCAGTTTATAGCGAATATTATCTGCCAGGTTACATATTTTATAAACGGCATCGTCTTGGCAAGAATTTTGTCCCCTAAAGACTTCGGTCTCTATGGGATGACGCAGGTTTTATCGGGCTTTATATTCATGTTCTGGCAGCTCGGTATAAACTCGGCGATAATACAGCGGGAGGAAATATCGGACGAACATCTCAATACAGCTTTTACTATAAGCCTTGCGATGGGGGCAGGCTGTTTCTCGGTAATGTGGATCTCCGCGCCGTTATTGGCAAGATTTTTTGGCGAGCCGTCACTTACTCTTCTTGCGCGTCTGATTGGAATTACATTTATCATATATGCATTAGACAGAGTGCCTTCTGCGTTATTGGGACGAAATATGTTTTTTAAAAATATAAGCCTCGTAGGAATAGCGAATTCATCGTTTTATGGCATTGTCGCGATACCGCTTGCTATGATGGGATACGGCCCATTCAGTTTTGTGTGGGGGATTATTGCCGGTGCGCTAGGAATGACATTGATAAGAATTTACTGGGGCTTTAAATTTTTTAACTGGAAGCCAAAACTATTGTTCGACGGAACAGCGGCAAGACATTTGCTGGGATTCGGTGTGTTCATAGCACTATCGGAAACAGTAGGCTTTTTCTCTTGGAATTTGCAGAGGATAATCGCCGGAAAATACCTGGGCACAATCGACCTTGGATATTTTACGCGAGCTTCAAATCTCGGCCAGTTACCGGCCGAAAAAGTGAAATCCAATATAGTAACCGTGCTTCTTCCCGGGTTTTCAAGCATTCAAAACGACAATCTGAAGGTGAGGGAATGGTTCAGAAAATTTAATTTTTTTACATATTCAATTGCCGTTCCGGTATTGTTTTTTTTCACATTTTTTCCAAAGGAAACCATAATAGGCCTTTTTGGTGAGAAATGGTTAGCCTCAGCGGAGATATTGCCATGGTTGTCTTTGGCAGTTCTTCTCAGCCTTTCGCAAATATATTTTATAAATATACTTCAAGCTGTTGGGAAACCTTTTATGACTTTCATAATCGGATTCTTGCTCTTGATTCCTTTTGCTGCAGGATTATACTTTGCCGTTAATTGGGGACTGAAAGGGATAGCTGTTGTCTTATTTGTCTACAATGTTATTTCATTGGTAACATACCTCAGCGTATTGCACAAAGAACGAATAATAAGGTTAGGTGATTTTGTGCGCTCTTCAATCGAACCGATATTGGTTTCACTCCTGGCGTCTCTAATTACGTTATTTGTTGCAAGGATTTTGGGAGCCTATATACGTATCGCCGAGATTAGGCTTATTGTTTTGGTTACGGTATATACGGTTATGATATCCCCATACTTTATATATCGAATTTTTGTTAAAAGCTACATTTCATACTTGGGGTTTGATATCCGTAAGGTAATAAAAATTTGAAATGATGGGTAGGTCCATATGAATTACGGAAAAAGGGAAGTAACCATTTTAATACCGACCAGATTTGATAGTCGATATATGCTTGAGCTCTGCCTTGAGTCTGTAAAAAAATATACTGCGGATTATCCTTACAAAATCATCGTAGGGGATGCCGGTGTTGACGACCAGACGCGCAAGTTTCTGGAAAGCAGGACTGATATAAAATTGGTGAAACCGGAAGATCAGGCACTGCCCAAAGACTCTATGATAAGGTTTGTCAATACGCCATATTTTTTGTTTTTACACGATGACACCCAGATTTTAAAAAATGGCTGGCTTGAAAAGCGTGTAGCATTAATGGAAAAACATCCAAGAAATGCGATTGTAGGCGCAGTTGTAGCGAATTTTGTATACGGCTGGAAGATACGCTTCTTATGGAAAAAGACGATGAGAAGATTCTGGCCTCTTGCGTTGCTTGTGAGAACCGATGTCCAGCGGGAACTTGGATTGCGCTGGGGCGTTACTGGAAAATACGATACGGGAGGCATGGCATATCAGCAGTTTACGAGTCAAGCGAAATATAGGTTTGTTCCATGTAAATTTCATAAGGAAGTAAGACATTTCGGCGGCATGACATGGCCGGTGAAGAAAAAGGTTCAAAGAGAAGATGTAGAATTCGATATTGATAATGTCGTGGAGATGCGAAATAGAAAACTGAATTTAATAAAAGAAACCCTTCTTTCGAAAAATTATTGAGGCGGAACAATGTGTACTGAATCCGGTTTAAGCTTTATTCAAAAAAACGCAAACAAAGACGAGATCTTTGGTAAAACAGTGATTGAAATTGGAGCCAGAAATGTAAACGGGTCCTGCCGGTCTTATATCGAAAGTTTGAAGCCGTCAAGTTACCTTGGTACGGACATCCAGATGGGCCCTTGTGTTGATGAAATATGCTATGCAGAGAATTTGCTAAAAAGGTATGGTAAAGAGAGATTCGACATCCTTATATCTCTCGAATGCATAGAGCATATCAAAGATTGGCAAGAGGCTATCAGCAACTTTAAAAATATTTTAAAACCGAATGGATGTCTGTATTTAACTACCAGGTCAAAACTGTTCCCATACCATGGTTTTCCGTATGATTTCTGGAGATTCGAATTAGATGATATGAGTCGCATTTTTTCGGATTTAGGAATCGAGATCCTGGAAAAAGACAATGGGAAATGGGATGGAGTTTTTATTAAAGCAAAAAAGCCTTCAAATTTTGTTGAAACAGACCTGTCACCTATACGTTTGTATTCTGCAATAAAAAAGAAAAGACTTAAGAATATAAGTAATATAGATGTCTTTAAGTTCAGATGTATATATAACTTTAAGAAGTTCGTTAAAACTTTGATAACGCCCAACTGATTTACATGTAAAAATATGCTAAGCTCCGGAAAAAAGTCTAATAAATATTACACGGTCAAACGAGAGGAAATGCTAAGCTTTTTGCCGCAAGATGCTAAAAAAATACTTGATGTCGGATGCGGAGCAGGGGAGTTCGGTCTTTTGTTGAAATCAAGAAAGGATGTGGAAGTATGGGGGATTGAAAAATCTGATAAAGCCGCCTCTTCCGCTAAAACCAAGCTAAATAAAGTGATTACAGCCGACATCGAAAAGGATATAAGCGCCCTGCCTCCATCATACTTTGATTGTATTGTTTTTAATGATGTCCTGGAGCATCTTATCGACCCTTGGGGCGTATTAAAAAACATGGCTGATCATCTTCAGGAGAATGGATATATCGTTGCTTCAATTCCGAATATGAGATATTTTTATACATTTAAAGATCTTATGGTTAAAAAAGAGTGGACTTATGTAGAGGAGGGGGTGTTAGACAATACGCATTTAAGGTTTTTTACAATTAAGAGTATCAAAGATCTATTTTTTAAATGTGGATATAGGGTTTTATCGATTGTTGGCATAAACGGGATCGATTGGTCGTGGAAATTCAATCTATTGAATCATATGTTGTTAGGCCAAATAAATGATATGAGATATAAGCAATTCGCATGTATTGCTCAAAAGATAGGGAAATAGGTTATATATGCCAAAAGTTAGTATTATAATGCCGACATATAATGGGGCTCGTTTTATCGGCGACGCCATTAAATCTGCCTTAAGTCAAACCTTCCAAGATTTTGAGATTATAGTTACAGATGATGGCTCAACTGATAATACTGGAGAGATTGTTAAGAATTATGCTGAGAAAGATAAACGCATTAGATATTATAGTAGAACTCGTAATGGTGTAGCCGCGGCTTACAATTTTTGTATTAAAGAGGCAAGAGGAATATATATATCCATATTTGAACATGATGATATATCTATGCCGGAAAGGCTCGAGAAACAAATCGAAATATTGGACGCGCATAAAGAAATATCGATTCTTTATTCATCGTTGCAAACTTTTAATAGTTACGGCTCGTTAGGAGATATATATGCACCCTATACTAAGTCAGCAATGTCCCAGAAAGAATGCTTTAGAGCGTTGGTTACGTATGGCAGTTTTCCTAATAATCCGAGTGTTACTATAAGAAAAGAGGTATATGAACATATACGTTATGATGAGCGTTTAGAAAATTACGGTCTTGGCCATGATTTTCTTTTCTATTTGCAAGCATCGCAGAAGTTCAATTTTTATTACCTCAACACACCATTAGTGTTATGGAGAAGAAGCCCCAATTCGCTTTCTGAAAAGAGTTTAGACAATTTTAAGGCAAGCGAAGCAGTGATCAAAAGGTTGTATTTAAATAAACAACAAATCTTTGGAATTACATACAGGCAAGCACTTTCAATGACATACATACGACATGCGAGGCTTGCCATAAATTCAGTACAATTTAGCAATAAATATTTAATTTATTTATTCTATAATATCAAAGCATTCTTGAACAACCCTTTTAATCTCGCTGTTTATAAGACGATAATATGGATGTTTACCAAACGAATCCGGAGAAAATATTCAAGACAGCATGAATTAAAACGAACATCACAACAAATATCCTTACTGAAAGCTGAGCAATAACTTATGAGAAAAGCGGTTTTTTCGTTATTTCCATTACAAACATATGGCAGCACTTTTTCCTGGTGGGAGAATTTTCCCAAAAGAATAAGCGAATACTTAGGAAAGCATGGAGTTGAACATTTTTGTCTTTACAGAGGAAATAACAAGCTGCATATCTCGGATTTTGGCAAATGTGAGGCAACGAAAGCTCACCTTCAAAGCACCTTATGGGTCTTAAGAAATTTATATGCTAAAGCGAGAAAGTTTAACAAGGCGATATTCCATACACATGCTGTTTTACAGCGAAATGGGCTTTGGATAGTAAATAAAATATTTAATAATAATTTTCGTTGGGTTATGACAGATCATGATTCATGGGAATCCATAAAATTTTCGCTGACAAAAAAAATAGTGCGAAAAAGCCTTAGAAGCGTTGGTTATCTGCCAGAAATAGTTCTTGGCTGCTCAGAATCTTCTATGGAAAGGTTGCGAAATATTTATGGCTCTAGAAACGTATCATTTATTTACAATGGCATAGATATGCCAAATATTATTTTACCGAAAAGAGCATCAGGTAGTCCTAGAAAAGCAATTTTTATCGGTCGATTGATCGAAAATAAGGGGTTGTGGGTTCTCCTTCATGCCTTTTCTTTATTAATGAAGAGACAGATAGGCGCCACTCTTACAATTGTAGGGTCTGGCCCATTATATGAACCGATGAGAGAATATGTTAAAAATAATAATCTAGCCAAAATTGTAGAATTTGTGGGGCACCAGTCCGATATTTCAAAATTAATGTTAAACAGTGATTTTGTAATAATACCTTCTGTATGGGAAGAAAACTGCCCAATAGTATCATTGGAGGCACAAGCTCATTATTTACCGGCAATATATAGTAATTCTGGGGGGTTACCTGAAACACAGATTAACGGAAGGACAGGTATCATGGTATCAAAGAATAGTTCCGAAGGAATTGTTAAAGCGATACAGGCTTTGCAGAATGATGTTGAAATGTTTGAGGAGATGCGGCTCGATGCGCGAAAAAATGCGGAAAATTTCACACTCGATAAAATGGCAGAAAATTATTGCAACTTATATTTGGAGTTATTTGATAAATGACTATTCTGCAGATTTTTAACAGCCGCATTCAGAAGCACGGTAGCTTTGAGGATTTTATGCTTGAGCTTGCGCATAAATCAAAAGAGAAGAATATATATATGAGCTTCGTATTCCCAAGGATTAATACTCCGGAAATAAAAGAATCTTTGGAAAAGCTGAATGCCCGGGTTTGTGCAATGAACGATGACTGGACATCCTTTCGTTTTTCAATAGAATTAGCGAAGCTTATTTTACGGGAACGCCCCAGTGTTATAGATTTTCATTTTTGCAGCTCTCTTAATTTTGCTTTCGTCTTTTGTATTTTGCGTATTTTTGGGTTTAAAATAATTTATCATTATCATGGCGAGATCATACCCATTAATGAATTGAAATTTGTAAACCGCCATTTTTCTAAGTTACGTTTTATCACTTTTTTTGTAAATAGGATAATCTGTGTATCGGAAGCCAATAAGAGATTTTTGGAAGCCCTTAATATACGAAAAGAGATGCGCGTAGTTTATAATGGGATAAAGATAGAGAGCTTTAGAAATATGGATTCAGGCCGTGATTTTCGAAAAGAAGAGGGTTTATCTAATGACAATCCGATCGTTACTTCTATAGGCTCCCTTATACCGCGTAAAGGTATGGATGTATTTATAAGGGCGGCAAAAGTGGTGCTAGATAAAGTGCCAAAGGCGCATTTTATTATAATCGGCGGCGGCGATAAAGATATCTATGAAAGGTTGGCTGAAAAATTACAAATAAAAGAAAAAATAATATTCACCGGTCTTCTAAAGGAATATCCGGCGTACATATTAGAAGCTACGGACGTATTTGTGAGCGCCTCTTTTGCGGAATCTTTCGGATTATCTATTGCTGAGGCCGCGATGTTCGGGATACCAGTTGTGGCCACTAATGTGGGAGGCGTGCCGGAGGTTGTCAAAGATGGAAAGACGGGTTTTCTTGTGCCTGCCGGAGATAGCGGAAGGCTTGCGGAACAAATAATACGATTGTTAAGTAATAAGGATCTGAGGCAGGCATTTGGAATAGCCGGGAGAAGGTGGGTTGAAGAAAGATTTAATCTTGAGGACAGGGTAGAGGAGCTGCTCAATGATTGCCTTAATTAAAGATTTTGCCTTATGGGCCATTTATTTTGCGGGTTTCATAATACTGATAATTTCCATTTCCGGAAAAGTGAGATACGGCCTTCTATTTTTGATGTTTATCATTCCCATGCAGAACGTATTTCTCAAATTGCGGCCATTTCCGATGGGAAATCAACTGAATGACATCATCTTAATAGGAATGCTGATAGGATGGATAGTATGTAAAAGCTCTACGGGCGCGCCGCTTTTTGAGCGGACTTCATATAATAAAATACTTTTCTTATATGCTATCTTCACATATTTCACTCTTTGGCATGGCTCAACGTATCTCGGTTTACCGCTTCCTCTGGATCCTGCGGATCCCAGGGTGCAGAACTGGAAGAATTATATGATACTTCCCCTGTTATTCTTCGTTACCCTTAATAATATTCGGGACAAGAAAGGACTTAAATCATTATTCATTTTTATATGTCTTGTCATGTTTTTGATGGATCGCTATACGGTGAAACAGGTCAGTGACATTACCGCGTGGTGGAATAGGACAAAGATAAGCGGGACTTTCGTGTGGCTTGGGGCAAACGAAGTCGCGGCCTTCTACGCGACCTATACTTTTGTGATATTGGGCGTATTTTTATACGCGAAGAATAAAATTTTAAAGGCTCTTTTGGGAGTTCTTGTCGGGCTTAATCTTTATTGCGATATGTTTCTTTTTTCAAGAGGCGCTTATTTAGCCACACTGGCCGGCCTGTTTCTCATAGGGATTATGCGGAATAAAATTCTGCTGATTGCGGTGATATTGATATTGATATTTTGGCAAAGTGTTTTACCGCAACAGGTTGTTGAGAGGATCGCATATACGGAACAGGAGGAAGGGCAGCTTGACAGCTCGGCCGCGAAAAGGCTTAATTACTGGCAGGAAAGTATCGAGCATTTCAAGCAAAGCCCTATTGTTGGAATAGGCTATAGCGTAACGACAAGTATCGGATCACAGCACGACACACACAATCTTTATTTGAGGACGCTTGCCGAGCAGGGGTTGATAGGCCTTGGTTTTCTTTTAGTGATAATGCTTTTGGCTTTAAAAAGAGGATTATTATTATTTCGAAAAGCAAGCGATATGTTCTTTAAAGGATTAGGGCTGGGATTTGCGGCTTGCGTAATCGCGGTAATAGTTGGAAATTTTTTCGGTGATAGGTGGACCTACATACCATTAGGGGCGTATTTCTGGGTATTCCTTGGCATGGTGGAGCGCGGGAATCTATTGGCTGAAACCGGGGCCTAAAAGATTTATGGAAAACAACGTAAAAAAAGTTAACCTGTTTATCCTGGCGGATACGCTGGAAGTCTATGGCGGGGCGGAGAGGCACGTGCTCGACCTTGTCAAGAATCTCGATAAGGAAAAGTACAATCTTTTTGTCTCGTCCCTCATCCCGGGAGGAGAGCTATTAAAAGAGATAATCTCAAACGGAGCGTGTGTAAGACTTTTTCCGGTAAAAAGGATATACAGCTTATCCGGGATAATCAGAGGATTTGAATTCAGGAGTTTTCTAAAGAAAAACAAGATAGATATTCTCATGACCGTGCATTTCGGCTCGGATGTTTGGGGTACGATCTTTGGGCGCCTCGCAGGCGTGCCGTTTATAATATCAAACCGCCGCGACATCGGTTTTTGGAAGAAAACAAGGCACAAAATTGCTTATAGGGTTATAGATAGATGGGTTGACAAAATAATCGTAAACTCTGATTCCGGCAGGAATGCGATAATGAAAGATGAGGGCGCGGCGCCAGCAAAAATAAACGTAATTCATGGAGCTGTGGATATCCTGAATTTCAAACCGGATAAGGAAAGAAGCGAGATTAGGAAAAGCCTGGGTATAGGAGAATCAGAAATATCGGTGTGCGCCATAGGGAATTTCAATCCTATAAAAGGCCACACTTATCTTGTAGAGGCATTTGAACATATTGCCGGGGAGTTTCCGAATGCGCGCTTACTGCTTGTCGGCGACGGCCCGCTTATGGATAATCTGCAGTCCATGGCCCATAGCCGGCTTTTGGATAAAAAAGTGACTTTTTTGGGAGCAAGAACAGATATCCCTGATATATTATCAGCTTCGGATATATGTGTTTTACCCTCATTAAGCGAGGGGCTTTCCAACGCCCTGATGGAATACATGACAGCGGGCAAGCCGATTGTCGCCACAAAAGTAGGGGGCAATCCCGAATTAATAGAAAACGGCGTTACGGGCATCTTGATCGAACCGGCCAATCCGGCAGATCTGGGGAATGCCATAGCGGATTTAATAAAAAATAAGGAAAAACGATCTTTCCTTGCGCGCAATGCGCGTGAAAAGGCAGAAAAAGAATTAAGCATGCCGAGCCTGATCAACCGGTACGATTCTGTGCTGTCAGGGAATCGTAAGAAAAAAATCCTTCATCTTATCAGCAGTAACGGCCTCTTTGGCGCGGAAAAGGTTCTTCTTGATATTGTAAAAGCCGGCAAAGAAGGCGGAGATGATTCTGTGATCGGGGCGATAAGAAACAGCCATAATCCCCACATTGAAGTAATGAGAGAGGCGTATAAAATGGGTTTCAAAACAGCCGTTTTTGATTCGGACGGCCGTGTAGATTTTGGCGCGGTCCTAAGCGTAAGAAGATATATAAGGAAAGAATCCGTAGATATAATTCATTCTCACAATTACAAATCAGATATCATCAGCTTTTTGAGCTCGCGTTTTACAAAAACAAAGTGGATAGCCACTAACCATGTGTGGCACGGGACAGAAAGGAAACTGCGCCTATACGAAAGATTAGACGCTTTTATTCTCAGATTTGCGGATAAGGTTATAGCCGTGTCGGATGAAATCAGGAATGATTTGGTAAAAAAGGGCATAAGTTCCGGGAGAGCGGAAGTTATTTATAACGGAATCTGCACATCCGCAGTCCGCAGCCTACAGCCATCTGCCAGAGAAGATGTGAAAAAGGAATTTGGCATCGGAGCAAAGGATCTTGTAATAACTAATATAGGCAGATTAAGCCCTGAAAAAGGGCACAAGATCCTTATCGAAGCCGCTAAGAAAATTATAGAGGAGAAAAATTTTGTGAAGTTTTTGATGGTAGGCAATGGCCCGCTTATTGACAGCCTACGGTCCATGGTCCATGGTCAACAGTTGGATGATAAGGTAATATTCACCGGCTTGAGAAGCGATATCGACTGCATTCTTTCGATCAGCGATATATACGTGAATTCGTCTTACATAGAGGGTTTGCCCGTTACGGTTTTGGAGGCCATGAGGGCACGCGTCCCTGTTATCGCTTCAAAGGTCGGCGCATTGCCTCAAATCATTTCTCATGAAGTAAGCGGGCTATTGGTGGATCCGGGGAATGCGGAGCAGTTAAAAGAGGCAATCATTCGATTGATCGATAGCGCCCAGGCGCGCAAAATATTGGCCGAACGCGCATATCTCGACGTCCGCAGATATTTCAGCCTTGAAGAAATGGGTAATAATTATGCCGAGGCCTATCAAGAGGTATTGAGATGAGAATTTTATTTGTTGCCCCCAGATTACCGATGCCTGCCGATACGGGGGCGAAGATCAGGACTTTTAACCTGTTGAAAAGCGTTTCCACGGCAAATGACGTGAGCTTTTTATCATTCGATTTCGATAACGACGGGGACGCGCGCGAAGACCTTGGGAAATTAGGGATCAAGACGTTCCTCGTAAAAGCAAAAGAGAGGATGAGGCCGTTTTCCATCTTCAGCGATAAGCCGGTCGTGATAGACAAGTATTATTCCCGCGGGATGGCAGCCGCCGTTCAAAATATAGTATCGGCCGACAGATTCGACCTGGCGCATTTCGACCATCTGCATATGGGGCAATACCGCCGGTATCTCGACGGCATTCCGTGCGTATTGGATGAACATAATGTCGAATCCGTTATATTCAAACGCTGCTCTGAAATAGAGAAAAATCCTGTCAAAAAAGCCCTCTTTATACTGCAAACGGGAAAGATGGCTGATTTTGAACGCTCTTTGATCCGTCAATTTTCAAGGTGCCTGGCTGTTTCGGAAAATGATAAAGATGCCCTCATGCGGATGTCGGAGGGGAAGGCGAAGGTTGAGGTGATATCAAACGGAGTCGATACGGAATACTTCAGTCCACGATCCACGGTCCATAGTCCACGGTCAGAAAAGACGGTCGTCTTCACCGGCTCTATGGACTGGCTGCCGAATATTGACGCGGTTTCTTATTTCGCGAAGGAGATATTACCCCTCGTCTGGCTTAAAAATAGCGATGTCAAGTTCTATATAGTCGGGAAAAACCCGGCGGGAGAGGTGAAGGCGCTTGCGGTCCGGGATAAAAGGATTGTAGTTACAGGGCGCGTCGATGATGTGCGGCCCTATCTTTTCAATGCAAAGGTTTTTGTGGCGCCGTTACGGATAGGCGGCGGAACGCGATTAAAGATCCTGGAAGCGATGTCGATGGGAAAGACCGTGGTTTCAACCACCATAGGCGCGGAGGGCATCGATTGTATAGCCGATGCCAATATCTTAGTTGCCGATGCCCCGCGGAATTTCGCGGATAAAATAGAGCTGGTTTTGAATAATGAGGATAAGGCGCGCGATATCGGCAGGGATGCGAGGCGGCTCGTGACCGAGAAATATGATTGGAGCGCTATAGGCAGGAGATTGAACGATGTTTATCGGGAGGCCGTAGATGCTCAATATAACTAAAGACAGGCTCATATCCACTCTTTTCGGTGTGATCATAGGTCTTGTTATCGGGGCGATGGTTACGGTGGTAGGGGGTGTTTTTGCCTACAAGGTATACAAACATTTGCGGCAGGAAACCCGTTATGAGCCGGAGGTCAGGGCCGATAAAAAACCGGCCAAGATGGCGCGCCAGGCAGGGGGAGGATTTTATCTCAGTTTCGAAAACGATGCAGACACAGGCGTGTTGGCGCCTTCCGGCACGGTAACATGCAAAAGGGTGCGGGAGAATACCACGCAGGGGAACTATTCCTTGATGGTTAATATAGAACCGCAGGCAGAGTATCCCGGCATAGGGTGGGAAGTATACGGCAGGGATGTTCAGAATTGGTCAGGCGCAAAAGATTTTCATTTCGACGTCTTTAATAATACCGAAAATACCGTTGGTTTAAATGTAAAATTTAAGAGCGGGAATAATTATCCTAAAAAATCGTATTCCTACCCGGCCTCACTCGAACCGCTTAAGATGAACCATGTCAGCATCCCGCTGGAAAATATAGCCCAGGAATGCGATCTTACTCAAATGTCTTATGTAAAGTTGTTCGTATCATCGCCCGGTGAGGGTATCGTGCTGTATTTTGATAATATGGGGACACGGGAATCCGGCGCGAAAGACAAGGCCGGCCCGATTAATGACACAGCCGCAGTGACACAAAAAGACGAAAAGAGGCCTTCACACCTTAAAGAAGGCTTTAAAGTATTTGTCGCGTCGAGCCTTGATAAGGTCTTCAGGGACGGCAAGACATTGACGAAACCGTGCTTCGCGGATGAGGCGAAGATATCATTGGCAAGGAACGAATACGAGTCATTTCAGGTGGTTGTAGCCAACGGCAGTAAGCCGCTCGCCGGCGTGCGAGCGGAACTTGCCGACCTTGTCAATAACGAGACAGGGACAAGGATAGGGAGAGCTAATATTAGCTGGCGCGTGGTGGGCTATGTCCCTACGCAAAAGCCGTATTACCCTGTCAAGTATGTGGGGTTATGGCCGGATCCTCTCATGCCGGGTGAAAAAGTGGATATAAAAGCAGGCGAGACACAGCCGTTATGGATTACTGTTTATACGCCTAAAGATACTCCTGCCGGAAAATATACGGGCGTCGTAAAAATTAATTTGCAGGAATTTCCGCCTGTGACGATCCCGGTTGAAGTCACAGTCTACAACTTTACCTTGCCGGCTGCAGGCACCCTGAAAACGGCGTTTGATTTCTATCCTCACATAACCTCCAGCCGATATCCCAGGAAAGAATACGAGAGTGATGCGCAGTACAAGTATAGGATAGGCGAGCTGAATGACCGGTATATGGTAGATATGCTGAAATACAGGATCGATCCGATATTGAATATGGACCCGGCGTCTGATACCGATCTCAATATGGTAGAGCGGTATAAAAAGTATGGCTTGAATAACTTCGCTATAGGTAAAAGGGGAGGCACCTTCAATAATAACTGGCCAAAAAGCGACGAGGGGATAGAGGCCTTGCTGCCGCTGTACAGGACTTATGGAGAGGTGTTGAAGCTTAATAAGATGATAGATAGCCAGTACATATATACATGGGATGAGAGCGATATCGGCAATCCCCGTATTGCAAAAATATGTTCCATGATTCACCGCGCGTACCCGGCGCTTAAGAACATGGTATGCTATCACGGTTTTTGGGACCCGGAAAAGGATTCCGAGTGGGGCAAAGATATCGATATCTGGTGTTTCGGGATCGGCGATTATAATATGACAAAGATAGAAAAACTCAGGAAATTAGGGATGGAGATGTGGGTCTACGTTTCCGGGCCGGGCGGCTCGGGCAACCCGAATCTCGCGATCGATTTTGATGCCATAGATTGCCGTATCATACCCTGGTTGTGCTGGAAGTACGACATAAAAGGATTCTTATACTGGTGCGTTAATTGGTGGCCGTTTGCAGATCCTTTTAAGAGCGCGGCAAATACCAAATGGAATCAGAACGGCAACGGCCTTCTCTATTATCCGGGAGAGAACGGGCCGATCGCGTCATTGAGGCTTGAGATATTCAGGGATGGCATGGAGGATTACGAGTATATTGCGATGCTGAACGATAAGCTAAAGATACTCAAACAGGATAACACGAACGCTCAATATACCGATGCCTATAAAAAAGCATTAGAGCTTTTGATGGTGGCCGGCCCGCTCGCAAGTTCGATGAGTAGTTTTACCAAAGATGGCAGCGTCTTATTAAGTCGCCGGGAAAAGATCGCGCAGGCGATAGAAGAATTGAGCGGATCATCCAAAAATACCGCAAGCGCTTCCGACAGCCCCGGGCGCGAGCGGCAGGGGCGGGAGGTAACGGAAGATTTTTCGCAGCCAATTGTGGCGCAAGATGGAAAAACATTCGGGGAATACGGGCAGTTTACTTTTGAGCTGTTTAGAAACGGGACATTTGTCATCGACGGGAAATCGGGTGCGGCATGGCAGCGGTCAAATAGATACAGCGATGTCGCTATCATCAGATCCACGAAGCCGCTTCCAAAAACTTATAAGATCAGCGCTGTCGTAGGAGAGATCGATTATGACTTAAGTAAGGTGAAGTTTGTGGAGAATGACCCGCAGTATAAAGAGGGCCCGCTGAACGAGAACGGATGCTATTTATTGGCGATAACCGACGAAGAGCCGTCCGGGCATTATACCAATGACTGGTGGCACAAGCACAGAAAAGTATGCATTGACGTTGACAATAATATATGGGGACACGGCATGCCTCACCCTGTGTTTATGGTATATTTCGACGGACAGAACAACCTGATAGCATTTGACGGCGGGCAGGATATATGGCAGAAAGAGTGGCGCAAGGCCGTTACCTATGAGCCGGCCGGCTGGTACCGGGTTGAGATCGAAAAGACCAGGAATGAGTTTATACTGCGGATTTATGATAAAGAAGAAAAATTATTAAAAGAAGGATCAGTCGATCTGGCAAAGATATGGCATGAAGACGGCGAACATCAGGATTATCTGGTTATCGGAGACCCTCATGAAAATTATTATCAGGGCTCGATGAAGATCAAATCGATTTCAATGCCGGCGGAAACCGATGGCAAATAATAAGATAGCGTTAGCGTATCATTCAATCGGGGAATGCATGAGCCGGGAAGCCGGAGCGGAGTTGTATTGCGTATCGGCGGAGAATTTCAAGGCGCAGATGGAGTGTCTGCATAATAATAATATTACATTTGACGATGGGGATATGACAAATTATACGAAAGCATACCCGATCCTTAAAGAATTCGGTGTAAAGGCCCATTTTTTCATTATAGGAGAATGGGTAGGCAGGCCCGGCTATATGGATTGGGCCCAGATACGTGAGCTGCATAATTCCGGGATGGTCATCGGCTCGCATGGTATGACGCATAGAATTTTAACGGAGTTGAACGATGAGGAGTTGAATTATGAATTACGTGAATCCAGAAGTATTCTTGAAGATGAAATGAGCCAGGCAATAGATTATCTTTCGATCCCAAGAGGATTTTACAATAAAAAAATTATCGACAAGGCCGAAGAAATAGGCTATAAGGCGGTTTTTACATCCGATATAAAGGATAAGGACGGATTTAAATTCGGTCGTATCTCAATAAAGAGAGATTGGAGTTTAGCGAAATTCATCAGGATACTGAATAACGGATATTCTGTCAAAGATAAAGCCGGGGAACTGATTAAGAGTTCTTCGAAAAAATTATTAGGGCCGGGATATTACGATAGTATAAGAACGAGGATTTTAGGATGACTTATATATTCTGGTTTTCCGTATGCGTTTTAATATACACATACCTGGGTTATCCGCTGTATGTGACTATAAGGGCACGGTTTTTCCCGAATCCTGTTAAAAAAGACACGAATTTCAAGCCTTCGGTGTCCGTGATAATATCGGTCTACAACGAAAGCCAAAGCATAAAGAGTAAGATCGATAATCTTTTAAGCCTGGATTATCCGAAAGAGAAAATTGAAATTCTCACCGGCTCAGACGCTTCAACAGATAGTACCAATGATATCTTGAAGCATATTTCCGATAAAAAGGTAAGCTTTTTCGCTTTTCCATCCAGGAGGGGCAAGGCCAGCGTTCTTAACGACTTGATCGGACGGGCAAACGGAGAGATTCTGGTTTTTTGTGACGCGCGTCAGATTTTTGATAAATGCGCTATCAGCCATCTGGTCGCCAATTTTACGGATAAGAAAGTCGGGTGCGTCAGCGGAGAACTCAATTTTGATCATAATCCGGATGACAACGGCGTATCGGAGGGTATAGGTGTTTACTGGGATTATGAAAAATTAATAAGAAAAAATGAAAGCGCTGTTCATTCTATGGTTGGCGCGACCGGCGCAATATACGCCATACGAAAGGAACTGTATAATCCACTGCCGAAGGACACGATTCTGGATGATGTGTATATACCCCTTTCGATAGCAAGGCTTGGTTATCGGTGTATATGGGATTATAAGGCGAAGGCTTATGATAAACCGGTCTCCACTCCGGAAATGGAATACAGGCGTAAAGTGAGGACGCTCGCAGGAAATTACCAAATATTCGGTGTTTTTAAAGATATGCTGATTCCGTTTAAAAATCCTGTCGCCGTACCTTTTATATCACACAAATTGCTGCGCGTGCTCTCGCCGATTTTTATGATTTCAGCATTTATCAGTAATATCTTTGTTAGAAACAACAATTTTTATTCTTTGATATTGTTTGCTCAAATAGTATTTTATATATTAGCCGTCATAGGCGGCATAACCTGTAAGTATAAGAATAAAGGCATCCTAAGAAAGGTTTCTTCTACTATATATATGTTCTGCCTGCTGAACGTTACGGCATTGGCAGGCCTATACAGGTTTCTTCAAAGAAAACAAAGTATTGTATGGGAAAAATAAGGAGATTTCATGAAAATTGATTTAAAGGTAATAATAAAATTTATCTCATGCTTAGCGTTGTCTTCAATAGCATATCTGCCTACTATCATCTGGATAATAGACAGGTGGCTTGCCAAGGAATCTTATTATGGGCACGGCTTCCTGATACCGTTCGTATCTTTATTCATAGCCTGGCAAAGGAAAGATGCGCTGAAGAAAGTAAAAATATCGAGCGACATCTCTGGGCTCGCATTTGTCGCTATAGGGCTTTTTGTACATATAATCTGCGCTTCTCTTAAGGTATATTTCATATCAGGTTTTTCTTTAGTATTTGTTTTGTATGGCCTCGTATTATTCTTCTTCGGGAAAGAGGTGACGCGTAACCTTACATTTCCTATCTTCTTCCTGTTTGCAATGATACCTTTGCCGCTGGTGCTAATCAGCACTATCACCGTGAAGATGAAGCTATTTGCCGCGCAGATATCGACAGCGATCCTTAACCATATAGGATTTCCTTCTATAAGAGACGGCAGCATTATACGTATGCCGCATTCATTTATAGCGGTTGAAGCCCCTTGCAGCGGCTTGCGTTCGCTCATATCGCTTTTAACATTGGGCCTTCTCTTCGCGTACACGAGCAAGGCTTCCTATATTAAAAAAGGGATCCTATTTTTATCAGCAGTGCCTATTGCCGTTGCTTCCAACGTGGTCAGAATAATCATGCTTGCCACAGTTAATGACTTGTATGGAGAGAGAGCCGCCATGGGGTTCTTCCATGATTTTACAGGTTTTCTGGTTTTTGCGATCGCTTTTGTGGGTCTTTTTGGAGTATCACGCATAGTAGAACCGCGGAGGATAGATGAAGATAAATAAGAATATAATCGGATTCAGCGCTATTGTAATAATGCTGTCTCTATCGGGCATTATTTCGCTCAACCAATATTTTAAGGATAAGGTATCTCACGACAAGGTAGATATAAGATCGTTTCCGTATGCGGTAGGGGATTGGAAGGGGAGAGATCTGGAGATAAAGGAATACGAATACAAGATATTAGAGACGCGAAATTTGATATCGCGCGAATATACCAATTCTTCAAATCAGAAACTATATCTATTTATCATCTACTCGGAAACCAATAGGTCCGTATTTCATCCTCCCGAAGTATGCATGTTAGGCAGCGGACTGGCCATAGTGGATAAGCAGCTGGAAATGATAGATTCGGGAGGAAAGATGTTTTCGACAAATAAATTATACACTGAAAAAAATGGTTACAAAGAATTAGTGCTATATTCGTACAAAGCCGGCAGCCTTTACACAAATAATTTTTATCTTCAGCAGGCATATCTTGCGATGCATCAGGTCTTCGGAAAGCGCGCGGCCGGAGCCACTATCCGAGTCTCGATGTCCGCACGAAAAGATGAGGCGCAAACCCTCACCGTTCTTAAGGATTTCATCAAGGAAACGGTCAGTATCCTGAATCAAATATCCTCATGAATCATACACATTCCGCTGTCCGTAAAAATCAACATAAATAATCAGAGTGTATAGATTTTATTGACTGCCTGTCAATGACTGTCATGGTTTGTTTAATCATATTATAGTTTGGCATATTTACATATTCATAACTCGATAATTTTCAATTAGTTACGTAATTTAAAAAGCTGACTTTTGTTACAAATAAACCTGTTCTGGCACGCTTCTTGCTCATATAGTAAGTGATATGAAAAAAGTATTTGAAAATGTGATCTCGTTTTTCGGTGAAGTTAAGAAGGCCATAGGCATTTATTTAGCTATACAGAGATACGCGCGTATCTCACGTAAGGCAAGAATAGTTTTTATATTCTTCGGTATATCCCTCATATCCCTGGTTACGGCATGTTATGCCCAGCCGAATGATAATCCTCTTGTCATTGCCCCGGAACCCGGCAGCGTGGCTTTGATATCTACAGGATTTATCGGATACATGATAGGGTTTGCCCGGAAGCGCTTCAGAGAATTTAAGAGGATATTCGATACTATACTTAGCGCTATCGGCATTGTAGTCGTTGCTCCGGTTATCGGATTTACCGCGCTCATTATTAAGATAGTATCCCCGGGACCGGTATTTTACAAACAGGAACGGGTAGGGTGGGGAGGCAGGTTCTTTAATATATATAAGATGCGCACGATGAGAGTGGACGCCGAAAAGATTACGGGTCCTGTATGGGCGCAAGAGGACGATCCTCGCCTAATTAAGTTCGGAAAGATCATAAGAAAGTTTCATATAGATGAGCTGCCGCAGCTATTTAACGTGCTTCGCGGCGATATGAGTATAGTAGGGCCCAGGCCGGAAAGATCTGTTTTTGTAAGAGAATTAAGCCAGAAGATATGCGATTACGAGAAGCGTATCGATGTGCGGCCCGGCATTACAGGCCTCGCGCAGGTATGGCATAAGTATGATGAGACGATAGCTGACGTAAGGAAGAAGGTCAAGTACGACCTTCTTTATATAAGAGAGATGTGCCTGATGGTTGACATAAGGATTATCTTGCGCACTGTGCTGGTAGCGGCAAGAGGGAAAGGTGCCCGGTAAAGAGGAGGGTGGTTATGAAGAATTTTGTTATATTGACTGTAATAATTGGGGTTTTAATGTTTGGAACAGGATTTGCTCATGCTATAAGTTTGGAGTTGTGGAATGTGTTTCCGGACACTCAAGGGGATAACGGGATTTATGTTTATGCGTACAATGGGGCCACTTA
Source organism: Candidatus Omnitrophota bacterium (assembly GCA_043798375.1). GTDB lineage: Bacteria > Omnitrophota > Gorgyraeia > 2-01-FULL-45-10 > 2-01-FULL-45-10 > JAPLMI01. The sequence continues at coordinate 16,481 of JAZDOS010000028.1, read as the reverse complement.
CAGGCAGCTTGCCGATTTAGGGTCGTATTATTTTGGAACACCATCAGCCGGTTTTAATATTCCTTACGCCGAACGCGGTACCGGTACGTATCCGTGGGTTACATGGCACCCGAGCACTTCCGAGGATGTACGCATTGCCTGGATGGCGCCGGAAACTAATTTATATAATTTAAGCGGTGCTTTCGATAATTGGGGCGACGGCGGGGATGTCAATTTTTATGTTAAAAGAAATAACGCAGTGCTTACTATGTCGTCCATTCAGGGAAATGGATACGGAATATCCTGGTTTGACATTGATAATATAAGTCTCAATGCCGGAGATGTAATATATTTAGGAGTAAATTCGCGAGGTGACCAATCGAATGATACCTCGCGCGTTAGGGCTTGCGTAGAATATGCTCCTGTGCCCGAGCCGGCGACGATGTCGCTTTTGGGGTTGGGGATAGCGGGTTTACTCGGATTTAGAAGGAAGAAGAGAGTTTTTTAGATTTAAATTCAAGAAACGGAAGGGGGTGAATAAATGAAAAATGTAATGTTGATAGCAGCACTGTTGTTGGTTGTGGGCTTAGGAAATGCATATGCTTCCACTCCGGTAGAGTTTAACACCGATCAGTTGTATGATTGGGGCAGATTCTATTCCTTTCAAACAGGTGGTGCAGGTGCAAATCAATATGAGACAACCAATAGCAATCCGGCCTGGTATGGAAGTGGAAGCGATACTCCCGTAGGGACTGTGTTCAATGCCAATACTTGGGGCATTGCCGATGCCACCAACCAGGAAGATTCGTGGGGTGTCGCGACGGTTGCTTGGATTAAAGAGCTACCCTCTTTAACCAACGTAGTTTGGCAACGTAGCGCGTCTCAAGAATTGACGTTCATCTTTTACGGCTTCGACGATAATTACCTGGGAGCTCCTTTGGTAGGTGAAAGTTTCATCTATTCCAAAGGTGGGCATGTAAGTGTTTATCTGGACAATACTCCGGATTTCAACGGAGGATCGGGATCTGGCGGTAGAACCGGATTAGGCACGTACACAGGCGTAACTGATGGAACGTTAGTACTTGACTTAGTTCCGACTATTCTAGACTCTAATGGCACTACCATGTCAAGTCACTTTAACTTTACCACATATTCTGGTGGTGGAGGAATGTATCTTGACATCGTAGACGGAGCTTGGAAAGATCTGTATGATACCAACTCGATTCCGAACGGTACGGGCGGAAATAGTGATTTTCAGATGAGTTGGACAGTGAATCCAAATTCCCCTAATCCTACCGGAGATTGGAATGTCAGAGGCGCGGGTTTTGGTACAGGCAGCGTGGTCCCAGAGCCGATGTCAATGCTCATGGTAACGATGGGAGTATTGGGGTTTGCTGTAACACATCGTAAGAGGAAACAGATCGTTTAGCTTTACACGCGAGCTCGTTTTGTAGTGTAAAGTTAAACGCCTCTTTCCTTAGACTGAGGCTTTAGTCAAGAAAAAAGGCGTCTAGCTTTTTCCAAAAGAAAAAATAGACGTCTTTTTTTTGGCAATAACTCAGCTCGTAGGGGACATTTAAAAGTAGATCTTCATCTCCGCGTAGAAGAGATTATGGTAGTTGCCGTATTCACTGTCAGAATCGCCTGTGAATATTTGGCAGCCGATCGTGATGTCGGCGTTGGGCTTGATACTCCATTTAAATTCCGGGTTATAAAAGAGACTTTTCCCCTCAAAATCATAGAATAGGTAGTTATTCAGTTTAGTTATCCCGGCAGCCTCATATTCAAGTCCCGCGCCTAAAATATGCTTTGTTATGGTGAGCGCGCGCCTGCTGTAGGGGAGAGAGGAGATAAAAAGAGGAGCATTCATTATCTTCGCGACGCCGTTATAAAAGTATTCTATTATCCCGTAGAGTTTGGACGTGAAGCTCCGGTCCATGCCTATCGAAGCCCGCAAAAAATTATCGGGGTCGTCATTATAGTTGCCGTTGTCTATGACTTTATCGTTGTAATTGTGGTTAAAGGTGTATGAGACCTCTCCCCGTAATCCGGATTCTTTCAGGTAGCCGTCGAACGCGAATCCGACATAGTAGTCTTTCTCTATGTCGGCGGCCATAAGAAAAATATCATAATCCCGGACCTTGCTCGCAAATCTTAAGCCATAACTCTCGAGGCCGCCCGACCTATCCGGAGCGTAGATAAAATTGTATGACATGAAAGGCTGGGCCCGAAGCTCGATATTAACCGCGTCCACCCCCATCTTCTCGTCCTTTTCTATCTGGAGGGGGGAGACAGGATTAAAGAGATCGAAGGGGTGGTAGAAGCGCATCCTGTCCCAGTCGATATTCTGCTTGCCTATCACACATTTAACGAGCGGCGTATCATACTGGATGTATGCGCGGTAGAAAGACTCCGTCCAGAACAGGTCGCGTTTGTTGACAAGGACATTATGTGTATCCCAGAATGCCAGTTCTCTCTGATTGTATTCGCGCACGACGTTGAAATCAGGGGACGTGGAATAATCGTTCAAAAGGAAATCATTGTCAATCATCAGTCTTGCGCTAATCTTATCGGAAATTTTTTCGTTTATATCAAAACGCACCCTTTGCAGGTATGAAACGTACGCTTTTTTACCGGAGACGGTTTTGGATGTACTGAAGATGTTTTTATAATACCCTCCGACCTTCGGTTTCTCGAACGCGAAAGCGGGCAGGGCCAGTAAAGAAATAAAAAGAACGGCGAATAAGGAGCGGGTAACCGGGCTACCCATTGGTTATCTTCCCGTCGCTTATCAGGACGAGCCTCGTCGCTTTCTCCATAACCATCCTGTCGTGGGTCGAAAAGACGAAAGTTACACCGGCCGCGCGGTTCAATTCATGCATTAAGTCGAGTAAGCTTGACGCTGTCTTGGAGTCGAGATTGGCCGTAGGCTCATCTGCCAGAATAACATTAGGATGCGGCGCGATGGCCCTTGCGACAGCGACGCGCTGCTGCTGCCCGCCGCTCAACCTATTCGCGCGTTTATTAGCGCAATCGGATAAGCCGACGCGCCCGATAAGCCCGGAGGCTATCTTCCTGGCCTCATCAGGCGCCTTTTTCTGTAATAGCAATACATATTCTATATTTTCAACCGCGGTTAAAGTGTTAAAGAGATTATACGCTTGAAATACGAATCCTATTTTTTTGAGTCGAAAATCCGCGAGCCCGGCGATCGGGGTCTTACTGATCTCCTGTCCGTCAAAAAAAATAGTTCCGGATGTAGGATTGTCGAGCGCGCCTATCAGGTTGAGAAGAGTCGTCTTGCCCGATCCTGACGGCCCGGCTATTGAAAGAAACTCGCCCTCATTTATAACAAGGTCAATACCTCGCAGGGCTTCAGTGCGTATTCCGGTATTCTCCACATACGTTTTGGTGACGCCTTTTATCTCAATAAGTGCCATAAATCGTCCTGTCCTATGTTCTGATAGTTTCGGCCGGCCTTAAGGACGCGGCGTGCCAGGCAGGGTATACAGATACCACTATGCACGTTATCAAAATAATCGAGCCGTATGCGATAAGGTATCCCGGCGTTATGCGCGTATATATGGTCGAGCCGATATAATAATCGGTCAGGGCTTTTGAGAATGGGGCGAGATTGATACCCCTGACACCGAAATAGAGCGATAGGCTTATTCCAATGACATAACCGGCTATGGTACCGATAGATCCTAGTATCAGAGATTCCAGCGCTATCATTAAAATTATCTGTATCCTCCTTGTGCCGAGAGCAAGCATTATTCCGAACTCTTTCACGCGCTCAAGCGTCGCCATGAGAAGCGTATTGAGTATGCCAGCCGCGACGACCAGGAGGACTACAAAAAGGATGATGTTGGTAAAAGCGATATCGAATTCTATCCATTGGACAAGCATGGGGGATATATCTTTCCATGTAAGTATCTCAAAGGATTTGCCGCCCAAAGCCTTCTTTAAGTCTCCGGCTACAGCATCAACGTTTTTTAGGTCGTTAATACGCACGGCCACTTCGGAGACTTTATCTCCCATCACGAACAGTTCTCGCGCGGCGGGAAGCGTGATGATCGCCAATCCCTTATCCAGGTCTTCGGTCCCGGTGTCCATAATTCCGCCTACCCTGTATGCCTCGTTAGCGAGGCTTCCATCGGCGGCCTGGCCCATTACGACAACCTTGTCCCCGAGCCCTACATTTAATGATGATGCCAGGCCCTTACCGATCACTATATGCTCATCATCGGACAGAAAAGAGCCTGTGTGCACTCGTTTGGATAATTCCGTGACGTCTCTTTCGGCGGCGCTATCGATACCCATAAGGAGGACTCCGGAAGAATGTTCGGCGGAGCTGATGAGCGCGAATTCTTTTATTCGTTTTGAATAGAAACGCACGCGAGGGTCGTTCAAGGCGGTGATGATATCGACGGTCGAGTTTATGCTCTTATCCAATCCCATATTCGATTGAAAACCCTGTTCGTGTATTTGGATATGTCCGGAGATAAGGTTAGTATAATTTTCCACCATCTGATGATCTCCGCCGTCTACAAAGGCCCTGATGAAGATGAGACTCGCGAATCCTATCGCTACGGCAAGGATGGTTATAAGCGAGCGATTACGGCTTCTTAATACATTCCGCCACGCTATTTTTAAAAATATTTTCATTTCACGCTCTTTAGGTTACCCATGGTGAATATGTTTTCATCTAACGGCTGATTGTATATGACGCTTTGGACTTCCACTATTGTTATATGCCTCTCTTTTACGCTTGATATCATCTTCCAGACTGTAGGAATAGACCGGTCCGACATCTGTTTTACCTCGGAGTACTCCAGTACCTTGATCAGCTTGGCGTGCTCGCTGTAGAACTCTTCGCGTAACGGCACGAAGTCTTTTTTTCTGACCCAGAATATAAGCTTGCCCCACGTCACGGGGGCTCTGGGTTTTGGGGTCAGCTCTACTTTATAAGCGGTATCCGAGCCTATATTTTCTTCATCAGCTATCACATGCGTGTAATCATATACGACACTGCTTTCTTTGACAAGGTCGTCATTGGTGTAGTCGCTTCCCATCCACGGCTGCAGCATCATTGAGGGAGGTATCTTGATCATGCGCTCGATTTTGGGCAGATAATTCCACATATTTGTTTTAACCCGTAAAGATGTCACACCCGCTTCTTTAACCGGAGACAAGACGCGGATAAATGTCCTGTCTCGTCCTGCGCTATATGCCTCCAGCTCGAGAGTCCTTTGCCAGTCCGGTGTTATGACCGTCATCTTATATCTACCATGGGAAGTGTCGCCCCGCATCAGATCATCAGAGCGTTTTATTATCTCCTGGCCGGTTAATTCCACGGCAGCGCAGACGAAGCTATATGCGCAGAAAAGATAAACGAATATTATGCATAGCGAAACTTCACGCATGGCCTTGAAACATATATTGGAATTTTCTCTCATAATCCAGCTCCATCCCATATTGGAATTCCCTGTAAGGGTAAAATTTCAATTCGATATCCACGTTCCGGACATAATTCGCTATCGCGACATCAAACCTCTTCTTGACCTCGTCGGAAATGGTGACATCCTGTTTTAACTGTATTTCCAAAAGGAATTTCCTCCCTGATTCGACTATCCTGAAATACCCTGTTATAAAACCGGGCAAGGTGAAATCATTGTAAAGCGCGTTTTTAATTGGGCTGATGGAGCTCGTGGATATCAGCTTTCCGTCAAAATTCAGATATTGCAGCCTTTCTTTAACTGCAACTATTGGAAGGTTGATACGCGGTATGTATCTTTGTAACCCTACCGCCTCGAGCGTTTTTACTATCCGCTCATAAGGGATTATAATGCCGCGATCACCGCTTGCGTATCGCACCACTGGTATTATCGCGTTTGTGTTTAAATTTGTGAAGACTAACCGGTTGTGCACTTCTTCGACATGGATCTTCAAAGGATGATATTGAAATAGCATGGGGCATGGTTCTTCTTCCTGCCCAAGGATAGCCGTTCTGAATTTAGAGTCAAGGGAAGCGGCTCTCCTTATTCCTATTGTATCAGGGGTCTCCCATAAAATATCAAGGCCGATCTCCGCGATGCCAAAGGATGAGCCGATCAGTATTTTTTTATCGCGATCTATATCAGCCTTCATCAGATAGGCCAGATAGGACCTGAAGTTCTCCGGAAAGCTGTCTCCTCCCATGATGAGATGGATTATATGATCCTGCCATCTTATACCATCCGCCATACCTTTTTCAATAACGTTTTTTAAGAGACAGTTATCCCCGATAATTATCATCTGGTCGAATTGTCCGGAGAACGTTTTTACTGTAGAGATGACTATATCCAATCGAGGACCGGTGTTTATTGTAACCACTTTCGCAGTCGGGATTGCGATGCCCATGGAGAGGGAGTTTATTAAAAGGGTCCTCTTATGCCTGATGTCAAACATATAATCAAGCATCATGTCCATGTGCTTTTCCTGTGACCTGGAATCTCTTTTTGTGTTGATCCCGAAGGAAAATTTACCGGAAAATCCCGAGCTAGGAAGAATGGCATGAGCTTCTCTCAGGCTGTTTCGGGACAAGATCTCGCCTATGTTCTGTAGATTGGAGGTAAATAACCTGTCTTTATCCAGGATGGGCGCAAGCTTGATAAAATCATCTACGGTCTTTATTTTTTCTGGATGGACATTTGATTCTTGCAGGAACTTGCGGTAAAAGGGGACATTTTTTGCATGCAGCTTAAATGCATACAAAGCCTTTTTTCGACTCAGATATAACAGGTCTTTATGTATCATCTATATTATATAATTATACCCTTGGAGATTACCTACGTCAAGGGGGAATGGATATAAATTTGTGAGCTTGACAAATTATGGGCTCGGTGATAGCCTATGAATACAATCATAAGACGATGGCCGAAATTGAATCAGTTTTCGATAGAACCCGGGGAACAAACTTATGGATGAGCTGAAAGAGCTTATAGGCCAGTCGAAATTAGTATTCAAACACGCCGATTCTTCCGACGAGCTCAACGCGGTTTACCGCCTCCGCTATGAAGTCTATTGTAATGAGAGCCATTTTCTGGACCCGCAACAATACCCGGACGGCATGGAAAGCGATAAGTACGACCCTCATTCTATACACTTTGCCGTGTCCGACCAGTATGGGATGATCGGAGCGGTAAGGCTAGTGCTCGATTCTCCAAACGGCTTTCCGTTCGAAGAACACTGCCGCGGTAAATTACATATTGACATAAAGGACTTTTCCAGAAATCAGGCCGTTGAAATATCGCGGCTTGTGATAAGCAAGCGTTACCGGCGCAGAGCGGCTGACGGATTGAGCTACACTCCGGATTTCGACGATAACGTGACCGGATCCGATCTGGAGAATATCGCAAAGCGTGTCAGGCCGATGGCATTCGGGCTGTATCGCGAAATGTACCAGGAGTCGAAGCGTCGAGGCATAAGGTACTGGTTCGCTTTAATGGAAAAGCCATTATGTTTTTTGCTGCGGATACACGGTTTCGTCTTCAAGCCTATAGGCGAAGAGGTTGATCTTTACGGCATAGTAGACCCTTATCTGGCCGATGTGGAAGAAGTTGAGAGGTCCGTGTATCAAAAATCTCCTAAATTCGCAAAAGAGTACTTCGTACAGGGGTTGGAACGTCAGCATATACCCAAATTTATCATTTAGCTTATGGATTTATTAGCCAAAAGCATGTATGAATATTTTTCCGAAGTGGTCAAGGCGCGTTCTGCTGAACGGGCCATTTTTTTTAAGAGGGAGGACAGATGGCAAAGCTTAAGCTTCGACGAAGTATATTCTCAATCTATATCGCTGGGTAACGCGCTCTACTCCTACGATATAAGGCCCGCCGACAGGATAGCGATAATGATCGGCAATCAACCCGAGTGGCCTATATCCTTTATGGCTGTACAATATATCGGCTCTGTCGCCGTCCCGATAGACATAAACCTATCCGCCGACGATATAAAAAGACAGATAGAGTATTCGGGCGCAAAAGCCGTTTTAGCTACGGAGAGGATGCGTCTTGACTTAAAGTCTGTCTTGCCAGACCTTAAAGTATATTTAGTTGATTCCAAAGAATTCAGGGATCGGCTCAAAGCCTTTTCTGCGGTAGAGGATAAAGAAATATTCCGCGAGACCGGCCCCGTAGCGGATGATATGACGGCCGCAATGTTTTACACATCCGGAACTACCTCCGAGCCGAAGGCCGTCATGCTCACCCAAAAGAATCTTCTGTCAAATCTGCGTTCTTTCAGGAAACTCGGGATAATAAAACCCGGATATGTCTTTATATCCTTATTGCCTCTGCATCACACATATTCATTCATGGTAACATGTCTCGTCCCGTTACTTGAAGGAGGTCACATCAGTTACCCTTCAATCCTTAACTCGGAAGAGATAATCGATTGCATCAAAGCGACGAAAGTAGATGTGATGGCAGGTGTGCCGCGATTTTTTGATATTTTACATCGTAATATAAGGGACCGGCTTGATAAAGAGCCGCCCGTCATCAGAGCAACCGTCAATCTTGTGCAGAATATATGCTGGCTGATAAGAGAGCGCTTCAAGATTAATATTAGTAAAATACTATTTTCGAAATTACATCACAGGATGGGCAATAGCCTTAATTATATGATATCCGGAGGAGCGTGTCTCGACCCTAAAGTCGCTTATGATTTCTTCAGGTGGGGCTATACGATGCTCGAAGGGTACGGCCTCACCGAATCATCTCCTGTGATAACATTCAATACACCGTCCGTTTTCCGGATCGGATCGGTCGGCAAGCCCATCCCCGAAGTTGAAGTAAAGATAATAGATCCGGATAACTCAGGTATCGGCGAGATTGCCGTCCACGGCTCCAACATAATGAAGGGTTATTATAAAAGACCGGAAGAAACCAGCCGTGTTATTAAGAACGAATGGTTTTTTAGCGGGGATCTCGGACGTATTGACAAGGATGGTTTTTTATATATAACCGGCAGGAGAGATGAAATATTGATCCTGGGATCCGGCAAAAAAGTCAATCCGGAAGAGATAGAGAATCATTACTCTTCGAGCCCGTATATAAAAGAGATATGCGTAGCCGTTTCTACTGGAGGGGTATCCGCGCCTCCCCAGGGCACGATTACCGCCGTTGTCGTTCCGGATGAAAAAAAATTCCATCAGGAGGGACAAGCTAATATCGAAGAGAAGGTGCGCCAGGGGTTGGCAGACCTTTCTCATGGGTTGAACACCTATAAGCGTATTCAGGGATTAGTAATAAGAAAGAGCCCTCTGCCTCGCACCCCTATGGGCAAACTAATGCGCCACAAGATATCCTGTGAGTGTACGGACATGCCGGTCCATTCCGCGGCAATGCGGAAGGATTTAAGCGACGATGACCTGGCGCTTCTATCTTCAGACGCCTGCAAAAAAGCGCTCGGGTTTATCGCGGCCTATGTAAAAAAGAAGAGCGTGAATTTGAATGACCATCTTGAGCTGGACCTGGGGCTGGATTCACTGGGCAGGATAGAGCTGCTTATGGAGCTTGGTAGATTATGGAACATACAGCTTTCGGATTCGCAAGCTTTTGAACTTTTCTACGCGAATACCATAAAGGAATTGATATTGAGAGCAAAGCCGTTCCTGCCTTGATAAATTCAATCAGCGAGCACCTATTTTATTCCACACATGTTTAGAATAATGGACATTTAGGGTGCGGGGGAGTGTTTATATTCAGAGAATTAGAGCTATAAAGAGCTAGTATTACGATTGGCCTCATGTATTTCAAGGTGGATTGGAGTCCGTCCGTGGCTCTTTTGGCACGCTTTTGGCACGATAATTGCTTGACTTATATATAAGGAGTAGTGTATACTGTTGCTTTATCATCGCACAGAAAGATAAAATGAAGATAAAATTAGAAAAAATCTGGCTCTCATCCTACGATTTCATCAAAAAACATCCTGTCGTATTGACGCCATTCATCGTCATCTCATTTCTTGAGTGCTTAATTCTCGAGGCAGCGTATTTTTGTACAAGAAACCCTCTCTTGATTATACTCAGACCGATAGTGAGGAAATTTTTCGGTGAGCAATTTCTGCATTATCCCGAGAATCTGGTATTGATGCCCAGATTATTCAATTTCGGGCAGCTAGCGCTGTATATATTAGTCAACGTTTTTATAACCGGAATGGCAATTCAAATATTCCTGAACATAAAAAACAGCACTCCGGTCATATTTAAAGCTATAGTCAGGGCTACCGCAAAAAAATATATGGCTTTATTTTTGTACGGGTTGATCTATGTTATAGCTATACTGATCCTGCAGAAGGTGGAAGGGTTTGTCTTTTTAAATACGATCGGGTTCATTTCCCGCCATCTCTTTAAGGTGCCGGTCAAATTAGTTATGATAGGCTCATCGCTGCTTTTCTTCTTTACCTCTACCGTGCTAAATGTTTTCTTGATACTCGTAATCCCCGTAATCGTAATAGAGAAAAAACAATTTATAGGCGCAATTTTAAGAAGCATGGCGCTCGGCGCGGGAAATTTCATAAAGTTATTCTGTCTGCTCCTGCTGCCGCTTATTTTTTATCTGCCGATCTTGATGATGAAAGCGTTCTTGGTTGCGATTATGAATAAGACATTTCCTGAGGTAAGCTTATACGTAATGCTGCTCGGCATAGTGATAGCGGTATTTATCGATTGCTTCATTGCTATATCGACTGCGCAGTTTTTGCTCGATGCCAAGGAAGATTAAATGAAAAAGTTAATAGCTATATTCATCATAATTCTCGTCACATTATATGCGGTTCTGTCGATACTTGGATCCGGCGGCGAATACAATGCGGAGAAATTGTATTATCGCGCCATGAAGGTTAATAAAAAGATAGCGGCCAACCCGGATGTTGTGCCGCCTAAGCTGCTCGGTTATGTAGAAAACGACCTGAAGACGCTGCTGGAAAAATATCCCAGGACAGAAATTGCCAAAACCGCGAATATAACATTGGCGGAGTTTTATATATTCAATAAAAGATATGATGATGCCCTGTCGAAGATTGACTCCATAATCAAGGCGAATAACAAAAACCCAATCATATTAAGCACGGCTTATTTCTTGAAAGGGCGCGCCTATGAAAAACAGGATAAATGGGCAAGCGCGCTTAAAGAATATGAGATAGTCCGCGATGACTATATCGATACCGAATTGGGCATTCAAATGCCTCTTTATATAGCAAAGCATTACTCGGACAAAGGTAAAGAAGCCAATGCCGCGCAGGCCTATAATGACGCTGCGTTATTTTATGAAAAATTGGAGAAAAATAATAGCAAAAAGTTGCTCGGGTACATAGCATCGAAATTATTATTGCAGACATACATCAATTCTGGAAATTATGAACAGGCGGGTAAAACGCTGGAAGAGACTCTCAATAGATATAAGAGCATGATGGTTTTAACGCAGCTTTTACCGCTGGTTGAAAATATATTTGTGAAAGAATTGAAACGGCCGGAAAAGGCAATCGAGATATATGAAAACATAAAAGAAGGAACCTATGACGATAGATTGAAAAGATTTTTGGACAAGAAAATAGAAAAACTGAATAGCAAAAAGTGGGTAAATTAGTTAAGCAATAAACAAGTTATATTATTTTACTTGCAATTAAATCACATTATGGTAAAATCTAAATTTCGCGTTGACAGGGTTTCCAGGATCAAGAAACTTGCGTCAATGGGGGAGATATCGAAGGGAATAATAAATGAACTTTATAACCCTATCGACGCGGCGAATCGTTTCATAAACCTGGCTCTTCAAAGCATAGATGAGAATTCTCAAGGCCGGCAGTTTCTGCTGGAGTCAAAAGAGGGCATGAGAAAGACATCAATGCTGCTTAATAAGCTTAATGAATATGCCAGGAAGATGGAGCAGGAAATTCAGAACATAGCCAAAAAAAATGAATAAACACCGTGTATTGTTATTAAATAACAGTAAACTCTCCCGAAAATCCCTCTATGAGCTTCTTTCCCGCAATGGCTACAAGGTAGACAGCGCCGACTCGCTCAAACAATCGATAGTGCATCTTGAGGAAACCGCCTATCAGCTGATCCTAGCTGATATAGACGGCGCTTCAGGCATAGAGCTGTTAAAGACCATAAAAGAGCGTTTGTATCCTGCCGACGTCATAGTCATGGCCTCCCGCGGCAATATAGATAAAGCTGTCGACAGCCTTAAGCTCGGCGCCCACGATTACCTGGTAAAACCGATCGAAGATGAAAATATCCTGGCGGCCGTTGAGAAGGTCCTGGCGAATAAGCCTTGTAATGAGGCGAAGCTCATGTCATCGAAAAGAGCGTCCCGCGAAGAGGATACGTTTTATGGGTTGGTGGGTCGGAGCACAGCTATAACGGAAATATATTCTATAATCGAGCGGATCTCAAGCGCGAAAGCCACCATATTACTGAGGGGCGAAAGCGGAACCGGTAAGCGAATGATCGCCAAGGCGATCCACAAGGCCGATAAATTCAGAAGAGATAAACCGTTTATAGAGATATCGTGCGGCGCTCTCCCCAGAGAGATCATCGAGAGCGAGCTCTTCGGGCATACCAAAGGTTCTTTCACAGGGGCGATAATTGACCGTAAGGGGCGGTTTGAGTTAGCGCATGGCGGCACAGTACTGCTGGACGACATAGATTCGTTTTCTTTAGACCTTCAGGTTAAACTCCTGAGAGTGCTTCAGCAGAAAGAGCTCGAGCGCGTAGGCGACCATAAGACGATCAAGGTAGACATCCGCATAATTGCTTCGACCAACCAGGACCTTGAAAAGGCCATAGCGGACGGAAAGTTCAGAGAAGACCTGTATTACCGTCTTAACGTTATTTCGATACGTATACCGCCTCTAAGAGAAAGAAAAGAAGACCTGTCGCTATTGATAAATTATTTTTTAAAGCACTATTCCATGGAAAATCATAAATCGATAAAACATATGACGGATGAAGCCAGGGATATCCTGACGTCCTATAATTGGCCCGGCAACATAAGAGAGCTCGAGAATATCATAGAGCGGGCGGTGATACTGGATACGAATAATATTATAGGGATAGAAGACCTGCCCGCAATCATTATTAATAAAACTACTATTGTCAAGAACGTGTCGGCTGTAAGCAAGGACACGAACGGTTCTTCGCTTAAAGACGCCTTAAAAGAGCCGGAGAAGGTTTATATATTAAAAATTCTGCAGGAAGTGGGCTGGAACAAAAAGAAGGCGGCGTTAAAATTGGGGGTGAACAGGACGACCCTGTATAACAAATTGCACGAGCATAATCTCCTTTCGTCTTTTGATGGTAAAGCTAGTTAAAGGATTAATAGATATATTTCATGTTACAAACCGACCTTCGCCTGAAAGATGTAATAAATGCCGATGATTGGCATAAGATACAGGAGACTCTTTCAGAGGCCTTTGAAGTATCGCTAAGAACGTTCTCCACGGACGGAACAATCCTCTCCGAAACCACCCGCGAATCACACATGATCAATGAAATACTCCCTCGTACCACCAAAGAGTACGGTTGCGTCAGGATCCTCTTAGATAAAAAATTTGATAGCATTTCGGATATCCGGGTCGAGACGGAACTCAAGTGTCCGTTTGGGCTGGATATTGTTGTTATTCCCATAACCGCTATAGGAATACGGGTTGTCGCTTATATCGTTCTAGGGCCGGTAATACTGAAGGGGAGAAAGAGCATATCAGAATATACCAAAGATGCCCAGGAGTATGGTATCAGGCTGGAAGAGCTTATGGACGCAGTTATAGAGATAAACGTATTTTCCTATAACAAGATAAAAGCCATCACAAGCGTGATCCAATCGGTCTTCTCGCGGATAGCCCAATCCGGCTTTGATAAGAAGAGATTGGGGGAGATAGCGCCCGAGGTGATAGAGCTGGATCCGGTATTTTCAAGATATTATGAGGAGCGGATACTGACAGCTCTTTTAAACGCCTGTACAGTTGCCACAGGCGCGGACTCCGGATCTGTGATGATATTGGATAAGAAGACAGACACCTTGTATATAAAGGCGTCGTCCAAGATGGACCAGGATGTAGTGAAAAGAACGAAGGTCAGGATGGGGGATGGGATAGCCGGTATGGCTGCGGCTACGGCCGAATCTATTGTGCTTCCGAAGGATAAAGACAAGGCCCGCCTATCGGACAAGATGAAGAGGACCAATATCAAGTCATCGTTAATAGTTCCTTTCTCTAAGGCCAATACTCATGATGTATACGGCGTTCTCAACCTGAATGTGGTCAGGAAGGAGACGGAGTTTTCCGACAAAGATATATTACTTGTGAAGGAGATGGTCAATATGGCCGGCATAGCCCTTATCCCTTTAAAGAAGGCGACGGAAGTCTCCGAAGCCCTCTAAGTACGCGGGAGTTCCCCACCTGTAAGGGTTGGGGTTGTTCATTTTTTTTGTCTATTTTTGGGTAAATGTCTGTTGACAATCGTGTTACAATAGTGTATACTTATAAGTGACAGGAGGTGCATATGAAATTCGTTACGATAAGAGATATGAGATCCAAATCGCGCCAGATCCAGAATGATCTTCCGAAATATAAAGAGATGATTTTAACGTCCAATGGCAAGCCGATAGCCATCATGACGATGATCTCGGAAGAATCTCTGGAGGATTCGCTTGCGGCTATCAGAAGAGCGCGGGCGATAAGGGCTGTTACCGGCCTTCAGCTTAAATCCGTGAAATCCGGAAAATACATGATGCCGGCCGGCGAGATAGAGGACGAGATCAGAGAAGCCCGCAAGGCGCGAAGGGCGAAGAGATGAGGGTTGTTATAGATACCAACGTCCTTGTGTCGGGCTTATTATCGCCGTATGGCGCCACCGGCGAAATTGTGAGGATAGCTGTCGCCGGCTCGCTTGATCTATTGTACGACGCGCGGATCATATCAGAATATGAAGCGGTATTGTCCCGCCCAAAGTTTTCATTTGAAAAGACGCGCGTAGATAACCTGTTAGAATTTATTACTCATTACGGTATCCCCGTATCCGCCATACCGCTTTCTATGCATTTGCCCGACCCGGATGATGAAGCCTTTCTCGAGGTCGCGATATCGGGAAAAGCAGAATGCCTTATTACCGGCAATGCGGCGCACTACTCCATGAGGCCGAAACGAAAGGTACGAATCCTTACGCCGCGGCGGTTTCTAAGTATGTATTTTTAACGGTAAAGAGTCGGGCTTACTGATCATGTGGGCCTTAACCAGAAGGAGTCGGCGAAGTTTATGGGCGTAAGCCAGCAGACATTCTCCAGAGTCTTAAAGAATGGCCGTAAACGCCTGGCCGAAGCCCTGGTAATGGGCCATATCATAAGGGTCAGCGGGGGAGACTTCAAGATTGAGAAATAAGCGCATAATTATTGTTATTATCCTGTCAATCATGTCAATTGCTCTGGCAGGGTGCGTGAGCGTCCCGATCCCGAGTAAAATTCCGCTGCCGAATGACATACCGATCCTCGGTTTGTTCCTGTAAAATGTCCTAAGTTAACATTGACATCTCATATATTTAATGATATATTTATGACATGGCCAAAGGATTAAGATTAAGGCTGAAAGAAGAAGAATTGCGCAGGCTATATCAGATAGAGAAGAAGTCGCTTGAAGATATAGCGAGATTATACGGCGCATCCAGGGTCGCCGTATGGAAATACTGCGGGTCTTTGGGATTAACAAGACGCAGCAGGTCTGAGGCCAGGTTAGAGGCCCAGAAAAGAGGTAAGGTGCCTCAAAATTACTATGAGATAAATGACAATTTTTTTAGTAAGTGGTCTCCGGACATGGCTTACATTTTTGGTCTGCTGATGGCGGACGGCTGCTTAAGCCGGGTTAAGAATGGCTCATATAGGATAAGCCTGTGTTTGAATGATAAAGATTTGTTAGAAAGTGTCGCTAAAGCTATGAATTCAAATCACGCGATAGCATTATCCAGGCATCAAAAGGGACTACATCTATTTATAATCGGTCGTCAAAAAATATCGCAGGATCTAATGAAACTGGGCATGAAGGTTAGAAAAAGCCTGGACCTTGAATTTCCAAATATGCCAAGACAATATTTAAGTGCCTTTATAAGAGGAGTTTTTGATGGTGATGGATGTGTGTATTATCGCAAGGGAGCCACCGCTGTATTACTAAATACAAATTTTGTAAGTGGTTCAAAAAACTTCATCTACGGTATAGAGAAAGCTCTAAGAGAACTAGGAATGCCCAAAAAGAAGATATATGAACATCGTCACGATAACGCCACATATTATACCCTTAAATATGCCCATAGCAACAGCATCATTCTGTTTGCGTATTCCGGACTACTCTGACCACCCGTTCCGCTCGACTCTGTCCACTCATCCCGCTCAATTCTGACCACCTGTTCCGCTCGATACTGTCCACCTCTCAAGCGTTAGCCGCGTATAGCTGTTAGCACAAAAACCTCA
>JAZDOS010000022.1:0-16092 GCA_043798375.1 Candidatus Omnitrophota bacterium | reverse complement strand
TAATCCGCTATCTCATCTCCCTTTCCGCCCTTATAGAAGGTCTCTGATACCAGGTTATTGCCTGTCTCCGCGCCCCTTACGGCGGCCAACACGTCGCCCGTTTTATAGGTGTCGCTTCTCGTCATGGCAGAGTCGGATGTGACTGTCGCGGCATCGGCTCTCAACTGTCCGGCCTCGTAGAAGTAGATGGAAGTCGTCTTCTTCGTGTCGGTCCCGAACTTGAAGTTGTAGGAGTAGTCGGCCACCTCTTCTCCCTTCTCGCCCTTATAGTATGTCTCCGAGAGTATGTTGGCGGAAGCCGCCGTCTTCGATATCTTCAGGATATCGTCGGTCTTGTAGGTCTCGGACATGTTCATGGGTGTTTCCGGGTCGGTGTCTATGGCAGCCCGGGCCGAGTTGTAGTAGTAGACCGACACGTTCTTTACCGTCATGGTGCCGAGCTTGTAGTTGTAGGAATAATCCGCTATCTCATCTCCCTTTCCGCCCTTATAGAAGGTCTCTGATACCAGGTTATTGCCTGTCTCCGCGCCCCTTACGGCAATCGACACGTCGCCCGTTTTATAGGTGTCGCTTCTCGTCATGGCAGAGTCGGATGTGACTGTCGCGGCATCGGCTCTCAACTGTCCGGCCTCGTAGAAATAGATGGAAGTCGTCTTCTTCGTGTCGGTCCCGAACTTGAAGTTGTACGAGAAGTCCGCCACCTCTTCGCCCTTCTCGCCCTTATAGTGGGTCTCGCTCAATATATTGGCATCCGTTGCCGCGCTCGAGATAAGACCGATCGCCGTCGTCTTATAGGTCTCGCTCTTATTCATGGCGGCCTCAGGATCGGTGCCTATCGAAGC
Organism: Candidatus Omnitrophota bacterium; assembly: GCA_043798375.1. Classification (GTDB taxonomy): domain Bacteria; phylum Omnitrophota; class Gorgyraeia; order 2-01-FULL-45-10; family 2-01-FULL-45-10; genus JAPLMI01. The sequence goes on along the minus strand of JAZDOS010000022.1, from coordinate 15,250 downwards.
CCTTGCCGAATCATAGTAGTAGACCGATACGTTCTTTACGGTCATCGTGCCGACTTTATAGTTGTACGAGTAGTCGGCTATCTCGTCTGCCTTGCCGCCGGTGTAGAAGGTTTCCGATACGAGGTTCGGCGTATTGGTCTCTGATAACGGCTCCATATTTATCGTGTCAATACTTGCAGTTTTAAACGTTCTTGAAACTGCCATTGCATCATATTCCAACAATGCATTAGCGCGGTGACAATTTGATTCGTAATAATAAACTACCGTCGTCGATACCATTTCAGAGTCGCGCGCACCCTTATAATTGTAAGTATAATCCGATACTTCTTGCCCCTCATACCCCAAATAATAAGTTTGCGACTTAAGCGTCCCCCCGCTTTCACAATCATCCCCTTCGGCAAGCTTATAAACCGTAACAAGATCGAGTCCATCATCGATGGCGGACCCATCTGCCGGCAGAACATCGTATTTATACTCTGTTCTGCCTGTAACGACCTGCACACCGGCAACGAACCTATTAGCAAGCGTATACATCGTCTTAATCTTTTCTTTCGACTCGCGGCCTTCGTAGAGAGATTCGTATTTCTTATAAGTGTCTGCGGTAAGGTTTCCGCCGGCGTCAAAAATAATGCCATCCCAGGACGTCTCCGCGTTGTAATATGTCGTTACTTTGTCAAGGCTTCTCGGAACCCCGTCGCCGCCGGCGCCGGACGTAAGATCATATTCGTATCCGCTGACGCTTTTTATCGTTCCGTCAGATTTATGAGACACAACTTTTTGTATCTGCTCATATTTTGCACGTTGAGAATGAGCGCCGTCAACGCCCTCATAATAGAAATACTCCTCTTTGACATTGGTGGTTGCGCCGTAATATTCTGTTACCTTATCGAGAGTATCCGTGCAGCCGGCGCCATCGCCGCCCTTACCGACATCCAAATCATATTGGTAGGTAGAATGTGTTTTAACCGTAACGCCGTCGGCCTTATACTTCGTTATCGTCTGGATCCTCTCGTTCCCTTTAGTGCCGGTGTATATAATTTCTGTGGACAGGATATCGTATGCCCCGCTCTGTCCGTTATATCTGTATTGCGTAACACAGTCTAACGCGCCTGCGGTATAATGATATTGCGACTGAAAACGGGAATTGCTTGTCAGATCCAAATGCTCTTCGCCGGTATTTCCTGAATAGTAATAAGTTACGCGTTCGGTGGTTTCGGCGCCGATAGTTTCTGTGACGTCATGCAGCGCCGCGTTTTCATAAGTGTAATTATATGTCCTCTCTTTTCCGTCGCCGGGGTCGGTTGTCTTATAAATAATAATCCTATCCACCTTGCCGTCGCCGTCGGAATCCTCAATAACAGCCCTGCCCTGCGCAACAAGGCCGTCTATCATAGCCTTAAACACTGTGTCGTCTTTATAGAGCGGATCAACCAACGCTATCTCTCCCACCGAGATATCACCGTAGGTCGAGCTCCAGCTCAAACGCTCGCGCCCTTTTCTCCCTACGTATGTGCGTACTTCGTCTTCGATCCCTGAGCCCCGCAGTCTGGCCTCTTCGCGCGACATGCCTTCCGTATCATAGAGCGCGTCAGAAATCAGCCTGCCGTTAGCATACATGAAGTCGCGCCTGTCAACAATCTCACCTTCATACCAGGTAAACGCCTGACTTGCGCGCTCCTTGCCGGCTCTTCCGGTAAATGAGGTCTCTGTGAATTCACCGTTACTTGCCAGTATGGCGTCTTCGGCGTCTATCTTGCCGCTTCCGTCAAGATCGGTAAGCTTCCGGCGCCTGACGGAATTGCCGCCTCCAATGTCCGAGGTATCGAACGAGAATGTGGAGACAAGCTTGCCTTTTTCGTAGATGTAGTCGGTCCTGTCGACAATCTCGCCGTCGTAGTAATTGAATACCTGGCTCACCCTCTCTTTGCCGGCTCTTCCGGTAAACGAGGTCTCTGTGAATTCGCCGTTACCCGCCAGCGTGGCGTCTTCGGCGTCTATCTTGCCGTTTCCGTCAAGATCGGTAAGCTTCCGGCGCCTGACGGAATTGCCGCCTTCGACATCCGAGGTATCGAACGAGAACGTAGAGACAAGCCTGCCTTTTTCGTAGATGTAGTCGGTCCTGTCGGTGATATTGCCGTTTTCATCATACGCAAAATATTGATCGATTTTTTCATGGCCGGCGCCGCCCATAAACGTGGATTCGTCAAAAAGCTCGCCTGCGCCCCGTATCTTCGCCTCTTCGGCGGACAGCCCTTCGGTGTCATAAGTCTTGATATCCGCAAGCACCCTTCTTTTGCCTTTATAGAAATACTTCGCGTCGTATTCGCGGTATTCGTAATCTTTGCGCTGGGTTATTTTGCCTTCCTCGTCAAAATAGAGCGTCTGAGAAGGATTCTCATTGCCTTTCTGGCCTTCAAAAATCGTCTGCTCCAGCTTATTGTCTTTATTGCTTACGCGTTCCGCGTCCGTCATTGCGTCCGAAATATCGTAGTTGTAGGTATTAATGAGCTTGCCGTCACCGTCATATTCGTAATCCCTGCGCTCATGCGGAACGTTGCGGTCGCTGCCATCAGCCTGTTTTTCAACAGCATAGTCGAACAGCGAATATTTGATATGCTCTTCGCCCTTGGCCCCCTCATAGACGTTCGTTTCGTCAAGCCTGTCTTCGGTCAGAAACGAGCTCCATTTCGACTTGTTGGAAGGGGTAAAGTCCTCGCCTGTTAAATCGTCGATATTGTAGGTCCGCGTTTCATCCAGATTGCCGTCTCCGGTTTTGTCATAATCGTAGATAGTAATCTGGCTTGGTTTCCCCTCATAATAGTCAGACAAGACATAATCGATGGCCTCTTCCCCCCGCCCTCCCTTGTAATAGATCGCATTCAAAATATCGTCTTCGGTAAGTCCGGTCAGATCGGCTTCTTTGTCGTAAGAGCCGAATAAAAATTCTCCGTCTTTTTTCGTTTTTATCTCTTTGGCGTCTTTCATCCACACCGAGACATCCTTTTCTCTGATATCATAGGTTACGACACGCTTTAATGATCCGTCCGGATTATACTCATAGACGTTCAGTTCTCCGGGCTGGCCCTCTTCGTCGAAATCATCCAGCGTATATTTTACGGGCACGCCCTGTCCGCCTTCGTCCTCGCCGCCGGACTTCCTCTTCTTCAGATCAATTTCCTCATCCTGCCGTTTGCGCGGATTCCGTAATAGCCACGATAGATCTTCGGCGTCCTGTTTAACACCGATAATGTCTTCGTGTTTTCGCTGCTGTTCCTGGACGTATGCGGGGGCAAAGGCGTTGGACTGTTCACGCTCTTTATTTGATGGTAAAAGCTTGCTGGCTATAGATTGTTTCTTATCATATGATATAAGATCGTAATTGGTAACTTCCTTCTCGCCGCCCATATCGCCCCCGATTTTCTTGACTTCGGAGGCCGAGATCGGCCGCGGCGCCATATAAAATAAATCGCCGGCCCACGCTATGTCGTACCATACGAAAGATATGACAAGCAGGACGGCGATTGATTTCAACCAAAATTTCTTATGCGGACTGTAGTATTCTATCATCTTATTTCAACCTTTTTTAATACTTTTTTTAACTGCTAAATATCTGGAGAAAAAAAATTGCCGCATAACAACAAGCGCACTTAAGGAAAACTTACGAAAAACTTACGAAGAACTCCTGTTTAACTCACACTATAATATATATCATATATAGCATATACTGTCAATAGACTAAATCAAACTTTTTTATACTTTAACTTGGCTGTAACCCATCTCTTAAAATCTTCGGAAACAAGGTAGGCGTTAGGAACTATTAAAAGCGTAATTATCGTGGACGAGGTCAATCCGCCCATTACGGTTATCGCGAGGGGGCTCCACAGGTTTGAGCCTTCTTCCCTGCTTACTGCCATCGGAAGAAGCCCGAGTAATGTCGTAATCGTGGTCATGAGAATGGGCCTTAGCCTGTCCCTCGACGCCGTGATCACCGCCTTCAGAGAGCCCATCTTCTTTTTCTTAAGATAATTTGTGTGATCTATTAAAAGTATGGCGTTATTGACGACTATTCCGCCGAGCATCATAAGGCCGACAAAGACGCCCATCCCGACAGATTTTCCCGTGGCGTATAGAAGCGCTACGACTCCTATTAAAGCAAGCGGCACCGACAGCATGATAATGATCGGCTGAGCGTACGATTCGAATAGCGAGGCCAGCACGAGATAGATAAGGATCGCCGTTAGAATCAGCATGGGCGCCACCTGCTTCTGTGTGGCGATCATCGTCGGATAGTTCCCCCCTATTCTCCAATAGTAACCTTCGGGGAGTTTCAAGTCTGAAAAGGCCTTTTTCGTCATCTCCGCGGCCCTGCTTAAAGGGTGCCTTCCGACGTTGGCGCTGACCTGTATCATCCTTGTTTTATTTTTCCTCCATATTTCGCTCGGGCCCAGGCCGTATTTAAAATCCGTCACCTGCTCCAGGTATATGTTGTCCTCGTTCTTATTGGTAAGTATCAGTTTATGCACGTCCTTGAACGTTTTTCTGTACTTCTCGTCCAAACGGGCGATCGTCTCGACCTCGCTCGATTCGGTATGGAAAAGCGTCGCCCTGAGGCCCCGCATTTGGGCGTGGACCATGTCCGCGACATCGGTCACCGTCATATCGAACAGGCTATTTTTTTGCCTGTTTACCTTCAACCCGAGTTCGGGCCGTCCCTCTCTCATCCGTATCTTTGTGTCGGTGAAGCCCTTGACCGCGCCGAGCCTCGAGGCCATCGATATAGCTATCTCTCTCAGTTTATCGTAATCGTAACCAAAAAGTTCGATGATTATCTCCTTCGTGCCGACCTCCTGTTCCTCTTCAAAATATATGAACGCCGGTTTTATCCTCTCCACCTTGGGCCGGAGGCTGTCTATTACCTCGGAGACGGCCCGCTTCCTCATGGTCAATCCCACGAGCTCGACGTAGACTTTGCTCGACCACGGTTCCACCCTCGCCGAGAACGTCTTCACTTCGGGTACTTCCTTGACGAGCGCCTCGACTTTTTTGACTATACTATTGGTCACGTCGAGCTTCGTTCCCGTTGGCAGCTCTATAAAAACCGTGAATTTGTTCTGCTCTGTTGTGCCCAGAAACTCCTTACCGAGCATCATGAACAGGGCTGCGGATATCGCCATGGCGACGAAGACGAATGAAAAGACCATAATGCGGTGTCTTATAAAATAGGCGACGCCTTTTCTCTGAAGCGCATAGAGGAGTTTCATAAAACCTACGACATTGGTCTTTCCGTATCCCCTGGGTATGTCCTCGATCGAGAAGCGGATCCGCGAGGCAAGGAGCGGAACTATGGTAATGGCCACAAAGAGCGACACGAATAGAGAAAATGTAACGGTCCACGCGACCCCGCCGTAAAGCAATTTTATCTCTCTTCCCACAAAGACCATCGGCAGAAAAACTATTACCGTAGTAAGCGTCGACGCCCATATGGCGATCCATACTTCCTCGGCCCCTTCTATAGCGGCCGGAATGCCCCTTAACCCCGACTCGTTTTTCTTCAATATATTCTCGAATACAACTATGGAATTATCGACGAGCATCCCGACGCCCAGGGCAAGCCCGAAGAGCGTCATGAAATTGACCGTCAGCCTCATCGCGTACATAAGGATAAAAGTGATGATTACGGATATCGGGATGGCCGATGTAACTATCAGGACGGGGCGCACCTTCGATATCACGATGGAGGCGATTATCATGCCCGCCAGGAGAATATAGAGTATCTTCGTCGGCAGGAAGAGCGCGGCGCATAGTAAAACCGATGTAAGTATAAGAAGATTTCTGTTCATCGTTACGAGAAAATATGTGAGCACTAATATTATGAGGGCCGCGCCCTGGACGAGGGACACTTTGAGGTTCTGTATTGCCTTTTTTATAAAGTCCGCCTGATTGCTGGTTATGACTATCTGGAGGTCTTTCGGAAGCCGCTCTTTTAATCTCTCCACTTCCTCAACGATCGAGCCGGCCACTTTTATCGTATTTGCGGTCGATTCCTTCTGGACGTATATTGAAACCACGGGACGGATATTGACGCGGGCGTAGCCCGTCGGCTCCAGATACGAATCGATGACCGTCGCGACATCCTTTAGCCGTACGATCGTTCCGTCCGGCAGGGACGAGACGGGTATGTTCTTTATGTCATCGATGTTTACATACAGCCCTATCGTCCTTATTAAATATTTATCATCCTTGATTTCTATTTCACCGGATAAAAGGTTCAGGTTATTCTGGCCTATCATCGATATGACACGCTCAAGCGGCACTCCGTAGGCGGCCATCTTCCTCTGGTCCGCCTCGACGAGGATCTTGCGCTCTCTTCCGCCCGCGACCTCGGCGTCCGCGACCCCGTTTATACGCTTTATCGCTTCCCTTGCGCTCTCATCCACAATCTTGCGTATCTCTTCGGTCGTCCTTCTCAGGCTCGTTATTGCGATGATGACTATCGGCACGTCGGAACGCTTAAACTGCGCTATGATCGGTTTTTCTATCTCCTTGGGAAGCTTGTTCTTGATGCGGGCGAATTTTTCTCTTACTTCAAGCGCCGCGAAGTCCATATTTATCCCCGGCTCGAAGCTCAAAACTACCGTGGACTCCCCCTCCTTTGAGATCGAGAGCATCTCTTCAAGATGGCTGACGGTGCCGACCGCTTCTTCTACGCGCCTGGTTACAAGCGATTCGACTTCCGTCGGCGGAATGCCGCCCCGGACTTCGATGATTATGCTTATTTCGCCGAAGCTTATGTTTGGATACAGCTCTACCGGAAGCTGAGTGAGGGCGACCACGCCGAGAAGGATCAGCATTATATAGACCATCAGCATCGTGACCGGTCTTTTGATGGAAAACGAGGGCAAACTCATCCCGTTATATCCTTTTTTCTCTTTCCGGCTTTTTTATCCTTTTTGATGCCGGCAGGCGCCGTCGGGGCAGGCGCCGTCGGGGCATGCGCCGTCGGGGGAGGCGCCGTCGGGGCAGGCGCCGTCGGGGGAGGCGCCGTCGGGGGAGGCAGGGATGCGGTTTCTTCCGCTTTTTTCGGCGGGAAGATCTTGTTAAAGACTTCGATAAGCCCGAGATAGACGGCAGGAATAACAATAAGCGTAAGGAATGTGGCGACCGTCAACCCGCCCATAACCGTAATGGCCATCGGTGACCGCAGTTCGGACCCTTCGCCGGCCAAAAATGCCATCGGCACAAGGCCAAGTATGGTGGTAAGCGCGGTCATCAGAATGGGCCTCAATCTGATTTTACTCGAATGAATAGCCGCCTCCTGGGTACTCATGCCTTTCGATTTGAAAAGGTTGATACAGTCAATCAATACTATGGCGTTATTTACGACTATTCCCCCGAGGATGCCGACACCCATAAGAACATAAGCGCTTATATTTGTGCGGGTTATGAAAAGCCCCCACGCCACGCCTATCAATGCCAGCGGTATGGTAAACATGATGATAAACGGCTGCCACAGGGACTCAAATAACGCGGCCATGATCATATAGACCATCAAAAATGCCGCGACGATAGCGTTGCGCATACTGTCGAATGACGCCTTCATCTCCTCCGACTCGCCCGCGAGTTTCACAAAATAATTTTTGGGTATATCCAGATTTTTTATCATGCCGAGAACATCCTTTGTCACATCTTTCATCGGCCTGCCATAGATGTTCGCATAAACCAGCGCTACCCTCTCCTGGTTCATCCTTCTTATTTCGCTCGGCCCCTTGCCCTTGGCGAATGTGGCGACGCTCGAAAGCTGAATGCGGGCCCCGGACGGGGACTGTATCTCGAGCCGTGAAAGTTTATTAAAATCATCCCTGTCCTTCCTGCGGAGCCGTACCCTCACATCAAACTCCTCACCCTTCTCCTTGAACCTGGTGGCAATATAGCCTTTTAACCCGATCAGGGCCGTCTGGGCGATATCTGTCACCGAAAGGCCGTAAAGCGACGCCTTGTCTTTGTTTATAAAAATTTTTGTTTCGGGAGAAGGTTCGGATAAATTGTTCTTAACGCCGTATATTCCCTTTATCCCGCCGAGGCGTTTCTGAATTTCGTAAGTAAGCCTCTCGAGCGCTTTCAGATCGTTTCCTTTTATCTCTATCGTCACGGGGGCCTGCGTGCCAAGGCCGGCGGCGAGAACGTTCTCCTGCAGCACATACTCAATGCGCGCCCCCTTGAGATCCATGCCCGCGAGCTTGTTCTTTATGCCCTGCACCACGTCCTGGCTTTTAAGCTTCCTCTTCTTCTTAAGGGTTACGACTATCTCCGCCTGGTTTGAGCTAAGGCGCTCTACGATGCTCCTTGTCGCCGATTCTTTGGTAGAGCCTATCATAACATTGATTGCGGCCGCCTCCGGTATCGTATCGATAAACTTTTCGATCTTCTCCGATACGGCGTTCGTTACGTCGAGCCGTGTGCCTGCCGGCATGTCGATCTTTATCGTAAATTGCCCCTGGTCAACTTTGGGCATCATCTCTTTATCCATGACCGCGAACAGGCCCAGCGACATGATGAATGCCGCAAGTGTATAGCCAAGATACCGCGCTTTATTTTTTACGAATCTGTTTAATACGTTTCCGTAAAACTTTCTCAATTTCGATGACGCGCCGGCCTTGTCGATAACGGAAAGGCCGTCCTCGTTCTTTGATATCACGCCCTTGCCCATATTTATCCCGCGTGAGGCCAGAAGCGGAACGATCGTCAGGGATACGGCTAAAGACGCCACGAGAGAGAAGGTAACGGTTAGGGCAAAGTCTTTCGATATCTGGCCTATTATCCCTATAACAAATATTAAAGGGAGGAATACGACTATCGTCGTGAGGATCGATCCGGTAATGGCGATAAAAACTTCGTTGGCGCCTGTTATCGCCGCCTTCTTCCTGTCCTCACCGAGCTGCATATGCCTGAATATGTTTTCTACGACGACTATAGCACAGTCCACGAGGCTGCCGATACCGAACGCGATTCCTCCCAAAGACATCATATTTATCGATATGCCCGAGAAGAACATTAAGGCGAACGTGGCCATTACGGATATCGGGATTGTAAGCGTGACTATTAAAGCGCTCCAGACGTTGCGCAGAAAACAATAGAGCACCAGGAAGACAAGGACGCCGCCCTGCCACGCCGCGTCCCGCACGCCGTTTATCGAGCTCTTTATAAACTCCGACTGGTCGTAAACTACGGCGATATCGATGTCTTTAGGAAGGTCTGATTTCAGCTCTTTTATCTTTTTCTTGGCCCTGTTGATTATTTTTACGGTATTGCCCAGCGCCTGTTTCTGCACGGCTATGGATATGTTTTCCTTCCCGTTATACCTGGAATAAGAAGTCCTCTCCTTGATGTCGTCCGTAATCGCGGCCACATCCTTTAAGTACATAAGCCGCTTGTTTTTGCTTATAGCGCCGCGAAGCTGCCTCTCCTCTTCGTATTGTGACGCGTAAGGGGGGCTCTCTTCCTCGTCCTGGACGGAGCCGATTGACACATCTTCAATATCGCGGACGCGCTCGAATTCGCCGAGCGTTCGTATCAGATATTCGTAGAAACTTTCTTTTATGGTGCCGGCGGGATAATTGAGATTGGCGCTTGAGACGGCCTTCGAAACGTCTAATATCGGAATGCGCCTTGCCTGAAGCTTGTCCTGGTTGATGTCGATCAGGATTTCGCGCTCAAGCCCGCCGGAGATCGTCGCCGACGCCACGCCCTCGACCTTTTCTATCTCGTCTTTTATCATCCGCCGGGTTATGTCTCTTAAATTTACGGCGGGACGGTCCGCTTTCGATGTCGTAACGCTCAATATCAGGATCGGCTTATCGAAAGGGTTGAAAGGAAGGACTATCGGCTCTTCGGCTTCTCTCGGCAGGCGCTCTTTTATGAGATCTATCTTTTCGCGCATTCCAAGCGCCGCGAAGTTTATATTCTGGCTCCATCCGAATTCGGCTATGACGAGCGAGAGGCCCTCTTTTGAGATCGAAGTAATGCGTTTGACGCCCGCGACCGTCCCGATAGCCTCTTCTATGGGTTTGGTAATAAGCGTTTCGATCTCTTCGGGGGCCGCGTTTTCATAAGGAGTGACTACGGTAAGCTGTGGATAGACTATCTGCGGAAAGAGCTCCTGCGGCAGGAGTTCCAGCGATACCATACCGAATATCAATATGCCTATCACGATCATGATGACCGTAACAGGCCTCTCAACTGAAAATTGCGGTAGGTTCATTTCCTAGATCAGCCCTTCCTGCACCTCGGATATCTCGACTTTGGCTTTATCCTTGAACTCTTCCTGAACTTCGATTACTATGAGCTCATCCTCTTTCAGGCCTTCGTCCGCCTCGACAAGGTCCTGCGTCATGTAACCCAGCTTCACTTTCCTTATCTCGATGGTGCCGTATTCGGCCTCTTTTTCCTTCGGCGCCTGAGGTTTCGCCTCTTCCTTCTTCCGGCCTCCGCCGAACGGCCACAACGTCATCTTCGGCTTCTCTTTCGGCGCCTGGGCGGCCAATTCCGTCTTCGGTTCTTCTTTGTTGACGAGATAGACGAAGTAGTCATTCTCCTTCTTCTTCAGGCCGGAGGACGGTATCACTATAACGTCCTTCTTTTCGTAAGTCGCGATGAGCGTCCTTGTAAACATGCCGGGTTTTAACAGGCCGTCTTTGTTGTCGAGCTCTATCTTTATGGTTTCGGTCCTGGATCTTCCTTCGATTATCGGCGCGATCCTGTCGATAACGCCGTTAAAAGATTTGTTCGGATAGGCGTCGATAAAAACTTCCGCCTTCTGTCCAAGCGCGACCTTCGGCACGTCTTTTTCAATGATATTGAACTCCGCGTAAACTTTGGCGTTATCGACGAATATGCCTATCTTGTCGTTGGGGGTCACATAACTGCCTACGTCGAGAACCCTTGAGCCCAAAAGCCCGTTCGAGACAGCGTAGATGTTGGTCTTGTCCAGGTCGGATTTCGCGGATTCGTATTCGAGCTTCGCCTGTTCCATCTTTATCTGGTTTATCGCCCCCATATCGAAAAGCTTCTGGTTCTTGGTAAGCTCTATCTCCGAGTATTTCAGTTTCAGGAGCGCGTCTTTCTGGATGAGGCTTGCTATTATATCCCCCTCCTGTATCTTCTCGCCCTCCTCGAAGTTGAAGCTCTCGACGATGCCCGCGACCTGAAATTTCAGGTCTATCTCCTTGTAGCCCTTGACGCCGCCTATTGCCGGCAGCGTATCCTTAAATTCCGTCCTCTTTATCTTAAATGCCTTGACCGGCACGGCTTCTTCCATAAACGACATCGCGGCCTTTTCTTTGGCGGCCGGCTTCTTCTTGAACAGGACGTCATGTATGTTTGCCGTCATCCTGGCGAGTATTATGATAACAACTACGGCAACTAGTAAGAAAATAATAAGTTTTTTCTTTGTCCGGCTATTCTTAAGATCGATTTTCTTCAAATCGATCTTACTTATCATTTTTTTGATAAAACCGCTTATTCCGGCCATAACGCCTTTGATCTTTTGTATTTTCATATCGGCAGCCCCTTCCGTTTTCTATTCATCTTTATAATAATCTTCCACCCCTACCGCTTTATTGACAGCCGCGAGGGTTGTGTGACAGTCGCTAACGGCCTGCGCGTACCCGAACCTCTCCTGCGCCAGCTTTATCATGCTCTCTATCACGTTGGAATCCGCCGCCTCATCAAGCCCTCTCTTAAACCTGGTTACCTCGAGGTCCGTGGCCTGATACGCAACCTTGTTGGACGCCGTCTCCGCCTGTATGAGCGCCTTCTCGTAATTGAAGCACCCCTCCTGCACTTCCAGCGTAACATCCTGCCGTATCTTTATGAGTTCCTGCCTCGCCTTATCATAATCTATTTCGGCAAGTTTTTTGTCGGAGTAATAATCGAGCTTGTCGAAGAGCTTCAATTTTATCGCGCTCGTATCGGATGATGTGGCCGAATAAACGCTCACCTGGGGAGGCCACTGTTCCTTCGTCCATGTGTACTCGACCGTCGAGCCCCAGAGCGGCATCGACGCCTTTACGCCCGCATACCACTGCTGTGACGGCTTTCTTTCGTCAAAAGGTTTACTGGGATCCCAGTTCTGGTCCGATGGCACATATTCGTCTTCCGACATGCCCCACTGGCCCAATAAATCGACCTTCGGCAGGCCCTTGGCCCTTGCGATTCCCTTCCCGTAATTATAATAATCTATCATCAATGAGTTAATTCTCATCTCGGGCCTGTTCACCAGCGCGGCGTAGAGGGTGCTTTCAAAGTCAAGCTCGATTTTTTTAAACGGCGGCAAGGCGGCCGTGTCGATTCTGTCTTTTGTATCGATATTCATCGCCTGTTTCAATATCAATTCCGCGACCGATACGTCGCCCCGGGCTGACGCGAGCTGGTATTTTACCTGGCTTGATTGGGAAGTTACATTCAAAAACTCGAGCTTCGAGGCTATGTTGAATTCGAATTCCTTATTTACCATGTCATTTATTTTAGCCGTTTCATCCGACAGCTCTTTCTGTATCTTAAGGTTCTCTTTCGCCTTGGCCATCGAATAATAGGCCTTCCTGACCTGCAATACCAGGTCGTTCTTTATCCTGTCGTGATCGCTTCTTGTTATCTCCAGATTGGCCTGCGTCTGCTTAAGGTTATAATACAATTCTCCGCCGTGAAAAATCGGCTGCTGGCCCTCGAGATAGGTCTTGTTGGACATATACCTCCTCGAGGTAACTCTTCCGGTAGAGCGTTCCATCGCGATCGAAGCCGAAGGCAGGAGATTACGCCTTGCCTCGCAGACCCTTATCTCGGCAAGCCTCATGCTCTTCTTGGCGATCTGGAGCTGAAGATGATTCTTTACGGCGATATCAACGCAATCTTTCAGCGTAAGAGTTACCGCAGGCTTATCCTCCCCGGAAATTTTAATATTTGCCAGCCCGATTTCGGAGCTGAATTTGCTTTTTTTTCTCTTCATTTCATCCCACGTACCGATAGTGGCAATGCCGACGGTTTCTTTGGTAAGGGCGCTGGTGAAGTCCTGAGGGCCCGAAAGCACATCGTTAACCATCCTGACAAACGGCGCCGCAGGCCATGCGCTCTTTTTCGGCTCGGCCCAGGAAGCAGGGTACATATCCGTCACGGCGGGGCGCGTATCTTTGGCGGCGAGGGGTATATCCTTCGCGGCAAGCATCTCTTTTTGCCTGGATGGGGCCCCGATAAGGGCCTTCTCCCGCTCCCCGCCCGAGTCTTTTCCGTCCCTGCCTAAAACCGGCGCTTCTTCGAACTTAATCTCTTCTTTTCCGACGGGCTGCTCTTCGGCGTAAGAGCCGGCGGGCGGAAACGGCATGACGATAAAAGCCGCAACGAGGATCGTTGGGATAATTATTGCCGGAGATATTGTGTTAATTCGCATATATCAAAATTGTTTTAACAGGTGTATGTTTCTACGGAACAGGCTTGTCTTCCTGGGTGATTTTACTCTTTTTCCTGTACTCCCTCATGTAGTCCCTCATGTAATTTCTGTGGCGGTCCCTGTGTTCTTCCCTGTAAAGCTTCAGATATTCCTGATGTTTTTTCCGCCAATCCAGCGATCTCCGCCTGCAGGTCTCTTTCCAGGAAGAATCCTGGGTCTCTTTATACTTAAAATAGTGGGGATTCCTGCCCCGCCAGGTCTTCATGTTATCCAGCTGGCGCTGGTACTGGCACTCCAGCGATGAACAGATCGTCTGGTTGGGGCGGTATTTATTCGGAAGGAACGGCTTGCCGCAAATCCTGCATGCTCTTTCTTCTGCCATAGGTACACCTCGTTTATTTTTTTCGAATAACCTGCGATGCCGCTCCAAAAGACGCGGCGTCCTCGCCCGATTTACCCGGTATTATATTTAAAGATTCCGATTTTGATTCCAGCGCCAATTTTTTTACGATATTTTTTATGGGTTCATATAACAACTCGCGGGCTTTTTCGAGATTTCCGCCAAATATAACTGCCTGAGGGCCGATAAGATTAACCAGGTACGCGACGCGCACCCCAAGCGTTACCCCGACGCTGTGAACTATATTTACAGCGACCTCGTCGTTCCGCCGGACGGCTTCCAATACGGCGGCGTCATCGATACGATTCACGCGCCCGCCGCAAATGGCCGCTATTTTCGTGCCGACGCCTCTTTCAACTTCTCTCTTCGCGATCGCCGCTATGCTAAAACTCGCGTCCCAGGCCTTAAGATATCTGGAAACCTCCTGCGGGAGAGTTTTTAAATCCCGGCCGTTCAAAACAGCGCATGCGCCCAGGTCGGAATATACATATAAAATGCTTTCCACGGCCGCCGGCTCGGGATTAAGATAAGCCTCGCCGAGCGCCGCGCACTCCGCCGCTTCAGCGTAGAACGTTCTTGTCTTAAATTTCTTTTCGATTTTTTTTGCTATGTGTCCAAGCTTGCCAGGGCCGCCGATGCCTATTCCTTCTATTTTATCGGGGGAAGCGCCGGACTTTTTTATTAACTCCCCGACGATATCCATACACTTTGCGCCGATACTTTTAGTGTTGTCCGCGAAAAGTTTCAGGTTCCCCGCCGGTTTGAGTCGATCGTCGAAGAGCGACGCTTTTACGCAAAGCCTGTCAATTTCAATCCCTATTGCACATCCCGCCTTACCTAATCTGTGCTCTTGCTCTATTTTCATTTTCCTAACTCCGTGAGCAAAAAAATAGTTAGAACTAGTTAGAAACTAACTTTTTAAAAGTATACCTTATGAATTTACAAAAGTCAAGGCCGCTTCGGGAAAAATATTTTCATTTTACTCAATCTTAAAGCTCCCCACCCCGGTCCTGTCTTCTTTGCCTGTTTTGTCATAGACGGAGAGCTGGTAGTAGACTGTTTGTTCAGTCTCGAGTTCCGATGCGGGGAGGCTGTATCTGGAGGGCAGGGGTTTGGGGAGGGGTATTGTTTTTATCGTTTTGTAGTCTTCGCCGTATAGGGTGAGGGACGCTTTTTCGATGAAGAGGAAGTAGTTACAGTTTATGGTGAAGATGATGTTGTCTTTGTCTTTTTCGGCTGTTACTGAAAGCCGCTGTTTTAAGAGGACGGGATCCTGGGAGATTGAGACTTTGAGCAGCACGTCGTTTGTTGGTTTATTCGTTTCTTCGTTTATTGGTTCGGGCAGCTTAACGCCGAAGGAGACCTTGGTGAGGACGCCTTCGGTTACGGTCACTTTATACGGGTTATCTGTG
>JAZDOS010000041.1:0-3962 GCA_043798375.1 Candidatus Omnitrophota bacterium | reverse complement strand
AATAAATTCAAGTGTCATCCGAATCCTGTCTCCGAGCGAATATTTCTGTTCCGGGGCCGCCCCTTCTTTAGTCGTTCGCAGATAATCCGAAATGAGCTCTCTTGCCCTTTCCGCGTCCTTTTCATCTACCATCACGGCTTTCGTATTATACAATTCGATCTTTGGGCCTATGTTCAAAGAGCCAAAATTGTCATTATGGACGAAATATTGGATGCCTTCGCTTTTGAGGAGGCTCCGAATAAGAGCGAGCTCGACTTCATCTCTCGGGGAATATACCCTTATCATCCCTTATTTACCGCCCCTTTTCAGATATTCCCCTAGCGTCTCTACCCTGATTATCTTCCCGTTTTCGTCAAAAGTTAATATGTCATCTTTGATATATTTCTTCCCCAAGACTGTGTTGGGGGCTCCTAATCTTAGTAATTTAATCTTTCCCGATTCATAAAAACAAATAATAGTATGATCTGGCCAGTTTACATTCAATGTTATTTTCTGGATTGTAACAGGTTCGATTAACTGGACCTTTGACACTTTACCGTTCCCAAAAAAATGTATAATAGTGTGCCTTGGCCAGTTTATGCCACCGTAATTCTTATCTTCGCCTATTCCTACACCATCCAATTCCCCTGATTCATCATAATAAAAAACGGAATATTTCGGGTATTCGATGCCGTTAACTACCCTTACTTCATAAGGATATTTCTTCACATATTCTATTTTTCCGCTCTCATAAAATCCGGCTATCGTATATCCTAATCTTTTGTCTTCATCATCATCAGAGCGGTATCCTATATCTACCGATTCTATTTTCCCGGATTTATAAAATGTTATAGTCGTTCCCTTCGGCCAAGTCTCCCCGCCGATCTTACACGGTTCTGATAACTCCGTTTTACTCAACCCGCCTTCCTCATGGAAACAAAACCATGAACTGATAATGCCCTGTATCGTTTGAGGTTGCGGTAACTTCAAAGTAAATATTTTCCCGGATTCATATAACTTCACATCGGCACCCGCAGGCATATCGATATCTTCAATTCTCTTCGGCTCAGATAGCGTGAACCAAAATAGTTTTCCCGGTTTATAGAACGCTATGTCTTTGACCGACATGCCGCATACTTCCATAGGCTGGGGAGGTTTCGCATACTTAACGTTGCCTGTCGTTTCATCGAAGGCAAGCTCTGTGTTTGCCGGCCATTCTATCCCATCTATGACCTGAGCCTTGGATAAATAAGCGCGGCCGACACGCTTTCCTGAATACATAACTTCACTGCCTGCCGGAAAGCTTACACCTTCGATATTTTTATCTTTCGGCAAAATTTTATAACTTCTATACGAGATCTGCGAAATAAATGAGACCATCGTGAGGACGAAAATCACGGCTACAATATAATCGATTATGCGTGTCTTTGGTTTCGCGCCTGTGATAACTGGTATTTCACTTTTCCATTCAACTCTGTGCGGAAAAATCAGGTAAAGTATTGCGAATATCGCGGTTACTATGAGTAGAGGGCGTTCCAGAATTATACCGTTTCCTAAACCAAGTCTTAATAGGGTAAGTAATAACGGACTCCAGGTAAACAACCTCCTATATTTTGCTTTAATTTGAAGAGATAGTAGAATGACCGCCGCAAAACTAACTATCCAGCCAAGGTCATTTAACCATTCCTTAGCTGGATAAGGCCCATGCTGCATATGCCCGCCCATACATACATGTGCAAAGCAAAATAAGTACGAGGGGATGGCGATAAGATAAACGATGGCCGTCAGCCTTATATATAGCCTATTTTTATTCATGCATCTCCTATTTCTTTAAAAGACTTTTTGCCGTGGAAGCGGCTTCGGAGACCTTGACCATTTTGACTTCTTTTGTCTTGCGGTCCTTGATCTCGACTTCGCCGTTGGCGATCTTCTTTTCACCGATGATCACCTGGATCGGGAAGCCGATGAGGTCGGAGTCTTTGAACTTTACGCCGGCGCGTTCGGGGCGGTCGTCGAGGATGCATTCGATGCCGGCGGAGGTCAGCTCGTTGTATATCTTCTCGGCTGCCTCCATCGAAGCTGTGTGTGAGGTGTTAAGCGGGAGTATTGCGACTGTATATGGCGCTATAGACGGATGCCAGATTATCCCGTCCTTGTCGTGGCTCTGCTCGATGAGCGCGGCGGCGATGCGGTTGACGCCTATGCCGTAGCAGCCCATTATGCAGGGCTTCTGTTTGCCGTCCTCGTCGAGGAAATTGGCGGACATCGCCTTCGAATATTTTGTGCCGAGCTTGAAGACATGGCCGACTTCTATCGCCTGCTCGAGCTTTACCGGGGCGCCGCATTTGGGGCACTTGTCGCCTGAGATGATGTTGCTGACATCGGCAAACCTCTCGGCCTTGAAGTCCCTCTCGAAATTGACGTTCGCCAAGTGCTTATCTTTCTTGTTAGCGCCGGCAATTAAATTCTTAAGGCCTTTTAGCGAAAGGTCGACGAGCATGTCTATGCCTTTGAGCCCCACGGGCCCTGCGAAACCGACAGGCGCGCCGGTGGCCTTCGTTATCATCGCCTCATCGGCAAGCTTGATGTGGCCGACATTGAGGGCCTTCTTTAGCTTCGCCTCGTTGATATCGCGGTCGCCGCGGATAAGGACGGCTAAGGGTTTTCCGTCGACGTCATATATCAGGGTCTTTACCATCTTATTATGCGGGATCTTGAGCATCGCCGAGACCTTCTCGATGGTCGAGACGCCGGGCGTGTCGAGCTCCTTCAGGGGCTGGGGCGACTCGTTCGTCTCGCCGAGAGGCAGGACGCACTCCGCTTTATCGATGCTGGCGGCATAACCGCACTTCGCGCAATGGGCAAGTGTATCCTCCCCGCTTTCGGATAAGACCATAAATTCATGCGAGACGTCGCCGCCCATAACGCCGGTATCCGCCTCGACGGCCAGGAAGCTCAGCCCGCAGCGCGTGAATATGTTGCAATAGGCGGCGTACATTTTCTTGTAGCTCTCGTCGAGGCCGGCCGTATCGCGGTCAAAAGAATAAGCGTCCTTCATTATGAATTCGCGCGAGCGCAAAACACCCGAGCGCGGGCGTATCTCGTCGCGGAACTTCGCCTGTATCTGATATAGGATGAGCGGCAATTCCTTGTAGCTCTTGACGTTGTTGCGGACGATGTCGGTTATTATCTCCTCGTGGGTCGGGCCCATTATCGTCTCTTTGCCGTGGCGGTCGACGAACTTTATCATGTCCTCGCCGAGGTCGCCGTAGCGGCCGGACTCTCTCCAGAGTTCGGACGGCTGGAGCGCGGGCATCAGTACTTCCTGCGCGCCTTTATTATCCATCTCTTCGCGGATGATGTTCTCGACTTTGTTAAGGACGCGCCAGCCGAGCGGCAGGTATGAATACGCGCCGGCGGTGAGTTTCCTTATGAGCCCTGCGCGGATCATCAGCTTATGGCTTATTATCTCGGCCTCTGCCGGGTCCTCTTTAAGCGTAGGTATTAATGCCCTGGTCCACCTCATGCCTTCAAGATCCTTTCTATCTCCTGGATCAAGGCGCTGACGAATTCGCTCTCTTTTATTTTACGCGCGGGCTTGCCTTTAATAAAGAGAAATCCGCTGCCCTTTCCCGCGGCGATGCCGAGGTCCGCCTCTTTCGCCTCGCCCGGTCCGTTGACCACACAGCCCATTACCGCGATGCGCAGGCCGGCGAGCTTGCCCTTTTCGTCCTTTATCTTGCCGAGCGCCTGCTCGACTTTGTTGGCGATTCCTATGATATCGACCTCAGTCCTTCCGCATGTCGGGCATGAGAGGACTTCCGGGCCGAACGAGCGCAGGCCGAGGCCTTGCAGTATATGTTTTCCGACGATGACTTCATCAACCGGGTCGCCGGTAAGCGAAACGCGTATCGTATCCCCGATCCCCTCGGCGAGCAATATGCCTATCCCGAGGGCGGACTTGACCGTTCCGGAAAGCTCCG
>JAZDOS010000038.1:0-61753 GCA_043798375.1 Candidatus Omnitrophota bacterium | reverse complement strand
CAGTATCTGACCATGGCCAGATTATGCCACAAATTCCTTCGCTCCGCCAGCTAAAGCACGCTTCGCTAGCTGGCTCCGCTACGGGCGGCCATTCATCCCCGCCCTTGAAAGGGCGGGGGTTTCTGGCCGGTTTTCTAAACTTAAAGTCTTAAGATCGCCATATGCATCATAAATCCTTTTTATCCCATCGCGGTCTACCGTTATCTCATTTATGTTGTTTAACGCACTTAAATTATAGGTATACAAGGTAAGTATTGAGCCATTTAAAATGCTGTCCATTAAGCCATTGGTATAAGTTTGAATTGTACCGTCTACTTTCTGAACCTCGTTTATGCTTCCGTCGCTTTTATATTGAACCTTTAAAAACGGCGCATCGGTGATTGAGTCATTACCCGATAACTTTCCGGAGAATTTCCAGAAGATATCAAGATACGGTTTAAGCTCCATAAACGCATTGCGGCTGGCCTCCCTGGCAGGACGCTCAAGCGCATATGCGGCATCCATATCCGCTCTTGCCGCTTCTAACTCATCTTCCGCCTTCGCGCGATTTGCCCATGCCTCCTGGTGCGATATTCCGCCGGGTAATGGATGATTTCCCCAGCAAACATCTGTCCAGTAATCGCACGCGGACATCTTACTGAAAAAGATACCGGCATAGTGTAAGGAGTTATTCCTGCAACGGCTCCACTCGTTCTCGATAGGCGCGATGACCGTTTCATTTTGTATGTCCAGGTATTCTTTGGTGACGATCGTGCCGTGGTCGTCTACCATTATGAGAGAGCCCGCAGCGTCGTAAGCGCCTCTTAAACCGCCAACACCTTCATCAGGGCTTATAACGACATTGCCTTCGCCGTCGAATGTAACGTATGTGGTTTCACCCGCATTCACAATCTTTGACATGCCGATCTCCGTAATGCCGTCGGATTCGGTCCTGTTCTCAAAGAAGTATTCAATCCCATTTTCATCTTTAAGATACGAGATCATTCCGCTGTCGTATAGAATTGTCTTACCCGTTTTAAACACTACCTCTTTTAATTTACCCGTATCGTTGTATCGTACCGTCTTTTCCGGCTTGTGCAATTCTTCCGAGCCTTCTTCCAACGGCAATATCGTAATGCTAAAGTCTTCCTCTATAGCATAGGAGCCGTTTAGGTAGTCTTCCAACTTAGTCTCGTCTTTTCCTTCCCGGTCTTTACCATAGGTATAGATGGTTATAGTCTTATCCTTATAGAGAACATATTTAATCAGTTCGTCGGTGTTGTAACGATAAATGGCCCCGTCCGGCGCGGTTATCGCCTCGACCCTGCCGCCCCTAACCTCTTCTATTGTGTTGTCGGGGTATGTTATTTCGGCGTTTAGAAGGTTATTGGAGCCATCTACAAAATCAAGCCCTGCGATGCGCCTTATGACGGTGAAGCTTCCGTCCTCATTCTTCTTTTCGACGTAGTCGATCACGCCATCCTTATAATGAATTATGTCGCCAGCCTGGGTGATTATCGAAAGAATCGAATCGGATTGAGGGTCCCCGCCTGAGCCCTGGGGAGATTCACCTCCTGATGCGGCAGCGGCCTGTAAAACAGGCGCGCCCTCTGTCGACATCGGGCCTTTAAGGGGAAGGGTTTCTTCTATGGGGGTTACTTTGGTATCGGTTGACAGGAGATTGGCATTAAGGAAATCTTCTATGTCCTGTTTTTGAACTATCAGGGTTTCCTGCTTTACCTGCTGATTCTTAAGGTAAGCTGGCGCAAAGGTCTCGGCCTGGGCCTGGGCTTGTCTATCTAATGTAACCTCGATTAGATCGCCTGCCCACGCGATCTGCTGGAATAAAAAAATCCCGGCAACACAAGCCGAGATTATCCTGAAGGCCAATCTTAATTTATCCGGGATGACCATAACCCACCCAATACTTTCTGCCAAGCGATCTATGTTACATTTAACTTTCTTTATCCTTTTTTGCCATAATCAGAATGCCTAATCAAGGGGTCAGGTCCCACCTCGCGTTATTTTCCGACAGGATCAGGTCGGCATGCACATTAGGAATCTCATCGCGCAGCACTTCCCTGACAACAACACCTCTCGCCAGGGCGAAGGCACACGCCCTGTGATGATTATTATTATCGATAAGTTTGCGGATTTCCCTGATCAGATTTTTGGTAAAGAGGTGGATTAAGTAGCTGTGCGCGGGGCTTCTTTTGACGGTGACCAGAACCTTCATTTATTCTCACCACTTTCTGCCAAGCGAGAATAAGTTTTTAAGTACTTAAAGCTTACCACAAGATCCGCAAGTGTCAAGGGGTCTTGGTTTTTAGTCTCTTAAAATTTAATATATAAGGATTGTAACTTATTGTAATTAAAGGAATTATGAAACTAGGTAAGATTATAAAAAAGTTAGATATAGTTGGAAATTTCCGCAATCATTACCAGTTCTTGTAACTGCCTGGATTATCCTTGTTCGGAAGGATGTTGCCCTTTTCGAACGCCAGGAGGAACGCGCTCACCACAACCGGATCGAATTGCGACCCGGAACAGCGCTTGAGCTCCGCGATCGCCTCTTCAATCGTCTTCTTCTTCTTATACGGCCGGTTCGTCGTGATGGCGTCGAAGGCGTCGCAAACGGAGATGATCCGGGCGATGAGCGGGATGTCGTTGGCCTTCAGCCCGTCCGGATAGCCCGAGCCGTCGTAGCATTCCTGGTGGTGGCGGACCTCTCGCGCCACGTCGCTCAGTTCCTTGATCGGATGCAGGATCGTCGCGCCTATTATCGAATGCTTCTTTATCTCTTCGTATTCCTCCGGGGCGAGCGAGGCGTGCTTGTTCAATATATGGTCGGGGACGCCGATCTTACCTATGTCGTGCAGGAGCGCCGCGATCTGCAGGGTCTCGCGGAAATTCTTATAATTCGCCATTTCGGGAATGCCATCGAGCTCCTTCGCGACGGCGATGCAGTAATTCGTCACGCGCTCCGTATGGCCGTGCGTGTAAGGGTCGCGCGCGTCTATCGCGGCGGCCATCGCTATTGCCGTGTGGATGAAAATCCTATGCTCGCGCACATACAGCTCTTTGATCTCCTCGATCTTGGTCTGCAGGTTCTCGATCAACAGCGTATTCGCGATCGCCATAGCGGCGTCATTGGCCAGCGTAACAAAAAATCCCATCTCCTCGCGGCTGAAGCTCTCTCCCGAAATCTTATCACCCAGGACCAGAATGCCGAGAAGTTCCCGCTTGAAGTAACACGGCACGCATAGATTCGCCTTAATAAGGTCCATCTGCCTCTTTATCAGGAGCAATTTGTCGTATAGGTTGGGTTGTTTCTCGAGGACTTCCCTGTTCCTCAGGCCGTTTATAATATCCTCATACCTTAATATGCCGGTCTCCGAAATAAGATAGCTCTCCTTATCGCTGAATACTTTGATGAGCGGATTTTCCACCGCCAATTTTATGAATCCTATCGGTATCTTGACGCCTTCGGTGCCTTTTGAATCGATCAATATATATGAGTGCTTGTTTTCCTTGAATAACAGGACCGCCGTGTGGGTAACGTGAAGCTGCTCGTCGATAGTGCGCACTATCATCTTGATAAGGTGCTCCGGCTTCTTGAACCTTATCATCGTGCGCGACGCCTGCTCGAGAAACGCCTGATAGTCGTATTTGGGCACTGCGTTGTTTGCGGCGCCCCTCTGGGCGCCGTCGACGGCGTTCTTGCCGGCATCGAGCGGCACGAGATTGCCGCTCCGGTCTATCGATTTCTCGACGAAAAGATTGTGGAGCTTATCCCAGCTCGGCGCCTTTTTGTTCTTTGCCATTAATCATCTCCTTTAGATTTTAAAGTTCTTCTCGACGGCTTCTTCCAGATGGTCGAGCATAAGCGGTTTTGTGATATATTCGCACGCTCCGAGTTTGCATGCCTCGTTCATCTTCTCCTGATCCTCGAGCGCGGTGACCATAACGACTTTTATCTTCTTGTCCATATCCTTGATATGCTTCAACGCGGCAATCCCGTCCATGCCCTTCATTTTAATGTCGAGTAATACGAGATCGGGCTTGTCCTTCTTGATGGCCTCCAGCGCGTCCTCGCCGCTCAGAGAAATGAAGACTTCGTATCCGCGTTCCTGAAAAAAGTTCTTCATGAAATCGCAGATTTCCTTCTCATCGTCCACTACTAACAACTTACGCATACCCATACCCCTTTTCGGTTACCGGCTTGCCGCTTTGTTAATAGTTTCTTCCAGCTCCTTTAATGACGCGATCGGCTTATCGAAATAGGCGTACGCGCCCATCTTCAAAAGCCGCGCTTTGGTCTTCCCGCCGTCGTCATACGCCGTTACAAAAATGACCTGGGGCGACGGATCCATCGACTTTATCAGTTTCAGGGCCTCGTCGCCGTCAATGCCGGGCATCTTCAGGTCAATCAAAACCACATCCGGCTTCTTCTCTTTCACGATCTCGATGCCCTTCGCGCCGCGTATCGCCACATCGATATCGTATCCCCTCGGCTTGAAGTAATCCTCGAGCATCGTAATAAAGTCCACCTCGTCATCGATCGCTACTATCCGTGGTTTTTTCATTTTAGCAATAATCTCCATTCCACAATCTCTCGATAAAGATCCGCCATGGCAGAATCTCGACGTTGGGCGCGATCTTTCTCGGCTCTCTTTCGAGAGAAACCACTATCATATGCTTGACCGGCCCGTCCTCTTTTAACGCCATAAGGGACCGGAGATTGCCGTTATGGACCCGGCTGGAGCCTTTTATTTCGACGGCCGTCTCCATGTCGCCTAATATAAAGTCCACTTCCTGCCCCGCGCTTGTCCTCCAAAAAGATATAGGAATGTCCGGATCTTTATAAACCTGGTAGGACCGCAGTTCCATCAGGATATAATGCTCAAAAGATTTTCCGAATTCGGCGCTTCCTATCATGGGGCGCCGCCGCGCCAGATAATTGGCCACTCCTACATCGAAAAGATAGAACTTCTCCGTAAGTATCATACGCCTGGTCTTTGATTTACGCCATGGCGGTATCCGGAACCCCAAATAGGTATCTTCCAATATGTCAAAATAATTCCGGACAACCCTATGAGATACGCCCGTCTCCCTCGCTATATTAACATAATTAATGAGCTCGCTTGAGGTTATGGCGGCTACTCTTAAAAACTCCGAAAACGCCGGAATGTTCCCGACAAGCGCTTCCGCCGAAATCTCTTCTTTCAAATAATCCGACACATAGGCGCGAAGATCCTCGGTTGGATCCTGGGATAGGTAATGAGGCGGCAAAAGGCCGGAATACATAATTCTTTCCAAGTCGATCGAATCGACTTCGAGCATGGATAGCGGGGTCATAATCTTACGCCACGCCCTTCCTCCAAGTAAATTCGCGTGTCCCCGCCTCAACTTTCTCGCGCTTGAACCGGTGAGCAGAAAAGAAAGCCCCTTATTCTCGATAAGCCAATGCACTTCGTCAAGCAGAATGGGTATTTTTTGAACCTCATCTATCACTATCAGCCTTTTTTCGTCTCCGTGCCGTTCCCTTAAAAGAGAGGGCCTGGCGGCATATTCGGCGAACACATCGGTCTTTAGAAGATCTATAATTAAGGCGTCTTTCAAATGATGCCTGATCCAATAGGTCTTTCCCGCCTTTCTCGGGCCCCAGAGAAAGGCGGACTTGCCTTTTGGAAGATCGATTTTCAATAATCTTTTCAATATCTTCATGATATTATAAATCTACCATGACAATTTGCTTTTGTCAAGTAATTTATCAGGATAAATTACAGGCATAGCGAAACCTTATTTACCCTTTACTTCTGTCTTCGCTTCTTCAGTCGCTGCGGGGAATTCGAGCGTAAACGTCGTCCCCTCGCCGACCTTCGTCTCTTTGAGGTACGGTGATAAAAGTTTTTCTACTCATTTCAATCTTTTTTAAAATTCTCTTAGCCGCATTGATCCCTGATGTTGCCACAGCTACGATGCCACCACCGGGCAAAGTCCAATGCCCTGCGTGAAACAGCCCTTTCACTGGTGAACCAATTGGGAAGCAGTTCTTATGAGTCTGATTAGGTAATTGAGCCCATCCATAAAGAGACCCGCCTGAATTAAAAGTATACCTTTCGATCGTTAAAGGCGTTGCAAGTTCTTTCATAATAATATTTCCCTTAATCTCCGGTATGCGCTCTTCCAACCTAGACAATAATTTTTTCATGAGGTTGATTTTGAATTCTTTTCGCTCTGTTTTTCTGTCCTCCGCATAACAAAAAGGAAATGTTGCTATAAGAATATTATCGCCACTTTTCGAAAGCGACTTATCATATTGTGTCGGAGTATGCACATTCATAAATGTTTTAAATGCCCTGTTTATGTCGTATGACGAATAATACCACCCATTCATATTCTCTAAATTAACGTTCTTTGATATGCCAAGATATAAAATACAGCCTGAATCTCCCAGTTTAAATCTATTTAGTTTTGTATAAAACTCTCTGTTAATTCTTATTTGGTTTGGTTCTAGTAATTTTGTATACGCACGCTTGATATCCGATGCTATAATTATAAAATCGGACAAAAACTCCATATCATCCAATAATATCCCTTTAGCGGTATTAGTCCTTATTAATATTTTTTTTACTTCTGAATTCAATAATAAAGTTCCGCCAAATTTCTTAAATGTGCCGACAATGGCATCGCTCAGTGCCTGAGAACTGCCCATCGGATAATACGCGCCATCAATAATATAAGTTTTTAACAATAATATTGCTGAAACAGCCGAGACCTTTTTCGGCGGAAGCCCTAAGTATCCCGCTTGGGAGGAAAAAATACTTTTAAGAATATCATTTTTAAAGAAGCCGTCCAACACCTGTTGATAGGTAAAATCCGCGTATTTCCTCATCACGTATAATATTTTTAAACTGCCATCTGCTTCGGAGAATATCTTGAAAAACCTTTCGATATTATCTTTCTCGGTTTTGAACCTTTCTTTTAAGTATGTTTTGAATTTTTCGGAATCACCATCGACCGGCATCGTCTCTTTCGGGAAGTGTACTAAATCGGTAACTTTTAATTTCACAAAATCAATGTCGACTTCCAGTGAATTCAAAATTGAACCAAGCACATTTGATCTGCCGCTGCTGCCAATAACTTGCGCACCGGCATCAAACATGAAACCATTCCGTCTGAAAGATGTATAACAACCGCCGGCAATATTATTCTTGTCGACGATAAGAACTTTAAGTCCGTTTTTTGCAAGGTGCGTACCTGCTATAAGTCCTGATATTCCGGCACCTATGATAATAACATCGTATTTATCTTTTACCATATACTATACATCTTTAATTGTTATTTTGTCTTTGCTTCCTCGATCACTGCTGGGAATTCGAGCGTGAACGTCGTTCCCTCGCCGACCTTTGTCTCTTTGAGATGTATCCTGCCGCCGTTCTTTTCGACGACCTGGCGGACAATGAAGAGCCCCAGGCCCGTTCCCTTTCCCGGGTCCTTAGTCGTAAAGAACGGATTAAAGAGCTGTTTTATCTTGTCTTCAGGTATGCCCGAGCCGCTATCCTTGATATCTATGAATACCTTATTTCTATCCTGTTTTGCCGTGATCGCAATCTTGCCCCTCTCTCCGATCGCCTGCCCGGCGTTCCTGATTAAGTTGAAAAGGACCTCCTGAAACTGCTTCTTATCGACGAAGATATTCGGCAGATCCTTCTCGATATCTTTGGTAAATTCTATCTTCTCGAGTTTCAATTCATAACCCACCAGGCCGATCACATCCTCGATTTCCTTGTCTACATTGACACTTTCCGATTCGCCCTTCGCGGGTTTGGCAAATCCGGAAAGCTTCTTCGTGATGGACGTCGCCCTGTCCGTTTCATGTATGACTTTCGCCATAATCTCTTTTGCCTTGGCAAAAAGTTCCTCTGTAGTCTTATGCTTATACAGGCCATCTTTGATATTCAGGAGAAACGCCTCGCATTGGCCGCGCGCGATGCCGAGGGGGTTACAGATCTCGTGATTAATGCCGGCCGAAAGCGTCCCGATAACCGCCATTTTTTCGTTCTGCGCCGCCTCCGCCTGTGTCTTCCCGAGCTCGACGAAAAGCTGGGCGTTCGATATCGCTATCGCGAGCGTCTTGGCCAGCGGTAAGAGTATGTCGAGATCATCCTGTGTATATTCCTCGTCCGATTTCTTCTTGCCGAGCGACAGGACTCCGATGACTTCGTCGTGCATGACCATGGGGATGATAAGCTCGGCGTTAAGCTTATCTATTATTTCTTGTATGGATGCCGGTATCGATATCTTCTTATCGCGCATCTCTTTTACGAGTATATAACCGTGCGTCTCGTCCATGAACGTAACGATCCCGTCCGGCCGTATCAACGTTATTGACGGATCTTTTATGTTATGAGACGCCATAACTTCAAACTGTTGTTTCTCGTCGTCGAAGAGCAGCACGGCACAGGAATTCAGCTTAACGATATCAGTAAGTTTGCTAATAGTAAGATCCATGAGTTTATCCAGCTCTAATACCGTAAGAACTTCTGACGTAAAAGTCTTCAGTAATTCCTTATAATCGTATTTCTTCTGGAAGAGGTATTTGTCGGTGATGTTTATGAGGAACGTCTCGATCCGGCGCATGGTCAAAATTATTATGATACCGCTAATTGTAAGGCCTATCATTCTACCGCCAAAATTTGCAGCCCTTAATATATATTCCTGGATGAGTAATGTAGGTAGAATCAATATCGCAAAAACTGAAGCTAAAAGTCCGGCAAAAACAAGTGTCTTCTTTATAATTACTTCAATATCCATCAATTGATGACGAATAATGGCGTAACCCATTATAAGTGGGAATATCCCCATGAGAAAATTAGTATAAGCATATAAATCGATCCTGAAATAAGAAATTATTATTCCTATTGGACCACTCCAACCAACAATCGATCCTATAATAAAATATTTGTATTGTTTACGTCGAATACCATGAGAAAGCATAAAATTTTTCACCAATATAATAAAGGAATACCCCAGTAGCAGGACATAAGCCATTAAATAATAAAGAATAAAAAGGGGATTACGATAATGAAACCAGTCTATATAATAGAAATGATCGGATGTAAGTCGTAAATCTCCTATAAAATATCTGCCCCAATAAAAATTTATCATTATAAAAAGGATTGAAATGATATATGCAGAAACTTGTAGCCATTTTTTTCTGATCCCGAGATAAAGACAGACGAAGTGGAAAAATATGGGTGGCGCAAGCATTGTTCCTATATGCGCAAACTGCCACCAGTAGAATGCCATTTCTTTAGACGTTGCTGTAGAAAATCCAAAACTACCTACCTGCCAGAACAATACGCTGAAACAAGCATAACCCCATATCCTTATATGTATTCGAGATTTACTATTTATGAACATAAACATGCCCATTGCTAACAGAGATATACTCGCTATAAAGCTGGATAATACATAAAAATTCATTTTCCGGATCCGTTCGTTCGACTCTCAGTTTTTAACACATCCCTATAAGGCTGCAAGGCATAAGGACGGTTATATAAATTCCACACGCCATTTTTGAGGGCTAATATTTTTACACATAAAATACCCACTTGTGTGTAAAGCCAATTAGGAATAACCGATATTTTCATAAGTTCTATGGCTTCTTCTGGTACTGTCTTTCCCTCCACAAGTGCGTGAGCAATTAAAGCAATAGATTTTTTCAGCCAATGATACATACCAATTGCTGAAAATATTTGCCGTCCATAAACATAAGCTGGACCTTCCCCAATTGCTAGGCCGCCAATCCATATAAAACCCATATCGTCTGCAAAACGCTTATAAACTCGCAAAACCGTATCGTTATGAAAGGCTTCTGGATAACCACAAATAGAAATGGCAAGCATCTTCTTCGGAGTATTTATCAAATGTTTCTTTTTATTTAAGAACTCCATCGCCTTGATTACAAATGACGGTGCAGTATCCAAGTAAACAGGGCTTATTAAAACAAGGATGTCACTATTGTCCACTGCGGCAAGCAGTATATTTTTATCAACTTCTGTTGTAACGGCTTGCGCAAGATTAATCCTCTTTAGATCAAAAGATTTTTTACGGAAGCACTTTATAAACCGCGCTTCAATTGATACAGAGGCGCTTTCAGCCTTAGGCTTTGGACTTCCTATTAAAAAAAGAATTCTTTTATTCATACTCTCGATTGATAACTACCTTGCTAAATGCTTCTATAACCTTCGCTTTAATCGTATTTAAACTATCGGTCTGTAAAATAACTTTGCTAGCAACTGACCTGTTATGAAAATTGATAGAATTCCTTTGAGTAAGGCTATTAAAAATATCTTCGATTTCCGCATCGTAGTTTTTAGTTGATCCGAAAACTACAAGATGAGGATGATTTTCGTAGCGAGGCTTATGATGCACCTCTCCTCTTGCTTTAGTAAAATGTGGTAATAGAATAGGGGTCATTCTGTCGATTGCTTTTTTAAGCTCTGATGAATATCCACCAAATGTAACTGGTGTAAAAAATATCCAATAATCGCTAATCATGGCACTTTTTCCAATATCACACGCTATATCGTTTACAATACAAATACCGGGGGTTTTTATCCAACAACAAAAAAAACCACAACATGGCGCTATGCGTAAATCCCGAAGAGTAAAAGCATTAATCTCGTGGTTTGCACTCTTAAAGAACTTCTCGGTTATTTGACGGGCATTATTCATCGCGTCATCATTTTTATCTGATCCATCTAATATCATTACCCTCATAACCACATATCCTTGAAATAGACATAGAAAAGGTTAGCTATATTTTCTAAAAATACAAACACCGTTAAACCCGGAAAAACCGCACGACATTTTGGCAACGGTATCGAGCTTTGTTTTCTTATTTTCTTTGACAATATTAAGGTTAAGTTTTGTGTTCTGGTTCTCGCAGTTTAATGTAGCCGGGATGACATTATTTTTCAAAGCCAGCAGTGAAATGGCAGTTTCAAGCAGAGCGCTTCCGCCCAAATTGTGGCCTACCAACGGCTTAAAAGCGCTGATTGACGGTTTCCTGTCCTTAAAAATATTGTTGATCGTGTTCGCTTCATATGTATCCGTAATTTTCATCCCAACACCATGCGGATTCACGAGGTCAATCTCGTCAGGCTTTATCTTTGAATTATTGAGGGCTTTTTTGAATGATCTCGTATAAAAATCATCGGCGATATTCGGTACTGTTACCTTCCAGCCTTCTAAAGAAAAACCGCCCCCAAGATATTCGGCGTATATGCGCGCTTTTCTTTTTCTGGCATATTCCAGATCCTCTAAAACCAGGGCGGCTCCCCCATCACCGAAAACAATGCCGTTTGAATCGGTCGAAAACGGCCTGGTGATGCCATCTTCGGCATATAGCTTGTTCCTTTTAAACCACAAATATTTATATATCCTCGTAGGATCATCGCAAGCGGCTACTACTACGGCAGGCGAAGTGCCCGCGCGTATCTGCTGCGCCGCGGCCTCGATGGCAAATAGGCCCGACGCGCACGCGTTATTTATAAATAGCGAATATCCATGCAGGTCAAAAACTTTGGCGGTTGAGAAAAGATACGAGAACGTTTGCAGATTGTAGCCTCTCTCTTCGGCGCCGGATCGATAGATTTCCTGCGCCAATTTTAACTTGGATACCTTCTTCTCTTTCAGGCGATTAAATATCTCATATGCGGAATCCATCAACTCTTCAAAAAAGATCTCAATGCCCGGATTTTCTTGAGTCAAAATCAAACCGATGTCATTCCGTTCGTAGTCATATTTGAGCCCGCTGTCATCGATGGCCAATTTTATTACCGCTAAAAAGTAGTAAAGATCCGTGTCTTCTTTCTTTACAGTCCTTGTTTCGCTGATAAATCTAAAATTTTCTTTTGGAAGGTTAAAATCCTTAATATTAAAATTTTTGATTTTATGCAGATAAAACTCTCCCCATTTTTCGTTATCGACCGAATAAGTCTTTTTAACAAGATTAAGGCGTTTGTTCAAAATCGAATCCCACATCGCACCGCACCCAATCCCCACAGATGATATAGGCCCTAACCCTGTTATCACAACCCTCTTAGCCATTATGCTTCCCTCTTCTTCTCCGCTATGACGACGCCGTATTTCAGGCGATTATAATATACGGCCATCCCAGAGATCGTCCAGAAATTGCTCCCAGGGCAATATCTCCACTTTCCCGGCGAGCCTCTTCTCCGGTTCGCCGCAAACTATGATGCTTCTCTTCGGTGAATATGTTTCGGTAAAAACGCTTATCCCGTTCATATCCCTTTTACCAAGCCGCTTCCCACCTTTCACCTCTAAGCAAACCTCGCCGGCGCCAAGCACAAAATCTACTTCAAGCCCGGATTTCGTCCTCCAAAAATTTATGGTAAAATCTTTTTCGCTGTAAGATCTATACGCCGCTACTTCCATCAGTATAAAATGTTCGAATGCCCTGCCGAATTCCGCGCCCCGTTGTTCCGTCAGATGCCTCTTTGTCAAATACCCGGCGACACCTACATCGAACATATAATATTTCGCGGCCTTTATGATCACATCCCGTGATTGTCTTTTTTTAAAAGGCTCGAGCCTGATGGCCAGCAAAGTATCCACGAGAATCTGATAGTATTCTTTGACCGTTTTGGAATCGACGCCGCATTCGCCGGCGATATTATTATAATTGGTCAATTCGCCGTGAGAATATCCAAAAGCGTCAAAGAATCGCGAAAACGCCGGGATATTCCGCGTCAATCCTTCGGCAAATACTTCCTCCCGCAGGTAATCCTGCACGTACGCCCCCAGGGATTTCTTGCATTCTTTCTCATCCTGCAAATAATGCGCCGGTATCATTCCGTGATTCAGGGCGCGCAATATATCGAGCTTTCCGACCTCCCGGCTGACAAGAGGGAACATCTCGTATCGCCAGGCCCTGCCGCCCAAAAGATTGGCGTGGCCCCTTTTCAGTTTTCTGGCGCTCGATCCGCAAAGCACGAACCTTAACTTTCTGTTTTCTATCAGCCAATGCACCTCATCCAGTACATGAGGAACCTTTTGCACCTCATCCAATATAATAGGTTCCTTCAATGCCGTATTGTCCTTCGCGAGTATTTGCTGGCGTAAAAGCGAAGGGTTCTTGACCATATTCAGGTATAAATCTGTCTTTAGAAAATCATACACCAAGCCATCAGGAAACCTTTCTTTAAGGTACGTCGTCTTGCCGGTCTTGCGGGCTCCCCACAAAAAGGCCGATTGCCCCCGCGGCAATTCCATCTTCAAAATCCGTTTGATATTTTTCATGGGCTTGTTACTCCATTTTAGTATTACTAAAATGGAGTATACTCTATTTTAGTAAAATAGTCAAGGGCATTAACGGCTCGTTTTCTTCTCCGCTATGACTACGCCGTATTTCAGGTAGCCGTAATGGGATAGCGCTATCCCCTTATAGTAATCATACCCGATATCGACGGCCTTCCGGCCCATCACGGAGGCGTAGGTATCCCATTCGCTTTTGCCGCTCTTCAGTTTCGCCCGTATCCTGATATCTACTTCATCCGTGCAGTCTTCCATCTCCAATATGTTGAAACCCGCTTCCTCGAGCAGTTTCTTGTAAGCGCCCAGGTCCTCCTGGAACCATATCCCCGGTTTATAGAGAGGGCGGAATTCCGGGACGGCGTCGTAAGCTTCGTTCAGCGTGCCCTTATCGCCCGCGAGCCATATATTGAAGCCTATCCTGGCGCCTTTAGCAAGATGCTTGTTTATCCGGTTGAAGGCCTTCCTCTTATCCTGCCAGTGGCCGCACGTCTCGTTGACATACGCTTTCGTAAAATCTTTTTTGTCGAGATCGAACTCTTCCACGTTCTGCTCGTAATATTTGACCTTATCCTGGACTCCGTGCAGGACGGCAATTTCTCTGGCCTTCTTGACCTGGGCCGGATTCACATCCACCCCGACAACCCTGCAGCCGGTCAGTTTCACCAATAGCCGCGAAGGGGCGCCGCTTCCCTCGCCGAGGCTCAGGACATAGTCATCTTTCGTTATGCCGATCCTTTTGAACAGGTCGGCCACGCCTTTCTGGAAAAAATGGACTATACCCTCCAGGTCGAAGATCCTTCTATCGGTCGAGTTTTTCGGGTCGATGCCGTATGCCTTATATATCTTCTTTAACATTTCGCAATCATACACGATAAAGCCGCCGTCTACCTGGTACGACTCGATGAGATTTTTTTTAACCTGTTGATCCATTACAACTCTCCTCTAATTATATTTCCCAAATACTACACACGCGTTGTTACCACCGAAAGCGTAGGAGTTGTTCAGGGCAATACACACGTCTTTCTTTCGCGCTTTGTTCGGGACGCAGTCAATATCGCATTCCGGGTCGGGCGTTTCGTAATTTATGGTCGGCGGAATCACGCTATCGCGCATGGCAAGACAGCAAGTTATCGCCTCTAACGCGCTTGCGGTGCCCATAGTGTGGCCGAGCATCGACTTTATCGAGCTCGTTGGGATATCTCTGGCCTTGTCGCCGAACACATCCTTGATCGCCGCGGTTTCAGTTTTGTCGTTCAAGCCCGTGCCCGTGCCGTGGGCCGATATGTAATCAACGTCGTCCTTCCTGATGCCGCTGTTCTTTATGGCCTTCTCCATTACCTTCGCTATACCTTTTTCGCTTGGTATCGTCATGTTTGAAGCGTCACAGCTCAATCCGTAGCCTAAGACTTCGGCGTAAATCTTCGCGCCGCGCTTTTTGGCGTGCGCCATCTCTTCGACGATAAGAACCGCGCCGCCTTCACCGAGCATCATGCCTTTACGGTTCTTATCGAAAGGTTGGCATCTGTCGGGCGCCATCGCGAATAACCGGTTAAATCCCATGAAGGCGAGTTTGGACAAAGGATCGGCTCCGCCGGCAAGCATGAGATCGATCCTGCCGGTCCTTATTAAGTCAAAGGCCAGTCCGATCGAGTAGTTGCCCGCCGCGCAGGCGGTCGGTATAACAAAATTATAATTGGTCAATCCGAAAAAGAACGCGACGTTATCGGAAAGGTTGTTCACCGGAAAGTTCCTGACGTTTGACGGATATACGTCGTCTTCGCCCTGTCTCGTCCAGAACTTGTCTATCATCTCTATGGACGGCGCCTCGCCCATCGTAGTGCCGATAATGATACCGATAGACCCGCGCTCATCCTTTTTAAGATTGATATCGCCGTCTTCAAGGGCAAGCTTCGCGGCGGCTATGGCAAGCTGTGAACCGCGGCCGATAGCTTTACAGATCGTCTGCGGCATAAAGTCTTCGGCTCTGAAATTTTTTATCTCGCCCGCGCGGTGAATCGGAAATTCCGAAGTGCCGAACCGCTCGACTTCGCCTATCCCGGACTTACCGGCGATAAGATTATTCCAGAAGTCATCTTTTCCGATACCGATGGACGATACCGCCCCTATGCCGGTTATGACGACTCTCCTATTTGCAGGCAAAGGTCATCTCTCCTTTGGCGACTTGCGCGCCGTCGACCGACGCTTCGGTCTCGAAGATACCCCCGATATGCGTCATCTTTACCGTCTTTACAAATATTTCAAGACGATCCCCGGGAACAACGACTTTGGATAACCGTATCTTTATGTTCGTCACGTAAAATTGCGTCGCGGTGAGATCTTTTATGCTTACTTTCAGCAGGACACAGGCCGCCTGAGCCATGCCTTCGGCTATCAGCGCGCCCGGAAAGACCGGATTGTCCGGGAAATGTCCCCGGAAATAGTCCTCGTCTATACTGATATTCTTGTATGCCTTTACGTAAACGCCCTCCTTGATATCCGTGACCCTGTCAAGCATGAGAAATGGAAAGCGCTGAGGTATGAGACTTTTTATCTGTTCTGTGTTGAGCATATATTTATAAATATTCCTTCGTCAGATTTATCGTCTCTTTGAGATTTTTTAACTTGCCGAGCTTCTCTTCCGGCACCTGGATCTTGTATTTCTTCTCCATCGCGGCCAAAATCTCAAGCGCCATCATCGAATCCATCCCGAGATCTTCGACGAAATTGGCCTCGAGAGTAATCTTCTCCGGATCTATCTCGACGATCCTGGCGATGATATCCCTTAATTCCTTCTCCAAAATCAAATCGTCCACCTGCGGCACATTACTCACCTCCTCACGCTACGAGACCTATCCAACCTCAAAGGTTGCCTGTCAGCTTACCGTGAAGGCAACCTTTGAGGTTGTATAGGGTTAAATTGCCAATCCGCCGTCAACTTTAATGACCTGCCCTGTTATGTAATCCGATTTATCGCCCGCCAAAAACGAAACGACCTTCGCGACTTCCTCGGGGCTTCCGAGCCTGCCGGACGGTATCAGCTTCAACAGCGCTTCTTTATTCTTCAGGTCTTTCGTCATGTCCGTTTCGATATAGCCGGGCGCGACCGCATTCACCCTTATATTATAGGAAGCGACCTCTTTGGCGAGCGACTTGGTAAGGCCGACTATGCCGGCCTTGGCGCTCGCGTAATTGACCTGGCGCGGCGTTCCCACGACACCGGCCACCGACGAAATATTTATGATATTACCGCTTTTCTGCTTCATCATCGTAACTATACAGGCCTTGGCCATATTGAAATAGCCCGTAAGGTTCGTCTCTATGACATCGCGCCACTCCGAAGGCTCCATGAACATCAAAGCCTTATCCTTTATGATGCCGGCGTTATTGACAAGGATGTCGAGGCGGCCGAATTTCTTAAGCGTTTCATCGATGACGCCCTTTGCCTGGGTGTATTCGCGCGAATCGGACTTGACGGCTTCGGCCTCGCCTTTCATCTCTTTGACCTCGTCCAACAGTTTCGCGGCGGCCTCGCCGCTCTTCAGATACGTGAATACGACCCTGGCGCCGTTCTTTACGAGTTCGAGAACGATTGCCCTGCCAATCCCGCGGGAACCGCCTGTGACTATCGCAACCCTGTCTTTAAGCATTATAACCTATCACCATTCAACCTCGGAGGCTGCCTAAAGGCAGCCTCCGAGGTTTTCTCATGCAAAACGCCCTATCGCTAATGCCGAATTCGAGCCGGTCGGGCTGAAGGAATCTATCAGGATCCTCTCGACCTTCGCTTCGCGCGCGACGTTCGGGACGTAGTCGAGGTCGCAGCGCCTGTCCGGTTTTTCGTAATTAATCGTCGGGGGAATAAAATCGTAAACGAACGCGCCTATCGAACCTGCCAGATTCATCGCGCCCGACGCCGAGAACGTCTCGCCGACCATCGACTTTATCGAACTTGCCGGAATATCCTTCGCCTTATCGCCGAAGACGTTCTTGATAGCCACGGTCTCCATGGCGTCGCAGTCAAGCGTAGAATCGGCTGTCGCGCTTATGTAGCCTATATCGCCTGCCGCCAGGCGCGCATCGTCCAGGCACATCTTCATGGCTTGTGCCGCGCCCATGGCCCTGGGGCTATAAATATTTTTACTGTCCGGGTCGAACGAGGTGCCGTAACCCAGCACCTCTGCATAAACGTGAGCCTTCCTGATTTTAGCGTGTTCGAGTTCCTCTAAAATGACGATCGAGGCGCCTTCGCCGAACAGGATCCCGTTCCTTCTTTTATCGAACGGGCAATTAATTTCCTCTTTACCCGGCCTGGAGCCGGCAAGGTGGCCGATCTTGTGAAAACCTTTATATGTCTGTTCGCAGAGCTCCTCCACGCCGCCTGTCAGAACAACTTTATATTCATATAAATTGATCATATTCATCGCGTAGTAGATCGCGTCGATAGCGGAACAGAATCCGGTAGAAATAGTGCTGTTAAAACCCTGAATGTTAAACCGTATCGATATCTGGCTTGCCGGCGAATTAATAACGGTGTTCGGAAACAGAGCCGGGTTGACCGATCGCGGCCCCTCTCTCAGGCCTTCCTTATCGAATTCGCTTATGGACCAGACCGACCCCAGCGTTGAACCTAAAGATACGCCGAATATATCGGTATCTTCCTCGACTACAGGACACCCGATGCCGGCGTCATCAAGCGCCATTTTCGAAGCCGAAAGCGCAAGTTTTGTCGACCTATCCAGATTCCTCAGGCCCTTCAGCCCGAGAATTGCCTCCGGATCGAAATCCGCTATCTCACCCGCGAGCTTACTCCTCAGGTTAGCGGTATCGAACAGGCTGACAGGCTTCACCCCGGACTTGCCCGCTTTAAGGGCCTTCCAGAATTCGTCCTTGCCGATGCCGTTCGAGGCAAGCACCCCTATTCCGGTAATTACCATTCTTTTATCCATATATCCTTATGATTTCTCCGGCCGTAGGGCAGGTTTAAACATGCCCTACGGGCACAATTAGGCCCTATAAACAAAATACCCAACTTAATATGATCAAGTTGGGTATTATCTGATACGCTTGCTATTCTCTTTTTCTTCCTGCTCAGCAATCCAGCGATCTATAGTGGATTTCTTGAATCGCCAGTTGGCCCCTACTTTGAAACAAGGAAGCTTGCCTGCCTTTGCGTGTTTATATATGGTAACAGGCTGCATCCTCAGGTAAGTGGCCACTTCCTGAACCGTGAAGACAGCGTCTTCTGGCATACAAACACCACCTTTT
The DNA here is from genome assembly GCA_043798375.1 of Candidatus Omnitrophota bacterium. Classification (GTDB taxonomy): domain Bacteria; phylum Omnitrophota; class Gorgyraeia; order 2-01-FULL-45-10; family 2-01-FULL-45-10; genus JAPLMI01. The sequence goes on along the minus strand of JAZDOS010000038.1, from coordinate 43,159 downwards.
AATATCAGTTATACTTTGTTGGTATAGACTAATACAGGGTGATACAAAGTATACCCTATAATTCGTGATTGTCAAGGGTTAGGAACTAGATTTTTTGGCGGGCCCTTATGATAATCTTCTTTATCATATCTTTGACGCGATCGCTTTTGCGGCTATCTTATTCGCTTCGGGCGTAAAGTGGCCGTCGAGGTCAAAAAAGAGGTGTTCGTCCCCCGCCTTCAGGAAGTCCGGCAGGAGATTTATGCAGGGAATGTTGTTGCGCCTGGCGTAATCCTCCAGCATATCGAATGCATAATAATCGTCGTAAAGTTTGCCTTTTTCGAATCCCCAGTATCCCCTTCCCTCGCTCCATATGTCCGGCCCGACGTGAATGCCGTAAGGATAGATCACGAGTATCATGGGTATGCCCCGGGAGGCGAAAAGGTCCCTTATCATATTGAGGTATTTTTCATTGCGCTTAAAATGTTCTTTGACCTGCGGAATCCTGTCGGGCCCCCTGATCATCAGGTAACCGTCATATTCAATCGGATTCTTATTCATTTCGTCCGCCTGCTGCGCCACGATGAGCGACTTTGCGCGCTTACCCTCGAGTTTCGCCTGAATGTAACCGCGTAAACCGAGTATCCTTATCTTACCGAAGAGCCTTATGAGCTTATTATGGATATACGAACATGCCTTGCTGTGAAGCCGCATAAAAGCCCACCAGTCGCGTTTTCCGTAGGCATAAGCCGGGTCACACCGCAGAATATCTCCGTTTTTATCATAAACAAGGCTCTTCTCACCGCGCCAATCGTCCGCGAGATCCGAAAAATCAAAAAAGTAGAGGACGAGGTCCGGCTCGAACTCCAGGTATTCATCGCGCGCCTTCATGTAATTGGAAAGCGGCGAGGAGCCGCCGATGCCGGCGTTTATCACTTCCACATTCTCGCCCCGTTCCTTAAGGTATTTTCCGATGAGATACGGTATCGTCTCATCATCCTCGGCGCCGACGCCGAAGGTGAAGGAGTCGCCCATCGCCAGTATCCTTTTCGTGCCGGGTTTCTTCTTAAGTTCCATATCCGCGCCCCTCAAGCCGTAATTATTTATCCGGATACCGACATTGTACTCGTCGTTTTTGGGGGCTATCAGCCGGAATCGGCTATTCGGCTTAAATGCGTGGTGGTATTTCTTATTCGGCTCGCCCATGCAGTTCTTGAGGCCCCTGTTCTTGTCGAACAGGCCGTAGGCCCTCAATCCTGCCTCGAAGGCGAGAAATGCTGCGGCAAAAACAAGCGCGGTTATTCCGAGGATAAAAAATAGCTTTTTCATTTAAGGAATGGATTGTTTTATGAACAACCCCACCCTTACAGGTGGGGAACTCCCGCGTACTTAGAAAAAGTTATCTACCAGAATCGACTTCTATTAGGAAATCTTTTAATAGTAAGGAAGATAAAATAAGTTTATTTGCACTGCAAGCTCTTCGATGCATCTTGTTGTCGCTCTTTATCCAAACCACCCCATCCAATATTGCCATCCCAATACAGTTCTTTTTCTTAAAAGACGCTGTCCGCAAAGCGTCTTCAAATTGAGCCGTTTGATGGCCGCCATAATCCGTAAGAAATTTTGCTTCACCTAAGAAGAAATATACATTTCCCGCTTTTGCAATTAGGTCGATACCTTTCTCGATATCATATCCTAACTTGGTTTCGGCATAATTTTTTAAAACATTATCGCTACCCAATAAAAAGCATATCCCTTTATGTACTTCAAATTCTGACTCTGGGAGCATAGGAAAGCCTATTTTAGGAACCCGTTTACGAAAAAGCACCCCAATCTGTCGATTAAATTCTTTTGGTTCTGTAATGCCCTTTATGACTTCATCAAATCCCAATGAGTACAATTGCGCAGCAATTCGCGCTACAGTCTTTGGATTTTTCTTAATAAATTCGCCTTTATTTCTTCGCAGAAAAGCAACATAGGGGTCTTTGATTGGAAATTTTTCAAACGTCAGTAATTTTTTGATAAGATTTTCATTATCTAAAGCATCAAATGTTTTCTTCAAATCGTCGAGTATTTCTTTATCTATTTCCCTTTCTTCAGTTAGAATAACCGGATATACTGTTTGTAACTTATCCAAATATCCATCTGAGTTAGCTATGTAAACACTTTTTTCAGTCCACTTATTCATCAAGTCTCCTTTTGGTTAAATACCTCGGAATAAGATATGTCTTTATATTTTTTAAGCCTTTTTTCAGAAACTGAAATAGCAATACGTGAGTTGTCGATCCCAATCCATTGCCTTCCCAGCATTTCTGCTGCTAATAAAGTAGAGCCAGAACCACAAAAGCTATCCATAACAATATCACCTTTATTTGATGAGGCACTGATAATTTTTTTTAGCATATCTAAGTTTTTTTCAGTTGGATATTGCGGGTATACCGGGTCTTTGAGTTCCCATATATCCTGTATTTTTTTCCCATTTTTCTCAATCTCATCTGCGTAAATTATCTTTCTTGGATTACCGGTTGCGGACCATTCAATCAATCCCTCGTTATCAAGACGTGTTAATTCATCGGGAGAGTATCTCCAGTGCCTTCCGGGAGGAGGTGTTAAACCCTTCCATTTTTTTCCTGTGTCACCATTTATTGTTTCTCCGGGAGCATGCAGAGGCGTGGTAGTGTATCGTCTACCATTTTTATCGGTTTTGGAGAAAAGCCTTTTTATAGCATCTGCTGACATTTTTTCCCGCGGCTCATTCCAGACATATTTTTTTGTTTTGGAGTAGAATAAAATCATATCTTTGATATTACCGTACCCCTTACGTGAAAAGTTCTTCGGGCTGCATTTGATGCGAGTAATATCATTTATAAACATATCCCGTCCAAAGACCTCATCCATCAGCACCTTTACGTAATGGCCCATCTTAAGATCAATATGAATATAAATAGAGCCGTTATTTGAAAGAATCTCTCGCATTAAGATGAGTCTCGTTCTTAGAAACTCTATATATTCTGCTCCCGTAAGTTTATCATGATAAGCAATTTTATCGGATGAGCCCCTGCTAATAGTAGCTGTTCTATTGATGCCACCCCGAAATATCTGATTTGTTGCAAATGGAGGGTCAATATATATTAGGTTTACCTTCCCACAAATGAGCGCATTATCGAGAAATGATTTTAATACCTGCGCATTATCGCCAAGCACTAATATATTGGCCCGATCACCGATAGTCCTTTGTCCAAAACCGGAAACCTTTCTGAGGTAGGCGATTGGGACAGAATTGATTATGTTTTTTTCTGTTGTGTCAAATGTAGATATTCTGGACGAGCTAGTGGGTAAAGCCTTAATTACATCGAGCACTATGCCTTGAATGGCAACATCATGACCACTCTGAAAGATCATAGGTTCCATATTTCTATTGGCTGGTTGTAAACGAATATGTCCTCGTTCGCGATAATACTTTTTGAGTGTAGCCGAATAATTGTCGACCAGGGCCACTACTTTCTGGCCATTTTCTGCAGTTTCTTGGTGTTTAACTAAAATAACATCGCCATCGTTAATATTTTCATCTATCATACTATTCCCTACCACTCGTAGCGCATAAATATCTGACGATTGAGGAAGCTTACTTGTTGGTACAGCAATCGTTTCTTTTTCTTGAATTGCTTCGATAGGACGACCGGCGGCAATTGTTCCTAAAAGAGGAATTTTAAGCATAGCTTCATGGCCTACGACATCGATTGCCCTTGGCTGGTTAATTTCTTTTTGGAGATATCCCATATCCTGCAGAGCCTGGACGTGATAATGGGCGGTTGAAACAGAAGAAAGGCGAAGATGTTTTTTAATTTCTTCCAAAGAAGGAGCGTACTCATGTTTGTCAATGTAATTTTTTATGTACTCTAGTACTTGTTTTTGGCGTTTAGTTAGCATATTTACTTATTTCTTGACTTTCGATTTATTTTCGATTTTATTAAATGTACTTAATAAAGAGGACGGTGTCAAGAAAAATAGTTGACCGCCTTAAAAGCAAGGTGGGCGTTTCCTTCCAATTCCATCCTTAATACAATGGGCGTATCTTCGAACGTTATTTGGGCCGCTTTTATTTTTCTTGCATCGTCTCTCGAGGTTGTCCAGCAGGAAGAGATTAGCTATAAGAGTTATGCTAAATTGCTACACCTTATACTTATCGAGTTCCGCGACGATGGGCTTCAACTCATCATCGAGCCTGTTCACGGCGGAGTTAACCTTTGAAAGGTCCTGATGTTTTTCTCCTGCCAGGCCTTTGAGGCTGTTCAATTCCGTTAAAACCTTTTCCATCTGCGACCTCTGGCGCCGGAAGCTCGCCCTGAGCGTCTCGGTAACGCCATTTATCCCGTCGGCCAGGCTTATAAGCTCGTCTCCTGTCCTTAATGTTATTTTAGAAGCAAGGTCGCCCGCCGTCATATTTTTCAAAAACGTCTCCATCCTGAATATCGGGCCGGCTATCTTATGGGATAAAAGTATACCGATTAGCGCCACGAGCGGCGACACCAAAAGAACGCTTAATATTATCCTGAAGTTCACCATTTTAACGATCGATACGAGCCTGCCTTGCGGGTAGACGCTGGCAAGCTTCTCCCCCAGGTTGATCATCGTAGTATAATAGACCACGTAGGAACACAGGGCCGCCGTCAGAAAAGTCAGCGCGAGTATCAAGCCTACGTATTTTAACTGAAACTTTTTTTGAACCAGATATTGTTTTCTTTTAAATTTCGGCCTTGCCGTTTCATTTGCCATGGTCAGTCTCTCCTCCATATAAGGACTTCTCTTCTTATGTTAAATTTGATATATCCTTCTTTTGAACGCTTGATCAGGCCTCTCGCCTTATTCAAAGGCATATACCTTGTCGATTGGCCGTTTATGGCGGTTATAAGGTCGTCTTTTTTGATTCCGGCGTGAAACGCCGGGCCGTATCCCCTAACCCTGTCAACCGTAAGGCCGTCAAATTCCATCGATAATGACGCGCCCGTCGAGTTTCCAAAATCCGGCCTTACTTCGAATACCCGCTCTATCGTAACCTTCAACTCGAGCGACGGCTTGTCGAGAAGCATATCCATGACTTCGGCCGGCGAAAGATAACCCGTAAGCCTCGCCCACACCGCTATGAGTAAATCGGCCTTTTTTATGCCGGCTTCGGCAGCCGGCGATTTGGGCTGGACGCTGTATACCACGGGAAGCCCGGATTCCGTCGCAATCGTTATCCCGATGGTCTTTTTAAGGTTTTCGGCGGCCTTCTTCTCCCTCGCCTCTTCGCTGAGCGCGGTTGGAATTATGGTGCCGTAATTTTCTATAGCCTCGCGCTTCTTTACGTCTTCCTCTTTCTCGGCCTCTTCCTTCCGGAAAAGATAACCCTGCAAAAATACCACGCCGTCCATGGCCGCCTTTGATTTCGGATTCAATTTTAACGCCTTATCGTAATATACGAAAGCCTTCGGGTAATCTTTTCTTTCCCGGGCCTGTTCCGCGAGCTTTATCAGGTTGTCCTCTTCGCTGTCGAAATAAACTTCCCTGATATCCGACTTCATCAGGGTAATCTCGCCGTCCGCCGTGGAAAGAACGAGCCTATCCCTGTAATCTTCGACCACGATGCCTTTTATCTCGCTGCCGGACTTCGTCTCGACGGTATCGGCGTAAGATAGCGTATGGGGTATAGCGTATAGCATATAGAGAAAAAACAAAATCTTTAATAATTTCATATCTGTCTTTCGGTTAAACCTTAACCGCGCTTTTCGCTTCGTCGTAGACAACCTTTAACGGAACCTTGCCGGCGCGCGCTATTCTGACGCATTCGTCGTATTCGGGCGATGACGTAACGATCCCGCCGGGTGCGCGCGATATCTTAACCTTCACCCTTCCGTATTTCGTCTTGACGGTGGTAAATTTCCGCTCGAGCACAAACCTGTCGGCGTCGTATATCCTGAGTCCCGTAGTCGTCGTCTCGCTGAATATCACGGATGAGAGGGTATTTAAATCTTTGGTTTTTGCTAAAACCGTAAGCAGAATCCCCGGCCGCGACTTCTTCATCTGGACGGAGGTCGTATAAACGTCCAGCGCTCCTTCCTTAAATAATTTCTCGAAAAGATATTCGAAATTCTGCGGGTTCATGTCGTCTATATTCGTCTCTATGACGGATATTCTGTCTTCCGCGAAGGCGCGCCGGCCCTCGCCGATGAAAACCCTCAACATGTTGGGCCGGCCGTTCAATTCCCTGGATCCGGCGCCGTAGCCTATTTTATCGATTTCCATCCGCGGCATGCGGCCGAAGCCCTTCGCAAGCGTCTTGAGGATACCCGCGCCTGTCGGCGTTACCAGCTCCGCGCCTATTTCCGACATCTCCACGGGAACGCCCTTTAAAAGTTCCAGGCTGGCGGGAGACGGAATCGGCAATACGCCGTGCCTCGCCTTTACGAAACCCCTTCCCATGCTGATGCCGGAAGCATAGACGCTGTCTATACCCAGTTCGTCGATCGCTATGCCGGCGCCGACAATATCGACGATAGAGTCCGTATCGCCGAGCTCGTGAAGATGAGTATTGCCCCCTGATCTTATACCGTGGATCTTTACTTCAGCTTCCGCTATGTTGGTAAATATGGAACCGGCGATATTTTTAACTCTGCTATTGAGCGCGCTTCTGCCGATAATAGATAAAATATCCTTTACGCTTCGTCCTTGGGTCCTGCCGTCGGTTACGCAGTCGAATTTTGTGCCGGAAATCTGCTGCCGCTTCACCCTGGCCTTTTTTAACCTGTACCCTTTTATCTTCAGCTTCGAAAGCTCTTTCGACAGTTTCCCGAAACTTAAGCCCGCGTCGAGAAACGCCCCTATCGTCATGTCGCCCGATATGCCGCTGAAACAATCGAAGTATGCTATTCTCATAAAACGCAACCTAGCTATTGATCATGCTCGCGAAGTACGCCGCGCCGAAACCGTTGTCTATATTCACGACCGCGACGCCCGGCGAACAGCAGTTCATCATCGTCAAAAGCGGCGCCAGCCCCCTGAAGCTCGCGCCGTATCCGACGCTCGTCGGAACCGCGATGACAGGCTTTGAGACGAGCCCGCTTACGACGCTCGCGAGCGCGCCCTCCATGCCGGCTATCACTATGATGACTTTCGCCTTTTCAAGAAGATCTCTTTTATCAAGAACCCTGTGGATACCCGCCACCCCGACATCGTATAACATTTCAGCCCTGTTCCCCATCAGCTCAAGCGTCACCCTCGCCTCTTCGGCGACGGGCATATCGGCGGTGCCCGCCGTTATTACGAGAACCGTCCCCTTTTTCGGGACGGGCTGATTTTTTCTATAGCTTATTATGTTCGCTGATTTATGGTATCTTGTTTTGGGAAATATCTTTTTAAGTTTACGAAAGGTTTTTCCATCGGCGCGCGTTATCAGTAGTATGCCGTCATGGGAGATTATGCGCCTTGCGATCTTTATTATCTGGCCTATCGTCTTGGATTTACCGAAAATGACTTCGGGGAATCCCCTTCTCAAATGCCTGTGGTTATCCACTTTGGCAAAACCGAGATCCTTATACGGGAGGTCGATAAAATTACTGACGGCTTTTTTGATGGATATGCGCCCTGATTTGAAATCCCGCAATGTCCTGAGTATGGTATCGGTCATCTCGCGCGTCTTAAGATTTAAAGATGAGATACATTAATACTGCTATTATAATAAGACAAAGTATATAGAAGTCGTTAAAATAGAAAAAATCCCTTACCCGCTCGGATAGCGTATAGTCATACTGCCGTGTAACGGGCTCTTTTCTCTTAATGTCTCTCTCGAGATCCGTATAGGGATGTTCATGCCCGGCTTCCTTAACGCGGACGGCATCAGCTTCTTTCTCTTCGAACTCCGAAACCTCCCGCCTTATGGCGTCGATATGCTCTTTCCTGAACCTTAAGAAGGTATCGCCTATCTTATAGGCGGGAATCTCCCCCACATCGACGAGGCGCTTTACTTCCTCCTCGGATATCTTAAGATAGTCCGCCACTTCCTTTATGCTGAGTAATTTCTCGGGCATAGTCCCTATTTAATCTTCCCGTCCGCGACCCATTCGTCGATCCTTGAGCGGTCGAACCTCCAGGAATCCCCTTCCTTCATGCCGGGCAGCTTCCCGGACGTGGCCCATTCGGAAACGACGCCCACTTCCACTTCCAGGTATTTGGCAAGTTCTTCGGCCGACATCATATTCGTCCTGTGGGCCTCTTCGGACTTTGACTTCGCGAGCATGCTGCACCGCCCCTCGAATACGGCGCCCTCGGCGATGGAGAGGAGCGGCGCCCTTATGTCGCCGACTACGCAGCCGGGCGCTATCAGCTTCAATTCTTTGGCCGCGTAGACGTTCCCGTTGACTTTTCCGGCGATAATTACAGAGTCGCCGATTATATCGGCGTTTACGGCCGCGTGCTCGCCTATCATAAGGTTTCCCTTGGTGTTAAGCGTGCCTTCAAACCTTCCGTTAATCTTAAGGTTAACGGGATCCTTAAATACAAGGGAGCCCTGCATCGACGCATCCACATCCAGAATCCTGTCATGCTCATGCTTCCTATCTCTCTTTCCCATCATATCGCACCCCCTATTCTATCTGCCATCTCACACTCTTCACGCCGTCTAAACGGCCGATATCCTCCAGAATATTCTCCGCCAGCCGCGGCTCATAAAGCTTGAGGCCCAGCTTCAACACCATGTTCGGGCTGTCTTTTGCCCTGTCAGCCTCAAAGTCCGTAATCTCGTTCCTGTATTCGGCCAGCGTTTCCCGTATGGCCTTTAACTGGTCCGCGCCGTCCCTGGTATCGATCACGATCGTCCTGTACCAGTCTTTTCTGATCATCGAATGTTCGATGCGGGAAAATAACATGAGCGCTATGAGGGTAAGGATCGTCGTAATTATCGAGCCCAGATACAGACCCGACCCGACTCCGAGGCCTATGCCTGCGACGACCCAGAGGCTCGCCGCGGTAGTAAGCCCTTTTATGGACGACCTTGAATGTATTATAGCGCCGGCGCCCAGGAACCCTATGCCCGTCACGACGCCCGCCGCGATCCTGCCGGGATCGACGGCAACCCTCGTATAATAGATATCGAAGATGTGCATCGAGGTCAGCATGACGAGCGTCGATCCGATGCATAATAAGATATGAGTCCTGAAACCCGCCGCGCGGCCGTGGAATTCGCGTTCGAAACCGATCATCCCGCTCAAAACCGCCGCCAGCACTAACCGGAATACGATGATCCACTCATTCAGCATCGGTTTACCTCCAGATATAAAATTCAAAAGGTAAAAGTCAAAAGGTAAAACCACAAAGTAAAAGTAAAAATTTACCTACCTTTTATGGTTAGAATACTTTTTGCTAAAATTCGCGAGATTTCGTCAACTTCTTTCTGCAGTTTTTCAATATCCGTATTTCTATCTCTTAATATTTTTCCCCATAATGCCAGCCAATATTTAGTCTCATTTGCCGACTTTAAAGATATATTATAAAAATTTGTAAAGTCTTTCTTGGATGGGGCGGCCTGGGCCTCTACAATATTTGCGCCGATCGAAGTAGCGCTCCTCAGCAATTGCTTACCAATAGTGTCGGCAATATAAGTTTTTGGGAAAGACTCCAAAAATTTAACAATCTCTAAGGAAAATAACAATGTCCTTTCTTTTATATCAAAAACTTTTGCATTTTGCATTGAACTTTTACCTTTTTACTTTTGCCTTTTAACTTATGTTAAGATTTGGCTCGGCGCTTAAATACAAGTCCGACTTAAGGCCAAGCCTGTAAAGCTCTTCTCCAAGCGCTCCCACCATCGCGGCATTGTCCAGACAGTATTTTAACTCAGGAAAATGTAAATTCATAGAAGAAAATTCGCATGCCGCCCCGAGCTTCTCCCTGAGCCTGGTGTTCGCGGCAACACCTCCGCCCGCCACTATCCTGGAACAATCCGTGATCCGGCCGGCCAATATCGCCTTTTCGACCAGGACATCGAGGGCGGCTTCCTGGAACGCGCGGCAGATGTCGGCAATATCCGTAATGCGTAATGCGTAATGCGTAATGCGTAATTTATTTACATAATAAAGAACCGCCGTCTTGATTCCGCTGAAACTGAAATCGAGCGAATCTTTTCCGAGGTAGCTTTTCGGGAAATTTATCTTATTTAATCCCTTCGCCTGCCTTGCCATTTTCTCGATTACCGGCCCGCCCGGATACCCGAGCCCTAAGAGTTTGGCGACCTTATCGTACGCCTCGCCCACGGCGTCGTCCTGCGTCTGGCCGAGAAGCCTCTCTCTTCCCACCCTTTCGCAGTGAAATAAAGCCGTGTGCCCGCCGGAAACCACGAGCCCCACAAAAGGAAACTTCGGTTTATCGCTTTCGTTCACCCCGTTAGAAAACTTTTTTCTAACGGGGTTCAGAAACGAGCTGTAAAGATGCGCCAGTATATGATTGACGCCTATAATGGGAAGCCCCAGGCTATAGCTGATCGATTTTGCCAGAGATATGCCGACAAGAAGCGCGCCTACCAATCCCGGGCCGTTCGTGACTGCCACGAGCTTCATATCGTCCAAATCTTTTTTCGAACTCTTTAACGCCGCCTTAAGCACCTCTATTATAAATTCGACGTGGTATCTCGACGCTATCTCAGGCACCACGCCGCCATACTTCTTGTGAAGATGGACGCTCGAGGTCACGATATTCGAAAGAACTTTCACGCCCCTGGTAACCGAGACGCTCGTCTCGTCGCAGGATGTCTCTATGCCGAGCGTAAGCATCACCGCACCATATCCGAAAGCGTTACGAATTCGATGCCGTCTTTCGCCATCTGAGGCATCATTTTCGCGAGCGCCGCTATCGTGAATTTTTTGTCATGGCAGACCGCTATGGCGCGGCCTTTTCTAAGAGCCATCCTTTTGAGAGCCGCAAGCTGTTTCTCGATGTATTCGCGCCTGTCCGTATTATCCAGAAATATATCCCGTCTGGCATATTTCAGTCCGGCCGCTTCGGCAGTTTCCCGGCATACGGATTTTTCCGAGGTCAGGCTGTCAAAAAAATAGAGGCGGCGGTTCTTCAGATACCTGAATATGGCCGCCATCAGCTCTTTATCTTCCGTAGATTTCGAACCCATGTGGTTGGAGACGCCGCTTGCCCCCGGCACACTCTCAATCTCTTTCGCGAGCCTTGAGACGATCTCGGTATCGGCCATCCCGGATCTGATCGTATCGGCCTCTTCTTTCACATCTTTTCTGTGCGGCTCAAGAGGAAGGTGCAGGATAACCTCGTAACCGCGGCCGCGGGCATATTCCGCGATCGTCTTCGAGTATCTCAGGCTGGGCAGTATCGACAGCGTTATCGGCTCATTGATGGAAAATAGCGTATCGAGATCATTCATGTTGTACCCGAAATCGTCCATCACTATCGCTACCTTCGCGCGTTTCGCGGCCTTAGGTACAGGCGCCGTTACTTTTGCGGCTTTCTTTTCGGCTATTTTCGGCGGCCGCCGCGTTTCCCGGCCGAGCCAAAAAAAAAGCCCGGCGATTAAAATTACGCCCAATATCGAAACGGCTGCTATAATTATCCTGGGCTTCACCCCGTTAGACCCCTCTTTATTATATGGTTAAAGTATATGTTCATATATAATACCTTTTATACCTATAAAGAATATATTTATCAAAAGGTCTAACGGGGTTCATCGCAATTCCTTCGACTTATAGATACTCATCGCTTTTATCAGATTGACCGCCATCTCGAGCTGGTTATCCCTTTCGTCTTTTTCATCCGAGAGATCTTCCTCTCTTTTTACCGCGCCCTTCCGGTTCTTTTCCGCTTTTTCGAAAATTTCTTCCGGCCCGGCCTTCTTCTTCGCCGTGAGATTTTCCCTCTCGACCACAACATCGGGCGATATGCCCAGGCTTCGTATCAGTTTGCCGCTCGGCGTATAATACAACGCCGAGGTAAGCCGGAGCGCCGAACCATCCTTCATGGGGATTACCGATTGGACCGACGCCTTGCCGAACGTCTTCCGGCCAAGCACTATCCCGCGCGAATTATCCTGGATCGCGCCGGCCACGATCTCGGAAGCGCTCGCGGAACCTTCGTTCACCATCACCACGAGCGGATAATCGGGGTGACACAGCTTGCCGCTCGACTTAAAGACCGCGTTCTGTTCGGCGTTCCGCGACTTCAGCGAGACGATGATTTTATCCTTCGGTATAAATTTTTCGGCAACGTCCACCGCAACGTCGAGCAGCCCGCCCGGATTATACCGCAGGTCGAGTATGAGCGCCGTCATGCCCCGGGATTCGAGTTTCTTCAACGCCTCTTCGAGGTCGCGCGGCGTATTTTCCTGAAACTCGACGAGTTTTATATATCCGATCTTATCTTCGATAAACTCTGCTTTCCTTATGCTGCGTATCTTTATCATAGCGCGTCTTATCGGTATGTCGAGCACCAACTGGTCCTTCTCCCTCCACACGGTGATCGTTACCGATGTGCCGGGAGGACCGCGAAGAATTTTAACGGCATCATTCAACGCGATATCCCTCGTGGACTTTCCGTCGATCTTGACGATCCTGTCGCCGGGCTGTATGCCGGCTCTTTCCGCGGGCGTGCCGACTATAGGGGTGATCACGGCCGGAATCCCGTCTTTATACGAGATTTCGATGCCGATCCCGCCGAATTCGCCTTTTGCCTCCTCTTTTATCTCTTTGAACTCGTCCGGCTCCATGAACGCGCTGTAATCATCGAGCGACGAAAGCATTCCATTCATCGCGCCGTACATCAGTTTCTTCGATTCGACTTCATCGACGTAGTCGCTCTTTACGAGGCTTACCGCGTCGGCAAACAATTCGAGCTGCCCGTAAAGGTTCTCTTTTGTTTTTACTTTAACGTTTTTGTCCTTAGTGTTATCGGAGCCGCCGCTTAATGCGAGCGGCGAGACAAGAACAAGAAGAGCGGCAAAGATAAAAACTTTCGTTCTCCTGTCATTCAGTTTCAAATTTGTCCGCCCTCCAGTTTACTCTTAAGGATTTCGTTGACGAGCGCCGGATTCGCTTTCCCTCGCGACTCTTTCATTATCTGGCCGATCAGAAACGCGAGCGCGTTCGATTTACCCGACCTGTAATCGTTGACGGTCTTCGCCTGGCTCCTGATGACCGCTTCCACCATCTCCTCTATCAGTTTCCGGTCGCTTATCTGGGAAAGGCCGCGCTTTTCGGCGATCTCTTTCGGGCCGGCGCCGGTCTCGACCGCTTCGGCGAAGATAGCCTTTGCCATCTTCCCGCTTATGGCGCCTTCATCGATCATCTTCAACAGCTCCGCAAGGCCGCGCGGCGGGAGCTTCATGTCCCTGATTCCGATAAATTTATCGTTCAATACCGCCAAAATCTCGCCGGTGACCCAGTTGGATATGGTTTTTCTGTTCGGATAGAGCCCGGCGCATTCTTCGAAATAATCGGCTATGTCTATCTGGCTTGTCAGGACATTGGCGTCGTATTCCGAAAGCCCGAAATCCTTTACGAATCTGTTTAATTTTGCCTCGGGAAGTTCGGGGAGGCTTTCTTTTACGCGCCCGATCAAATCCTTATCGACTATAAACGGCACGAGATCGGGCTCAGGGAAATACCTGTAGTCCTCGGCTTCTTCTTTGGTGCGCATCGACGTCGTGATCTCTTTCTCGGCGTTCCAGAGCCGTGTCTCCTGCGCAATTTCGCCTTTGCCCTCAAGGATCGATTCCTGCCGGTTTACTTCATGCTCAAGGGCCGAGCGGACGCCTTTGAATGTATTCATGTTCTTGAGTTCGACCTTCGTACCGAGCTTACCGGACACCCCGGGCCTGATCGATATATTGGCGTCGCATCTGAGCGACCCTTTCTCCATGTCGCAGTCGGAAACCCTGAGGTACCCGAGGATCGATTTCAGCTTCGTAAGATATTCATACGCCTCATCGGGCGAATTGATATCCGGCTCCGTAACGATCTCGAGAAGCGGCATACCGCCCCTATTGTAATCGACGAGGCTCGAGCGCTTGCCTTCGGGATGGATCCCGTTAGAAACGGAGTTTCTAACGGGATGGACCAGCTTACCCGCATCCTCTTCAAGATGAACGCGCCTGATCCTGATCTTTTTCCTGGTTTTGCCTTTTACGGTTATTTCCAGCGAACCGTTATAGGATAGCGGCATATCGTATTGCGATATCTGGAAATTTTTCGGAAGGTCCGGATAGTAATAATTTTTTCTGTCGAACTTGATAAGGTCCTGGATCTTACAATCCAGCGCCAGCGCGACCTTGATAGAAAAGAGGAACGCCTGTTCATTCAGGACCGGCAACGCCCCCGGAAATCCGAGGCAGACCGGACAGGTGTGCGAATTCGGCTCGGCGCCGAATTTCGTCGAACAGCCGCAGAAGGCCTTTGTATTCGTCGCGAGCTGCAGGTGGACCTCAAGCCCTATTACCGTCTCATAGCTCATAATTCCGGTTTCTTCCTGTGGTGATCGGTCGCCTGCTCAAATGTATAAGCGGCCCTGAATATCGTCTCTTCATCAAAAGGTTTCGCGAGTATCTGCAATCCTATCGGAAGCCCGTCTTTCGAAAAACCGCACGGCACCGACATTCCCGGGATACCCGCCAGGTTAGCCGGTATCGTAAATATATCGGACAGGTACATGCTTAAAGGGTCGTTCATCTTCTCGCCGATCTTGAATGCCGGCGCGGGCGTCGTCGGCGTAATTATGCAGTCGCAGGCATTGAACGCGTTCTCGAAATCTTCCTTGATCCTGGTCCTTACCTTCTGAGCCTTCAGGTAATAAGCGTCGTAGTATCCCGTCGACAGGCAGTATGTCCCGAGGAGTATCCTTCTCTTCGCCTCGTCCCCGAATCCTTCCGAGCGCGTCTTGACATACATGTCTATCATATTATCAGGGTCTTCGGCCCTGAAACCGTACTGGACGCCGTCAAATCTCGCGAGGTTTGAGCTCGCCTCGGCGGGGCCCACGATATAATACGCGCTAACGGCATATTCCGTGTGAGGCAAGGATATTTCGGTAACTTTCGCGCCTAAACTTTTAAGAATATCTATGCCCTTTAAAACATGCGCCTCAACTTCCTTGTCGATTCCCTTGATAAAATATTCTTTGGGGACGCCGATACGCAGGCCTTTCACATCTTTAATCAATGATTTGGTGTAATCGGGGACAGTTTTATCGACTGATGTGGAATCCATCTCATCGTGGCCCGCGATAACGCCTAATAGGAGCGCGGCGTCTTCCACATCCTTCGTTATCGGGCCGATCTGGTCGAGGCTTGACGCGAACGCGATCAGTCCGTAGCGCGACACGCGGCCATACGTAGGCTTCAAGCCCACCACTCCGCACAACGCGGCCGGCTGCCTGATCGAGCCGCCCGTATCCGAACCGAGCGCCAGGATCGTCTCGTCCGCCGCGACCGCCGCCGCGGCGCCTCCGCTCGAGCCGCCCGGGATCCGGCCGAGATCCCACGGATTTTTCGTAGGCCCGTAACAGGAAGTCTCGCACGAAGAGCCGAAGGCGAACTCATCCATGTTGGCCTTTCCTATAATGACGGCGCCGGCCTCTTCGAGCTTTTTGACGACCGTCGCGCTATAAGGAGGTTTAAAACCTGCCAGTATCTTTGAGGCGCATGTCGTCTCTTCGCCCTTCTCGCATATATTATCTTTTAGAAGGACGGGTAGGCCGGAGAGTCTGCCGCCGGCCTTCACCCCTGAAGATTTTGTCCTGTTTACGCGCACGACCGCCTTTACCCGCCCGTCGACAGCCTTGATGCGCCCGAAGACGTCCTCGGAGATTTTGGAAGGTTGAAGACGATCCTTTTCCATCAATTCCTTAAGGGCGTGAGCTGTAAGCGAATAAAGATTTTTCACCCCGTTAGACCTCCTCCCCGCCAGACATATTAAAAGGTCTAACGGGGTTCATCTACTTGCCTTCTATGACCTGAGGAACCTTGAAGAAGCCTTCCTCTTTTTGAGGCGCGTTAGCCAGCGCATCATCCGCGCTAAGAGAAGGTTTTAAGGCGTCAATTCTAAATACGTTCTTAAGCGTCGAAATGGCATGGCTGGTCGGGGGGACATTATTTGTATCTACTTCATTTAATTTGCTTATATAAGATAGAATAGCCGCTAATTGGCCGGAATAGGCTTCGAGCTCCTTATCGTTTAAAGATAACCGCGCCAGGTGCGCAACGTGTTTGACGACAGCTTTATCTATGGTTTTCACGCGAACCTTCCGTTTCAATATAAGTTACCACAGGAATAACCCTTTGTCAATCGGGAGACTGGGAAATGGCGTTGGAGATGGCGGCGAATTGGATCATCCCGAGCGTTTCGGGGCGGGCGGAAGACGCGATGCCGACGCTCTTTAAAATAGCGGACAACTTCTCTTTCGGCATATCGAGGACCTCGACTCTGGCGAGCGAATTGATGATAGACTTTCGCCTCTGGTTGAAAGACCCCCTTACGATCCTGAAAAATTTTTCTTCGTCATTTACGGATACGGACGGCTTATCAAGAAATGTAAGCCTTAAGATGCTCGAATCGACATCCGGCATCGGGAAAAAAGAGGCCCTCTTCACCGTATATATGTATTCCGGACGCGTAAAATACCGGACGAAGCAGCTCACGGAGCCGTAATCTTTCTCACCGGGGCCTGCCAGGAGGCGATTGGCAACTTCCTTCTGGACCATGATGACGGCGGATTCCAGGAGATGCCTGTTATTTATCAGATATTCAATTATAGGGGTAGTTATGTAATAAGGGATGTTGCCCGCAACTTTTATCCTGCCGCCTTGAGCGATCTTCTCAAGATCGAATTTCAAGATATCCTTGTTGAAGATCTTAAGGTTCGGATAATCGCCTCCGGCCAATTCGTTCAATATCGCGTATGCCTTCTTATCTATCTCGACGGCAAAGACCCGGGCGCCGGATGCGGCCAGGTCCATGGTGAGGGCGCCCAGGCCCGGCCCTATCTCGAGAACCGAATCGGATTTCGAGAGACGGCACTCGCGGATTATCTTGTCCCTGATGTTTCCGTCGATGAGATAATTCCCGCCGAGCCTTTTAAGAGGCATGAAATTGTATTTTGAAAATACGTCCAGTAAGCGGCTTTTGGTAAGCATCTTATTTTCTCGAGGCGAGGCGCGCGGCGAGTATAATCGCCTCTATCATCGACTCGGGATTTGCCGCGCCCCCGCCCGCTATGTCGAAGGCTGTGCCGTGGTCCGGAGAGGTCCTTATAAAGGGAAGGCCGAGCGTCATGTTTACACCGTTATTAAAATAGAGCGCCTTGAAGGCGGTAAGCGCCTGGTCGTGGTACATGGCAACCAGGGCATCGTACTTCTTATCCAGCGCGTCGTGAAAAGCGGTATCGGCCGGCAGGGGCCCGAAAATATTTTTTATCGAACGCGATGCCCTCCTTATGGCGGGTGATATGACACTCTTTTCCTCGTCTCCGAATGAGCCTCCCTCGCCCGCATGAGGATTAAGGCCCATGACGCCTATTCTCGGCGCCTTAAGGCGGAAGTAACGCTTTAAATATCTGTGTGTAAGCGATATGGCGTTATAAACGGCGTCTTTATTCAATTCTTCGGCGACGCGTTTTAACGGAATGTGGCGCGTGACGAGCGCGACCTTTAGCGCCGGCCCCACGAATAGCATGGCGAATTTTTCAATACCGGTTTCCTGCGCGAGATATTCCGTGTGTCCCTGAAAATTTTTAAAACCCGCCGCTTTGACCGAAGTTTTATTTATCGGCGCCGTGATAAGCCCGCCGGCCCGGCGGCGCGCTATAACGTCAAGAGCGGCGTCTATATACTGCATCGAGGCCCTGCCGAATACGGGGCTTACCTTTCCGTAGGAAAACGATCTTCGGGGAACGTTCGACAGGTCGAGAAGATCGGCTTTGAGATCGAGGCCCAGGTCGATTTTACACCGGTCGATAACAAAACGGTCGCCTATAACCAAAAAATCGGCAAGCCCTAAAACGCGCGGACTTGCCAAACTTTTCAGCGTGACCTCCGGCCCGACGCCCGAAGGGTCGCCCATCGTTATCGCTAAAGACGGCTTATTTGAACGCGATGTAGGCATTCTTCTTTAAGCCCTCTACCCATCCCCTGACCTTCTGGTTGATCTTTTCCCGGAATATCGCTTCCTCGATATCGCGCCTGGCTTCCGAAATTGTAAGCGTTCTAGCCGGCTTCTTCTCCTCCACCATGAATATGTGATAGCCAAGTTTCGTCTGTATGATATCGGACGTCTCGCCCGTTTTAAGATTAAAAACGGCTTTCTCTATCTCGGGCATAAGGTCGCCTTTTTTGACGTATCCCATATCTCCGCCTTCTGAGGCGCCGGGGCCGGCCGAATACACCTTTGCCAGCCCTGCGAAATCGCACCCTTCCTTAAGCCGCTTCGAAATATCCCGGGCAAGCTTCGCCGCTTTTTTCGAATCCGCGTCATTTTTCACGCTTATGAGAATATTTTTTAACTTGATCTCTTCCGGCTGGCTGAATTCATCTGTGTTTTCGTTATAATAATTCGTTATGTCAATCGGGGTTATCGTTATCCTGGACCCCACCTCCTGGTCTATAAGCTTTCTGGTCATCAACTGTTCCCTGTAGCGCGTTTTCAGGTCTCTCAGGGTAATGCGCTGTTCGGAGAGCGTCCTTTCGAACGCCGCCCTCGAGCCCAGGCGTTTTATGAGGTCGTCTATCCTCTTATCCACTTCCTGCTCGTCGACCTCAACGTTAAGTTTTTTGGCTTCGCTCAGGATCAGCCTGTCATCGATGAACTGCTGGATTATCTTCTGCTTCGCCTCCTCGAGTTTCGCGAAAAGCTTGTCATGGCTGTATAAAACCCTGTATTTCTCGTATACCGGCTGGAGCGACCTGGTGATTTCGCTCTCGGTTATGATTTCGTCGTTTACCACTATGGCTATTTTATCAACGACCTCGCCGCGCGAAAGGCACGCTGTCGCCAGGATCATCGCGAGAATTAACTGTGTCAGGACTATTTTTTTCATAAGGAATTGAATACGTCCTCCTTGACCTCAACGCCATATTTGCTCTTAAGCTTCAATACGAGCTTGTTGAAGAGGTCGCTTCGTTTTTTGCGTTTCAGCTCGTTCTCTATGGAGCCCTTCGCTTCCTCATAATTCTGCAGCCCCGGATCTTTCCTGTCGGTGAGTTTAATTATATGATAACCGAATTGTGTCCGGATGATGGGGCTCGTCTCACCCACGTTTAACTTTATGCACGCCTTTTCGAAATCCGGCACAACCTGGCCTCTCCTGAAATACCCGACGTCGCCTCCGCGGCTTGCGGTCGCGTCGGTGGAATGCTTCCTCGCCAGGTCTTCAAAGGAGGCGCCCCTGGCCAATTCGTCCGCAAGCCCCGAAGCCTCTTTCTCATCATTTACCAATATATGAGACGCCCGCCACAGTTCCGGTGCTTTAAATTCATCCCTATGCGTTTCGAAAAAATTCCTTATTTCGTCCTCGGAGACGCTCATCCTGTCCTCGACTTCATCCTTGATAAGCTTCGCTATCAATATTTTTTTCCTGGCCTCATTGATTACTTCCTGGATCTCCTTATCCCTGCCTATGCCCTCTCTTACGGCCTCTTCGTAACACAGCATCTGTATCATCACTTCGTCCAGGTATTTCTTCTTATCCTTCTCTACTATATTCCGGTAGTACGGAGGTATCTTCGCTATCCTCGCTTTAAAATCTTTTACGGTGATAAATTTATTGCTTACCCTGGCGAGCACCCTGTCATCACCGGAAGGTTTTTTGGCGCAGGCATACAATCCGAACGTAAGGCCTATAATAAGCGGCAGTATTATGATTTTTCTCATGTTATAATCCTATCATATTAACGTCGGCGCTTCAATCTGTTTCTATACGCTGAACCTTATATTGATTATATCCCCGTCCTCGACTATGTAATCTTTACCTTTGAGATAAAGCTTGCCCGCTTCCTTGACTTTATTTTCCGTGCCCAGCGCCGACAAATCCTCATACTTCATTACCTCCGCTCTTATAAAACCTTTTTCGAGGTCCGAATGTATCGCGCCTGCCGCTTCGGGAGCCGAAGAGCCGCGCCTCACCGTCCATTGCCTCACTTCGTCCTCGCCGACAGTAAAGAAAGAGATGAGGGCGAGGGCCTTCAGGAGGACGCGCGTCATGGCGTTGACAGCCGGCTCCTCTATGCCGAGAGAAGACAGGAACTCTTTTCTCTCTTCCTCCGATTCAAGGCCGGCGATCTCCGACTCCACTTTCGCGGAAACCTGCATAACGTCTATTTTGAGCGGGCCAAGCTCCTTTTTCAGCTGTTCGGGAAGTTCCGTTTTTTTAAGGTCGCCCTCTGATATATTAAGAACTACTATCATATCCTTCCGCGTTACAAAGGGATAGCTTGAAATAAGTTTTTTATCATCCGCGCCGATGTCCATGAGCCTCAAGGGAAGCGTCTTGTCGAGATGCGCTTTCAGTTTCGATAAAACTTCCATTTCTTTAGTCGCCGCCTCTTCCTTCGTTTGTTTTATCGTCTTCTCGAGCCTCTCCATCCTCTTCTCGATAAAGATGAGGTCGTGCAGGACGAGCTCGGCGTTCACGAAATCGATGTCGCGCTTCGGGTCGACCGATCCGTCGACGTGGTATACGGAATCATCTTTGAAGCTCCTTACGACGTGGCATATGGCATCGAGTTCGTTTATGTCGGAGAATATCTCGCCCTTGGCGATCGTGTCCTTTTCTATCCTGGGGAGCGTCTCTATGTCGATCCTCGCCCGCACTTCTTTTTTCGGCTTGTAGGACGCGGCGAGCTTATCGAATCTCGGGTCTTTTATCTCGACTACGCCCTTGATCGGCTTGCCGGAGGCAACTTCCTTTTCCGACGGCTTATGATGCGTCAAGAGTTCGAAAAGCGTCTTCTTCCCTACCTGCGGCAATCCTATCAGTCCGATCTTCACCCCGCCCTTCCTTTCCCCAAGGTGCCTGGCACCTCTTTTTAAAGTTTTTTAATTAGTCCTGCTCTCCAATATTTTCGCAGCCGCGGCGAGCACGTCGTCGACGGTGATCGCATCGAGGCACCTGAAACCGCGCCGGCAGTTGTGCGCGAGGCAGGCGCCGCAGCCCGCATCCTTGTGAAGCGCTACGTCGCGCTTACCCGACGGCCCCCAGCGCTCGGGCGAAAGCCCCCGGTCGGACCTGCCGAATATCGATATCACCGGCGTCCCGACGGCGACTGCGATATGGACCGGCCCGGAATCGTTCGAGACGAAAAGCTTTACCCTTCTCAATACGCTCGCAACGTCTCCGATGCCGGTCTTACCCGCCAGGTTGACGTGCGGCCTGGACATGAGAGCGGCCACTTCCCCGGCAAACATCCTGTCCTCTTCGCTCGATATAATCAGGATCTTCGCGTTATAAGTTTTGGCCAGGCTATCCGCGGCCCTGGCGAAATTCATAGTCTTCCATCTTTTCGAAGGGCAGCTTGCTCCGGGGTTAATAGCGATGCAAAAATCGGTATCCGTGATGCCCGCATCCCCCATCATACCCCTGACCCTGGTTTCGCAAGCTGTGTCGACCGGCATATAGAGCGTCCTGTCTTCCGGCTCTACTCCTATATACCGCAGAATGTCGAGCGTGTAATCTATCTCATGCTTTAAACCGGATTGTTTTGTATGGGGAATCCTCTTCGTGAGCAGAATTCCCCATTTCCTGTCATATCCCACCCGGACGGGAATGCCGGCGAGGAACGCGACGAGATGCGCCCTCTTAGTCGGATGAAGTATTATCGCCATATCGAATTTCTTTTTTCTTAGATAACGTATGAATTTTAAATTGCCGCGCAAGCCCTTTTCCCGGCCGGCCTTATCGTAAACGATAACATCGTCGAGATAGGGGTTGCCCTGGACAATCTCGCGGGCATATGGCCTGACCAGAAAAGCGATGTAGCTTTTCGGATACGCATCCCTTAAGTTTTTGATCACCGGCGTCGACAGCAAAACATCCCCTATCCTGTCGAGCCTCACGATCAGTATTTTTCTGTACCCTGCACCCTGCACCCTGCACCCTGTAATCCTATTCATACCCCTCCAGCATCACCTTCGCCGCGTCGAAGACTTCGTCCGGCGTAATCAGTTTCATACACTCATAATTGCGCGCGCATACCGCCGTCTCACACGGCGAGCAGGAGAGCTCTCTTTTTATAACGGTATCGAATTCGCCTGTCGGCCCGTACTTGGCGGGGTCGGTAGGGCCGAATATCGCCAAAACATTCGTCCCAACGGCGCATCCGAGGTGGAGGGGCGCGCTGTCATTCGTAACGAGAAGCTTCGCGCGCCTTAAAAGGCTTCCGAGCTGGCGGATATTGGTCTTGTTGACGAAACTGTGCGCCTTATTCTTCATTCGGCCTGTAATACCGCTCACTATCGCTTCATCCTCCCTTAAACCGATGAATATGGTATCTGCTTCGCACTCCGATATGATCCTGTCGGCGAAAACGGCGAAACCTTCCTCCGTCCATCGCTTCAAGCGGCTCTTCGCGCCCGGGTTTATCACGACTATCGGATCTTTTATGCCGCGATCCTTTAAAAGGCCCGCCACATATTCCTCGTCTTCCTTTGTAATATGGATATAAGACCGCTCCTCGAACTCCTCGATTCCAAGCGATTTTAAAAGATGGAGGTGTTTTTTCTTCCTGTGGATCTTGGCGCGCGGGAATTTATGAATAACGGATGTCCTGTACTTCGGGCCGATAAGAAGAGGAAATACGGTATTTCTGATATCGACCACGAGATCATATTTTAATTTTCTCAGCTTCAGCTGCAATCTGCGTTTTTCGGCTATCGGGAGATGTTTATCGTAAATTATGACTTTGAAGATGTTTGGGTCGCGCTCGAATATCTCCTCGCCCGCGGGGCCGACCATCACGTCGATCCTTGCCTCGCGGAATGTCTTTGCGAGCGTTTGTATGACGGGTGTCGTCAGGATTATATCGCCGACATTACTCAGGGTTATGACGAGCATGCGCCTGACTTCGGATTTGTCGATGATCATCGTTTGAACGCCTCTCCCGCCTTTTTAAATACATCTTGAACCGTTATCGCGGCCATACACCTGTTATCCGTACAGGCCATATCGTAACACGGAACGTCGCAAGCAGCGTTCTTAAATATCACATTATAATTTCCTTCGCCGTAAGGGCCTGTTATCTTCGGCGAGGTGGGGCCGAATAACGCGATCGTTCTCGCCTTCATCGCGACGGCAAGGTGCATCGTGCCGGTATCGTTGGCTATCACCAGGCTTGCCTTTTCGAAGACCGCGGCCAGCTGTTTTAAGGTGGTCTTACCGCATATTATAACAGGCGCGTGTTTCATCATACCGGCTATCTCTTCGGCAAGGCCCGCTTCCCTGACAGTGCCGGAGATTACTGTCTTAACTCCGAATTCGCCCGCGAGCTCGTCGGCAAGATGCGCGAAATTCTCTTTCGGCCACCTTTTCGGATCCCAGTTTCCGCCCGGGCAAAGGACGACAACTTTGTCTTTCGCGTCTATGCCGTTCGAGCGCAGCAACTTTTCGGCGAAAATCCTGTCGGAGTCTTTGACGAAGAATTCATACGAAACGCTGCCGGGCCTTATGCCGGCGGACCTAGCGATATTCAGAAAATATTCGACCTTGTGAGTTTCCTCTTGCGGCTCCTCTACCGGCGAGGTAAGCAAAATTGCCCTCTTCTTCGTCGGATACCCTATTATCTTTTTCGCGCCCATAAGATTAGCGACGAGCGCCTTGGTAAAAGACCTGTGAAGTAGAAATGCCGTGTCAAAATTCTTCTTTCTCAAACGGGCGATCAGCTTTATCTTCCCCGCGAGGTTTTTATGCGCGCCCTCTTCGTCATAGACGATGATTTCGTTCAGGCGCGGATTGTCCTCGAGCATCTCCCTGCATCGCGGATGGAGAAGGCAGGCGATATAGCCGTCCGGATGCGCCTCCCGGACGGCGCGTATAAACGGCGTCGAGAAAAGGACGTCTCCGATCCAGTTGACATTGATAATCAGAATCCGCTCACTCATCTCTGTGCTCTTTGATCCATGTATAGATCCCGCTCGTCTCGACCCAGAATACGAACATATTGTCGGATGTGCGCGAGATCCTTACCCTCTTGATGGCGTAAATGTCGTCCGTCGGCTTAAATCTTCCCGGATTTGTCGCGACCGCGCACGCATACCCCGCATCTTCAACGGCCTTCTCCACCTTTTTATCATGAGCCCCTATGGGATAACAGAATAACTTTACATCCTTCCCCAGCCTTTTCTCGAGGATCTCTTTCGACTCCTTAACCTCTTTTTCCAGAACCCGCGGCGCGACATCCGGAAGCCAAAGATGGTTCATCGTATGGCTTCCTATGGTGATTATGCCCGAATCCGACATCTCCTTAATCTCTTTCCAGTTAAGATAGCCGGGCGCGCCTACCTTATTCACGATCACGAATATCGTCGCCGGCAGATTATATTTTTTCAAAACCGGATACGCGTATTTATAGTTATTGTAGTAACCGTCGTCGAAAGTGATCGCCACCGTTCCGGGCGGAACCTTCTTTTTCTTCTCGATATAAGGAATGATTTTTTCGAGCGGCAGAACGTTATACCGGCGCTTATGCAGAAATTCCATCTGGCGGCGGAAGCTTTCAGGAGATAGCGACAGCTTTGTAACCCTGTCGTTATAATCTATCGAATGATACATGAGAACAGGGACAACATAGCCCATTTTATAAAAGAAAACGGCTCCGGCAATAAATACGATAACGGCGGCTGATATTATAATTATTTTTTTCTTCACCCCGTTAGAAATTTTTTCCAAGTCTTTTGATGAATAGATATTTCTAACGGGGTTCATCCGATTACACCCCTGTAAAATTCGATCATTCTGGCCGCCATTTCGTCCAGCGTAAATTTTTTCACGACGAGCGCCCTGGCGTTATCGCCCAGCTGTCTTCGAAGCGGCGCGTCTCCGATAAGTTTCAGGACGGCTTTGGCCATAGCCGGGGGATCGCCGACCGGCACGAGGAGCCCCGTAACGCCGTCTTCCACGACGTTACCTATCCCCCCCGTATCCGACGCGACGCAGGCCTTCCCTGAAGCGAAGGCCTCCAAAAGCGCGATACCAAGCCCTTCCTTTACCGAAGGAAAGACAAAGACATCCATGGCCGACAGGAATCTGCGGGTATCGGGAGTAGAGGGAAAGAAACGAATCGCGTCCTTAAGCCCCAACGACCCCGCAAGGTTTTTCAGTTCGAACTCCTCATCGCCGCTCCCGACGATCAGGCACCTGATATCCGGCGCGGCGCGAACGACATCGCGCATCGCTTCAACCAGGAACCTATGGCCCTTGACAGGCGAAAGCCTGCCTACGGTTCCTATAACGGGGCCGCCGCGCGCACCAAGCTCTTTTCTTATCCTGTCGACCTCTTCATCGGAACTACGCCCCGAGAATTGATCTATATCCACACCGTTATATATCAATTCGATCCTGCCGGCCTTGACGCCGAGGTCTTCTTCCAGATGCGTTTTAACAGCGTCGCTTATAGCGACAACCTTTTTACCCCATGTGTCGAAAACCCCCCTCGACCTCTTCTGGAAATAGCCGTGGCATGTCGTAACAAGCGGCGCTCCGGACATCATCGACGCCAAAGACGCCGCCGCCTGGGAGACCCTGGAATGGGCATGGATTATATCGATCTTTTCCTGCCTGATAATCCCGGTAAGTGTTAAGGCCGATTTGAATACCTTCGGGCCGAATTCGAATTTTGTATCCATCTCAAGCGCCTTATGCGGTATCCCGCGGTCCCGTAATTCTTTCTCCATATTGCCGCCGCTCGAGGCCGCGACGGTATCGACAAGCCTCTCTTTCAACGCTCCGGATAAGGAGACTATGTAATTGGATATCCCGCCTGTGTTAAGATGCGTTGTTACCTGAAGCACTCTCAATTCCAGCCTCTTTCTCATTAATAATAAAACTCTTCATAGCGTTAAAAACTTCGTCGACGGTAATCTTCTTCATGCACAGGAAATTCTTCATGCAGGTCGGGCTATAACACGGGCTGCATTTAAGTTCGCCGGATTTGCGGATCACGATGCCGGTTCCGGACGGCGCGAGGTGCCTGGCCGGATCGGTCGGCCCGAACAAAGCTACGAACGGCACACCGACTGCCGAGGCAATATGCATGGGCGCTGAATCCGGCGTCAAAAAGACGCTGAACCGTTTCATGAGGCACGCGAGCTCCATCAGGCTCGTTCGCCCCGCGGCGATGATCGGTTTCGATTTTGTCCGGCCCGATACGTGACGGGCGAATTCCGCGTCTTCGGAGGCGCCCGTCAGGACGACCCTCGTATTCAGCTCTTTTGCGAGCCTGTCCGAGAGCGCCGCTATGGACGAGACCGGCCAATTCTTGGTAACCCACTTCGCCGATGCCCTTATATTTATTCCGACAAGGGCCTGTTCCGGCTTCACCCAGTTATCGATGAGAAATTTCCGCGCGTTTTCTTCGTCGGAGCCGGAAGGCCAAAGCCGGAGGCTTTTATCCGCCAGCTTCACGCCCGCAAGCGCGAGCGTCCTGGATTGATGTTCTATGGGATCCAGGTACGGCGCGTCGTCCTTTATTTTCTTATTCAAAAGAAACGAAAATTTCCTGTTGTCATAGCCGTACCTTAGCGGAGCAAAGCTCATGGCCGAAAGGATATGGCTCTTCTTCGAATTCTGAAGGTCTATAGCTATATCGAAACACGATTTGCGAAGAACTCTGCCGAGCCGCCAAAGCCCCGGAATACCTTTATCCTTTCCTTTAAGATCGCACACTACGAGCTCATCGATATAAGGACAGGCGTCGAGCACCTCTCTCGACCGAATGCCGACCAATACTTTTATAACGGCATTCGGGTACGCCGCGCGAATGGCCGCAAGCGACGGAACGGACAAAATACAATCACCTATGGCGCTCATCTTTATTACGAGAATGTTTGACGTTCTCAGGGATTCTTCATAAACGCCGATGGTCTTCTCCATCATCTTATCCAGGTTGAATGTCGTCTCGACGCTCTTTCTCGACTCGTAAGCTATTTTCTTCCAGAGGCCCCTGTCTTCGTAAAGTTTAAATATCTTTTCAGCCATCTCTTTGGGGTTTTGCGGAGCCGTAAATAATCCGGTCTTCCCGTCCTCCACTATATCCACTATCCCGCCTACCCTGGTCGTCACTACCGGAACGCCCGAGGCGTGCGCCTCGATGATCACCCTCCCGAAGGCTTCCGGCGTTATCGTGGCCGATACGAGGATATCCAGGTCATTCATAATAGACGGGACATCGTGAGTGGCCGGTAAAAATTTGATCATGTTCGCCACGCCAAGCCTTCTTATGAGAAGCTCGAGATCTTCTTTGTATTTATTTTTCGGCGCGTCTCCCGCGATGAGGGCCCGCAATTGAGGAATTTTGCGGTTCAATATCGATACGGCCCTGATAAAATCCATATGGCCTTTCAGGGGCGTTATCCTTGAGACCATCCCGATGACAAATTCTTTCGAGGCGCGGGATGCCGGATCCCTGAATTTAAATCTCGCTATATCTACGCCCCTGGGGATCAGCCTGATCCTTTCGGGCGGCACGCCGAAATCATGGACCATGTGTTTGGCCATGATATTCGAAGCGACTATGACGAATTTGCCCCATGACATCGATTCGCTCATCAGATGTTTTTTATAATAACCGTGGGCCGTCGTGATAAACGTCCTTGCCGTGGCCTTACAGGCAAAGAACGCGATTAACGCCGGAACGCGCGAGCGCGCGTGGACTATATCGATGTCCTCCCTTCTGATAACATCTTTCACCGCGCCGATCATTCTTATGATACTTGAGAGGGATTTCCTGCCGACGGGTAAATTATAATGGCGCGCGCCTATGGCGTCGAGCTCTTTGGCAAGCCTTCCGCCGGAGGAGACCGTGACCGCCTTATGCCCGCGCGAAACGAGGTATTTCGCGAGGTCGACCGTACCGGTCTCGACCCCGCCGACGTCCAACGATGGTAGAATCTGCAGGATGTTCATAAAACCCTTTGTCAACATTAGAGGTTGCCGCAGGCAACCTCTAATATGAATATTACCAATACAACCTTAGAGGTTGCCGCAGGCAACCTCTAAGGTTGTATTGGTAAAGGTTGTATTGGTAATATTCATATCAACCTTCGAACCGCGGCGAATATCTTCTCCCTGTCGCCGGGATCTTTCGGCGGCGTTTCGTCGCCCCAGAGCCTGTAGAGGTATATCTCCAGATGCTCCGGCCTTGAATAGGTGATGTAGTCGGACTTTTTTAGAATGTCCAAAGCCTTTTCGTGCTTCGACATGGCCCTATTCTTCTTCTCGGGCTTAAATACCGCGACGCGCTTGCCGGATGTAACCGCCTCCGACACCATCGAGACCGATTCGCCCGAGACCACAACAATGCCGGCTAAACTCAATATGCCGCCGACCGCAAAATCGTAATTCTTCTCGTTCGCTATGATAAGAAGCCTGCACCTGGGATGTTTTCCCAGCTTCTCTTTAAGGATTTTTTCTACCTCGGGAGGCGTCCTTCTGGAAGTAGTAGCCAGTATGTCCGCATCGGTCCTTTCCGAAAATCTTAATATATTATCTATCGCGTTATCGATATTCTCTTTAGTAAGCGAAAATTCCGGGTTGTCGCCGCCGATGAGAAGCCCCACAACCGTTTCTTTCCCGATCCTCGCGGCGGCCCCCAGCTTCTCGCCGTCCGATCTCAACATCTCCGCATCCACAAGGTTGGGCGCAAGGCGCGTAGTAATGACGTTCTTTCTCCTCGCGGGCTCGTCATGCCGGGGAATCACGGCAAGGCTGAATTTATTAAGGCCCATGAATACACCGGGCTTCATCACTACCACATTCTTCGCGTTATTCTCTTTCGACATAAAGATATTTACCGGCGCGGAACCTGAACCGCATGAGACGACAAAATCGGAATAGGCCTTCATCAATCTATCATAGCTTTCTTTCTCGAGACAGAACTTCATGCACCTCATACAGCCGTGACAGCGCCACGTCGCGAAACCGGCGCATGCGGATAAGAGCGCGCGCGAAAATCCGTTCTTATACCTGATGTCGACGATTTCGATCTTCGTGTCGTCGATCCTGTAACCCCGGGTAACGCGCGCCCTCTGGATTTCGCGCGCAACCGCGAGCGATTGATTGAGATGGCCCGTCCTGCCGTCATTTATGACAAGGACCGTCCTTACGGGTGTGGACTTCCACCTCTTATGCAGCCACAACCACTGGTCCGGATACTTTCTGATATAAGATTCGAGCAGCTTCGTAAATCTCTGCAGGTTCTGCCTTATGTCGTCGGAAGAACCGGCCCGGTTGAAATCTATATAATCTTCCAGGTAAAGCTTATGGTACGGGCCGCCTGTGCGCACATTGAAATTCGGAAGTATCAATGAGCCGGTATGTTTTGCCATCTCGAACGGGCCCGCGTGGCATGATGCCGGACGCCCGAAGAAATCCACGAACATCCCGTTCTTCCCGGCGTCCTGGTCCGAGAGTATGCCTACTATATTTTTACCGTAGAGCGCCTTCAGGATACTTTTTATCGACATCCCCTTCCTTATTACTTTACAGCCGTTCGATTCCCTCAAGCGGTTCAGAAGCTCGTTCAAGCGCTTCATCTTCTGTTCTCTGACAAGGACCATTATCGGGAAGCCGATGACCGAGCTCACCAGGCTCGACAATTCCCAGTCGCCGAAGTGAGCCGTGAGGAGTATCGTCCCCCGGCCGGATTTCGCGGCATCTTTCAGCCGCTGAAAATTTATGACATCCACATACCGGTCGACATATCTTTTATTTATCTTGGTAAGGTTCAGGACCTCGATAAATGTCTGGACCATATTCTGGTAGACGCGCTTCGTGACCGCCCTCAATTCCCGCGGTGATTTGTCTTTCGCGAACGCGGCCTTGAGGTTGGCATACGCGATAACCCGCCTGCGCCTGTTAAAGAAGAAGGCAATTCCACCCATCCGTCTTCCGAACCATAACGAAATGCTTATGGGGATAAGCGCGAATATTTTATTTAGCAGCCTTACGGTTATATAGGCTATTAAGTCTATCAATCAAAAGCTCCTTTCCCGCTACTATGTCCATCTCGACAACCAGAGTCATGGGAATGTATTTTTCGAACGACAAAGACATCCTGCGGATCTTCACTTCGTCCTTTTCGGTCATCAATACGAAATCGAACTTTCGCTCATCGCACCTCCGCAATATGCGCGCCATATCGGCTTGTGTATAGTTGTGATGATCGGGAAATATTATATGTTCCGCTATGTCGGCGCCAAAATCCCTCACCGTCTCTTCGAAATACGACGGATCGCCTATGCTGGAAACGAGTATCAGCCTCTTTCCTTTAAAATACGCAAGCCCGACATCCTTCCTGTTCCTCAGGTCGCGGATACAAACCGGCTTATGCACCGCCTCAACGAATATCATATCGTCTTTATAACGCCTGATCTCCGCTTTTATGCTGTCGAGGCCGTGCCCGGCCTTGTCAACCTTTGTAAATACCGCTACATCCGCGCGCCGCATGGCATTTAGCCTCTCCCGGAGTATGCCGCGGGGGAAAAGCTTTCTATTGCCGAACGGATTCCGGGAATCCACGAGCACTATATCGAGGTCCCTGTCGAGCTCCCAATGCTGAAACCCGTCGTCGAGCACCGCCGTATCGCTGCCATAAAGTTTAATGGCTTTGTGCGCCGAACGCGCCCTGTCCTCGCCGACGAGTATCGGTATATCCGGCATTTTCTTCTTGAGCATGTTCTGCTCATCCCAGCCGTAGCCGCGTATCAGGACGCTGACCCTCTTCTTCAATTGGTCGTTCAATATTTTTGACAGGCATATCACAAAAGGCGTCTTGCCCGTGCCGCCGAGCGTCAGGTTTCCGACGCTTATGACCTTCATCGGCACCTTTTTGCTTTTGAATATTCCGCAGTTGTAAAGGAGCCTCCTTATATATATCGCGATGCCATAAGGCAGCGACGCGAGATATAAAATAAACTTTAACGGCGCGACTACCGGGCCGCTTCTCCTGTCTGTCATCAAGGAATAAATAAAATTACGCATATTTTTTCAGTATTTCGACATTACGCCCGGTCGCGCCGCGGCCGGCAATCGCTGTCCCTTTGGCAAGTTTACCGATCTCATCACGATTAGCCCTGTCCTTCAATAAAACCTTGGCGTTCTTGACTATCTCTTCTAAATTTTGAACCCGGATCGCGGCGTTATTTTTCAGGAATGCCGCGGAGATATCCCTGAAATTAAACATATACGGCCCGAATAAAACCGGCTTTCCGAATATCGCCGGCTCTATCGGATTCTGCCCGCCGTGTTTCACGAGGCTGCCTCCGATGTAGACTATCGTCGCGGCCGCATAGGCGGCGCTCATTTGGCCGATAAAGTCAAGTATGAAGATTCTGTTTTCGGTATTCGGTTTTCGGTGTTCGTTCGATAACCGGGCCGGCTCAAACCCCAATGTCTTCACTAATTTTTCTACCTCACCCGCCCGCTCCACGTGGCGCGGCGCGATGAGGAGTTTCAGTTTCGGAAACTCTTTCAGGAGTTCCCTGAAAGATTCGATGACCACCTTTTCCTCGCCGGGATGCGTACTGCCGGCGACAAAAAGTTCTTCGTCGGCTTTTAACGATAATGCCTCTCTTAAAACCTCCATCGCCTTCGAGTCGGCCTTGATATCGACGTCGAATTTCATATTGCCGGCGACTTCCACCCTGTCCCCGGGCGCGCCCATGGAGATGATACGTTCGGCGTCAAGCCCGGATTGCATTGAAAATCGGCCGGGCCTGCCAAGCGTATTTTTAAGGAAGGGCCTGGCCAGCATGTATTTGCCTATCGATCTGTCGGAGATCCTTCCGTTTATGAGTATCGACGGGATGCCGCCGGCCGACAACTCTTTCAAAAGATTGGGCCAGATCTCGGTCTCTATCATAACGTACATACACGGCTTTATTAACGCTACAACCTTTTTCACGACCGGTGAGAAATCGAGAGGAAAATATAAAATCAGCGCGTCTTTCGAGAAGAGCTTCTTCGCCAGGTCGTTTCCGGTCTTCGTGATCGTTGAGATAACAATCTTTTTGTCCGGAAGTTCCGTCCTTAATTTTGATACGAGGCTTTTGCAGACACTCACTTCGCCGACACTCACCGCCTGTATCCATATCGCGCCCCGGGCATCTTCCAGGGCCCTGCGCTTATCGGGGCTGAACATGCCGAATCTCTCCGCAAATCCTGCGTGCAGTTTGCCCTTGAATATCAGCGCCGGCAGATAGAAGAGCGAGAATATCGCGAATCCTATGTCGTATAGCATCTTGCTCCTAAATTTTCGCCTCTCGAGATGGCGGAACTTTTGTGTGCCGCCTGAAGCGGCGTTGAAAAATTTCGATACATTATGGCGATACAGAAGGACGCGAAAACTGGACAATTGTATACGCATTGCCAGGTTGAGCGGCCATCGAAATTTTTCCGAGCAAATCGGCATGCCTAATGCCGATTTGCGTCCGCGGAAGGCGGCCACAAAAGTTACCGCCTGCGCTTTGACACGAAAAATTTTACCTCCATTACGCTCTAGGATGGGCTTTGTCGTAAACCGTCTTCAGGCGCTCCATCGTAACGTGCGTATAGATCTGGGTCGTCGACAGGTTCATGTGGCCGAGGAGTTCCTGGACGCTTCGTAAATCCGCGCCGCGGTCCAGGAGATGCGTCGCGAACGAATGGCGGAGCGAGTGCGGCGAGATGTGGACGGCTGCGCTCGTCTGGCGGATATATTTGTCGACTATCCGGCGCACACTCCTATCGGTAAGGCGCCTGCCGGATTTATTCAGAAACACGGCGTCCTTATCTTTCACTTTCTGCCCGCCCTTCCTGTCAACATACTTCCTCAGGGCCGAGACAGCGGGCGCTCCGACCGGAACCATGCGCTCCTTCCGGCCCTTGCCGAAAACCTTGATAACCTCGCTTATAAAATCCACGTCATCCGCATTGAGCCCGACAAGTTCGCTCACGCGTATGCCGGCCGAATAGAGCGTCTCCAGGATCGCCCTGTCGCGAAGTCCGGCAAGACTGTCTTCTGCCGGCGCCTGGACGAGTTTTGCGACTTTATTGACATCGAGGACAATAGGCAGTTTTTTGTCAAGTTTGGGCGTCGATATAGCCGTGACCGGATTGGCCTTTATATGCCCTTCCCTGAATAAAAACCTGAAGAAACTCCTTAATGACGCGAGTTTCCTGGCAACTGTCCTCCTGGAATAATTCCTGGCCCTCATCTCGGCAAGATATTTGCGTAATACAAGGTGATCGATAGCCGCAACGTCCTTCTCGCCGAGAAATGCCCCGAACGCCTTAAGGTCTACCCCGTAATTTGTTATAGTATGAGGGGACGCGTCCTTCTCTACCTTGAGATAATTTATGAATTTATCGATATATCTTTGCATTAAGTTACGACTTCACCTTCCTTTTCGGTCCCTCGGCTTCGCTCGGGACCGAATTCCGAGCTTTTGTCGAGGGATTCGGGAAGTTTTCTCGCCGTGTAGGTGCACTTGGGGTAGTTGGTGCAGCCGAAGAACGGGCCGCGCCTGGAACGGCGCTGGACAAGCTCTCCGCCGCAATTCGGGATTGGGCATTTCACTCCGCTGGTGATAGATTTGGCGTTTTTGCACCGCGGGTAATCGGAACAACTCAGGAATTTCCCCCTGCGGCCCCACTTGATGATCATGGGTTTTCCGCAAAGGCCGCAGATCTCGTTCGTAGCGCCTATCTCTTTCTTGACATCCTTCATCTCGAGCTTCGCGCTTTCCGCGGAATGTATGAACGGAGAATAGAAGGCCTTCAATACCATAAGGTAATCCGCTTCGCCTTCCTCGATGCCGTCCAGCTCATCCTCCATCTTCGCCGTGAATTCAACGTCAAGTATCTTCGGGAAGTGCTTGATAAGAAGCTGGGCCACGACAGTGCCAAGCTCCGTGGGATGAAAATAACCGGAGACCCTGTTTACGTAATCCCGCGCCGTGATCGTCTGGATGATCGGCGCGTAGGTCGACGGCCTTCCTATGCCCAGCTCTTCGAGGACCTTGACCAGCGTCGCGTCAGAGTATCTCGGAGGCGGTTTTGTAAAGTGCTGGGCGGGTAGAAGCCCCAGAAGGTCAAGCTCAAGCCCTACCGAAAGTTCGGGCAGTTTCGCCTTGTCCTCTTCCCCGAAATCGTCTTTTTCCTTTTCAATTTCATATACGGCCGTGTATCCGTCGAATACAACCTTCGCGGCGCCCGTTTTGAAAAGATAATCGCCCGCCTTTATATCGACTGTCGTCTGAGAAATTATTGCCGGCGACATCTGGCTCGCTAAAAACCGGTTCCAGATGAGCGTATATAATTTCAGCTGCTCCGGCGAGAGGTGATTTTTCACCGAATTCGGTTCTCTCAAAGGCAGCGTCGGCCTTATCGCCTCGTGCGCTTCCTGGGCGCTCTTTCTGGATTTGTAGAAATTCGGGATTTCCGGGTAATATTTTTTACCGTAAGTCGCGAGTATGTACTCCCTGGCCGATCCTTGAGCGTCTTTCGATATCTTGACCGAATCCGTTCTCATGTACGTTATGAGGCCGACCGATCCTTCCTTACCCAGCTCAACACCCTCGTACAGCGTCTGGGCTATATGCATCGTCCGCGCGCCGGAAAATCTCAGTTTGTTGAACGCCTCCTGCTGAAGTTTCGATGTCGTAAACGGCGGATACGGATTCTTCTTCTTCTTTGCCTCCCTGACATCGGTAACTACGAAATGCTCTTTTTTCAGGACACCGACGATCCTGTCCGCGTCGTGCCTGTTTCCTATGTTTATCTTCTCATTCTTGTGTTTTTCTAGTTTTGCGTCAAATTTATCCCTGGGGCTATCCGCATGCCGTTTCAGCTGGGCTGTGATATCCCAGTATTCCAGCGGCTTGAATCTTTTAATCTCTTCCTCGCGTTCTACTATTAACCGCACAGCGACGGACTGGACGCGGCCGGCGGAGAGCCCGCGCGCAACCTTCTTCCAGAGTATCGGGCTTATCGTATAACCTACGATGCGGTCGAGGATGCGGCGCGCCTGCTGGGCATTCACGAGGTTCATGTCGATCTCCCTCGGATGTTTGAACGCGGCCAGGACGGCATCCTTGGTTATTTCATCGAATTCCACCCTGTGGAACTTCAATTTTTTGTCGGTTAGCGCATTTTTTATATGCCATGAAATGGCCTCGCCCTCCCTGTCCGGATCGGCGGCAAGGTATACGGCATCTTTACCCTTGGCATCCTTTTTAAGCGCCGTCAGATGCTTCTTCCTGTCGGTCATTACGATGTATTCGGGTTTGAAGTCGTTTTCGACGTCAACGCCGAGCTTCGACTTGGGAAGGTCGATTATATGGCCCATGCTCGCCACTACGGTGTAATTTTTCCCGAGGAACTTGTTTATCGTCTTTGCCTTGGCGGGCGACTCTACTATTACCAGATTCTTACTCATTTAGTTTTCCTTTCTTACGAAATTTTTACCGGGTAATTCCGCGATCAACTTTTTTAATTCAAGGTTCAACAGGACCTTCGACCCCCTGGCAGAATCGAAACCTGTCTTGTTAAAAATATCATCTATATATAACGGTTCGTCCGACAATATTTTGTAAACCTTTCGCTCGTCTTCGGTCAATGAATTGTAGATATACGCTCTGGTTTTGGACTCTATCGACTTATCTATCTTATCCAAATTTACTCCTTCGGCCGGCCCGATCGAAGGCGTTAGCGACAATTCCTGCAGTATGTCATCGACCGATTGGATAAGGCACGCGCCGTCGCGTATCAGCTCATTCGTTCCCGAACTCGTAACGGACGAGACCTTGCCCGGAACGGCGAATACGGTCCTGCCCTGTTCCGCCGCAAAGTTGGCGGTGATGAGCGCGCCTGAGTTTCTCGCGGCCTCCACCACCACTATCCCGAGCGAAAGCCCGCTTATTATGCGGTTCCGGGCGGGGAAATTCTGCGCCAGGGGAGGCATATCGTCTTCATATTCGGTGATGACCGCGCCTGTATTAGCGATCTCTTCGTACAATTTCTTGTTTTGCGGCGGGTAAATGACGCTGTGGCCGCTTCCCATTACCGCTATCGTCCTGCCCTTCGCTTTAAGCGCTCCCCTGTGAGCGGCGGAGTCGATGCCGACAGCCATCCCGCTTACAACCATCACTCCTCGCGCGGCAAGCTCGAAACCGAGCTTCCCGGCAGTCTCCAGCCCATAGACGGATGCGCGCCGAGATCCGACTATAGCTACCGCTATCTCATCGGACTCCAATAGCGTGCCGTTAACATAGAGCTGCTTCGGCGGCGTATGTATATTCCGCAAGTTTTTCGGGTACTCCGCATCGTTGGGTGTAATTTTTCTGATTAGCATAAGGTGCCTGGCACCTCTTTTGAAACTTTTTTAATTAGTTCCGTAATCAGCGCCGCTTCTTTATGGTTAAATCCTACACCTGCACATCCCGCAAAAATTTGGCGCATTGTTCGGGAAGGGACGAATTTATGAATATGCCGCTTCCGAGTTCGAAACCTGCGGGCTGGGCAATACGCGGGACGATCGTTATTCCCCAATGAAAATATTCGACATTTTTCTCATTCACAGGCACCGAACGAAGGCAATAGTTGAAATCGGGGTTACCCAAACCCAGATAAAGCTTGCGTAAAACCGTTCTCAGGGCGCGCGCGAGATCCCGTATCTCCTCTTCATTTATCCCGTCGAAAGAAGCTGCATGCCTTTTCGGAAATAGCCATGTGATAAAAGGCGCGGGTGAGGCATAGGGCGAGAAAGCGATGAAATTTTCCGTCTCGAGCACCATCCTCTCTTTCGCGCCAAGCTCGTCCTCCATCATCCGGCAGAAGACGCATTTCCCTGTCACGTCAAAAAATCCGGCCGCCTGCTCCATACGGATCCTGGTCTGCGGCGGCGTAATAGGCGTCGCCACGAGCTGTGAATGCGGATGTTCCTGAGAACAGCCCGCGCCGGGCCCGTGGTTTTTGAATATCGTGATCGCCTCGATGCCTTTCATCGGCGAAAGTTTATCGTAGCGCTCTTTGTAGGTTCGGACAATGTTCTCGACCTCCCCGTCCGTCGCGAGCGCTATTATACGGTTGTGGACCGGATTTTCGACGATAACCTCGTGCCGGCCGTAACCCGTAACACTGTTATGAATACCTGTGATCTTGCGCTCTTCTTTCTGGTCGGGTGAAAACGCGGGATATTTATTGAATATAGCCCTTACCTTCCAGGCGTTTTTGTCGCCGAGGCGATATGTTTCGTCATGCCTATCGCCTTCTTTTCCGGGACAGAACGGGCACGTTTCGCTGTATTCGGGTATAGCGCGTTCTTCTTTGG
The DNA here is from genome assembly GCA_043798375.1 of Candidatus Omnitrophota bacterium. Taxonomy (GTDB): domain Bacteria; phylum Omnitrophota; class Gorgyraeia; order 2-01-FULL-45-10; family 2-01-FULL-45-10; genus JAPLMI01. The sequence continues at coordinate 5,631 of JAZDOS010000038.1, read as the reverse complement.
GCCGTTTAAAACTGTCCGGCCTCTTCGCCCGATCGGCAGCTATCACGACCCAATCCCTTGAAACAATATTATACCTTAGCTCGGACATTTTTTTTCCCCGCCAAAAGGCCAAACGCGGTCCAACTTCCTAATAGAATAACCAGAGTTATCGCCGCGGAGTTCAAAATAAATAATTTCTTGTCGATCGACGCCTTTTCGCGCCTGAAGATCTCCAGGATATAATCTTCCTCGGCAGACGTCTTAAGCACGTTGCCGCTCTTTATCTGCTTCATGAGCATCGCCGTCGCTTTATCGTGGAGATTGATCGCCTTCCTGTATAAAGGAAGCCCGATGATCCCGTAATTTATCGCAAGAATCACAAAAAGCGTAACCCCGACCCATAATCTCGCCTGGCGCGTCATCGCTTCGCCTCCGAAATTTTTACGATCTCTTCCACAACCTGCTTCACCGTGAGCTTACCCGTATCTATACAATGATCCGCCTTGGCGTAGTAAGGCGCGCGCCTGGCAAGAAGCGTCCTTATCCTCTGCTTCGGATCTTCGACATTGAGAAGCGGCCTGTGTTTGTACTTCTTCGTCCGCTCCATCACAACTTCTACGTCGGCGGTAAGGCATATCACGATACCGTTAGATTTAAAGAGGGCCATATTCTCTTCGCGAAGAACAATGCCGCCGCCCGCGTCGATAACGGCGTTCTCCATGCCGGATACCTCGCGCGCAATCCCGCTTTCGATATCGCGGAAGCGGTCTTCGCCGTCCCTGGTAAATATCTCGTTTATCGTGCGCTTCTCGCGTTTCTCGATCAGGTCGTCGGTAGAGACATAGCCCATCTTCAACCTGTTCGCAAGCCGTGTCGCGATAGTAGTCTTACCGGTCCCCATGAAACCGACGAGAATTATATTGCGCATCAGAATTTCCTGACCTGCTCCATATATCCTTTGAAATTTCTCCTCATCTCGGCAACCGAATCGCCGCCGAACTTTTCGATCATTGCGTTCGCTATCTCGATCGCGGATACGGCCTCTCCTATAACGCCTGCCGCCGGAACGGCGCAAGTATCCGAGCGCTCAACCGCCGCCTTTACCGGCCTCTTCGTCTTTATGTTTACGCTTGCGAGAGGTTTTGCGAGCGTCGAAATCGGCTTCATGCCGGCCTGGATTATAATATCCTCGCCGGTCGTCATGCCGCCCTCGATGCCGCCGGCATTATTGGTCTTTCTGAAAAAACCTTTCGGCTTATCATAGAATATCCCGTCGTGGGCCATCGAGCCTCTGCGCCCCGCGGCCTCGAAGCCCAGGCCTATCCCCACGCCTTTTATCGCCGGGATCGACATGATCGCTCCGGCGAGATTCGCGTCTATACGCCTGTCCCACTGCGTAAAGCTGCCAAGCCCCGCGGGCACGCCTTCGATGATGACTTCAAAGACTCCGCCAAGCGTATCGCCCTCTTTCACCGCGGCGTCGATCTCTTTCGTCATAAGCCGCGACGCCAGAGGATCCGCGCACCTCACCGGCGAGCGCTCCGACACGGCCAGTATCCGGTTGAAACTTAAACGGGCATCTTTCGAGATTATTGCGCCTATCATGATAACGTGGCTCGTTATCCGTATGCCGAATTCGGACAGGAGGATCCTGGCCGCGGCGCCGACAGCCACCCTCGCGGCCGTCTCGCGGGCGCTGGCGCGCTCGAGGACGCTTCTAATATCTCTCAGATCGTATTTCAAGGCTCCCGTAAGATCGGCGTGCCCCGGCCGCGGCTCCAGGACGGCCGGTAATTTGTCTATCGACCGGTCGGTATTTTTAATCATCATGGCGATGGGGCTTCCGATCGTGACGGATCTTCTCATGCCCGAAAGTATCTCGACCCTGTCGGATTCGATCTTCATCCGTTTTCCGCGGCCGTAGCCCGCCATGCGGCGGCGGAGCTCGTCATTTATCAATGCTTCCCGGATCTTCAATCCCGCCGGCATACCGTCGAGTATGGTCAGCAGGCACTTTCCGTGCGACTCACCACTTGTCAGGTATCTGAGCATAATTACCTCCCCGTTATTCGTAAAACGTCTATCGGTTGCGCGGCTCGTTTCGTATTTCGTAATTCGTCTATCGTAAAAACGAAAACCGAAAGACGACCAACGTAACGAGCGGCGCAACCGCAACCGTAAAACGCAACCGGATTCATTTTGACCTTAAAACAATCCCCCAAAGAACATCCCGATAATCTTATTCCCGAAAAAGACCGCGACAAGCGCCGCGAGCGACAGGTACGGCCCGTAAGGAATTATCTCGCGGCCGTCTTTCAGTTTCAGGATTATTCCCACGATGGAGCCGAAGAGCGGCGCGACGAAAAATGTAAACACAGCGAGCTTCCACCCCAGGAACGCGCCAATCATCGCCATAAGCTTCACGTCACCACCGCCCATAGCCTCTTTTTTAAACGCGATCGACCCCAGCACCCCCGTCGCGTAAATGCTTCCGCCGCCTATTACCGCGCCGAGAAAAGAGTTCTGGATACTCGCAAACCTCGAGGCCGTATCGAAGACCGACGGAAAGATAACGGCCGACGCCAGCCCGACAACAATGCCGCCTATCGAAACAGTATCCGGTATCTCCTGTATCTCGAAATCTATGAAAGTCGCTACGATGAGCCCGCAGACGAAAATGCTGTAAGCGAAGAATCTGGGCGTTATTCCGAACGCGAGAAATAATAAAAATAGAAACGCTGCCGTCAGGAATTCAATAAGGACATACCTGAAAGATATCTATGCGCCGCAGAACCTGCAGCGCGCCCCAATGACCATATAGCTCAATATCGGGATATTATCATACCAGAGGATGCTGCGGCCGCAGCCCGGGCAATGCGACATCGGAAATAATATCGATTCGTTCTTGGGCATCCTGCATATGCAGACATTCAGGAAGCTCCCGATTATCGCTCCGAACATAAATACGAAAACCCCTATCAGCGTTTCCATCGTTTTTATCCCGCTTTCAACGCTTCCCTGAGCGCCTTCTTCATTACATCAATCGGCGCTTTCCTGCCTGTCCATACCTCAAACGCGATCGCGCCCTGATAAAGAAGCATGCCGAGCCCGGTTACCGCATGCAATTTCATCGAATTCGCTTCTTTGAGAAGCTGTGTTACCGGCCTATTGTAAACAAGGTCATAGACACGCAGCCCCGGACGCAGCAAAGCCTTATCGACCGGCGACGGATCGGGCTCTTTCATTCCGACAGGCGTCGCGTTAATGAGTAAGTCGCTATTCTTCAAAGAATCCTTGAACTCGGAGTCTTTAACGATAACTATCTTCTTCTCATCGTAATATTCCTTATAATGCTTCGCGAGCGCTTCGGCTTTCTCTTTGTCGACATCCGAGATGAAGATCTTTCTCGGCCCGTTTCCGAGATACATGACGATAGCGCATGCCGCGCCTCCCGAACCAAGCACGAATACGGTCCTGTCTTCAGGCTCGAAACCCAGGTCCTCGACCAGCGACCGGTAGAACCCCGGCCCGTCCGTATTGTAGCCGCAAAAACTTCCGTCTTCGGCGGCCTTTATCGTATTTACGGCGCCGAGCCGCCTGGCGTTCGCGTCGAGCGCCCCGTTGCGGTCAAGATGCTCTTTCACCTTTATCTTATGCGGAATGGTGACATTGGCCCCGGAGACTTTCTTCGATTTTAAATTCCGGAGAAAATCTTCCAGATCCGCCGGCGCGACATCGAACAATTCATACTCCGCCTCTATCCCGCAGGCCCTGAACGCCGCGTTCTGCATGGCGGGCGACAGGGAATGCCCGACCGGATGTCCGATTATGCCGTATTTGAGTTTAGCCATAGTCATAAAAATAAACACTAAACTCTAAATTCTAAACAAATTCAAAACCTCAAATCCAAAACTCAAAAATCGTCATGTTTTGAATTTTGGACTTTGAGTTTTGTGTTTATTTAGGGTTTAGTGTTTTAAGTTTAGAGTTTATCTCTTTACCTGGTACATTAACTTATTGACGGCGCTAAGATACGCCTTGATACTCGCCTCGATGATATCTGTAGAGGCTCCCCTCCCCGAAACGATCCGGGTCCCGGATTCTATCTTGACGGAAACTTCGCCGAGCGCGTCCTTGCCGCTCGTGACGCTCCTTATCTGATAGTCGAGAAGCCTGCCGCTTGTTCCAATTATCTTATCGACGGCCTTGTAACAGGCATCTACCGGCCCGTCACCGGTCGAGGATGCCTCAAGCGCCTTAGCCTTAAACTTGAGCGATATCTTCGCCTGCGGCTTGACCTGGTCGCCCGACGCGATGTAGAAATGCAGGAGATGAAATCTCTCCGGGATCTTCGATATCTCTTCATCCACTATCGTCTCCAGGTCTTCATCGAAGACCTCTTTTTTCTTATCGGCGATCACCTTAAAGGAGTCGAACGCCTTATCGATCTGTTCCTTATTAAGGTTGAACCCCAGTTTTTTCAGGCGTTCCGTAAACGCGTGGCGGCCTGAATGTTTTCCGAGGACGATATTCGAAGATTCAAAGCCGACATCCTCGGGCCTCATGATCTCGTAGGTAATCCTTTCCTTCAGGACGCCGTCCTGATGGATACCGGCCTCGTGCGCGAACGCGTTCGAACCGATGATCGCTTTATTCGGCTGGACCGGCATACCGGTCAGTTTCGAAACAAGCCTGCTCGTCTTATAAAGTTCTTTCGTATTGATAAGCGTGGAGACGCCCTTAAAGATATCTGTCCGCGTCCTGATCGCCATTACAATCTCCTCCAGTGACGCGTTACCGGCGCGCTCGCCCAGTCCGTTTATGGTGCACTCGACCTGCCTTGCGCCGTTCAACACGGCGGCAAGCGAGTTCGACACGCCAAGCCCCAGGTCGTTGTGGCAGTGGACGCTTATTACCGCTTTACCGATATTCGGGACGTTGTCTTTGATGCCTTTTATAATTGAGGCAAACTCGAACGGCGTCGAATACCCGACGGTGTCCGGAATGTTTACGGTGGCCGCGCCTGCCTCAATTACGGCTTCCACCACCTTGTAAAGAAACTCCCTTTCGGTTCGAGAAGCGTCTTCCGGCGAAAATTCTATGTCGCCGCACTTGTGCTTCGCGTATTTAACCGCCGCAACGGCCAGCTTCAGGATCTCGTCTTCGGCCTTCTTCAGCTTGTACTTCATGTGGATCTTCGAAGTCGCGAGAAATACGTGGATACGCGGACGGGCCGCGCCCTTCACCGCGTTATACGCGGCGTCGATGTCTTTTTCGAGCGCTCTCGCCAGGCCGCATATTACCGGCCCCCTGACATTCTTCGCGACGTTCTTAACGGCCTCGAAATCTCCGGGGCTCGAAGCGGGAAATCCCGCTTCGATAACATCCACGCCCAGAACAGCCAGCTGCCTGGCTATCTCGAGTTTCTCATTGATATTGAGGCTCGCGCCCGGCGACTGCTCGCCGTCCCTCAGCGTCGTGTCGAATATAATGATCTTATTCATAATCATTTAGTAATTCCTGAAAAACGGGTAAAAATGCCTGATTTTTAGCTCCTCTCGACGAGGCGGCCTATTCGTTCTTTTGCAAATTTGCGTGCTTTTCAAACCAGCGATCGAATTTTGTGTGCCTGCCGGTACGCATATGTGAAGA
>JAZDOS010000036.1:0-2352 GCA_043798375.1 Candidatus Omnitrophota bacterium | reverse complement strand
AAGCCATGCCGAACTTTATGCCCGGCACCGCGCCCACCATCGCCTCGTGTATATCCTCGACCGTCTTAATAAAGTGGGACTGGCCGATTATGACGTTATATTCCGCCGGTTTCTCGATCTTTACGGTCTTTGTTTCCATGTCGGTCCCCTTCTAGCCTAATTTCGCCAGTTCCTCTGATACCATCTGGCTGAGCATCTTTCCGTCCGCTGCGCCCTTCGCCTCTTCCATGGCAGCCTTCATCACCTTGCCCATATCCGCCCTGCCCTTCGCGCCTACCGCGGCTATCGCGGAGAGGACGATGGGCTTAAGCTCATTAGCCGACAGCGTCTTCGGCATATATGATTCGAGTATCTTGAGCTCGGATGTCTCCTTGTCAACGAGGTCCTGCCTGCTGCCCTTCGTGAAACCGTCGATAGAATCCTTATGCTGCTTTATCTGCCTGGCGATTATGCTCATGACGTCTTTATCTTCGAGTTTTTCGGCCTTTTTTTCTATCGCGAGGTTCTTCATGCCCGCTTTCAACATGCGTATTGTAGAAACCTTAACCTCAGCCTTAGCCTTCATTGCTTCTCTCAAATCCGCATCTAACCTTTCCTCAAGCGTCATCCCCTATTCCCCCTTTTATTATAGACCAATTTAGATATCCATATTGACAGTTCATACAAAAAGATCATCGCTCCCGCCATCAGGCATTGCGTGAACGCGTCCGGCGACGGTGTGATGACCGCCGCGGCAATGAATATGGCGACTATCGCGAATTTCCTGTTCTTGCTCAAAAAAGAAGGCGATACTATGCCGATCTTGGACAGTACCATAACTACGACGGGCAATTCAAAGACGATCCCGAAGGAGACGAGCAGCATAATAACAAAAGAGAGGTATTTCGATATCGACAGGATAGGATATACATTAGGCCCGGCGAAATCGATCAAAAATTTAAGGGCCCAGGGTATGACGAAAAAGAAAGAGAAAACCGCGCCGCCCAGGAAAAGCGTTATCGAAAACGGCAACGCGAAAAGCACCACTCTTCTCTCTTCCTTCCGAAGTCCCGATGAGACGAAAGCCCACAGCTGGTAAAGTACCACCGGCGAGGCGAAAAAAAGACCCGCGAAAAATGCCAGCTTGCAATACTCCACAAACGCTTCCGCGGGAGAAAAGAACGCCAGATGGTCCACCGGCGGGAACATCAAAAGCGATACGATCAATTGTATCTTCCAAAAAGCGACACAGGCGCCAATAACGATCGCCGCCACGGATATCAATATGCGCTTGCGCAGCTCGTCAAGATGCTCCACGAGGGTCATCTGTTTATCGGTCATATTGTAAGGGGTGGTTAATCTTTTTTGGGTGATTCGGAACCGTCGTCTTTCATCGCCTTCTTGAATTCATTGATGGCCTTGCCTAATGAGCGGGCGATCTCGGGAAGGCGCGCCGCCCCGAAGACGAGAAGGACGATGATAAGGATGACTACCAGTTCGGGAAAGCCGATATTGAACATTTAAACCTCCGTGTTATATGTTATCTACGGAGATTATAGCATACCGTAAAAATCAATGATATAATAAAAACATGGATAAAAGGAAAATATACTTTTCGGTCTTTGCCTTCGGGTTTTCGGCGATGGCCGTACAGCTGCTACTCATGCGGGAACTTCTGGTCGTATTCTACGGCAATGAGCTCAGCTACGGGATAATGCTGGCCTCATGGCTCTTCTGGACCGCGGCGGGAAGCCTTGCAAAATTTGGGATTAAAAGATTTGAGGAAGAGATATTCCATGCCCTCCTGCTCTCCGTTGCGATAATCGCGCCGGCAACGATATATCTGATAAGAGACGCAAGGAACATCCTCGGCGTATCCGCCGGCGAGCTGATCGGGCTCTTGCCGATGGCGCTCTCGACTTTTATCCTGCTCGCCCCGGCTTGCCTGGTCTTCGGTTCCCTCTTTTCCATGAGTTGCAGGCTCGCGTCGCGTGACTTAAGCGAGACCACGGCATCAGCTGCGGCGGTAGGAAAGATATACACTATCGAATCTCTCGGCGCGGTCGTCGGAGGGCTCGCATTCAATTTTCTTTTAGTCTACACGTTCAACCCGCTGCAGATAGCTTTATTCTGCGGGCTATTGAACATCGTCGCCGTGACAGTCATAGCAGATAGGAAAAAGGCTCCTATCAGATGGGGCGCGGCGTTCGTCTTCATGTGTTATGTAGCTGCGTATATTCTGGTAGGCTCGGAGTTGGCCGATTTCCGGATGAGGGAGATGCAATGGAATGGCCTTGAACTGATCGCCGTCAGGGATTCAAAATACGGAAACATCGCGCTTACCCGGCTCGGACCCCAGTTGAATCTATTCGA
>JAZDOS010000020.1:0-29279 GCA_043798375.1 Candidatus Omnitrophota bacterium | reverse complement strand
CCATTTTTAGTCTTTAGTTTACGTTAGAATCGATGATCTTTACTCAGGCCATGTTCTATCACGGCCGGTTTTAAGAACAACCGTCTCTAACGTATCGAAAAATTCTTCTCATTTTTATGTTGACATATTACCGCAACGCTTGTTTTCTATTCTATTATTATAAAGGATAATTACGAGCTGTCAAGGCTAAATACCTCCCCCAATGACCGCGCAGGTCTGTTGGTAGATTGACTCGATATGACCTACGCGGTCATTAGCGGTCATTAGCAGTATCACCCTTGTCTTTGACGGTTCTTGTGATATAATTTAAGTGTGAAAAGAGTGATTGCGCTGATATTGGGCGGAGGCCAGGGGAAAAGGCTGTTTCCCCTTACCATGTACAGGTCTAAACCGGCTGTTCCCATAGGAGGAAAATACCGCCTCATAGATATACCGGTGTCGAATTGCCTCCATTCGGGATTGAAGAACATCTATGTTCTCACCCAGTTCAATTCGGAGTCCCTCAATAATCATATAAACAATACCTACAGGTTCGATTATTTTTCCAGGGCCTTTGTGAGGATCCTCGCGGCCGAGCAGACTGTCGATAATACGACGTGGTTTCAGGGACCGGCCGATGCTGTAAGAAGAAATATATTCCATCTTGAATTAAAGGGCGACGAAGAGATACTGATTTTGTCGGGAGACCATCTTTATAATATGGATTACAGGGACCTCATCGGTTTTCACAGGAAAAGTAAAGCCGATTTCACCATTTCCGTGATACCGGTAAGAGAAAGCGAATCTCACGAACTCGGGATCCTGAAATTGGGCCGGTCCGGTAAGATCACCGGATTCAAGGAGAAGCCCGGGACGCGTTCTGAGATGAAGGGTATGGTCTCGCGCCATCGTTGTCTCGCATCGATGGGTGTGTATGTATTTAATGCCAGGGCGTTATTGAAGGCCCTTGACGGGAATGATGTGGACTTCGGTAAGGAGGTCATACCGCATACGATAAGGCGCCTGAATGGGTTTGGGTATATATTCAACGATTACTGGAAAGATGTCGGCACCATCAAGAACTTTTACGACGTGAATATGGAGATGGCCTCGTCAAAACCGCATTTCTCTTTCCTCTACGAAGGAGCCGTATTTACGAGGCCCAGGTTTCTCCCTATCGCAAGGGCGTTTAACTGTAAAATCAGGCTTTCTATGCTGGCGGAAGGATGCGTTATACGCGACGCCGAGATAAAGAATTCGATTGTCGGTTTAAGGTCTATAATAGGGAAGAATTGCAGTATCTCAAGGACCGTTTTGATGGGCGCCGATTACTACGAAAGCCGCGGGTCCAAAGAGCCGATCAGGGTCGGCATAGGCGATAATACGTCCATCGACAAGGCTATAGTTGATAAGAACGCGCGGATCGGAAAGAACGTTGTTATAACAAACGTTAAGAAGCTGAAGAATTTCGACGGGCCGAATTACTTCATAAGAGACGGTATTGTCATAATCCCCAAGAACGCGATCCTGAAAGACGGGACTCGAATTTAGCCCCCTGACGGCTTTTACGCCTTGCGAGCTCCTCCCCTATCCTGTTAATAACCCCTATTTTATCCAGGGCCCATAAAGGCGCGATATGGCTATATCCCGTCCCCTCCCCCGTTAGACGCTCGATTATTATATCAGGGGAAAGGTGTTCCAGAAAATCGCATACTAAATTTACATATTCATCCTGCCCAAGGACGCTTACTTCTCCTTTATTGTATAGCTCTTCCAGTCGGCTCCCCTTCAGGACATGCAGCAGGTGTATCTTTACCGCATTGATCTTTAGGTTGGTGATGGAGTTTGCCGTTTTGATCATATCGGCCCTTGTTTCGCCGGGGAGCCCCAATATAACATGCGCGCAAACCGGAATATCGAATTCTCTTGTCAGCCTTAGGGCTTCCAGGAAATCTGCGAAACTGTGGGCCCTATTTATGCGGACCAGAGTCTTATCATGAATAGATTGCAACCCGTATTCCATCCAGACATCGAACCGCTTTTTGTATGACGAGATCAGTTCCAGTTTATCCCGATCGACGGCGTCGGGCCTCGTCCCTATTGATATGCCTACCACTTCGTTGAACCCCAGCGCCTGGTCGTATATATTTTTTAACGTTTCTATTGAAGCGTAAGTGTTGGTGAACGCCTGAAAGTAGGCGATGAATTTTGCGGCGCCCATCGATTCCGTTAAATATTTAATTCTTTCGGCAAGCTGGTTGGCTATACTATTCTTTGAATCCGCGTAAGGCGCTCTTGAGGCCAAGGCGTCGCAATATATACAACCGCCGATGCCTTTCGTTCCGTCGCGGTTCGGGCAGGATAGGCCGGCATCGAGGCCGATCCTGTAGACTTTGCATCCGAATCTATTCTTAAGATAAGTGTTATAGTCGTTATATGGTTTCATGGTTGAAGCCGGCGCAGCTTATCGAAATGTACCATCAGTATCGACACCGCTGCGGGCGTTACGCCGGATATGCGGCTCGCCTGGGCCAGGTTTACCGGCCTTATCTTCAAGAGCTTCTCTTTAACTTCGGAAGACAGCCCGTGAACGTTCTTATAGTCGACGGTATCCGGTATCCTTATCTTTTCTATGTTTTTCAGCCTTCCTATTTCAGCAAGCTGCCTCTTGACAAAGCCCTCATATTTAATTTCTATCTCCACGCTTTTTGCCTCATCCTGCGAAAGCATACCCTCTTTATTATTGCGAGAAAGTTCTGCGTATGAGACGCCGGGGCGCCTCAATATCCTGTCAAGACGGCTAACCTTCAGCCTTTCGATCTCGCCTTCTATGCGCGCCTTCTTTTTTAGCATGCGGGCATATACTCCCTCTCTCACCAGCCCGATCTCGCGTCCGAGCGGCATAAGGCGCAGATCCGCGTTATCCTCACGGATCATGAGGCGGTATTCCACGCGCGAAGTGAACATGCGATACGGTTCGCTCGTCCCTTTTGTAACCAGATCGTCTATAAGCACTCCTATATAAGCCTGGGAACGGCCGAGAATCAGAGGAATCTTACCTTTTATTTTTAACGCGGCGTTTATGCCTGCCATCAGTCCCAGGCTTGCCGCCTCCTCATAACCGGTAGTTCCGTTTATCTGTCCCGCCAGATAAAGGCCTGATACAGCTTTGGTTTCCAACGCAGGATTTAGCTGGGTAGGATCGATATAATCATACTCTATTCCGTAACCGGGCCTCGTGATCTTTGCGTTTTCAAGGCCCTCTATGGAATTTACCATCTTTTCCTGGACATCGACGGGTAGGCTTGTCGATATGCCGTTCGGGTAATATTCGGTTGTATTCATGCCCTCAGGCTCTAAAAATATGTGGTGTTTATCGCGGCCCGGGAAGCGGTAGATCTTATCCTCTATAGACGGGCAGTAGCGCGCGCCGGTCCCCTTTATTATCCCCGTAAAGAGCGGAGACCTGCCGAGGTTGTCCCTTATGATTTCATGCGTCTTAATATTGGTATATGTTATGTAACAGGGAAGCTGAGCTCTGGTTATTTTTTTCGTCTGAAAAGAAAAAGGTGTTATGTCGGAATCTCCGTGCTGGATGGCCAGTCTATCGAAATTTATCGTCTTGCCGTCGAGCCTGGCGCACGTTCCGGTCTTCAGCCTCCCCATTTTCAGGCCCAGGCCCTTGATGGAATCCGAAAGGCCGCTTGAATGCCTCTCCCCCATCCGACCGCCCGGGAAGCTTTCAAGCCCTATATGTATGAGGCCGTTCAAAAAAGTGCCGGGTGTTATTATAAGAGATTTACCGTAAAATTCCTCGTTCGACGAGGTCCTTATGCCGTATACGGAACCGTTTTTGGCCAGGATCTTCTCGGCGAGGCCTTCCCTTACTTCAAGGTTGGGCTGGCCATCGATGACAGACTTCATATAGAGCCTGTATGCGAGCCTGTCGACCTGGGCCCTTGTAGACCTTACGGCCGGCCCTTTCCTGGTGTTTAGAAGCCTGAATTGGATGCCGCATGCGTCTGTTGCCTTCGCGGTTTCGCCGCCGAGCGCATCTATCTCTTTTACGAGTTGCCCCTTGGCAAGCCCTCCGATTGCGGGGTTGCATGACATGAGCCCGATAGTATCAAGGTTCATCGTCAAGATAAGCGTCTTACAGCCAAGCCTCGCCGAGGCGAGTGCGGCCTCGCAGCCGGCATGACCGGCGCCGATAATAATTACGTCAAATTCTTTTTTCATAACTCTTTATTATACATTATGTTATAGAAGCGGTCAATAGGTCGAAGGACTTGATTTTTTCAAAATATCAGGTATACTTATATATGGATGACAACAGTCCATTGACCCGTTCTCGGGCCTAAGGTACACGATACCTACACAGCGCTGTTGCCATCCTTTTTTTGTTTGCTATCGATTGCATGTAGGCAAACAATCCGCCGAAGCACCTCGTATATTTCTAATTGATTGCGAAGGCGGATAGCTGTTTCTAGCCCTTATAAAATTTGTTTATTATGGTGACGACTTCCTGCGGGGTATCTGCTACGGAGAAGATCTTGAGGTCGGATTTGGTTATAGCCTTATTGGCCAGAAGCGTATCCTCCATCCATTTAATTAGACCCTTCCAGTAAATGCTGCCGACTAAAATAATGGGAAATGGTTCTATACGTTTTGTCTGGACGAGCGTTATCGCCTCGAAAAACTCATCCATCGTACCGAAGCCGCCGGGAAACGCGACGAGGGCCTTCGAATACTTCGCGAACATGACTTTTCTGCAGAAGAAGTATTTGAATTCCAGGAGTTTCGTTATATACTTATTCGGTTTTTGCATTATCGGTATAAGGATATTGAGCCCGATCGATTCGCCCCTTGCCTTCTTCGCGCCTTTATTCGCCGCTTCCATTATTCCGGAGCCGGCGCCTGTAATGACGGCGTAACCGCTTCTCACAAGCCTTGAGGCCGTCTCTTCCGCGATTTTATAAAATCTGTTTGAGGCCTGAGCCTTCGCGGAGCCGAATATCGAAACGGCTTCCTTTACATCGGACAGTTCCTCGAAACCGTCTACGAACTCGCTCATTATACGGAATATACGCCAGGGGTCCTCTTTTGTGAAGTCTCCCTTTAAGTTGGGCACTAAGTTATTCCTTTACTGGAGTTTTGCGACGGAATCGAATGTCCCGAACATGTTCTGTTCACGCTCGGGATTTTGTGAATCGATAACCCACTCCCCATCTACTACGAATTTATATCTGTATTTGCCCGGGGTAAGGCCCAGCCTTTTTTCCCATTTACCATCTTCGGATTTTGACAGCCTTGCCCGGTCGTCTATCTTCCATTGGTTAAAGTCGCCCACAAGATATATTTCTCTGGCGCTCGGCGCGTTGATGGCGAAAACGATATCTTTCATGAGCGATCTGACGGCATTCTCTATGGTTTGAGCGGTGGTATCGGAAGATGATTTTTCGGCCTCCCGGGCCTCGGTTGAAGCGATGGTCATTATGGCCCTGGCCTTCTCGACTCGGAGCGTCTCTTCTTCGTCCTCTTTCATCAGTTCTTTAGCCAAAGAGATATGGTCTATAGCCCCATTGCATTCTTTGTCGAACTCAATTACAGAAACTCCCTTCGCAGCCGCTCTTTTCAATGTGACGTTCATTCTTATAATGGTTTGGAGCATCTGGTCTTTGAAGAGGGCCTTGATCTCATTAAGCATCGTTTCGGAATATTTTGTCCTTTTGTCAAAAATTGTGGCAAGTGAGTTTACTTTCGGCGCGTGGTTTATCTTGACCTTTATTAGCTCGAGCATCCCGAGGAGTTTTGCCACACCCATGAGCGAAAAAGCGCTCATATCTATCGGGACGAGAACGAGATCTGCCGCCCTCAAAGCGTTGAAGGTCAGGAACCCGAGTGAGGGAGGGCAATCCACTATGATGTAATCGTAATTAAGATTGCTTACGGTTATGACATCATGAAGTTTCGATACGGCATCCTCCTTATCCTTCAACTCCTGTTCCAGCGTGGAGAGGAGTATGTTGGACACAGCGACATCGAGATTTTTGGAAGCCTGCAGTATGCATTCGTTTATGAGGCACCTCTTGTCGGAATTATCCGTAAGGACGTTGTATATCGATTTGTTGACGGCCTGGTTCATTATGCCTAAACCAAAAGAGGCGTGCGATTGAGGGTCAAGATCTATTAAGAGCACCCTTTTTTCCAAAGATGCCAATGCGCTCGAAAGGTTTATTGCCGTCGTTGTTTTACCGCAACCGCCCTTTTGATTCGCGACCGATATAGTCTTCATACTTTCTCCTCCTTTGGAAGGGTTATATTATTTACATATATCGTTACGTTTATAGGGGAATCCATGAGGCTTCCCGACTCCCCCGCATGGCCGTATTCCAACCTTAAATGGTTGATATTGCCCAGATCGATATCCCCCTTAAACTCATCCATGTGTATCATTTTGTCTTTCAGGTTTGAGGAAAGAGATATATCGCTCAATCTTGAAGACCTGTTTTTCGTATCCCGCAAGACTACGTTCAGTTTCTCTCCTCCGGTAGCGCCGCGAAGTGATAATAATATGGCCCTCTCGGAAAGATCGACCGGAAATTTGAAATCTACCGACAGGTCCGCCCAGTTGTATTTTTTTGGATTATTCAGAATGACGGAATCTTTTATTTCGGAATTCTTCCCTCTTCTGGCCTGTCCGCGGAACTCAAACTTTTTTATAATAGCCTTATTTGCGGAACCCAGCGTGACGACATCGATCACTTTGAGGGCGGCTGTACTTTTTCGTAAAATTTCTATGTAGCGGTTATGCAGGAACGCTATCGAGATGAAGGCCAATAGCGATAACGCGGCCACGATAGCCCATGTGATGAATAATCTCGGGAAGTCGATATTTAAGCGGCGCGCACTCTTCTTCTTGCGCGTTTTTGTGTGGGAATTTTTGTGAAAATAAGTCTCTGCGATGTGGCTGTGAAGCACATCTTCTTTGAAGACAGGCGTCTTAAGTGTTTCTATCGTTTTTGCCATTAACTCGCTTTAACGATGAACGGCGTTTTAGATAGAGCTATCCCTGTTTCATATAATATATACTATATTTTCACAAAAGACAAATGTTTTTTGGCAAAATTGACCCCATTTACGAATATGGCGAATCCATCCCCTTTCCCGGATTTTATTTCCTTAATCCTTGTCCATGCCGGATGCTGATAAGTGCTTATATGCCTTTCCGGATGCGGCATAAGCCCGAAAATCCTTCCGGTAGGATCGCATATTCCGGCAATATTTTCCGTCGAGCCGTTTGGATTATACGGATAACCCTTTCTAATACCCGCTTCATCCGCGTATTCCAATACTATTAGCCCCTCTCTTTTCAGGGCATCGAGCACTTTTTTGTTTTTCGGTATAAACTTCCCTTCGCCGTGCGCCACCGGCAGCTGTATTATCCTGTCAATTCCACGCGTCCACACACATTCGGTTTGCGGTTTACGGTTTACGGTTCGCGGTTTTTTAAGATAAACCCAGCGGTCCTCGAATTTATTCGAGTCATTTAGTGTCAGCGTTGCTTCAATCGTTCGGCAGTCTCCGGACAAATTTGGCAGGAGGCCGGCCTTCACAAGTATCTGGAAGCCGTTGCATATTCCTAAAATCAATTTTCCGTCATTGACGAATTTTTGGAGGGCGCGCCCCATCTTGAATTTTAATTCATTGGCGAGAATCTTGCCGCTAGCAATATCGTCGCCGTAGGTAAAGCCGCCCGGTATAGTGAGGATATGGTATGATTCGAGCTCCTTTTCGCCCCGCGCTAGCTCATTTACATGGACCAACTCTACCGCTGCGCCCGCCGATTCGAACGCGAAAGCGGTTTCCCTGTCGCAATTCGTTCCCGCCGTCCTTAAGACGATCACTTTCGGTTTTTTCATAAGTTATCCACAATTGTAGGGCACCCTTAAGGGTGCCCTACAATATACAATATACAATATGACATCATAAATTTCTGAACGGGCTCTGCCACGCGGATTTAAGCGCGCGTATATCGGTATCGACTATCAATCTCTCTCCGATGCCGAATACCCTGAATACCCCGTCGTTTCTTACATGTCCGACTTTCCATACCGGGATGCTTTTCATGCGCTTGAGGAAACCGGTTTCGCTTTCGACCTCCACTACGAAGCGCGTGTTCGATTCGGAAAATAATAGTATTTGGTCTTTTAAAAGCTCCTGGCCTTTTGGCCTATCGTGGGCATCCATATGAATACTCATGCCAAGTCCCCCGGCAAAAGCCATCTCTGCCAGGGCTACGGCCATGCCTCCCTCGGAACAGTCATGGCATGAACGCACATATCCTTTATCGATCGTGTTTGTTAGGGTATTCATTATCTTTTTTCCATAGATGGCATCGACCTTAGGCACGCTGTTTCCGGTAAATCCTTTCATCTTGTAGTATTGCGATCCGCCCATCTCATTTTTTGTCACGCCGACAAGATATATGCTGTTACCCGCGCGTTTCGCGTCCATGGATACGGCCCTGGTTATATCATCCATGACAGCTATGCATGATACAAGAAGAGTCGGTGGTATTGAGATTGTCTTCTTGCCGGCGGAGTATTCATTATTAAGGCTGTCTTTACCGGAAATGAACGGAACGCCGTATGCCTTCGCGATCGCATAACATGCCTGACTTGCCCTGACGAGCCCGCCAAGCCTGTCAGGTTTGTCGGTATTTCCCCAGCAGAAATTATCGAGGATCGCTGCCTTATTTATGTTGCCGCCCACAGCCACTACCTGCCGCAATGCCTCGTCGATTACGCTTGCCGCCATCCAGTACGGGTCGATCTTCCCATAGTCGGGATTTATGCCGCAGGATAGTATTATCCCTTTTTTAGAATCGAGTATCGGCCTTGTTATGCATGCGTCTCCGGGGCCGTATCCGGGGCCCTGAAGCGGCTTTAAAATACTTCCCCCCTGCACCTCATGATCATATTGCCTGATTATCCACTCTTTAGATGCGATATTGAGATTTGATAAGAGCCCCAGCAGGCCGCCGGTCAGGTTCTTGACGTTCTTGATCAGGGGCTCTTTGAATTTCGGTTTTTTCCACACGGCCTTTCTTACGACTTCCGGCAGGCCGTCATGTATAAATTTCATGTCCATATCGCAAACGATATTGCCGTTGTAATAGAGCCTCAATTTTTTATCATCGGCGAATTTCCCTATTACAGTCGCCTCCACATTTTCGCGCGCGAAGACATCTATGAGGTCGTCAATCTTTTTCGGATTGACTGCCAGGACCATCCTTTCCTGCGCTTCGGAGATCCATATCTCGTCGTATCTCAAGCCCTTATATTTCAGCGGGACCTTATCAAGATATACTTCCGCCCCCAACTTCTCGGCCATCTCGCCGACAGCGCTTGAGAGCCCTCCGGCTCCGCAATCGGTTATAGCGGTATACAAATTTCTGTCGCGAGCCTGAAGTATCGTATCAGTCATCTTTTTTTCCTGGATGGGATTTCCTATCTGGACCGCTGAACCGGATTCTTTATGGGTTTCGTGAGTAAGCTCTCCCGAAGAAAATGTCGCGCCGTGTATACCGTCGCGGCCGGTTCTTCCGCCAACCACGACCACAAGGTCGCCCGCGCTCACCTTTTTGAAAGATCCGCCTTTCGGTATAATGCCTACGTTTCCGCAGAAGACGAGCGGATTACCGACGAAGTTCTCGTCGAAAAGCACCGCTCCGTTTGAGGTCGGGATCCCCATCCGGTTGCCGTAGTCTCTTACGCCTGAAACGACGCCCTTCATTATTCTCTTCGGGTGGAGCGCGCCCTTCGGAAGTTTTTTGCAGGGGTAGTCCGGAGGCGCGAAACAGAATACGTCGGTATTTATGATAGGTTTCGCGCCAAGCCCCGTACCCAGCGGATCGCGTATCACGCCTCCGATACCGGTCCCGGCGCCGCCATAAGGCTCAAGAGCCGACGGATGGTTGTGCGTCTCTACCTTGAAGCAGATATTGTGTTTCTCGTCAAACCTGATGATTCCGGAGTTATCATGAAATACAGATACGCACCAGGGCTTATTCAACTCTTTCGTCACCTTCATTATCGTTGATTTTAACAGGTTGCTAATTTTTTTTGTCTTTATTTTTTTACTGTGAGCTGTAAACTGTGAACTGTAAACTATACGCCCGCGAAATGTTTTATGCTTGCAATGCTCCGACCATGTTTGAGCAATGGTCTCAAGCTCGCAATCTGTCGGGTTTCTTTTCAGTTTCCTGAAGTATGCCCTGACGGCCTTCATCTCCTCCAGGTTTAGAAATAACTGCCCTTCTTTTGATATGCTCTTTAATTTCTTATCTTGCGCGTTTAACAGATCGAGGGACTTTAAGTTGAATTTATAGGGTGGGACGTCAGGGTGGATCCCGTTAGAAACTCCGTTTCTAACGGGATGGATTTCGGATTTTCCCCTTACGATATGCTGGATTACCTTATTGTATAGGGCCTTTTCGGCTATTTGATGGATGTCAGAATAGGAGAGGTTCCCACTTATGAGGTATTTTTTCGCGGTCTTTACGGCCCTGACGCCTTTAATGCCGAGATCCCGGATAGCTTTTTTTGCGCTATCCTCGACAGGGTCCATTACGCCCGGATTGTAGGCCACCTCGACGACTTTATATTTACTTTCGTCGAATAACCTGCCTTTATAGCTGTATTCCTGAGTGACGGGATCTACGAGAAGGTTTTCGCAGATCCTTTTTATATCGGGCTCGCCTATGTCTCCGTCGATTAAATAGACCTGCGCGGCCAATACATCCTTTACCTTATTTTTGAACCCGAGATCTACGATATCTTTTCTTACAGCCTCGCCCGCCGCGTCGAAAAAATTCTCTTTCTCTTTCGTCTCGACTCTCCAGAACATCTACCCCGCACCTTCTTTTTTCATTATCCCGCACCATAGAAGGCGCGGGGTCTATTCCCACTCAATCGTTGAAGGCGGCTTCGAGCTTATGTCGTAGGCAACCCTGTTTACGCCCTTCACCTCATTTATGATTCTATTGGAAATTTTTCCCAGCACATCGTACGGAATCTTTGCCCAATCCGCCGTCATCCCATCGAGCGATGTGACGGCCCTGATTGCGACCACACTTTCGTAAGTCCTCTCGTCTCCCATGACCCCTACGGATTTTATCGGCAGCAACACCGCGAAGGCCTGCCAGATATTGCCGTAAAGCCCCTCTTTTCTCAAGACCTGGATGAATCTATCGTCTACCTCTCTCAATATGCCGCATCTTTCTTTTGTGATATCGCCTATGATCCTGACGGCCAGCCCCGGCCCCGGGAACGGATGGCGGCCGAGCACCTCGGGCGGTATCTTGAGCTCTTTTCCGACACGCCTGACCTCGTCCTTGAATAGATATTTGAGAGGTTCGATAAGCACGAGGCGCATCTTCCTGGGAAGCCCTCCGACATTATGATGGGTTTTTATCGTAGCGCTGGGCCCTCCGAACGCGGAGCGCGATTCTATGAGATCCGGATACAATGTGCCCTGGGCGAGGAATTTAACATTTCCTATTCTTTTTGCCTCGCGCTCAAATATCTTTATAAATATCCCTCCGATGATCTTTCTCTTCTTTTCCGGGTCAGCGACTCCTTTCAAGGCCCTCAGGAATTCTTCGGACGCGTCCACTACTTTCAGGTTTATCTTGAAATGCTTTTGAAAAATCTCCCGCACGAGGCGCGCCTCATCTTTACGCAGCAGGCCGTTATCGACGAATATGCAGGCCAGGCGGTGTCCGATGGCCTTATTTATAAGGATGGCCGCGACCGAGGAATCGACGCCGCCCGAAAGCCCCAACACTACCCTGCCGTTACCGACCGTCTTTTTTATGTCGGATACCGTTTCCTTTACGAATGACTTCATCGACCAGTCCGCCCTTGCCCCGCAAATATCCTTGACGAAGTTCTTCAGGATTGTTTTGCCGTATTCGGTATGGACGACCTCGGGATGGAATTGAACGCCGTATAGCCTCCTGTCGAAATTCGCGAACGCGGCTATAGAGGTATTTCTTGACAACCCTATCCTTACGAAACCCTTCGGCATGCGCTTTACCTTGTCGCCATGGCTCATCCATGACGTGCTGTTCCTGGGGACGTCTTTGAATAAGAGCCTGTGGTTTGTTGCCGTAAGCGTAGCCCTGCCGTATTCGCGGGAATGAGCGCGTTCAACATGTCCGCCCAAACTCTTCGCCATTACCTGCATTCCGTAGCATATGCCAAGGACGGGTATGCCCAGGGAGAATAACATAGGATCGCATATTGGCGCGCCTTTCTGGTAAACACTCGCCGGCCCCCCCGACAGTACTATGCCTTTTGTTTCAAATGGATTTATCGATTCTATCGGTGTCGTGGGCGGGACGATCTCGCAGAATACATTGAGTTCCCTGACCTTCCGGGCGATAAGCTGGTTATACTGCGATCCGAAATCTATTATAATGATCTTTTCCCGGCTCATTTCAACCCCATGCAGCGTGTCTTTTCAAGGGCCTTCTTTGAGGGAGGTTTGTATATCGTTGTCGGGTAATCGCCCGTGAAGCATGCCGCGCAGAACTCCTCTTTGGCGAGCATCATCGCACCAAGCATGCCGTCAAGGCTCAGGTATTTGAGGCTGTCTACCCCGATAAATTGCCTTATCTCTTCTATCGAATGGTTTGACGCGATAAGCTCTTTCTTCGTCGGAAAGTCTATGCCGTAGAAACATGGTGATATGAGCGGCGGACAGCTCACCCTCATATGGATCTGAGATGCGCCTGCCAGCCGGAGCGCCCTCACCCTGCCCCGCGAGGTAGTCCCTCTTACTATCGAATCTTCCACTATGACTACGCGTTTTCCATTTAAGACGTCCGCTACAGGGTTGAGCTTTACCTTTACCTTAAAATCTCTGATGAGCTGGTTCGGCTGTATGAATGTCCTTCCGATGTAATGGTTTCTTACGAATCCCATCTCAAGGGGCAGTTTTGATTCTTCGGCGTATCCCATCGCGGCGTATGTGCCGGAATCGGGTATGGGCATTACCATATCGGCATCTTGCGGGTGTTCTCTTGCCAGCGCCCTGCCCAGGTTCTTTCTTGTAAGATAGACGCTTTTTGTGAATATATTGCTGTCAGGCCTCGCGAAATATATATTTTCGAATATGCAGAAAGCGCGCTTTTTGATTACAGGCGATTTCACCGATGTGAGGCCGGATTTATCTATAATAACGGTTTCTCCGGGTTCCACGTCGCGAATGTACTTTGCCTGCACCATATCAAGAGCGCACGTCTCGCTCGCCGCGATGTAACCGCTATCCATTCTTCCTATACAGAGCGGCCGGAATCCGTGCGGGTCCCTTATGGCATAGATTGCGTCATTTATCGCCAGGACGAAGGAGTACGCGCCCTCAAGCCGCGAGACGATCGGGACGACCTTCTCCCTGTAATTATTCTTATGGTCCTTCACAAGGAAATGGACTATAAGCTCCGAATCCATCGTAGTCTGGAGGATCGAGCCGGCATCCTCGAGCTCGTTCCGTAATTCGACCGAGTTGGTGAGATTCCCGTTATGGGCAACGGCTATGAAGCCCTTTTTGTGGTTTATCAAAAGCGGCTGGACGTTCTTGACGGTGCTCGAACCGGTCGTGGAATAACGGACATGGCCGACAGCGAGATGCCCCTTCAATTTTTTCAGGTCGCTTTCTTTGAATAAGTCGCTTACCAGGCCCATCCCTTTGTGCAGGGATACCTTTTTGCCGTCGAAACTTACTATGCCGGCCGACTCTTCGCCGCGATGCTGAAGGGCGTAGAGCGCCAGGTACGCTAAGTCGCTCGCGTTTTTATTGCCGTATATGCCGACCACACCGCAATATTCTCTCACAGGATCCCTTGTTACTTCTTTATCTTCTTGTGATATTCCTGAAGGCTGGTTACCGAAATCGTTTTCCTTTTTATCAGATTCTCGATACCGTTTACCGAGGCCTGCGCCCCCGAAACCGTCGTAATCAAAGGCACGTTGTAAAGGGTGGCATGAGACCTGATCTTTAATTCATCTTCCTTCGTCGCTTTTCCGGACGGAGTATTTATTATCAGTGAGACCTTGCTGTCTTTGATCAAATCCAATATATTGGGCCTGCCCTCATGGAGCTTCGGCAGGACATGGACATCGATATCACTATTCTTTAAAGCATCCGCGGTTCCGGATGTCGCCATGATCTTGAACCCGAGGTCGGCCAGTTTTTTCGCGACGAATATGATGTTGCGTTTGTCCTGGTTTTTGACGCTTATAAAGACGCTTCCTTTTACGGGGAGGTTTTGTCCCGCGGCGATCTGGCTCTTGGCGTATGCCGCGCCGAACGTCGCGTCTATTCCCATAACTTCGCCGGTCGATTTCATTTCAGGACCGAGAATCGCGTCGACGCCCGGAAATCTGACGAACGGGAATACGGACTCTTTGACCGCGACGTAATTTATCGTCTTTTCTTTGGTAAAGCCGAGCTCTTTCAGGGTTTTGCCCAGCATGATCTTCGTCGCGAGTTTCGCGAGCGGAACGTCTATTGCCTTACTTACAAAAGGAACCGTTCTTGACGCCCTTGGATTTACCTCCAGGATATAAACTATGTTATTCTTTACCGCATACTGGACGTTCATGAGGCCTTTGACTTTCAGTTCCATGGCCATCGCGTAGGTATTATTCCTTATCGTCTCGATGATATCCTTACCGAGCGTGTGCGGCGGCAGGACCATCGCGCTGTCACCCGAGTGTATACCGGCCTCTTCTATGTGTTCCAGTATTCCGCCTATTACGCATGTCTCGCCGTCCGCGATCGCGTCGACGTCGACCTCTATCGCGTCCTCGAGGAATTTATCGATTAAAATCGGCCGCTCGGGTGAAGCCTCAACCGCTTTTGCCATGTAGTCGGCAAGGCTTTTCTCGTCGTATACGATCTCCATCGCTCGGCCTCCGAGCACAAAAGACGGCCGCACCACTACGGGATAGCCGATGCGTTCGGCTACTTTTTGCGCTTCTTCGAGCGACGTCGCTGTTCCGTTCTCCGGCTGTTTCAGTTTCAGCTTTTTCAGCATCTCTTGAAAGCGTTTTCTGTCTTCCGCGATGTCGATCGAATCAGGGCTCGTCCCGAGGATGTTAAGCCCCGAGGCCGCGAGCGGGCCTGAAATATTGAGCGGCGTCTGTCCCCCGAACTGGACTATCGCGCCTATCGGGCGTTCGATGTCGACGATATTCATGACATCTTCGACCGTCAGCGGTTCAAAATAAAGCTTGTCCGACGTGTCGTAGTCGGTCGAGACCGTCTCGGGGTTGCAGTTGATCATTATGCTTTCGATACCCTCTTCCTTAAGCGCGTAAGAGGCGTGGCAGCAGCAGTAGTCGAACTCGATGCCCTGCCCGATCCTGTTCGGCCCGCCGCCGAGGATCAGGACTTTCTTTCTGTCCGAAGGATTGGATTCATCTTTCGTTTCATAGGTTGAGTAGTAATACGGCCTCTTCGCCTTGAATTCGCCGCCGCAGGTGTCTACCAGCTTGTAAGAAGGCGTTATCTTATTCTTCTTTCTTGTCTTTCTCACGTTATTCTCCGTTGAGTTTAGAAGGAAGGCGAGCTGGACATCCGAGAAGCCGAATTTCTTCGTCTTGAGCAATAGCTCATCCGGAAGCCTTATCTCATCACCCTTCTTGGCATTTCGATATTTTTTAACTTCTTCCTCCAGTTCCACGATCTCCCGTAAATTATCTATAAACCACCTGTCTATTTTGGAGAGCCCGTATATTTCCTCATTCGTAAGGCCCATCTTAATGGCATATCGGATGTAGAAGAGCCTGTCGTCATTCGGGATTCTTATCTTGTCCTTGATATCCGCGACCATGTCCTCGGACGGCGTTTTCAATAGATCGTCATCGTATCTATCCCTGCCGTCCGAACCGAACCCGAAACGCCTGGTCTCAATCGATCTTATGCCTTTTTGCAGGGCCTCGCGGAAAGAGCGGCCTATCGACATCGCCTCCCCCACCGCTTTCATCGATGTGTTCAGAATACGCTTCGTTCCGGAGAATTTTTCAAATGTGAACCTGCATATTTTAAATACACAATAATCCACTGTCGGCTCAAAGAATGCCGTGGTTATCCCCGTAACCTCGTTCAATACCTCGGGTAATGTAAGGCCGACCGCCAGTTTTGTCGCTACTCTTGCTATCGGAAATCCTGTTGCCTTCGACGCGAGCGCGGAAGACCTGGAAAGCCTCGGATTTACCTCGATTATCACGATCTCACCGTTATCTGGATTCTGGGCGAACTGGATGTTGGCGCCGCCGCCCGTTATTCCGATCTTCCTTATTATCTTCTTGGAAAGGTTTACGAATTTCACGTATTCTTCCGCGGTAAGGCTCTGCGACGGGGCCACAACTATACTGTCTCCTGTATGGACTCCCATCGGATCGACGTTCTCCATGGAGGTGATCATGATAACGTTGTCGACACAGTCTCTCATAACTTCAAATTCTATCTCTTTCCATCCGAGTACCGACTGTTCCACGAGTATTTGATGGACGGGGCTGATCTCGAGGCCTTTGGCTAGGAATGCCTCGAGCTCTTCCTTATTGTAAGCGATAGAGCCACCGCTTCCGCCGAGCGTGTATGCGGGCCTGAGGATGAGCGGGAATCCTATGCCAAGGCCTATCTTCATGCCTTCCTCTATGTTTCTCGCGATCCCGCTCTTCGGGACAGCTATGCCTATCTCCTGCATCGCTTTTTTGAATAATTCCCTGTCCTCAGCCCTGGAGATCGCGCTGACGTCGGCGCCTATCGATTCAACGCCGTATTTCTTGAGTACGCCTTGCTTCATCAGGAAGTATGCGAGGTTTAACCCTGTCTGCCCGCCGAGCGTCGGCAGTATAGCGTCAGGCTTTTCTTTCTTTATTATCTGGGTAACCGAGTCGACTGTTAATGGTTCGATATAAGTTACATCCGCCATGTTCGGGTCCGTCATGATAGTGGCCGGATTCGAATTTACAAGAATGGTGAAATAGCCCTCTTCCTTAAGGGCTTTACATGCCTGGGAGCCGGAATAGTCGAATTCGCACGCCTGGCCGATGATTATCGGGCCGGAGCCTATCATCAGTATCCTGTGGATGTCTTTACGCTTTGGCATATCGCACCTCACCGGAACGCTTTACGGCGCATTTTTTGGATACGAATTTCGGATTTAGCATCTTAATGAACCTCAAGTAGATCTCATTCACTTCGTCGAATCCGGGGCTTACGGGATAGTATTGACAGGAGATAAACTTCAACGGTCCGGAAGACATCTCTTCTACGGAGCCGTCGTTTATATTACGCAAGGTGATGGCTACGTCCTTCCTTCCCGCAAGAGATGCCTCGTCTACTGTGAATGAATGGTTCTGGACCGTGATCTCGCCCTTAAGGGAATCCGGGTTTTTGACGGGGTAATTTACGCCGTGATGGCCTATCTTAAGCTTCTTCAGTTTCGCGCCGAGAGCCATAGCTATGACCTCGTGGCCTGTAGATATACCGAGTGTGGGAATTTTTCCCAGCAGTGACTTAACGGTTTCGGATACTTCCGGCAGGCTCTCATCGCCTTCCGGTCCTCCCGATATTATAAGGCCGCCAACATCGCACTTTTTTATATCGTCGGCAGAGGTATTGTAAGGAAGAAGCGTTAAATTGCACCCGAGAGCTTTTAACTGTTTGATGAAGCTGTTCGGCATTCCGAGGTCCAGGACGGCGATCTTCGGGCCGGAAGGCGAGCCCCCGATCTCCGTCGGCTTCTTAACCGAAATATTTTTTATGAAGTCTTTCTTATAACTTGCCGCGGCCGCTTTCAGTTTCTTGAATAGGTCTTCCTTCCGCGTATTTTCGGTCGAAATTATCCCCAGCATCTCGCCGTTATCCCTTATGTCCACTGCAAGCGTCCGTGTATCAACCTCGCTTACGGTTAAGACGTTTTCCTTTTTTAGAAAATCGTTGAATGATCCTTCGGCCTGGTAGTTGGAATAGATTCTCGAAGCCTCTTTTATGACAAGAGCGCTTAACCAGCACCGCCTCGACTCATTGAACTTTGACGCTACGCCGTAATTGCCTATCAACGGGTAGGTCAGGACAAGGATCTTTCCGGCATTTGCGGGATCGGTCATCATCTCCTGATAGCCCACCACGGCCGTATTCAATACGACCTCGCCTATCTTCTCTCCCGGCGAGCCTATCGATATACCTTCGTAACAGCCGCCGTTTTCCAGCACAAGTTTTGCGTTCATTTTATCTCCTTAATCAGGTTACGAAGAGGTTTCTTGAGGAGAATTTGCCGTCTGAAGTGAGATTTACGCCAATCATCTTTAGGCCTACCTCGTCGCCCGGCGTTGGTATATGGGTTATATGCATTTCGCAGCCCCTCAACTCTATCAGTTTTTTCAAGGCTACTTCTGCGGTATGATTTGTCGCGGCGCTTATAGACAGCGCTATCAGGGTTTCTTCAAGGTCAAGGCTTTCCGGCTCGAGGTTCAGGACGCCCTCTTTCAGTTTTGATATCTGGTTTATGATCTGCGGCGAAAGAAGCAATATTTCGTCCGGGATGTTGGCTAAAATCTTAACGGCGTTCAATACGAGGCTGGAAGAGGCGTGCATGAGGCCGGAATTCTTTCCGGTTATGACGCGGCCGTCTTTCAGTTCAAGAGCCGCGCCGCAATAGATGCCCTTAAACCCTTTTCCGTTCTTTTCGGCGTCGTCAGCAGCCTTCCTCGCCAACTCTACGACACGCCTGTCGGTGACTTTCACGCCCATCTCTTCCATCAGGGTGGCGACCCTCTCTACCGTCTGGTTCTTTTCGATGCCCATCACATATTCGCAATGGTACCTGAAATACCGCCGGATGAGTTCCTGTCTTGCGGCGATTTGCACGATCTTATCGTCGACAATTCCGAAACCCGCGCGGTTTACGCCCATATCGGTCGGAGAATTGTACGCCGGCAGGTTCGCGTCCTTATGCAGTATCCTCGTCAATATGAGTTTCAGTATCGGGAAACATTCAACGTCACGGTTATAATTTATCGAGGTTTCATTATACTTCGCCAGATGGAAAGGGTCGACAAGGTTGAAGTCGAGTATATCGGCGGTTGCCGCTTCATACGCGACATTTACCGGATGCTTCAGGGGGATGTTCCATATAGGAAATGTTTCGAACTTGGCGTAACCGGCGTTTATCCCGCGCTTATGTTCCTGGTATAACTGGGAAAGGCATGTGGCGAGCTTCCCGCTGTTAGGGCCCGGGGCCGTAACTATGACGATCGGTTTTTTAGTCTCGATGTAGTCATTCTTGCCGAAGCCCTGCTCGCTTACCACATGATCGATATTTGTGGAGTATCCTTCGATCGGGTAATGGAGGTATACCTTTACGCCGCGCCGCTCAAGCTTATTCCTGAACATGGCCGCCGATGGCTGATTATTGAAGCGCGTGATGACGACACTCGATATGTCAAGCCCCCATTTTCTCAAGTCATCGATCAGCTTAAAAGTCGCGGCGTCATACGTAATGCCGAAATCGCCGCGTACCCTTCCCTTTTCTATGTCGCCGGCATAGATGGAAAGGATTATCTCTATCTTGTCTTTCAGCGATTGGAGGAGCCTGATCTTGACGTTTGGATCGTAGCCGGGGAGGACTCTCGCGGCGTGGTAATCGAAACAGAGTTTTCCGCCGAATTCCAGGTAAAGTTTGTTGTCGAATTTTTTGACACGGTCGATTATCGCAGCCGTCTGCTCTTTAAGATATTTCTCGTTATCGAATCCTACGCGCTTTGTCATTTCCTAGCCGTTACTTTCCGCCCCTTTATCTGCATTTTGAAGTCGTCGTTCGCCTTCTTGAATATGGCGGTATTTTCCCGCCATCCTTTGTATTCGGGATATGAATCCGCCCATTGCTCGAAAATAGCCCATCTCAGCTTTGCGATCACCACCTGTTCATCGGAAAGCCCTATCTTATTTGCCATGTTGTTCTGAACGGTACGCAGGCGCGCCTTACCCCTGTAATCCGCGATAGGCTTAATGCTGCCGGTTAAGATATTGTATCTGGAAGGAATTTTTATTCCAGCGATCTCGTAATCGACGGTCCTTATAAAAACGAATCTGTAGAAAAGATACAACCCCGCGATAGCGGCAATCAGGATAAGGGCGATTTTTAATCTGTTATTCATTCCTACCCCCCGTTCTTTAGTTGATCGATCAATTCTATCATTTTTTCGGGGCTTTTGACAAGAGATACTTTTTCTCGCGCCCTGGCCGCGTTCGGAAAACCTCTCAGGTACCATAGCATAACTTTTCGCATATGGCCAATCCTGCCCGACGGGTTCGACTCCTTGAACCTTTCCATGTAAGCAAGGTGTTTTTTTAAAACATTTTTTTTCGTTTCAAGGCCTATCGAACGATCAACCCTTCCGTTTTTTAAATAATCTTCGATCTCGCCGATGATCCACGGATTGCCCAGAGCGCCCCTTGCGGCCAATATTCCGTCGCAGCCGGTTTCATCGAGCATTTTCCCGGCAAGCGAATATGAAAAAATATTTCCGCTGCCGAATACGGGAATGTTTACAGATTCTTTTACGGCCTTTATCGCGCGGTAATCGACTTCCCCCGCATATCCCGCGAGCCTCGTCCTGCCGTGAACGAAGAGAGCCGCGGCCCCGCTCTTTTCGCAATTCTTCGCGAGGGCTGCGATACCTGAAATATCAGGTTTGTCGTAACCTGTCCTGATCTTAACTGTTACGGGGACCGGAAGGGCCGCCGCCAGCCTTTTTAATATTCCGCACAGTTCCCGCGGGTCTTTTATGAGATAAGAGCCGGCGCGTTTTTTTATGACCTTCTTTGCCGGGCAGGCGGCATTTATATCCAGAAACGATGGCCTCACTATACTCAAAATTTCTTTCGCGCCGCGCAGCATGGCATCCGGACCGCGGCCCAATAATTGCGCCGCGATAGGCGCGTCTTCTTCAACGGTCCGCAGGATCGAACGCACCTTCCGCTTTGGGCCGTACGTTATGGAATTACAGTCTACCATTTCGAAGAAACAGAATTTTGCGCCGTGTTCGCGGGCGATGAGCCTGAATGAGAGGTCCGAGCATCCGGCCATCGGGGCAAGAAATATCCTGGTGGGAATAGTCGACGACCCTATTTTAATCATTACCTGTAGTTCGTGACGCTTAGAGCGAGCGGAAAGTCTACCGACCTTATATGCGTAATGACCGCCTGCAGATCATCTTTTTTCGGTGAAAAGACCCTCACCTTCTCGCCTTCTATCTGCGGCTGGACTTTCAGATTCAAGCCCTTTATGATCTTTACGAGCTCTTTTGCCCTGTCTTTCGATATGCCGCTTGCCATCTCAACGATCTGCTGAAGGTTGCCGCCGAAAACCTTTTCAGGATCCTTGAATGTGAGTGATTTCAGCGAGATGCCTCTTTTCACCATTTTCTGAGCGAGGATATCTCCCAGCGCGCGCAGCTTGAAGTCGTCGGTCGAAACGAGCGTTATCTTCTTTTCCAGTTTGTTGTAATCGATTGAAGACGGGGTGTTCTTGAAGTCGTATCGCCCGGCGAGCTCTTTTTTGGCCTGGTTGACGGCGTTATCGGCTTCCTGAAGGTTCACCTCGGAAACTATGTCGAACGAAAAATTTTCTTTCCCCATAAAGTTATCCACAATGCAGGGGACGTTTAAATGTCCCCTACCGGTCGTATGTCGAATAGTAATAAGGCGTATGAGCCTGAAATTCCGCGGCGCATGTATCGACCAATTTGAAGTCCGGGACGATATCATGGGATTTCCTTAACTTATACACCTCTTCCTCGCTTGTATTTGTTAAGGCCGCGATCTGTTTGTCGCTGAAACCGTATTCTTTCGCCTTGCCTAGAAGCCTTACCGTAAGGGGGCCCTTTTTGGCAACGATCTCTTTTTCAAGTTCTATTATCTGGCTTATATTATACAGGAACCACTTGTCTATTTTAGTCAATCCATGTATTTTGTCAAGACTTAAGCCGGCCCTCATGGCGTCTCCTATATAGAATATTCTATCGGCATTGGGGATGCGCAATCCTTCGGTTATTGCGGTCAGTGTATCGCTATCGGAGTTAGGCGCCTTTAAGGTATCCTTAAAGAGCAGGCTCTCAAGGCCCGATTTTTTTATCTCAAGCGATCTTAAGCCCTTCTGCAGGGCTTCTTTGAAGGTCCTTCCGATAGCCATCGCTTCGCCGACGGATTTCATCGATATAGTAAGCGTCGGGTCGGCCAGCGGAAACTTTTCGAATGTGAAACGCGGTATCTTCACAACGCAGTAGTCGATCGACGGCTCAAAACATGCCGGAGTCTCCCTCGTTATATCGTTCGGTATTTCATCGAGCGTATATCCGACAGCAAGCTTTGCCGCTATCTTTGCTATGGGGAAACCGGTCGCCTTTGAGGCCAGGGCCGAGCTCCTGGAAACTCTCGGGTTCATCTCTATTACGACCATTCGCCCCGTCTCGGGATGGACGGCGAACTGTATGTTGGAACCTCCCGTTTCTACGCCTATCTCCCTGATGCAGGCAATGCCCGCGTCTCTCATCTTCTGATATTCTCTGTCTGTGAGCGTCTGCGCCGGGGCCACGGTGATGCTGTCCCCCGTATGGACGCCCATCGGATCAAAGTTCTCGATCGAACAGATGATAACGACATTATCCTTCAGGTCACGCATTACTTCGAGTTCGAATTCTTTCCAGCCGATCACGGACTCCTCGATCAATATCTCGCAAATCAAGCTCGATTCAAGGCCGCGCTTCGCGAGCCGTTTAAATTCCTCTATGTTGTAAGCCGCGCTTCCGCCTGTCCCGCCGAGGGTGAAGCTCGGCCTTATTATTACGGGAAAGCCGATCAGGCCTGCGACCTCCATGGCCTCTTTAATGTTGAAGGCCAATCCGCTTTTCGGAAGGTCGAGGCCTATCTTCTGCATCGAAGCCTTAAAGAGCTGTCTGTCCTCAGCCTTCTTTATAGATGTGATATTGGCGCCTATCGTCTCGACTTTGTATTTCTTAAGTATTCCTTTTTCGGCAAGGCCTACCGTAGTATTCAGTGCGGTCTGCCCTCCAAGGGTCGGAAGGAGCGCATCGGGCCTCTCCTTCTCAATTATTCTTGCGACGACGTCTACGGTTATAGGCTCTATGTATGTCTTGTCCGCCATCTCGGGGTCTGTCATGATTGTCGCAGGGTTAGAATTCACAAGGATTACCTCAAAACCCTCCTGCCTCAGGACCTTGCATGCCTGTGATCCGGAGTAGTCGAATTCGCAAGCCTGCCCTATTACGATCGGGCCCGAGCCTATTATGAGGATTTTTTTAATATCGGTTCGTTTTGGCATAGCTAGTTATTCTTTATCATTTCAACGAACTTCCCGAACATGTACTCCGCGTCATGAGGCCCCGGGGATGCCTCGGGATGGAATTGGACCGAGAATATCGGAAGTTTCCTGTGCCTTATCCCTTCGAGCGTCTGGTCATTAAGGTTAATATGCGTTATCTCTATCTCTTTTTTGTTTAAAGTGTCAATGTCAACCGAGAAGCCGTGGTTCTGAACGCTGATCGCGACCTTACCGGTCTTAAGGTCTTTAACAGGCTGGTTTCCGCCATGGTGGCCGAACTTCAACTTAAAAGTCTTTCCCCCGAATGCCTGCCCCAGCATCTGCTGTCCGAGGCATATCCCGAATATCGGAAGTTTCCCTATAAGATCCTGCACCGTCCTTACTACATATGGCACGGCTGCCGGATCCCCCGGGCCGTTCGATAAAAGTACGCCGTCCGGTTTTAGCTCCAGGATTTCTTTCGCCGTTGTAGTCGCGGGAACTACGGTAACAATGCAATTATTTTTAGCAAGTTCCCTGAGGCTGTTAAATTTTACGCCGCAGTCCAGGACCACGACGTTATACCTGCCTTTTTCGTTCCAGACATAACTTTTTTTCGCGGCCGCGTCTTTTACCAGGTCTATCCCGACAAGGCCGGGAGATTCTTTTGCTTTCTTTACGAGGCCGGCTTCATCGGCGTTACCTATGGACAAAACAGCCTTCATCGCTCCGGCCTGTCGTATATGCAGGGTAAGAGCTCTGGTATCGATCCCCTCTATGGCGGGGATATTGTTAACTTTCAGATAATCTCCCAGAGAGCTTTTACTTCGCCAGTTGCTCGCTATTTTTGAATATTCTTTGACAACGAATCCCTCGACAAAGATCTTCCGCGACTCGACGTCTTCGTCATTTACGCCGTAGTTCCCTATTAAAGGATATGTCATCATCACGATCTGGCCTTTGTAGGAAGGGTCGGTCAGGATCTCCTGGTAGCCGGCCATACTCGTATTGAATACGACCTCACCGCTTCTTTCGCATTCAGCTCCGAAAGATTCGCCTCTATAGACCTTCCCGTCCTCCAGCGCCAGTATCGCTAACACGACCTGCCTCTCGTATCCGAATCGTTACAATTTTCTATACCAGACCCTGGTCGATCATCGCGTCGGCAACCTTCACGAAACCCGCGATGTTGGCGCCGTCGACATAGTTTATATACTTATCAGTCTTACCGTATTTGACACAAGATTCATGGATCGCGATCATTATATCATGGAGCCTTGCGTCGACCTCTTCGCGGGTCCACGAAAGCCTCATGCTGTTCTGGCTCATCTCGAGCCCCGACGTCGCGACTCCGCCGGCATTTGCCGCCTTGCCGGGCGCGTAAAGGATCTTCGCTTTCTGGAATACGCGGATGCCTTCCGGTGTCGTGGGCATGTTCGCGCCTTCGCCGACCGCGATACAGCCGTTCTTGACAAGCGTCTTTGCGTCCTCGCCGCTTATCTCATTCTGCGTCGCGCTCGGGAACGCGGCGTCGCACTTAACGCTCCACGGCCTCTCGTTTTCGACATATTTACACTTGAATTCTTTAGCGCACTCTTTTATGCGGCCTCTCTTGACGTTCTTGAGATGCATAACGCATGAGAGCTCTTTTTCGTCGATTCCGCCCGCGTCGTAGATAAATCCGTTGGAATCGGAGAGCGTTACGACCTTGGCGCCCAATTGATGAAGTTTCTCGACGGTGTACTGCGCGACGTTTCCGGAACCGGATACCGCGCATGTCTTACCTTTTAGCGATTCACCCCTCGTCTTCATCATCTCTTCCACAAAATAGACGCAGCCGTAACCGGTAGCTTCAGGCCTGATAAGGCTTCCGCCCCAGGCCAGCCCTTTTCCGGTAAGTACGCCCGTAAATTCATTCCTCAACCTCTTATACTGGCCGTACATATAGCCTATTTCGCGGCCGCCGACGCCTATATCTCCGGCCGGCACGTCCGTATCAGGGCCTATGTGCCTTGACAATTCGGTCATGAAGCTCTGGCAGAACCGCATCACTTCATTATCCGATTTTCCCTTGGGGTCAAAATCGGCGCCGCCCTTACCGCCGCCCATAGGCAGCGTGGTGAGGCTGTTCTTAAATACCTGCTCGAATGCCAGGAACTTAAGAAGCCCGAGGTATACGGTCGGATGGAACCTCAATCCGCCTTTATACGGGCCTATCGCGCTGTTCATCTCGATGCGGAATCCGCGATTTACCCGGATATCGCCTTTGTCGTCGAGCCATGGGACGCGGAACATGATAACCCTCTCCGGCTCGACCATGCGCTCGAGGACCTTTGCCTCCTCGTATTTCGGGTTCTTCTCGATAAACGGGGTTACTGACTCAACGACCTCCTTTACCGCCTGGTGGAATTCCGGCTCGCCGGGATTTTTCGCAGCCACCTTTGCCATAAATTCTTCTATCTTCTTCGACATGCCTTCCTCCTATTTTTCTTTAGCGTTGGAAGAGCCTTTCGAAACGTCATTGTTTCAAAAGATAATCCAGAATCGCTTTTCCCGCCCTCTTCGCCATACCCATGGCCTCGATGACGGTTCCCTCACCGCCCACTATATCTCCCCCCGCGAATACGCCCGGAATAGACGTCTCCATAGTCTCGGGGTTTACGGTCACATCTCCGTATTTATCCGTTTTTAACTGAGGTGTCACTTTAAGAAGAAGCTGGTTCGCTTTTAATCCCACCGCGATTATAGCCATGTCGCAACGAAGTTCAAAATCGCTTCCCGGGATCTCCACGGGCCTTCTTCTTCCGGAGTTGTCAGGCTCGCCGAGTTTACATTCAAGGCACTTCATCTTTTTAACGAAACCGAAGTCGTCGCCGATGAATTCCCCGGGCTTCACAAGGAATCTGAAATTGACGCCCTCCTCTTTCGCGTGCGCTATCTCAAGGCGCCTGGCCGGCATCTCGATCTCGGTGCGCCTGTAGAGTATCGTTGTGTCCGGCGCTATCCTGTTAATCTTCTGCAGCCTTAACGCGGAACGCGCGGCGTCCATCGCCGTATTCCCGCCGCCTATAACGATCACATGCTCGCCGATATTGACCGGCGTATGGTACTCCGGAAATTTATAGGCTGACATGAGGTTGACTCTCGTAAGAAACTCGTTTGCGGAATAGATGTTGCAGTAGTTTTCACCCTTTATTCCAAGAAAAGAGGGAATCCCCGCGCCCATCCCCAAAAATATCGCGGAGTAGCCTTCTTTGAAAAGTTCATCCAGGGATTTCGCCGCGCCGATCAGATAATTTGGGACTATCCTGACGCCCTTCTTCTTCAAATAATCGATCTCGAAGTCGAGGATGTTTCTCGGCATCCTGAACGGAGGTATGCCGTAGCGCAATACGCCGCCCGGCTTATGGAGGCCCTCGAATACCGTTACCGGTATGCCGAGCCTGGCAAGCTCGCCGGCCGAGGCAAGTCCCGCGGGGCCGGAGCCTACCACGGCTGCTTTGAGTTTGGCAAGCTTTTCATTCAATTCTACGGGGACCTCTAATTTACGGGCCATGCCGTAATCGCCGACAAATCTTTCAAGGAAGTGGATATTTATAGCGTCTGAAGACGCGAATGGCGAACCCTTCTTCGTAAGGACGCATGTTCTTTGGCACTGGTACTCGGCCGGGCAGACCCTCCCGCATATTGACGGGAAATCGTTCTTTTCTCTAATGGTAAAATACGCGCCCTCGTAATCTTTTTTTACTAGCTTATATATGAAGGCCTTGATATCGATCCCGACCGGGCAGCCCGCTATACACGCGGGATTTTTGCACTGCAGGCAGCGCTCGGCTTCTTTGATGGCCTCGTTTTCGCTATAGCCTAAAACAACCTCGTCGAACGAGTCGGCCCGCAATTTTGCTTCGAGTTCCCTTACCCTTACAGGCTCTTTCTTCATCGAAACCTTTGTTAACCTTAGAGGTTGCCGTTTTGGCAACCTCTAAGGTTGTAGTAGGTTAGCTTGCATATATGCTTCTCTTTGGACTCGTAAATCCTGTTTCTTTTTATAAGTTCGTCCCAATCGATTAAATTCGCGTCGAATTCCGGGCCGTCAACGCAGGAAAACTTCACGACGCCCCCGACCGTGACCCTGCACGAGCCGCACATGCCTGTCGCGTCTACCATGAGCGCGTTTAGAGATACGACGGTTTTTATCTTGGAATCCTTTGTTGCGGCTGCTACGCTTCTCATCATCGGTATCGGCCCCACAGCGTATATCAATCTGTACCCTGAACCCTGAACCCTGTACCCTGAACCCTGTACCCTGTCCCCTGATATTAGCTCTTTCAGAACGTCGGTAACGAAGCCCCTCTTGCCGTAAGAGCCGTCGTCGGTGGTTATATGAAATTCATCGGATACGGCCTTAAGCTCATTTTCCAGGATTAAGAGATCCTTGATTCGGGCGCCCAATATGGTGGTTATGTGATTACCCGCCTCTTTCAGCGCCTTCGCCACAGGATAGATCTCGGCAATACCTACGCCGCCGCCCACAAGAATTACTTTGCCGTAATTTTTAATTTCGGTCGCGTGCCCAAGCGGGCCTACCAGCGCGTATAACGAATCGCCCGCGTCCAATTTACCCAATAGCTTGGTTGTTAGTCCGGCCTCCTGGAGTATGAGCTTTATAGCCCCGCGAGGCGTGTCTTTATCAACTATAGTAAGAGGTATCCTTTCGCCCTTTTCGTTCACCATCAGGACGATGAATTGTCCGGCCCTTGCCTTCAGGGCGATCTCCGGCGCGGCCGCCCACATCTCGACGACCTTTGTGCCGCCGCTATCGCATAAGATTTTTTTTGACAGTATCTTCATAAAATAAAAAGACGCCTCACCCCTTGCTCCCGGCGGACGTCCTTGTCCAATATTATAAAATCAACGTCTCCAATTATAACACCGCTATCACCATTGTCAACGGAAATCTTATTATTTTTGTTAAAACATTATTTTAATTTTTCGGGATGATGCTTGACGACCTCGGCCTGAACCATATAGATAACGTCCTCGGCAATGTTCGTTGCGTGGTCGCATATTCGTTCGAGGAAACGGGCTATTAAAAGAAGCTGGACAGCCCTCGGAGCCGTTGAAGCATCTTTGGCTATGTAATCTTCTATCAATTCTTTTGTTATGACATTTCTCAGCTTGTCGGCCTCGATATCTGATAGTATGACTTTTTTGGCTAATTCAACGTCTCCTTTTACAAAGGAATCGACGGCCATCTTTACCATATTCTGAGCTATTGCCGTAAGCTTTGGTATATCGATCAAAGGTTTTAACAGGGGCTTGTCTACTATTTCAATGACACGCTGGGATATATCAACAGCTATATCGGCTATCCTTTCCAATTCCGCGTTTAACTTCATGCCGGATGTGATGAACCGCAGATCTTTAGCCATAGGTTGATATCTGGCTATCAGATCTATGCATTTTTCATCAACGGCCAATTCTAATTTATCGATATTATTGTCATTTTCTATCACGCTTTTAGCAAGCTCCCTATCTCGGTTTTTCAGCGCCTCAACGGATTTGAATATAACTTCTTCCGCATAGGCCCCCATCTTCAAGATATCGATATTAAGTTCTTTCAATTCCTGATCCAAATGTCTTTCCATATGTCCCCCTTTTATCCGTATCTTCCAGTTGTCCGCCTTCGCAATCAACTTGTGATAGAGTAGGTGCTGCGGCGGATTTTCTACCCGAATCTACCGGTTATATAATCTTCCGTTCTCTTATCATGCGGCGCCGTAAATATCTGTTCTGTCCTGCCGAATTCTATCAGTTCACCCAATAGCATAAATCCCGTATCATCCGAAACTCTTGCCGCCTGCTGCATATTGTGCGTGACTATTATTATAGTATAATT
>JAZDOS010000040.1:0-18512 GCA_043798375.1 Candidatus Omnitrophota bacterium | reverse complement strand
CCGAATAAAATTATCTTTTCCGGCGTATATTCGCGGATTACTATATCCG
This sequence comes from Candidatus Omnitrophota bacterium, assembly GCA_043798375.1. Taxonomy (GTDB): domain Bacteria; phylum Omnitrophota; class Gorgyraeia; order 2-01-FULL-45-10; family 2-01-FULL-45-10; genus JAPLMI01. Next base: position 18,463 of record JAZDOS010000040.1, on the reverse strand, counting down.
TAATCCGCTTTAACTCATGCTCAAGTTTCGTCTTTTTTTCCATAAGCTGCGCGTTCATATCCAGATAATAACATCCTTTTTTCCGCCCCAGCTATAGGCGATTTTCTGCAATTCCACCAATGCCTTTATCTTTTCTTCAAAAGGCATAGCGGCTTGAACCTTGCGGAATTTTTCTTTCTCCTCAAACAGCTCTTCGCGGGTTATAACTTTATCGCCGATGATGATTTTTCTACTGCCTTCCATCGCGCGCCTCTTTAAATTTAACGAACTTTTCGGTCAAACCGTATTCTGCCAAAATCCTATCCAATCTTTTCCCGTCTATCAGCCCATCGCTCGCCGGACAAAAACTCCGTCCAATAGAGTAATCATTTCTTTTGTCCTATTAAACATCATCGCAAATCTCTGCCGCAGCGATAAGGATTTTAGAAACCTCAACTCAAATTCTATCTCTTTTTTAGAGTTGTGCCGCTTTAATTTTAAAATCCGCATTTTTGCCTTCTTCCCGCCCAGCCGTTCACCGGCGCCAGGGTATTGGGTAAATTCTTTATCCCAATTTCCTAATTTCCTAATTTCCCAGTCCCCAAATCCTGATATCCCGATTTCCTGATATCCCCGTCCCCTGAACCCTGCCCCCTGTCCCCTGAACCCTGACTTATTTCTTCTCCTCCACCGCCTCGCGCTTTATGACGGGTTTTGCGGAGAGCATGCCGGCAAGCGCGGCAACCTTCGCGTCGAGAAGGCCCTGTTTGGCGAGGTCGACTTTGAATTTACGCTTCCTGCCTTTGCCCGGCATCATAAGTTCCTTTGCCTCCTTATCGGTAAGGTTCGCCTGTATTATCAGGAACTTTTTCTTCTCCTCGGCGCCCCAGAGAAACCCTGCCGGCTTGATCATGACTATGTCGCCTTCCTCGTAACCGCCGGCTGTAGGCACGGCCTTTGCCTTGCCCCGCTTCCTGTCAGCGGCCTTTTCTTCCGTCACCTTGATAAGCAGTTCGTAGCTGCCTTTCGTCAGCGGCTTCTCCTGTTCCGCCTGTTTTTCCTCCGCCGCGGCCTGCGCCGGCGCCTCCGCCTCGCTTGTACCGGCTGCCGATTCAGCCGTCAAAGTGTCCCCGGCTCCAAGGTTAAGAGTGTCCCCCGGGCCTTCAACAATCGAAAAATACGCGTTTGACACGTCGTAAATATTATCATTAAAAGAATCCGCTACCCTGATGAGCGCTTTGTCCGTAAGATCGGCCGGGGCCTTCCACAAATACCTTCCGCTATTGGCCTCCGCGGCGGAGATCGCGCTGTAATTCCTCCCGCCGTCCCTGGAATACGAAATGCTCATCTTGTAGGACGGGTCGTAGCCGGACGCGTCCCATGCTATGGAGCGTGTCGTCCCGGCGCCTATTCTCTCTTTGCCGTTCGGCGAAATAACGCTTATCATGCCGTCCCTAAAGTCCATGGTGAAGCGCGTGAGGCTCGGTAAGCCTTCGCCGGTTTGCGGTGTTCGGTTTTCGGTTTGCGAAAACCGGACGCGCCATCGGAGTTCATCGCCCTCGGCAAAATCTTTCCTGGAGGCGTAATAGAATTTTTTATTTTCGCAGTCTTTTTTGAACACGCCGTCGTCCTTCGCCGAAATGTCGACGGCTATCGCGGTTTTCGGTGTTCGGTTATCGGTTTGCGGGTTCGTGTTTTCGGCCCAACTCGGCACGATTATGCGCGCCTTGAATAAAGAGTGTATCACGGGCGAGACATAAGAACCTTCTTTTGCCTTATCGGCCAAAATAAGGCCGCCGTCAGGCGCAACGGCCGTATCCTGAAAATCGCCGATGTTCGGCTCCTCCTCCCCGGCCTTACCCGTCATTTCCGTATTTATGACGGGAGGCGCCGCGGCGAATTGCCGAGCCCTTATCCAACCGCAATAGATGCCTTGACCCTCCCGGCCGGTATACAGGCCTATCGGGCCTTTCGAGGCCTCGCCCGTATCCTGATATTTCACCTCAGATTCCTGAGTCGACCAATCCGCATTGTATCGTTGAAATGTAATCTCTTTACCGTTTGCCGTAATTCTATAATTGTAAAATGTATTAAGCAGTATCGCCCTTGGGTCGTTTACCTTCACCTTGTTTCCGACGGCTACGCAGTGTTCGGCGCCGCCGGCCGTTGAGGAATAACCGACCCTGCCAATATCCGTTTTACCGGACTTCCCGGCCCTCGCAATGCCGGCGATCGCACCGCCCGTGGACTTTGCCTTATATTCGAGGATTCCGTCTGCCAATTCATACGCGGCCGATATGATCCTTGCTCCATAAAGCCTGATGTCCGAATCGGCGATCTGGATGACAGCCTCCTCGTTATCCGATTCGGCAGTCCATTTCCAGTCCTCCAGGCCCTCCCCGTCAAAATCATCGAAAAAGTCGAAGACGGCATCGGCGTCCGAAAGGCTTTTCGCCCCTGACTTCCCATAATAAAGGTATATGATAATATTATCATTAAAGGGAATTTGCGGAATCTTCACCCAGAAGTCCGCGGCGCGGTTGGGCGAGCGGCCGGTGATCCCTTCCGTATAATAAGGAAGGAGCGTCTCTTTGTCGGCATTCGTAAATCTGACGTCGGCGAAGTCGGCCCTGACGGCGCCCGTTAAATATACGTCGCAATCCTTCGCGCCTTTTGACTCCCCCACCCTTATCCGCATCTGATAATTAAAGAGATCGGTTTTCGGTGTTCGGTTTTCGGTGTTGGTTATATATATAGGAAGGCGCCTTGCGAAACCCGAAAGTTCCGGATTTCCCCATGTCCCGAGCACGCCGGAGAGATCCATGTAGGTAATTTTGACGTTCTCAAGCGTGCTGCCGGGCCCGAGCGCCGCGCGCCAGATAATATTACTGCCGGCGGTAAATTTCCCCCATTCCAAAGGAACACCGTTTACCACTGGGACGTAATCTTTCTTGCTGCCTGTGGCGCTCACTTCAAGCGTAACCCTGCCCGTGAAGCTCCAGTTGGCGGTAATACCGCATACCATGTCGTCGGTTACGATGGGGGTGCTGAGTTCGTAGGAGCCGGATGAGCCCGAGCATTCTATCGCGCCATCCTTATTGATTTTAGCGCCGCTAATCTTGCCGTTCTTCTTGAACGTGCAGGCGCCCGCGCCGTCCGAGCGATAGGTGACGGCGGAGACGAGTGCCGCCTTGTCGGAACCGGCGTATGCGCTGCGCGCTGCGCGCTGCGCGTCGTGCGTTAAAAATACCGTTAGAAATATCGCTGTTAAAATTAGCCTTCGCATAAGAACCTCCGTTTCATATAACGCACGACGCATGACGCATGACGCATGACGCGCAATCACCGCGCTTCCAGCCCGATGCGCTTCTCAAGTTCGACATTGAACAGCCACTCTCTCACGCGGGTCGCGTCCTCGCCCATGGGTCGGAGCAGTAAAAATTTCCTGTAATGCTCGATCGCATAGCCGTCTTTACCGAGTTTGTCATCATAAAGAATACCCAGATTATAATGAACGCCGGCGTCTCTGGGGTCTAACTTAAGGCACTTAAGGTATTCGCGCTCGGCGTCCTCATACATGCCGGCCTTGTCATAGACAACGGCGAGATTATAGTGCAAATTTAAACGTTCTTTATTTATCTTATGCGCAATATCCTTTCTTTCTTTTTTGACGGCCTCCTCTTTGCGCTCCACGGCCTTCTCGGCCTGCCTGGCGTATTCCGCCGATTTCGACAGCCTCTTGACTTCGGTCTTTTTCAGTTTCAAAAGAGCGTCCTGCTCTTTTGTTTCTTCTTCAAGTTTATCTATTTTCTTTTCCAGTTTTTCGGTTTTGGCCTGCAACTTTTGATTTTCCGATTCGGCTTTTTTGATTTTTTGCTCGAAATCTTTTATTTTTTTCTCCATCTCTTTTATCTTTTGCTTCTCCGGCCCTTTAATCTTTTCCCCTGTCCCCTGAACCCTGTCCCCTGAACCCTGTCCCCTGAACCCTGTCCCCTGAACCTCATTTTCCGCATCTTCCCTTTCCGCCAATGCCGATGCGAGCGCCTCATCCGCCTCTTTCTTCTTCGCATCGTACTCGTTAATCCTCGTATCAGCGCCGGCCAGCGCCTCTTCGAGCCTTATTATCGCGTCCTCAAGTTCTTTTTTCTTTTGTTCCCCCTGTCCCCTGTCCCCTGTCCCCTGTCCCCTGTCCCCTGTCCCCTGAACCCTGTCCCCTGAACCCTGAACCCTGTCCCCTGAACCCTGACCTTCCTCGGTATTCATCAATTCTTCTTCCCTTACCCTCAACGCCTCTTCTATATTAGCCTTTTCTTCTTCCGTCTTCTGTATATCCGTCTCTATCTCTCTTCTCTCAGCAGTCGTTTTTCTTATTCTGGCTCCGGCGTCCTTAATCTCAACTTCATCCTTCGCCTTTTCTCTTTCCACCGTCGCTATCTTAATATCATCTCCTATACCCTGCTTCCTGGACTTCAGGCTTTGAATACTGCCGTCCGCGGCCCTGCGAGCCTCTTTAAGTTTCTTTATCTCGGCCTTAAGCGTTTCGTTTCCGGCGGCGGATGGGCCTTGCGGCGGCGCGGAGCCCTTGAGCTTTGCCTCAAGCGACTTCACCTGTTCCTCGGCCGCGGCGGCCGCCGTCAGGCTCGCGAGCTCCTCTTCTTTGGCTTTAAGCTCGCCTTCGATCCCTGCCTTCTCGGCCATTGCCGCGTCAAGGGCGTCCAGGGCCTCTTTATTTTTGGCTTCCAACTCTTGAGTTTTATTTATCAAGGCATTGAGGTTTTGCTTCGACTTTTCCATCTCGGCCTTAAGGCCGGTGTCATTTGCCGCCTTTGCTTCTTCCGGCTTCGGGCTTACCGCTTCCCGTTTCTGACGCTGATCTTCCGCGTCTTTCAGCTTCTTCTCCAGCCGGCTTATCTTCTTTTCCGACTCTTCCGTCCTCTGGCCTTCTATTTTTTTCGCTTCCCGCGCCTCGGCTTGCGCGCTTTTTAGCTTCTTCTCCAATTCCCCCGCGGTATCTGTCCGCGTATTAAAATCTCCCTGCAGTTTCAGCATCTTATCATCCAAAAGTTTATTCACGGTCTTCAGTTTCGCGAGGTGTTCCTCGAGCTCAAGGTTTTTCTTCACAAGTTCGGCGTAAGATTCCTGCGATACCTTTGACGGCGCGTCATTCGCGGCGTATGCGTATCGCGCCGCGCGTATTGCGCCGTGCGTTAAAAATACCGTTAGAAATATCGCTGTTAAAATTAGCCTTCGCATAAGAACCTCCGTTGCGCGTCGTAGACACGCCTCACTTACGAATCCCCCTCATCGGCTTCGGCATGTCCTCATCCAGGAGGAACGGCTTGTCCCCGCCGACAATCTTAGGCGTGAGGAAGACTATCGTCTCCGTCCGGGTTATCTCGTCGCTCACCTTCTCAAATGCCTTCTTGAGATACGGAATGTCGCCCAGGATCGGAATCTTGTTGACGGTTTTGGTTTTGTTGTCTTTGATCAGGCCCGCTATCAATATGGTAACTCCGTCCTTTATCGTCACGGTTGTAGCGGCGTTCGCGCTCTTCACCACCGGAACCGCGCCGGCCGCCTGCGCCAAGCCGCCGTACCAGGTCGATATGGAGCTCACCTCCGGTTTTATCAGCATGCTTATGAAACCGTCCTTATTGATGGTAGGCGTAACGTTCAGCATGACGCCGACATCCACCCATTGGTATGTCTTTGAGGTGGTTGTCGTGCCGCCGGAAGCGGTCGTCGTCGTCTCCTCCTGATAGGGCTGTTTCTCTATGACCTTTATGGTGGCCTCTCTGCCTTCCTGAACCGTGAGGTGCGGATTCGACAATATCTTCGTCTCGGTCATTGTCGAAAGAACTTCCAGGACGGCGTTTATATCGCTGCCCTGCAGCGTATCAAACGTGACTTTGCCGAACGCGCCGGTTAAACTCAGAGGCAGGCTGATTTCCGGCATCAATGTATAGCGCGCGCCGTGAAGGGCGAGTTTAAAGACCTTGTCCCAATCGACGCCCCACTGGAACTTGTCGCCAAGCGTCACCTCGACGATCTTCGCCTCGATAAACACTTCCCGCGTTTTGCGGTCAAACGCCTTCACCAGCGTCCGGGCCTCTTCTATTTTGTACGGCAGGTCGGCGATGACCAAAGTGTTGGTCCGCGTATCCACGCGCATCGCGCCCATCTCCGGTGTGAGGATTTTCGCTATCTCCGCCTTGACGTCGTCGGCCTTGGCGTATTTCAGCTCGAATATCTCCGTCTCGGTCGGCGGTATTCTCACGACGGTCGGCATCTCCTGCTTATCTATGACTATCTCCATCTCCTTCAATTTCTCCGGCGTATCTATGAGGATGAGCGTCGCGGTCGATTCATCAAAAACTATCTTTCCGATATCGCTTTTTATGTTGCCGAGCATTGCCGCGACATTCTTTACAGAGGCGTATTTCAACTGGCGTATCATGGTCTGCCTGTGGTCGTAAAATTCCACGCCGTAGATGGCTTTGTACTCCTCGGCCGCCATGATCTTGATGACGTTTCCCCGTATCTCATAGGCGAATTTATTCATCGATAAAACTATCTCCAGGACATCGCCGATGGTTACATCGTTTATGAGCAGATTCACCGGCCCCGTTACGAGCTTACTCGCCACGATGTTCAAATCGCCTTCTATCGCGACGAACTTCAGGAAACTGCCCATATCCATGTCGCGTATGTCGAGAGAGAGCTTGTTCTTCAGTCCCGGAAAGTCGCACTCGGCAAAAGACTTGTGCGCCTCTATTTCGCGCATCTGGGCATGCGCGTCCGGGGTATCTTTCAGGGTACAGGGTACAGGGTACAGGGTACAGGTGAGGGCCGCGAAAAAAATCACCGCCATCTTTACCGCACCCTGAACCCTGAACCCTGAACCCTGACTCACGTCAACTCCATCTCCTCATTTCCATAACTTATAATTACCTTATGCTTCAGGATCACCTTTATCTCGATGCCGGTCGAACCGATCACCTGGGCCTCACCGAGGAAATAAGTCCTATTCTCTTTCTCGTTTGAGACGATCGCCTTCGGCGACTTCCCCCATGCGATCCCCTTCAATTTGAGGTCCTTGGCGAGGTCGTTTAATTTCGATGCCGGTTCTTTTCCCTTCGCCAACGGCGGCGGTTTTTCCGCTTTTGATGGCGCCGCCAGTATGCCCCTTTTCTTTATCTGCGCCAGATAATCGGAAATCGGTTTAAGGGCCTCTATCTGCGGCTTCTTTCCCGTCTCCTGTATCTGGATATCCGAAAGCGCCTTTGTCACCTTCGCTATGTCCGGTTTCTTGGCAATCGTGTAATAAATAACCGTCACGGTAAAAAAAACCAATATCCCTGCCAGGCAATTATTTACCGCCTTAATATCTATGTGGTAAATGTCCGGCGATGCCGCAATCTTTGCCAGTATTTTCGGCTTTAGGCTCTCGAAAAATTGCCTTATGGAACGCGGCTCTATTGCCCTCTTTTTTTTAAACTCTATCTCCGCGGGATGCGGGGCCTTCTGGCCCTGTATGACCCTGAACAATCTTTCCTCGGGAGAAATATTTTCATATGTCATGATACTTGACACCTGACATCTGACACAGGTTTAACTTCTTTCTGAATCAGTTCCTGAATGACCTCTTTATCCGCCATCTCCTTATTGTGCATCACCAGATACTCCAGCGCGTCATGGCATAATAGCGCGATCTTTCTCGGATAGCCCTGCGTGTAATTGTATATCGCGCTGATCGCGCTGTCGCTAAAAAGCGGGTAACGCGATACGTATCCGGCCTGCTTCAGGCGAAAATGTATCAACTCTTTAACCTCGTCCTCGTCCAGCGGGTTTATCACGTATTTCAGCGCGATCCTGTCCCATAAATTTTTTATCCGGCCTATGCGCGGCAGGAGCTCCATCTGGCCCATCAGGATCAATTGAAGTATTTTGTATTCGTTGGTTTCGTAATTTAAAAGGGCGCGCAGAATCTCGAGGCACGGGTCTATCAATTTCTGCGATTCATCAATGAGAAGGACTATCGTCTTATTTTCCTCAACGCTTTTTTCAAACAGATATTTTTCGATTACTTTGAGATAATCCAGTATGGCCGGTTCTTTTGCCGTGAGCGCGGGATCGGAAGCGACATGAAACCGTTCCGCGAGGTCCGCCAGAAATTGTTTCTCGGACTCATAGACAGGGTTCAGGATCATCGTCATGGCAAGCCGCGGCTCGGCCTTAATCAGCTGGGACAATTTTCTGCTCAATGTCGTCTTGCCTGTGCCGACATCGCCGAGGACAAGGCTTAAGCCCCTCTTCAACTCAAGGGCGATCCGGAGCCTGTAGAGGATGGATGTGTGCTCTTTCGATTGATAAAAAAATTCCGGGTCGGGGCTCGTGGAAAAAGGCTCTTTATCCAATCCCAATATCTTATAGTAACTCACTTATGGCATCCTCTCCTCGAGAATCATCTTGCGTATCAGCCTCAAAGGATATCCGCTGTTCTTCAAATGCACTATCTGGCCCAATCGCTTATCGACATGCTGGGCGTCATACATTCTCATATTGCCGTTTTTCGTGGCCACTTCCAACAGCCCGAAATTGGTATAATGATTGATCGCCTGGTAAGTAAGGCTGTACTTCTTGACTATATCTTTTACCGATATGAGGTTTGCGCCCATCCGCCTTCCCCTTATTCCTGATATATGGTTAGTAGGGTATTTATGGTAACTACCATACTTATATTAGTTGTAGTATACACTATAAAACCTCGCCTGTCAAGGGCACGGAATGAAAAACCGATACAACCTGCGAGGTTAACCGGTAGATAGCTACTATCAAACCTCGCAGGTTGTTGAAACCTCATTTGCAATTTCAAACCTTACAAGGTATAATCAGTAGGGGAGGTTTAAACCTCCCCTACTCTGACAATTAAACTGGCTATAGGAAACATAACGCGAGGAGGCGATAAGATGTTCTGCATCCTTAAAAAGGCGGGTGTCATCTTTATATTGGCGCTTTTTTTTCAAAATTCTTTCGCGGCGGAGGAATGGCGCGGCACTTTTCTCGACGGCGACACCTGGAAGAATCCCGGCAGCGTCACCGCGGAGACGAAACCGAAGACGGTCACATACGAAGAGTTTGTCAGCGCGCAAAAGACGGCTTATATAAGAGGCCTCTACGAAGGCCTTGACGCGGAAGGGATCATCGTAAATAAGAAGTCGGGATTATCGGGCAGGATCCCGTCTCTCGGCGCCGCCAGGCTGGTGAATGAACTCGATGAGTTCTACAAAGAATATTATAATACCACCATCCCTGTCATAAACGCGCTGATACTCGTCAAGGAAAAGATCGACGGCGTATCGCCGGATAGGTTGGCGAATGATTTAAAAATCGCAAAAGAGTCAAATCTGAACGAGGATATACCTTAATAATTCCCCAAAGTTTTGACGGTTAAACTCACCACTTTGGGTAATTGAAGAAAATGCCTCGTTTCTTCAATTAGGATTTTTATAATTGAAATCAATTTTCCCTTTGCATATTTTATGAATCTGTGGTATATATGATTGCGGGAGGTCGAAAGATATGGCTGTTATAGATATGAGGAAGATAGAGAAAAAATACACTGGCTTATGGGTTGCCTTAAATGAATCGCGGACCAAGGTCAGCGGTTATGGAAAGACTATCGAGGCAGCGCTATCTAAGGCAAAAAAGAAGGGCGTAAAAGATCCCATCCTCACTATGATACCCTCCGAGAATTTGGGATATCTATTATAATGCCCGAAGAAAAACTCATAAAATTTCCATACGTAAGGGAAGTAATCCGCGATCCCATCTCTAAAGAGGTCGGCGAGGCTTGCCGGCCTATCATACCTGTTCGGCTCATACGCGAGAATAAATCGTGCAGGTTCCTTGGGTTGATTGATTCAGGAGCGGACGAATGTACTTTTCCGGGAGCAATAGCCGAATTCCTGGGACACAATTTAATGAGAGGTAAAGCACGAGTATTTTCCGGAATAGGCGGCGCTGTAGTCTCGTATCTCCATCAAACTGATCTCGAAATAAGCGGAATACGTTTTAGGACAAATATCTATTATTCGAATGAGTGGAACAAGATGGGATTTGGATTATTAGGTCAGGCAGGATTTTTTTCTCACTTTAAAGTATTACTGGATCACCGGGCAAAAGAAATCGTATTAACTCACCACCGATAATCCTCTTATATTCTCATCACTATCAGGAAGTTACGATTTTGACCCTTTTCGAATTATGAGTCTCCTGCCTCCGGAAGATGAATTATACCATATCTTATAGATTATTCAAGGACTTACTTCTCTGAAGGAAAAATAGGGGCATGCTTGTCAAGGAGAAGATCGACGGCGTATCGCCGAGCAGGCTGGCGAATGACATAAAGACCGCGAAAGAGTCAAATCTGAACGAGGATATACCTTAAGAATTCCCCAAAGTTTTGACGGTTAAACTCACCACTTTGGGCAGGCCTATACTGCCGTTCTTTTTGTACTGAACCGTAACGTTATCAAACTGATTAAGTTCGCTGAAACCTATCGTCTGGGAACCCTTTATGATCTTTATGTCCCGCGGGACCGAAAGGGTAATTTCGTCATAAGCGATTACGGGCTCTGACTGAAGCCACTTCATCGTAATTACCCCCGCCACCCAGTCCATCGCGGTTATCCTGCCCTCCAGGGTCACTAGCTCACCACTGCCTGAATCGCTTTCGCAATAACACGGCATCACTACGGCCATTCCCAGCATGGCGATAAAAAGAAACGTTCCTATTCTGGCCACTCACCCCTCCCCATTTTTTTTCATTCACACTATGTGACGTAAGTATTTAAAAAATATCGGTAGAGCCGCTATCCTTGATTGGATTCATCCTATTTTCCTCTTCTTAAGCGCGTTATTTTTCTAATCCCGCTTTCAAAAAATACTTTGACCTCTTTCCATTGACAGGCTTTGAGCATCCGGGGCATATTTTCGGGTTCGGCATCGTTAAAATAGACAAGGCTCTTCATAATATGCACCTTCGCCGCGGCTAAATTTTTATATTTTTTATCATAAAGTTCGATAGCGTCTTTTAAAGACACGGCTTGTTTGCAGATAAAATAAAGATCTACAAAATCTCTTTTGGTTCCCCTGGACGCAATAGCGGCGATTTTCATCGCGGCAATATCGGAAACATCCGCTATGTTAGCCATCCTAAACTTTTTTGCAGGATAAAGGAGGGGGTATCTGTAATAGAATATGCTGAATCGAACGCCTGCAAAATCGCCGCGGATTGTCCTCCATGCGATTTTTTCCAACTGAAAATCGGATATCTTTTCAATCTCGGGTAAAAGCGCCTCCTCATTGAATTTCTGCCGAGTAAAGAAATCCAAATCATACGAAACGCGGTGGCCGAGTTGAAGCGCCAGGGCGGTGCCTCCCGCCAGATAAGCTTTTTGTATAATTTCGCTTTTTTCTAATAAGGCCAGAATTTTTTTTGTGTTTCCCGGAAGGACCTGCTCAAACACTTCACATCCTCCTTTTTGACATCCAGCATAACTGCCCAAAAATTGGCGCTTTTTTGAGAGTAGCCGCGAAAATTGGATAAGGCGTTTTTTATCTCCGCTATTTTAAAATTATTAAACATCCAATTAACGGCCTTCAAATTCCCGTATTCCAAAATCCGCCTGAGGATATAAATCCTGTTCTTATCCGGGGCGATCGATTTAAAATCCGTATCCCAGAAGTAATCTTTTAGAAAGCCCGGCAGTTTTCTCATTTTTCGTTATAATTTTACTTGTGAGATTCGATACATCATTTCTTACTCTTAAATTATAATGCAAAAACATCAAAAGTCAACAAAATCGAATTGATTTATTCGAATTGGTTTCCGGCGGGATATTCAAAAAGAGCCTTTCCCTGGTATTGGGATAGGCTCTTTCGTGCGCTCTTCGAATACCCCCGCTTTCGGCGCCGCAATGGATCTTAAGGCAGGCTATGCGATATTCACTCCTACTGCGTCGGATTTTCTTCCAGCGCTTCCACCTTCACCGAGAATTTCGTTCCTCTCACGCCCACGACGGATGTCGGGGTCTTCACCTCAAACTTCGACTCCGTGGTGTGTAATTTTTCGGCCTTTATCAATATCTCGCCGAGAGCCAGATCGAGGAGGGTGGTTTGAGTCCCCTTCTCTTTGTCCTGCAAAAGCTCGGCGAGCATGAGGTTCGAATTCGGCGAAATATCAACGGTGGCGGTCTCGCCGTCTCCGTCTAAGTTAACGCGGGCCGTTGAATCCTTCCCGGTCTTCAGCATATCGCCTTCGTTCAGAATCATGCCCTTGGCCGCGCTCGTCCATGCCTCCTGGCCGTCAGGCTTTACATTCGCCTCTCCTGTTATGCTTGTGATCTTTGCCGTTCGTCTGGCTTCCGCTGAAAACGCGGCGGACGCGGCGAGAAGCGACAAAATTAAAACGCACACTACTTTCAAAGATTTCATCCTTTCCACCTCCTGGCTTAAATTTACCTTAAAACATGGAAAAAGTCAATAGGCAACGGTCTCAACTTACCAAAACTTCCACGGGAAAGGTTTTTATTGCTTCCTTAGGATGTAGAAGAAAGTTCAATTTTTCAAAACCAATTACTTTGCCTTTTTTATTTTTCACTAAAATTACTTCTTCTCCTGTTTCTTCGCAGATATGCTCCTTTTGAGGATCATCAAACCAGATATTTAAGGTATTGCCTTTAGAGTCATAATACAATCTTACCTTTTCCATTTTAACTCCCCTTCCTTAATTTTCTCCGTCCAATAAGCGGTAACAATAAAACCTCTTTTTTTGAAACACCTTATTACTACACAAAAATAATATTTCCCGATGATTTTATAAAATAATAATACAGCTATATCTTTCTTACTAACCCGCACTTCATCGGGATTAGAGAGAGTATCCTTGACCTCTCCTTCCCTGCCCATTACTGTTGGATGCTTGATACGGGTAATAATATCCCAATAAGCTTTGGTTGTGCCGACCAAAATACCCAATTTTGATTGGATCTTAAAATATGCTTTATATGGCTGTAATTGTTTTGGCATTATATTTAAGCGATTAGCTTATCCACCGTTACGCTTAATGCCCTAGCAATTTTAGAAATTGTCTTTACTCCCGGATTCGGCGTGGAACCGGTTTCTATTTTTACCACGGTATTATAGGAAATATTCGCCAGCCTCGCTAATTTCTCCTGTGATAATCCCTTTTTAATCCTTACGCGTTTTATCTCTTCGGCAATCATTTAAATTTCCCTTGACACTCAAATAAATGTTATTTATAATTTTACATGTAAGATTAGATATATCACTTCTTACTCTTAAATTATAATACAAAAACACTAAAAGTCAACAAAATTTAATATTGGCTTCGGGAATGGCTTCTATTGACAAAGCGAATATTACCATGTAATATTGTTATGAAAATATGCGCTATAAAACGGCGATTATACTGATTATTGCGGGAATATTGATAATAATATCTGCGCCTGCCTACTCTCAGCCATCCAACGTTGAAAGGGGCATAGGAGAAGTGGATCGCCCCGTGCGCGAAGAGGTGGAAAAGAAGATGGAGCAGGCGCCCAGAAAGGCTCCTAAGATCAAGGAGGAGGATGTGGAGGTAGTGAAGGGCCCCGCCTTTTTCGTAAAAAAGATAACCATCCTTGGCTGCGAAAGTTTCCCGACGGAGGATTTCCGCTTCATTATAGAAAAATATGAGGGTAGGCAGGCAAGCGTCGGAGAACTGAGGGAACTTGCCAAAGACATAGAGCAGGAATACCTCAGGAGAGGAGTTATAGCGGCCTGTTTTGTCTCGCCGCAGGAGGTCAAGGAAGGCGAGGTCGTTCTCGAGGTCGTTGAGGCGCGGATGGGCGTCCTTGAGATATCCGATTTCAAATATTACAATAAAAAAAAAGTGGCCTCTTACTGGGATATCGAGCCGGGAGAGATCCTGCGTTATTATAAAATATCCAGAAGCCTGCAGATCATGAATAAGAACCCCGACAGGGAGGCCAAGGCCATGCTTCATGCGGGCTCCAAACCCGGACTCACCGATGTGACATTAAACGTGACGAGCCGCCTTCCCATACATGCCACCGGGTCTATTGACAGGGAAGGCAGCGTTTCAACAGGCAGGGAAAGGTACAGTTACGGCGGAAAGCACAACAATTTCCTGGGATTGGACGATACGGTGCTTGCCGGATATACCAGGACCGACCACTCGAATAATGTTTACGCTTACCACTCAATCCCTATAACCACCGAAGGCACATCGCTCCTCTACGGCTTCTCGCAGGCCGCGGCCTTCCCAAAGAAAGATTTCGAAATGTATGACCTTCGCTCATACTCGAAGAGCCTGAGCGCCTTTGTCCACCAGGATGTCTTTCAAAAAGACGAGTATATGGGCGAAGTCTATATAGGGGTTGACGGCAAAAATAAAAATGTCTACACAAATAACGGCGTCCTGAATAAGGATAGGCTGAGGATCCTGACGATCGGCGCGAGGATGCTCTTGAGGATGCCTTCGAGCGTCACATATATAAAGCCGGAGTTTTCTCAAGGCTTAAATATTCTGGGCGCGTTGAGAAAGAACGAATTTTCGTCGAGGAACGCGGAGAATACTTTCTCCAGGTTCAAGTTCGGAATTCAGCACAGGCGCTCCATACCTCCCTACTCTCAGCTTGTAGTTAAAGTCGACTCACAGTTCGCGTCCGAGAAACTGACGCCGCAGGAAGAGTACCCTCTCGGAGGGATGAATTCGGTGAGAGGCTATCCTTACGCGGACTACTACGCGGATAACGCCGTCCAGACGAACGTGGAATTATTAGTCTCGGCAGCCTTTCTCCCCAAGGAACTGAAACTGCCCTTCGACCAAAAACCTTTGAGGGATGAAATAACGGGGCTTATTTTCTTCGACCACGGCTTCGGAACGAAAAGAGGGGATATACAGGGCGATAGAGTTGAATATAAGCTCGCAAGCGTAGGGACCGGCGTGAGGCTCAATCTGTATGATCAGGTCGTCCTGAGGTTTGAGTGGGGCTTCATCATCCCCATGGGTAATCCGTCGCTTTCCGAGTCAGGCAGTTCGCGTTTCCATTTCTCAATAGACCTGGAGGAAAAGATACTTCAGTATCATAAAGAGAAGAAAAAATAATACAACCTGCGAGGTTAACTGGTAGACACCTGCCGGCAAACCTCGCAGGTTGTATTTACGTTACATAATCTCCCCTTCCTGTAATGCCTTCCCTCCTTCGGTTAACACGATCCCTTCGTCATACCTTGGGCCTTTTTCGTCATAGGGCGCCACGACCACTTTACCTTCGAACACGATGACCACGGTGCGGTATTTGCCGGGAAGATAAGGCTTTTCGTACTTATTCGCCCTGTCCCAGGATGGACCCCCGTCAGCATCATCCCCTTCATCTATCTTTGGCTCCTTTGGCTCCGGATTTTCAGGAGTCGGGTCAGGCGGTAGCGGAGGTTCGGGCGGCTCCGGAGGCGTCGGCTCGGGCGGCGAGAACCAGTTCGTATTGTTTCCGCTATCTACGGAATTGGCGGGATTGATGTAACTACCCCTTATATTATTTGAATCTTTGACATCCACGAATGAGATATTGTTAGCTCCTTGCGGGTCTATCTTCCACTGGGTGCCGCTTGATGTGCTTCTAAGTTTTACGAGGTTGCCGGCCGCGCCGGTAAGAGTAAGGGTACCTACAATCGTCTCGGTAGCGCCTGCCTCAAACTGCAATTCTTTGCCGGCTGTCGTGCAGGTTAAATCATAAAAAGAGGTCGTTCCATATATATGGGATACCTGCGTCGCATCGTTAAATGTGACTTGTTTCGAGCTGTGCGTGAATGTGCCGGCGTTCGTCCAGTCGCCGGACAGATTAATATCGCCGCCGGGCGCGAATGTCTTATTGCTTGCTATGTAGATACTGCCGTCCACGCTTAACGTTCCGCTGTCAAAAGAGTAAACCATGTTATTGGGATCTCCGGTGACGCGCGCGCTGCCCAGATTGGCATTCGATGTGACCAAGCCGTTGTCGTTTGTTATCCTCAATGTGCTGTTGCCGTAGATGTCGAGGCCGGCCGTCCCGGATGAGCCGATTACCGTTACCGTGTTGCCTATGTTGGTTTGACCGTTACTGATATACGCCATCACGGTATCGCCGGAAGTAAAGGCAGTAGAGTCGTATGTTTGATAAAAAAAGCCGCCGTAATATGCGGATAGCGTATCAAGCTCCGCGCCGTCTTTGGCTATTATGATATCAGTATTCTGGGCTATGCCTGTTGTGCCGTTATCCGTATAGGCCGTGCCTGATATACCATTAGGGGGTGTAGTAGGATACTGGTATTGCAAATATGGGAAGGTCTCGCCCAAAACGATGGCCCATGTCGAGTCGAAATCCCAGCCGCTGAAAGAGCCGGTAGATGTCGTCATCAGAGCCGCGTTGGTGCCACCGATGACGTTAGTCTTTGTATCGTTACCGATACCCGGTAGTCCCGCTATGTTATTCGATGTCGACCAGTAGTTATAACCATTGTATGCGCCGGTATTATTATATCCCACAAAGCCGCCTGTAAAGCCGCTATCTCCTGAGACTGTGCCGATGGCATACGAGTCACTGATAGAGCCGCCAAAAGCGTTTCCCACTAACCCGCCTATACTCTCATTACCACTAACGCTCCCAGTAGCGTAGGAGTTAGAGATAGAGCCATTAGAATTTCCCGCCAATCCGCCTACATTATTATTACTACCACTAACGCTCCCCGTAGCGTAGGAGTTAGAGATAGGGCCATAAAAATTATATCCTATTAATCCACCCACATTATTACTACCACTAACGCTCCCCGTAGCGTAGGAGTTGCTGATAGAGCAATAATCATTAAGTCCCACCAGAGCGCCTACGAAATTATTTCCAGCAACGTTTACATCAGTAAGCCCTGTATTATTTATCTGGGCGGTTGTACCGGTGTAGCCAAATAGCCCGATGTAGTTTGCGCCGGTCCTGGTAATTGCGATGCCCGATATTGTCTTGGAGTTTCCGTCGAACGTGCCTGTGAATTTATTGGTGGCATCGCCGATTGGGTTAAATCCTAATCCTGAGTTCCAGCTTGCTGTCTCGGACGCGTCGATGTTATTCGCGAGTTTGTATGTGCCGCCGAGCCTGGCGGCGTTATCTATCCACTGTAAGCCCCCGGTTGCGGTGCCCGTTGAGTATATCATCGTGTATCCGTCTTCGGTCTTGTCTCGGGAGAATATCGAGTGGTAGTTGGTCTTCATTGTCGTAATACTGAAATTTTCCGTACCGGGTGAGGTGTAGGTCTTATCGCTTGTATTGGATGAGTTTAACGTGAGGGTATTTACCCCTGTAATAGAGTTCAATGTCGCGGCCTCGCCCGTGTATAGGGTAAGGTCGTAATTCCCCCCTATTAATGCGTAAGTCTGCATATCTATCTTACCTGAATCGTCGCCGTTAAGATCCGCTCGCAGGGTGGTCGCTCCTATGAGCGTTACATTACCGGTGAATCTCACGTCACCATTATCCTCGTAGTTGCCGCTGATATTACCCTCCACATCAACTGCGCCATCGGCGTTCTCCAAGTAGGCCGTCCCCACGATTGTAGTGCCGCCGAGTAAGCACGAAGCGCCTTTCTCAATAAGGTATCCTGTCTCGATTGAGCCGAGGCTCTTTACCGCGCCTTCCGTCTCTATATTGATAGAGCCGCCTTTGGCCTGTAGGCTGGCATATGACTCAATGTCGCCGTCCGCCACGAGCCTTATGAGGCCGTCGTGCTCCTCGAAGGTATTGGCCTGGACGTGTCCTTCGAGGTTTATGGCCTTGGTGAATATATCGGTGAGGCTTTCTGCCTCGAGCAGGACGACGCCTCCCGGCGCGTCAAGAGTGCCTGTATTCTTTATCTGGTCTGTGATGGGGTTACCGAGCGAATCCTTGATTGTTGAGGCGACCTTTTCTTCTATGGCGACTGATACGAGCCCGCCGTTTGATATATCGAGCCTCACGGCGTCTCCCGATGCGAGGGCTATCTTACCCAAGGGCGCTACGATGGTGCCCTTATTCTCGATTGCCCCTGCTATTAAGACGCCGAAGCCCCCGTTCTGAAGCGTTATCGCGCCTTCGTTTATAATTAACATATCGAGTTCCTGTTGGGAGAGCTTCCTGAAGACGTAGTCGCCGTTTATGAAGTCCGCGTTAGCTATGTCTCTAGTGGATATTACAAGGCCTGCCGCGCTTATATTGGCTGTAGAGCCTATATTGACGCCTGAAGGATTCACCAGTATGAAGATACCGTTACAGCTTAAAGACCCGTAGATATTGCTTGCGCCCGGGCCTGTTACTCTATTTAATATATCGCTTGCGGAAGAAGGAAGTATCACTATTACGCTCTCATTAGAATTTATATTGAAGGAAGAATAACT